>CAWKDT010000001.1:0-946012 GCA_963848445.1 Candidatus Dormiibacterota bacterium
GGCGAAGCACGGCGAGGGGCGGTTGCCGCTGGTTCAGGTCGTGGGGTCGCCGAACGTGACTCGGTACCGGCGGCGCGGAAGGCGTCGAGCCATTGCTGCTGCTCGGGCGCAACCTTGCCGACGTCGCTCTTGAACTCGACGGCGATGATCCGGCTCGCAGACGAACACGCAATCCGGCCAGCCGCGGCCATCAGCGCCCACCGGCGTCCGCCAACCTGATGCGGTGCGGGCGGGACGAAAGAACGCAACGCGCCACCCGTACAGGTGCGCGACGTCGATGGTCGCCGTCTGTAACTCGGCCTCGGTCATCGCCGTCCGCGCGGCGCGCGAGGCTTTGTCACCCCGCGCGCTGCCGAGATTGCGCCGGCTTATGCCAGGTACCACGTGGTCGCCTGGCCGCCGAACTTGGACGTGTAGTGCGACGCGCGGAGCCCCCGCTTGCAATACAGCTTGGGGTTCAACTCGACGTTTTCGTAGTTGTCGAAGGCCGCGAGGTCTTGAGGGTCGCAGCCCTCGAGGTGACGTCGGATCACCGGCTCGATGCCCATGCCGCCGTCGTTGAAGACAATCAGTGACACGTCCTCGCCGTCGACGTTGAGCGGAGCCCGCAACTCGCACGTGACCGAGACGAAGCTGCTCGGCGTGCTCACCCCGTTGTCCTCGTTGATTCTTCTTGTCGGACTTGTTGCGCTTGACTGCCATGATCATTAGTTCGCGACCCTCGAGCACCTCCTTCTTCTCAATCAGGACGCCGCCGCTGCTGTAGGCACGGACGTCGACCGCATCACTGGGATCCCAGCGCGCCACCCCGGAGGTGTTCTCCAAGGTGGTCAACTCGGTGCTGTATCAGGAATGTCGTCTGTCGGGGTCATGGTCTATCCTCTGGTTTGGTTGGTTTGATTGATTGCGTCGGGGTCGGAGGAGCTGCTAGGTCATGGCGGCTCCTCCGTGACGCGACCGCAGCCCGGGCAGCACTGCAGATCCCAGATCACCCCGCCGCAGGCATGGCAGTGCCCCGGCGGATTGAGCCCGCGTCGCCCGTTCCAGTGCCGCTCGAACTCCGCCGGCGAGCGGCGCCGCTTCACCGTGGCGCCAGGAAAGACGGCGACGACGCCGGGGAGCTCGGCCGACGTGAGCGCGGCCATGAGCTCGATGCGATGGCGGCGGAGGTAGACGTCGAGCTCTGCCGTGATCCGCGATGCGGGGCGCACCAGCAAGCGCCCGTCGGCGCCGATGGACGCCGCCACCCCGGCGGCCCTGGGCTCGAGCACAGCCGGTGCGCTCATCCGTAGCCCACCGCGTCGGCGCCGTTTACACCACGGATTCCTACCTTGCCATTTATGTCGTCCTCTGCGGGTGTGGGGTAATTAAGGGGATTGACGACGTAATCGAGATCGGCTCGTCACCCGTCCCAATGTGCGACGAAGTTGGCACGGTCATGGCTCGCACATAGGCGCGTCGCGCCCAATCGGCGATCTGCCAGTGATCGGCGCGTCCTTCGCCGCCCACCTCGCGACGGATGACGCCGTGCGCGTCGAGATCCTGCAGGGCGCGCAAGGTGGTCCGCGATGGATGGCTCACCGCTTCGGCCACCTCGTTCGTCCGTTGCGGCGTGTCGACCGCGTAGAGGTGCTCGAGGACGGCGCGGCGCAACTTGGGGATCGAGTCCCATGCACGGAGCACCACGCCCACGCCGGCGTCGGGTCGAGCCCGATGCTGCCGAGCGCCGCGTAGAGGTTCGCCAGGTGCTTCGTGATCCGCGTCGGCCCCTCGGAATCGAGCACCAGGTCGATCTCTCCGAGGTGGTCACGCTCCACGGGAGAGCGGGCTTTGGCGACCAGGGTCACGAGCCGCACCAGCGCTTCGGTGACGTACTGGTCGACGGGGTGCGGCTCGCGGGCAGGCCGCCGCTGAACAGCGAGGCGACCGCCGCGGCGAGCTCCCGGCGCATCGCCGTCTCATGGCCTACCTGGGAGAGCGCTCTGCGCGCCAGCGCGTCGGAGTTGCCGTCGCCGACGCGCACGGTGAGATACCGCTCCCCCATCGTCGCCATGACGGCATGCGCGTGGTCGATGGCCGCGGTGCAGCCGGCGACCAGGCCGATGCGTCCCTCCCACTGCAGGGTGCGGCCACCTTCGGCGCCGACGTCGCGACACCAGCGCCCGTCGTAGATCTCGCGCAGCGCGGCGAGCACCCCGGCGCGGGCCTCGCGGTGCATCGAGAGGACCGTCGTGAAATCCTTGATGACAAGCACGCCGGAGCTGCCGATCTGGCGCAGCAGCCCGCCGGAGGCGTCCTTGGCCGCGTCCTTCTTCGGAGTTGCGGAGAGCAGCGCGGCCTCGTTGGAGATCGAGCTCACCGAGCGCACGTCGGGCCGTCCCCGCAGCGAGTCGACCATCTCCGTCTTGCCCCGGCCGCTGCCGCCGACGAGCATGGTCCAGACGGGATCGCCGTCGCGCATCGACGCGGCATAGGTGCCGAGCACGGCGCGCAGCGGCACCGGGTCGGTGCTCGCGAGCCATCGAGCGAAGACCGCCTCCACGTCGGCGAGCGCGGACTCTTCCGGGTCAGGGTCGCGAAACTGCGCCGCCACCTCGTCGGGAGTGAGCGAGCTCATGAGCGCCGCTCCGCGAGCGATTCGCGCACCGCTTCGGCGAGCCGGTCCGGATCCACGCCATAGAGCTCGCCGACGGCTCGGAGCGCCGCGACGGTGCGCGGATTGAGCGATCCGCAGACGTGCGCGTACCAGGCCAGCTCGCCGATGCGGGCGGCCACCTCGTCGCAGAAGGTCGCCAGGGTTGCCGGCTGCGCCGTCCCGCCCTGCCACGTGGCGGTGAGGCTCTGCAGCACCTTGGCGATGGTCAACGCGCCATAGCTCGTGGCACCGCGCCGGCTGTCCCACTTCTCACGCATCAGCGCGCTGCGCCGCATCAGACGGTCGAGCTGCGCGGGGTTCTGTGTGAAGAACGCGAGCCGAGACATGAGCGCCAGGTCGGCGGCCAACTCGTCCCGCCATGGTCGCTGAGGTCCCCCGTCATCAGCGCCGCCACCTTCGCGCCGTTACTCGCGGCCACCGCTTTCTCGAGCACGAACTCGTCGCTGAGCGGCGGTGATGGCAGCGACGCGAGCGCCACCGCGCCGTCGGGGGTGACGCGGTTGCTGCTCGGGCCGGCCACATATGTCGACCAGACGTGCATGACCGCCGCGTCGACGTCCTCCACGTCGGGATTGGTCTCGAGCAAGCGATGCGGGCGTCCCGTGAGGGTCACGAAGCGGCTGCTCGAGTACATCCAACGCCGCCCCGACGCCGCGCAGCGCCGTCCGGCAACGTGCCGCGGGCGAGGATCCGATGCCGTCGCCGCCGGGTGAGATCTCCTGATAGGTGCCGCTCAGCTCAGCGACGATCTCCGCAGCGGCGGGGTCGGTCAGCGTGCGTCGCTCGGCGTCGTAGATGTGATCGAGGTCGACAGCCACGAGCCCGTCACCGTTGAGCCACGCCGATGCCGTCCCATCCCCCCGCCGTGTATGCGGCCACCGCGTCATCGAAGCGGCGCCATGTGCTCGGTGCGGTGACACTCGCGGGCGCGCCGCTCCCCGGCGTGTAGGGCGGCTTTGTCCATCGGCCGCGCATGACGTAACGCCAGACCACGTGGCGGCGTCCGACCTTGAGCGCTTCTGGGATCCGCTCCGGCTCAACGGTGAGCGCGACGGGACGGGCACCGTTGCCGGCTGTCATGCTGCCGCCCGCCGCGGTGCCGAGACGATGGCCTCGACGATTGTCTCGATGTCGCGCACCGCGCCCGTCGCCGGATCGCGGTCGGTGACGAAGGTGAAACGCCATTCACCACGCCGTACGAGCACAATCTGCGCGGGTGCGCCGTCGATCTCCAGCGCGACGGTGCTGCTACGCTGCGGCTGTGGTGGCACTGGACCTGCCTCCACGAGCGCCGGGGGCGTCGAGTTTTCTGCTCGATGCCTTCGTCGTTTCTGGCCTGATAACGGCCGCGATGCGTGCCAACGGGCGCCGTCGACGACGGCTCGGGGAGGCCCTGGTCGGACCGCTGAGCGACCAACCGGGACGCGGCGGCGGCGAGCTCGTCGGGCTCACGCGCTGCCCGCCAACGTGGCATGAGGCTTGCCCTGCTCCGGGAACAGATCGGCCTCGTCGACCTCGAGGAGCGCGGCCAGGTCGCGGCGCAATTTCGGCCACGTCCGCCGTTGATGGCGCCGTACAAGACGGCCCGCGAAATGCCCAGACGCTCGGCGACCTCAGTCTGAGTGATCCCGCGGTCGGCCAGAATCGCCTTGACCGGGCTTGGGGTCTCGGCACGTGCGTCCTTAAGCCCATGCGAACATCTAGCAAAGGAGCGGTTTGGACGAGCCGCACAACGATGAGCGCTCGACGATGGGGGCCGAACGTACGTACTATAACACCCGTGCGAAATGACGAGCGCCACGACGCGTGGTTTCGCCATGTCGGCGGCTTCTCGCGACGTCGGCTGCGCTGCCGCTGTCGTGCCGTCCTCTGCCGAGCGTGGCAGAGCGGCGACTTCTGCCAAGGTCCGGATCGTCGGGTTCAATCCACTCGGCAGCGCCTCGACCTATGCGGGAGCAGCGCGCTTCGACGAGCGCACGCGACAGATCATCGATCTGGGCTTCCCGGCTCCCATGCTCCCACTGCAAGAGGGATTACCTACTGGGGCAGGATCGGCCTTCGAGCGCGTCCTGATGGCGGCGCAGACGCGGGGAGCGCCGACGTCTACCTCGACGATCTCGGCGTGGGGGCAATCCCTCCGGCTAGCGAGCGGTCACGCCTTCCAGCGGATGCTCACGCGCTCGGGGTCGAAGCGGCTGCGACCGCGGACGCCGGAAGCGACCACGACGGCCTCGACCAGGGCGCCGATAACGGCGCGACGACGGTGCAATGGCAGCGTCGGCCAGGCGGCGCGGAGCGGGTCAGGTAGCCCGTCCAGGTCATGCCCGCGACGTGACGCCTCCACGCGCCGGCGGAGCGATTGCTCGCGGCCGAGCAGGCGGCGCGCGCCGCGTCCCACTCTCCCCGGCTGATCCGGTCCGAGGCCCAATCCGCGGCGAGCTCGGCGAGTTTGCCCTCCACCACGAGCAACCCCTCCACTGCCTCGTTGTCGTCGGTCCGCGCCATGACCTCGAGCAGGAACTCGCCCGTCGACCGCTTGGAGCACCGCCTCGCTGACCAGTGCGTCGAGCGGTTCGGCGGCGATGCGTCATCCCCGCACCCCTTGAATCCGGGGCCGCTGGCGCAGACGAGCGAGGGCGCGGACGGGCGATGTTCGGGATGGGCGGCCGATGGTGCGACGGCCCGCGGCCGCGCCACCAGGGCGGCGCCACAGAGGCCGCAGACGGCCATCCCGCCGGTGAGCAGGTACTTGGTCGCGGACCCGTTCATGCGCCGCTCCCCATTGCCGAGCAGACGGCGTAGCCGGTCGCTCTGCTCCGCGCTGATGATCGCCGGCCAGACGGCCGTGGCGACAATGCTGCCAATCTCCCGGCGGTGTCCGTCGATGGTGCGACGCTCACGGCGTCCCGAGACCCGCGCGCTGACCAGCATCCGGCGCATGACCTGGGCCGACCAGCGTGCCCCGGTCACCGTGGGGATGCCGCGCGCATCCCACTCCGGGAGAGCCCACGAGACTCCCTCCGGCGAGCACCCGCTCAGCGGCCTCGCGCACCAGGGCGGCCTCGGCGAGCCGGATCGTGTGGCGATCGGCCTCATACCCGAACGGACGGCCACCGCCGACGTCCTGGCCGTCCTCGGCCATTTGGAGGTACTTGCGCTTGAGCCGGTCGCTCTTGTGCTCGCTCTCGTAACGCGCCCACGCGCCCAAAGTCCGCGCCACCGCTCGGCCGCTCGGCTGCTGAGGTCGGCGGCCCCGTCTTGACCGTTTCGACGTGGCAGCCGGTTGCTTCGAGCACGTCGATGAACTCCTCGAGCTCGCGGGGCGCGCGGTGGAGACGGTCCGGATGCCACGCCACCACGGCCTGAACGGCCCCGGCGCGTATGTCATCGAGCAGCCGCCGATACGCGGGGCGGTACTTGCCGCTGTACGCGCTGACATCGTCGTCCTCGTAAACCCGGGCCACCTCCCAGCCGCGGCGCGCCGCCAATTCGCGGCAGTCCTGCTCCTGGCGATTGACGCCAAGTCGCGTCCCGTCAGGATCGGAGCTGATGCGGACGTACACGCCCGCCTGGACGGTCGACGGTGGAGCGACGGTGGTTGTCATGGGACATATTGTAATACTCGGATGCGCGAGGCTGATCTCGCCCGGCTGGGCGAGGCCCGTGCCGCCGCCGACCAGCCCGGCTCGGGAGATGCTGTGGTGCGGGGCGCGAAATGGGGGCCGCAGCGTGGTCGGCGGGCGTTCGCGCAGCGTCCCGCGCAGCGAGTAGATCGCGGCCACCTCGAGCGCCGCGTCGGACGGGAGGTCAGGAAGCAAGGATGGGAAGGTCCGCGCGAGCATCGTCTTACCGGCCCCGGGCGGTCCGGTCATCAATACGTTGTGGCCGCCCGCCGCGGCGATCTCCAGTGCCCGCTTCGCCTGGCCCTGACCGCGAACCGCCGCGAGATCGGGTTCGGGCGCGACGCCCGGCGACAACTCGTCACGGACGCCTGTGATCAGCCGGCCCTCACCGCGCAGGTGCTCGACGCATGCCTGGAGCGACGCGGCGCCGAGCACCTCGAGACCGTCGGCGAGCGCGGCCTCCGCCGCGTTCTCCACGGGCACGACGAGCCGTCGAATACCCGCCATGGCGAGGCATCTCGCCATCGGCAGGACGCCGGTGACCGGCCGGAGCGACGCGTCGAGCGCGAGCTCACCGAGGAACGCGAGCCCGTCGAGGCGCATCGAGTGGTCCTCGGCGCGGAGAATCGCAATCGCGATCGCCAGGTCGAAGCTCGTCCCCTCTTTGGGGAGCTCGGCCGGAGCCAGGTTGACGGTGACCCTGCGCTGCGGGAACTTGTAGCCGGCATTGCGGATCGCCGGCTTGACCCGCTCCCGTGCCTCCTGGATCGCCCGGTCCGTGAGGCCCACGATGGTGAACCCCGGCAGGCCGTTGGCGATATCCGCCTCGACGGTGACCGGCACCCCGGCGAGGCCTCGGGTCGCGCAACTCATCGCACACGCAATCACACAGAAAAGTGTAACAGGAGTCGCGGCCACCGGCCCTGGCGCGGAGGATCGCGGGCGACACCGCCGACCGTTACCTGCCTACCGTCCTCCCGCCGTTCCCCCGCCGACCTGCTCCCGGATCCAGGACGTGATCAGCTCGAGTGCCACCGGCGCGACCGTCTCCTCGATACCGGCGTACTCGAACACGTGTCCGGTGACACTCGTCTGGAAGAGATGATTGAGCTTCGGGATGGCCTTCACGGTCACACTCGTGTTGCCACCCTCGGTCAGCGCCAACTCGATCGCGGCCAGGTTTTCGTGCGGCGGCACCTGCAGGTCGTTCTCGCCATTGATGGCCAATACCGGGCACGTCACCTTGTGCAGCATCGGGCGCGGGTCATAGGTCAAGAAGTACCGAAACCATGGGGATTGCACAGCGCGAACCTGCGCCTCGACGGCCTCGGTGGTGCTCGCGACGACGGCCGCATCGCTCGTATGCAGCCTTGCGAGACGGTCGAGGCCCTCCTTGATCGTCAGGCGCAGCCTGGCTTCCGTCACCCTGGGATCCGTTTCGCTGCGGACGACGGCGAAGATGCGCCGCTGCAGGTCGCGGCCGGCTTCGATCTGCTGCTCACTCGCACCACCGGCACGTGCGATCAGGGCGCCCTGCTGCAGGAGGATGTCCTCCCCGGGCAGCCCAGGTCCGGCCATGAGCACGATGAATGCGATCGACGATGAGCGGGCAGCAACGATCGGGGCGATGATGCCGCCCTCGCTGTGCCCGATGAGGCCGATGCTGGCCCCGTCGATCTCGGGCCTTGTCTCGAGGAATGCCACCCCGGCCTCGACATCGCCGGCGAGGTCCTCGCTCGTGGAGTTCCTCGTCTCGCCGGTGGACCCGCCGACGCCGCGATCATCGACCCGGAGCACGGCGATCCCGGCGCGAGTGAGATGGTCGGCGAGCACGAGGAAGGGCTTGTGCCCGAACAGGGTCTCATCACGGTCCTGCGGACCCGAGCCGGTGATCAACAGCGCGGCCGGGAATGGTCCTTGCCCGTCGGGGAGGGTCAGTGTCCCGGCAAGCGTCACGCCGCCGCTTGCGTTCTCGTAGGTGACGTTCTCGGCGTGATACGGGAACGGCTCCTTCGGCGTCTGTGGCCGGTTGACCGTGGTCTCGGTTTCCTGCCATCGCAGGACCAACGGCAGGGTGGTCCCGGACTGGGTGAGCTCGCCGGTGATCGTCGTCCCCAGCTCGTCGCGCGTCCCCTCGAACGCCGCGGCCAGCGCGGCCATCTCGAACCGGAGCCCATCGTCGTCGATGTCGATCGAATCAACCTTCAGGTCGACCGCGCCCTGATTCGGACTGTCGAGCGTGGCAGCCAGGGTTCCGTCTTGTGCCCTGCCGACACGAAGGATGAGCTGCAGCTCCGCCCCGCCCAGGTGGAGTCTCCCTTCCCAGATGCCGGTGTCCGCCTTCGGCACGTTGAGCATGGCGGACAGTGTGCCGCAGCAATCCGGGAGAATGACGGCCCTTGCAACCCGGTCCAGGAGTACGGTCATGGCAGAGAGTGTCTATCGCGTCACCGAATTGGTCGGGACCAGCGCCGAGTCCTGGGAGAAGGCCGCCCAACTCGCCATCGAGACGGCCTCATCGTCGCTTCGCGATCTGCGCGTGGCCGAGGTGGTCAAGCTCGACATGACCGTCGAGAACGGCAAGGTCGCGCGTTTCCGCACCCGGCTGAACGTCTCCTTCAAATACGAGAACGAGTAGCGAGGAGCGAAGGGAGGCGCCGCTCCCGCCCGGCGAGCTGGTTGAGGCTTCGGAGCATCGCCGGGCTCATCGTGGCATCGAAGAACGTCTCGTCGACCTCCTCCACCGCCGCGACCGCCGTGCGTGCCAGGGCGATGCCCCGGCGCGTCGGAAGCACGCTGCGCGCCCGGCTGTCCCGAGGATCGACACGCCGCTCGATCAGCCCCTTCGCCTCGAGCCTCCGCACCACCTGGGAGGTCATCTGTGGGTCGGTGCCGGCCTCCCCGGCGATGGCGTGCTGGTTTGGAGCGTCTCCGCGCTCGGTGAGCCACCAGGCCGACGTGAGGATCACGAACTGCACGTGCGTGATGTCCAGCGGCGCCAGCGCCGCGGTGACCGCACGCTGCCAGCGCAGCGCCACATGCCAGAGGAGGAAGCCCGGGCTGTCCGATGCCTTCGCTTCCAGCGGGTGCGCGACGACAACCCTCCTCGAATCTCGAGATACTATGCGCGCATATTATAAGCGCGCATAGTGATCGCGATTCCCCAATAATTGAAACCGCTTGGGCCCCGCGAATATCAGTGCCGGCCGTTCGCAGCCCCTGATTCGTCGAGTCAGTCCTGCTGGACCGCGTCCCTGATGTGCTCGGTCCTGGTCACGGTCAGCGCGCCGTCCATCAGCAGTCCGATGACGTCGATGCGGCACGGCTGTTTCGTCCGGTGGGTCTGCGTGCGATACACCTCGAGGAGCATGCGCAGCTTGCGTTGCTTGCGCTCGTCGACGGCCTCCTCGGGGGTGCCGAACGCCGTGCCGCGGCGCGCCTTCACCTCGATCAGGACGAGGGTGTCGCCATCCTCCGCCACGATGTCGATCTGGCCGAGACGGCAGCGCCAGTCGCGGGCGAGGATGCGAAAACCCTGTTCCTTCAGATATGAGAGGGCCGCCGCCTCACCGGCATGACCGACCCGGTCTTTGAGAGGCCGCGCCGGGGGGAGCTGCTCGGGGGTGCGCGGCCCCCCGCTACGCTCCGCCGTCGCTCTCCGAGGTCGAGCCGTCGACCTCGGCGCCGTCCGCGTCCGCGATCACCGCGGGCGCATCGGTGTCAGCGACCTCTGTCTCGTCGAGCGCGAGGTCATCCGGTTCCTCCGCCGCCGCGGCTTCGGGCTCGGTGCGCAGCAGCGTCATCTCGGGTCCGCCCACCGGGTGCCGGCGCTCGCGGATGCGTGCATGCCGGCCGACCTTCTCGCGCAGGTAGAAGAGCTTGGCGCGACGCACCTGCCCGTGGCGGAGCACCTCGATGCGGTCGATGCGGGGCGCGTGGACGAGGAACGTCCGCTCGACGCCGACCCCGTGCGACACCCGACGGACGGTGAAGCTGGTCGACAGCCCCGTCTTGCCCTTGACGGCGATCACGACGCCCTCGAACACCTGAAGGCGCTCGCGGGTTCCCTCGACCACCTTCACGTGCACGCGCACGGTGTCGCCTGAACGCAGGACGGGTACTTGCGGCTTCTCCTGCTCGCGCTTGAGCAGATCGATGACATTCACGTTGTTCCTCCGGGCCTCGGCGCAGACCGTATCAGATCAGGGCGGCGCAGCCCGGTTCTTCGCGCGCGCTCGTCGCGACGCCACGCCTGTATCGCAGCATGATCGCCGCCGCGGAGCACCGCGGGGACGGTGCGGCCCTCGAAGTCGGCGGGGCGCGTGTACAGGGGGGCCTCGAAGCCGCCCCCGGCGCCCTCTGAGAACGTCTCGTCGCCGAGCGAGTCGGGCGAACCGACGACACCGGCCACCAGCCGCGCCGTCGCCTCGATCACCGCCATCGCGGCAACCTCGCCGCCGCTCAGGACGTAATCGCCGACCGACAGCTCCTCCCCGATCTCGTCGCGGGCGCGCTGGTCGACCCCCTGGTAGCGGCCGCAGACCAGCAGCACCGAGGCCTCCACCGCCAGCTCGCGTGCGACGCCCTGGTCGAACCGGCGCCCCTGCGGCGAGAGCAGGATCGACCGGAGGCCGGGCTCAGCCTCGCGAAGCGCCCGCACCGCGCGGATCAGCGGCTCGGGCTTGAAGACCATGCCGGCGCCGCCGCCGAAGGGCTCATCGTCGACCTGCCGGTGCCTGCCCTCGGTGTGGTCGCGCAGGTCGTGCACCTGGATCTCGACGTCCCCGGCGTCGATGGCGCGCCCGATCACCCCGATGCCGAGCGGGCCCGGGAACACCTCGGGAAAGATCGTCAGGACGTGGAACCTGATCACACGCTCTCCTCGAGCCACGGCATGACGGTGAGCGTTCCGCCGTCCACGTCGACGGCCCTGACGTAGTCGCGCACCATCGGAAGGCGGTGCACACCGCTGCCGTCGCTGATCACGAGGACGTCGTTGCTGACGCCGGCCTCCACGTCGTCGACGATCCCGATCTCGGTTCCGGCGGTGTCGCGGACCCGCAGACCGACGAGCTGCCACACGAACCATTCGCCCTCCGGCAGCGGTCGCGCAGCGTCGACGGGGACGCAGAGGTAGAGGCCGCGGAGCAGGTCCGCGTCGACGGGATTCGAGATTTCCTTGAACCCGAGCAGGGCCACCCCGCCGGCGCCGGGGCGCGAGGAGCGGACCGTGAACGCGCGCGTGCCGTCCTCGGCTTCGAGACGCATACCTGGAGTGAAGCGGCTCCAGTCGCCGCCGCACGGCTCCGCTCGCACCTCACCGCGGACGCCGTGCGCGCGGAGCACCTGCGCGGCACGGAGGCGGGAAGGGGCGAGCGGACGGGCGGCCGGGGTCATCGCAGGTCCTTGAGCTCCACCTGCACGCGCTGGTGATGCCGCAGACCCGCCGCGCGAACCACGGCGCGGACCGCCTCGATGTTGCGACCCGTCTTGCCGATGAGCTTGCCCATGTCCTCCTCCGCGACGTGGAGGGTCACGATCGTGCTCCGGCCCCGGGGCCGTGACTCAACGCTGACCGCCGCCGGGTTGGACACGATCCGCTCGGCAATGAACTTGGTCAGATCGGCATAGTCGGTCATTCCGCTGGCTCCTCCGCGCGGCTTCCACCGCGCTTTCGGGCTAGCGGGCTCAGTTTCGCGGGTCCTGCCGTCTCGGGGGCCCCTCCCGTCGGCTCCTTGTCAGTCGCCGCCGCGCTGCCCCCCGCGACGTCACCCGCTTCCGTCGCGCCCGATGCAAGCGCGGTGTCTGTCGCTCCGGCGGCCGCTCCATTCTTCGGGGTCTTTGACTGGCTCTTCCGGGCCGCCTCGGTCTTTGGCGTGGCTTTGAATGGGCGGGCCTGGAGGATGCCTTCGTTCACCAGGAGCTGGCGGGCGCTGTCGCTGGGACGTGCGCCCCGGCGGAGCCACAGCTGAACGCGCTCGGCGTCGATGCTCACGACGGCGGGATTGGGGAGCGGATCGTAGAAGCCGATCGAACTCGATGAACCTGCCGTCTCGCGGGCTGCGCGAATCGGCCACCACCAGCCGGTACACCGGGCGCTTGGTGGTGCCCATCCGCTTCAACCTGATCTTGACCACTGCTGTGCTCCTTTCAGAATCCTGGCTGTCCGAGTTGCGATGGATCGATGTTCTTCAGCTGTCGCAGCATCCGGGCCTTGCCGCGGATGCCCTTGGTGCCCTTGCCGCCGAGGCTCTTGAACATGCCCTGCATCTGCTCGAAGCCCTTGAGCAGGCGGTTCACGTCGGCGATGGTCGTGCCGCTCCCCGCGGCGATGCGCTTGCGGCGCGAGCCCTTGATGAGCTCGGGATGGCGACGCTCCTGGAGCGTCATCGACAGCACGATCGCCTCCATGCGGCCGAGGTCCTGCTCCGACGGCATTGCGGCGCCGGCCTGCTGGACGAGCTTGCGCCCCCCGGGCATCATGCCGAGGACACCTTCGAGCGACCCCATGCTTCGCAGCTGCCGGAGCTGGGCGAGCCAGTCGTCCATGGTGAGGCGCCCCGCAAACGAGCGCTCGACCATCTCCTCGGCCTTCTTCTGATCGAACTGCTCCTGGGCTCGCTCCACGAGCGTGAGGACGTCGCCCATGCCGAGGATGCGGGAGGCCATGCGATCGGGCGCGAACGGTTCGAGCTCCGAGACCTTCTCCCCCGTCCCGCAGTACATGATCGGTTTGCCGATGCTCTCGCGCATGGACAGGGCAGCCCCGCCGCGAGCGTCACCATCGAGCTTGGTGAGGATCACGCCGTCGACGGCGACGGCGTCGTCGAAGCCCTTGGCGACGTTGACGGCCTCCTGGCCGGTCATCGCGTCGACGGTGAGGATCGTCTCGTGCACCGTGATGGTCGATCGGATCTCGCGCAGCTCGTCGAGGAGCAACTCGTCGATCTGCAGGCGTCCGGCGGTGTCGAGGATGACGACGTCACAGTTGAGCCGCTGGGCTTCGGCGACGCCCCGCTTGCAGAGCAGGGGCACCTTGGTGTTCGCGTCCGGGGTGGTCACCGGGATCTGGTTGTCGAGCCCCAGCTTCTGCAGCTGCTGGACTGCCGCGGGGCGCCGGATGTCGGCGGCCACCAGCATCGGGCGATGCCCGTCGCGGCGGATCGCGAGGGCCAGCTTCGCCGCCGTGGTGGTCTTGCCGGATCCCTGGAGGCCGACCAGCATCACGACCGTGGGTGGGTGTGGCTGGTACCGGATCTTCCGCTGCTCGCCCCCGAGGAGCGCGATGAGCTCCTCGTTGACGATCTTCACGATCTGCTGGCCCGGGGTGAGCGACTCGAGGACGTCGCTGCCGACCGCGCGCTCGCGGATCCGGTCGACGAAGGCGCGAGCGACCCGGAAGTTCACGTCGGCCTCGAGCAATGCGACGCGAACCTCGCGCAGCCCGACCTCGACATCCTCCTTCGTGAGGCGGCCGCGACCCGAGAAGCGGCGCAGGGCCGCGGCAAGGCGATCGCTGAGGGCTTCGAACATCGTCAGGCGGTCACCCTGACACCCGCGAGGCGGGCGCGGAGGTCGGTCTCGACACGGTCGCGGCGATCGAGCTCCGCCGCGTGGCCGAGCCGGTGCTCGTAGTGCTCGAGCTGTCCGAGCGCGCGGCGGACGAGGTCGTGGGCCCCGCTTCTGCTGCACGCGAGGTGCTCGGCCAGCTCCGCGTACGACCAGTCCTCGTGGAGGTGGAGGCGGCACGCCTCCAGCTGGTGCTCGGTGAGCAGCGCGCCGTAGACGTCGAGGAGGCGCTCCTGCCACGCTCGCGATGAGAGGGCATGTGGGAACTGTGATTCTGTCAAGGACAAAGCCTTGACAGGATACACGACACGAAGCCGGCGGCCGGTCGCGTGGCGCTCCGGCCACGACGGCACCAGCCGCCGGCGTGTGGTGGACGGAGCGGCTACGCGGCCGCGGCCTCCTCGAGAACAGATTCGCCCGCCATACTGAGGGCGCGTCGCCGGGCCGGGATGAGTGTCGCGGCCGCCGCCCCGGCGATGACCACCGCGCCACCGACGGTGATCGCGGGCGTGAGCCCGGCGACAAAGGACGCCCCCGAGGTGTACCCGCCCCAGTGAGCGAAGATCGAGGCGAGCACGGTCACGCCGAGCACGCCACCGAGCTCGCGAATCGCGTTGTTCGCGCCCGATGCCTTGCCCTCCTCGCGCGGGCGGACCGAGCTGAGCACGACATTTGCAACCGGGGCAAAGAACATGCCCATGCCGACGCCGCTCAGGACGAAGGGGATGATGAAGTCCGAGTACGGCGCGGTCGGTGTGATGACGTGTCCGATCCAGAGCAGGCCGCTCCCCTGCAGCGCCAGGCCGATCGCCATGAGGGTGCGGCCGTTGATGCGGTCGGAGAGCGCACCCGCGGTCGGTGCGACGATGATCGGCATGGCCGTCCACGGCAGGATGCGCAGGCCCGCGTCGAGCGGCGAAAGTCCTTGCACTGTCTGGAAGAACTGAGCGAGCAGGAAGACGCTGCCGAACATCCCGAAGAACATGAACAGCGACGCGGCGTTGGCGCCGCTGAACGTGCGGTTGCGGAAGTATCGGATCGGGAGCATCGGCGCCTTCGACCGCAGCTCGTAGAGGACGAACACCACCATGACCGCGGTGCCGGCGGCCAGGGTGCCGAGGATCTCCGGGCTCGTCCAGCCCTGCTGATTCGCGCGCACCAGACCCCAGACGAGGGCGAACAACCCGGCGCTGGCGATGAACAGGCCGCCGAGGTCGAGATGGCGGTCAGCTCCGCGGGTCTCCATCAACCGGATCCGCGCCAGCGGTGCGAGGGCGAGACCGATCGGCACGTTGAGCCAGAAGATCCACTGCCAGCTGATGCCCTGCACGATCGCGCCACCGACGACCGGTCCGACCGCGACCGCGAGGCCGCCGATGCCGCCCCACGCTCCGAGTGCGACACCGCGACGGTTCGCGGGCACCGCGGCACTGAGAATCGTCAGCGTCAAAGGTGTCACCATCGCAGCGCCGGCGCCCTGCACCGCGCGCGACGCGATCAGCATGCTGGGGCTGTTCGCGAGCGCAGACGCCGCGGATCCCAGCGTGAAGAGCGCGAGGCCGATGGAGAAGATCCGCCGCCTGCCGAAGCGATCACCGAGCGCCGCACCGGTGAGGAGCAGGACGGCGAAGGTGAGCGTGTACGCGTTCACCGTCCACTCCAGCTGGGAGAGGTTCGCGTGCAGGTCGCGACGGATCACCGGAAGCGCGGTGGTCACGACCAGGTTGTCGAGCGTGACCATGAACAGTCCCAGCGACGTGATGGCAAAGGTCCAGATGATCTGAGATCGTCGAGCCATGGTGCCTTGCCTCCTTCTATGTTTTAGTGATCAATCACTTACTTCGTGGGACAAAAAAGAGAGAGCCGCTATGCATCCACGTCCGTGCTCGGAATGCAGCCCTCGATGAGACGCATGGCCCACGCCTGGGGATCGTCGACCTGGCCCATCATCGCCAGCACGTTGAGCAGCATGCCCTGAGCGAAAAAGGTGCTCAACTTCGCTGAGTCCGCACCGGTGAGCCCGCCGACCACCCGGACGAGCCCGCCGAATCCCTCCGCCACGACGGCGCGGATGGCGAGGTCATCGCATGCCGCGTACGACTGCAGCTGCGCCCGGAGCTTCAGCGGGTTCTCGGTGATCTCCTCGAGGTAGGCGTCGCCCATCGCCGCGAGGGCCGCGTCGCCGGACAGGCCGTCAGCGGCTCGCGTGAAGAGGGTCTCGGTGTCGGCGAAACAGCGCTGGACTGTCGCGATGATGAGGTCGCGCTTGGTGCCGAAGAGCCGGAAGAGATACGGCTGGGAAATGCCCGCCTGATGCGCGATCACGTCGGTCGACGCCCCCTCGTATCCGCGCTCCGCGAACACTCGGATGGCGGCTTCGACGATCTGCTCGCGACGTTCGGGGGCGGTGAGGCGCTCGGTGGCGGCGGTCGGCGGCATGCCCGGTATGTTAGTGAGTACTCACAACATTGTCAAGCGGTGGCGCCGAAGATGGCATCCAGGTACGCCCCGGGATCGAAGACGTTGAGATCGTCGAGCCCTTCGCCGAGGCCGACGAGCTTCACGGGAACCTTCAGCACCTCCTCCACCGCAAGCAGCGTCCCCCCTCGGGCGCTGCCGTCGAGCTTGGTGATCACCAGGCCGGTGAGCCTGGTCGTCTCGTGGAAGGCGAAAGCCTGGCGCATCGCGTTCATGCCCGTCGTCGCGTCGATGACGAGGAGCACCTCGCTCGGCTCACCGGGCAGGAGCCGCTCGATCACCCGCCGGATCTTGCCGAGCTCGGCCATGAGGTTGACCTTGGTGTGCAGCCTTCCCGCCGTGTCCACCAGCACGACGTCCACGCGCCGGGCCTGCGCCGCCTGGATGGCGTCGTACACCACAGCGCCGGGATCGGCCCCGGGCTGATGTGCCACGACGTCGGTCTGCGCGCGGTCGGCCCAGACGCGCATCTGGTCGATCGCCGCGGCGCGGTAGGTGTCGGCGGCGGCAACGAGCGCGGTCCGGCCCTCCTCGCGAAGCCGGTGTGCCAGCTTCCCGAGGGTCGTCGTCTTGCCGCTGCCGTTGACGCCCACCATCATCACAACGCTGGGAATCTCCCCGAAGTGGAGCCCGCGATCGTACGTGTTCATCACGGCGAGGATCTCGCCCTTGAGCGCGACGATGGCGGCGTGTGCGTCGCCGATCCGCTCCCGCCGCGCGCGATCGCGGAGGGCCGCGACGAGCCGCTCTGACAGCTCCACCCCGCAATCGGCGCTGATCAACACCTCCAGGAGATCGTCGTAGAAGGCGGCGTCGAGCTTCCTTCCGGGAGGAGCGAGGCCCTGCATCTCGGCGCTGAAGGTGCTCGACGCGCGGTCCATCCGTCCGGACATGCGGCGCCACCACGCGGTCCGCCGTACCGGAGCGACGACGTCGTCAGGTGCCATCACGCACCGACGCCGGCCCGCGACCTCACCCGGCCGCCCGGTGGAGCGCCACCGTCGGCGCGCCGGTGATCTCCGCCTCGTCGAAGCGGACCCCCAGGACCGTGCTGGTGCCGTGCTCGTCGATCGACACTCCCCAGAGCGCGTCCGCCGCCGCCATGGTGATGTGGTTGTGCGTCACCACGAGGAACTGCTGCTCGGCGCCGAGGCGGCGTAGCAGCCGCGTGAACCGTAGGACGTTGCTGTCGTCGAGCGCGGCATCGACCTCGTCGAAGACGTAGAAGGGGCTCGGGTTCACCTGCTGGAGGGCCAGGACCACCGCGAGCGCGGTGAGCGCTCGCTCGCCACCGCTCAGAAGGCGCAGCGGGGTGAGGCGTTTGCCGGGTGGCTGGGCGAGGATCTCGACCCCCGGGCGCCATTCCTCGTCGGGGGTCGCCGCTTCGTCCGACCCCTGGGGCACGGGCGCGGGTTCCTCGAGCCGAAGCGTTGCCTTGCCGCCCGGGAAGAGCTCCGCATAGAGCTCCTGGAAATGAAAGGACACCGCTCCGAAGACCGTGTCGAAGCGCTGTTCGATCTCGACCTCCAGACGGCGCGCCATGGCACGGAGCTCGGCGACGCCGTGCGCGAGGTCATCACGCTGCGTCGAGATGCTGCCGACGCGGGCGCTGAGGGCTTCGTGCTGCTCGGGGGCGAGCGCGTTGACCGCGCCGAGGGCGGCGATCCGGCGTTCGAGCCGAACGATCTCGCGCTCGGCTCGCTCCGCTGCGGCGGGGTCGAGCTCCGCGGAATCGTCGTCCCCGAGATCTCGAACCGCATCGGCGTGCGCGGCGACCGCAGCCTCGCACTCGGCAACCTCGCGCTCGGCTGCCTCGCGCTCGTCGGCCGCCCGGGCGACGGCGACCGCCACCTCCGATCGCTCAGTCTCCAGCGCGAGAGCGGCCAGCTCCAGCTCCGCGATCGGAAGCGCAGCTTCGTCGTGCCGGTCCTGGGCGCCTGCCAGCTCCCGGGTCGCGTGCGCCGACACCTCGCGTTCTCGAATCGCGTGCACGATCGCCGTGAGCGCATCGCTCTCGGCCACGAGCCGGCGGGTCTCCGCGACGGCGAGGCGGGTGCGAGCGCCGTCGAGCGCTCGCCGGGCTGCCTCGCGGCGCTCCTCGATATGAGCGCCTTCCGCTTTGGCCCTTGAGAGGAGGAGCTCGGATTCGTCGGCTTCGGCTCGCGCTGCGTCGGCGTTCGCTCGGACGGCCTGGGCGTGCGCAATGGCCGCGCTGTGCGTGCCCTCGACGGACGCGAATCGCTCCTCGACCTCGGCAAGAAGACCCTCGGTGGCTGCCCACGCCTCCTTGGCGGCGACGACCTCGGCGCGCTGGGCCTGCAGCAGTCCGGCCGCTCGATGCTCCTGGGCCGCGGCGGATTCGAGCGCTCGCTCCGCGCCCGCGGCGAGCGCCGCGGTCTCGGCCTCGGCGGCCCGGGCGGTCCGATCGGCCTCGACGGCAACCGAGAGCTCGTGATCGAGACGGCCGAGGTGCTCACGGGCGTTCGCCGCAGCCTCGACCGCCGTGGCCTCGGCGCGTACGGCACGCTCGGACTCGGCCGCAGCCTCGCGCTCGGCTTCCGCAAGGTGGAGTGTGTCGACACGCCGGCCGCCCCGGAGCCCGGCGCTGCTGAAGACCGTGCCATCGGCCAGGACCGCGAGGCGTGCGCCCAGCGTCAGCGCGCGCCTCGCCGCCCCGATGTCGTCGGCGAGCCACACGCCGTCGAGCAAGCGGGCGACCGCCCCCCGGGCCGCATCGGTCGCCTCGACCGCGCTCGAGAGGAGCCGGTACGGCGCCGGCGGGGCCGGTGCGGCGATCGCGCCGAGTCCCGCGGCGAGAAGCCGTTCCCGGGGACCGTCGGCGTCGAGGTGCGCCGCCGCCGCCGCGAGGTCGTCCACCACCCAGGCGCTGAGGTCGTCCTCGAGCGCCGCCGCCACGGCATCTGCGGCCGCACCGTCGGTGATGCGCAGGCAATCGGTGAGCCGCTGGGCGTGGAGCGCGCCTGTCGCGACCGCGCGAGCGATGCCGCCGTCGCCGGCGCTGCCGCTCAGGCGGCCTCGAGCGGCGGCGAGGCTGGCAAGGGCACGCCGAGCCTCACCCGCAGCGGAGGCCACGGCTCCATCGGCGGCATTGACCGATTCCCACGCGGAGTCCACGGCGGTGCGCGCCGCGGTCACCCTCGCGGCAGCCTCGCTGCCGAGCGCGGCTGCCCGTTCGGCCTCGTGGATCCGGGCTCGCAGCTGCGTCTCCAACTCGCCTCTGCGTGCCTCGGCCGCCTCGCATTCCTGCGTGAGCGCGCTCACCGCCGTCGCCGCCAGGTCCGCGCGAGCCGCAGCCGCTCGTGCCTCGGCGAGCGCGTTCGCGCGGTCGTTCTGTGCGGCTGCAAAAGCGCCCGTCGCGGACGCGAGGCGCTCCTCCGCGATGCCGGCCTCCGCGGCCGCCTGGCCGGCGAGCATGCGGAGCCGATCGGTCTCACCCTCGAGGAGCCGCCATGTCTCCTCCACCCCGCCGGCTTCGACGGCCGCCATCGCCTCCGTCGCCGCCTCGACGTCGCGGAGCAGGCCACCCAGGTCGGCGACGGCGGCCCCGCGCTGGGCGACCGCGGAGCGCAGCCGGTCGGCGTGCCGCCGGCGACTGCCCTCGCTGCGCTCGACATCGATACGGGCCGCGGCGAGACGCGCCGCCGCTGCGTCCCGGGCCGCGCGCGCCGCTTCGAGGCGCTCCCGGGCGACCTCGGCCCGTCGCGCGAAGGCGGCATCTGCTGCCGCCGCGGCGTCGCAGCGATTGACGGCCTGGTCGAGGCGTCGTCGTGCGAGCTTGAGGCTCGCCCGGGCAGCGCGCCATTCCTCGTGGGCCAGGCTGCCCCGCAATTCGGTGAGCCGCTGGCTCATGGTCCGCAGCTCCAGCGCGGCGATCGACTGCTCACCCAGCTCGGCGAGGCGGGGCGTGGCGTCGTCGAGCAGATCGGTGAGCCTGCGCACGACGATGTCCGCGCTGTCGAGACGGTGCGACGCGTCCTCGCAGGCGGCACGGAGCGCCCGCACCCCGGCGGCCTGCTCCACGAGGGAACGCCGCTGGCCGGGAGTCGCCTCGATGATCCCGTCGATGTCGTTCTGGACGACGACCGAGTAGCCGTTCTGGGTGAGCCCGGTGCCGCCGAGGAGCCGCTCGAGGTCGCGAAGCCGTGCGTGATCGCCGTTGATGCGGAACTCGGTGTCGCGATCCCCGCGCGCGACCCGGCGGCTGACCGACACCTCGGGATCGTCGGTCGGGAGCGTGCCCTCCTCGTTGTCGATGACGAGCTCCACCTGGGCGAGCCCCATGCGCTGGCGGCCGCCGCCTCCGGCGTAGATGACCTCGTCCATCCGCTGGCCGCGCAGCTCGCGAGCATTGGTCTCGCCGAGGGCCCAGCGCAGGGCGTCGACGAGGTTGCTCTTGCCGCTGCCGTTGGGCCCGACGATCGCGGTGATGCCGCGGTCGAAGATCACCTCACTGTGCGCGGCGAACGTCTTGAACCCGGACAGGGTGATCCGCCGGAGCCTCATCGGGCCGATTGTCCCTGGGCGCACGTCGCCGCGTCAACATCTTGGGTCACACCCGCGCTCGCTCCCCTAGATCTAGTGATCACGGGCTCGCCGCCGGCGTGCCGCCACCACCGCTCCCGCCGCGTCCGCGCCCGCCGCGGCGGCCGCGGCGCCGTCGGGGCGCCGGAGCTTCCGGCACCGGCGGCGGAGTCGCCGCGGGCTGGCGGCCGACGAGCGCTTCGGCGGCGTGGCGCAGCGCGGCGAGCAGGCTCCGCCGCGGTCGGGAACCGGCGGCTTTCTCCTCCGGGGCGGCGGCCGGATCGGCAGCGCCCCGTCCTCCGCCCCGACCGCGGCGCCGGCGAGGTGTCGCCCCACGATCTGCAGCGACCTCGGCGACCCGGCGGCGAATACGGGCGGGCTCGGAGGCGACCGTCTTGGCCGCGTCGCGAGCCGCGCCGGCGGCCGCGGCGGCGCCGCCCCGGCTGGTGCGGCTCAGCTTGTCGAGCGCGTCATGCGCAGCGGCCTGCTCGGCAGCCTGCTTCGTCGGTCCCCTTCCGGACCCGCCGACTCGATCGCCGAGCAGCACCTCGGCGGTGTACTCCCGCTTGTGACCGGGTCCGCCGGTCGCGATGACGCGATAGTGCGGGGTGTCGCCGGTCCGATCCTGCGACGCCTGCTGCAACTGGCCCTTGAAGTTCTCGTCGCTCCACTCGGCGAGGTCGCCGATGTTCTGCAGGAAGACGCGGGTCGCGGCCCGGTACCCCTGGTCCAGGAAGATCGCGCCGATCATCGCCTCGAAGGCGTTGGCGAGCAGCGACGGGAGCTTGCGCGCGCCGGTCTTCACCGCCCCCTTGCCCATGAGCAGCGTTTCTCCGAGCCCGAGCCGCTCCCCGAGCCGGGCCAGCGACGTGGTGTTCACGAGCGCGGCGCGGAGCTGCGTGAGCTGCCCCTCGTCGTAGGTGGGGAAGCGCCGGAACAGGTACTCGCCCACCACCAGCTCGAGGACCGCGTCCCCGAGATATTCGAGGCGCTCGTTGTCGTGGCCCGGCCCGGCGGGCTCGCCGTGCTCGTTGTTCCACGAGGCGTGCGTCATCGCCTCGCGGAGCAGCTCCTGCTTGCGGAACTGGATCCCGATCCGCGCCTGCAGCTCGCGGAGGCGCTCGGCCTCAGCCTCGGGGAGCGGCGACGGAGACGCTGACGGAGACGGCGGCTGCGGCGCGGGTGCAGGCCGCGCGGGCCGGCTCGGGGTGTCTAGGAGGCCGCTCCCACCTTCTCCTGGATGTAGTCCCAGGCCTGCCCCACCGTTCCGATCTTCTCCGCGTCCTCGTCCGAGATCTCCATCTGGTACTCCTCCTCGAACGCCATGATCAGCTCGACCAGGTCGAGCGAGTCCGCGTTCAGGTCCTCCACGAACGACGCCTCCGGCGTCACTTGCTCGGCCTCCACGCCGAGCTGATCGGCGACGATCGCCTTGAACCGGTCGAAGCTCAGGTCTGGCATCAGGTGTTCCTTGTGTGGTTGCGGCAGGCGCCGCATCAGTCTCGGGCGAAACGATAGCGTCACCGGCAGGCGGTCGGAACGCGAAGGGGCCTGACGCGCCGTCGAGGACGGCTTGCGCGGGCTCGCCCGGATTCGGGGTGACGGGCTCGGTCACGCGGCAAGCCCTCCGTCGACATGCAGGACGTGCCCGGTGATGTACGCGGACTCGGGCAGCACCAGGAACGCGATCGCCGAGGCGACCTCCTCGGCGGTGCCCAGGCGTCCCTTCGGGATCGCGGCAACGGCGGCGGCGCGGACGGCGTCGGTGAGCGACGTGGTCATCTCGGTCTCGATGAAGCCGGGCGCGACGGCGTTCACCGTGAT
Source organism: Candidatus Dormiibacterota bacterium (assembly GCA_963848445.1). GTDB lineage: Bacteria > Chloroflexota > Dormibacteria > Aeolococcales > Aeolococcaceae > Palsa-851. The sequence continues at coordinate 22,693 of CAWKDT010000001.1, forward strand.
GTCGCGGCTCCCCACCTCGCGTGCGAGCGACTTGGTGAGCCCGATGATCCCGGCCTTGGCAGCCGAGTAGTTGGCCTGTCCCGGATTGCCGATCACGCCTGAGACGCTCGACACATTGACGATGCGACCGAAGCGCTGACGCAGCATCGGCCGGAGGGCCGCTCGGCAGACGTGGAACGCTGCGGTGAGATCGACCGCGATCACCGCATCCCAGTCCTCGTCACCGAGGCGCACGGCGAGATTGTCGCGGGTGATCCCGGCGTTGTTGACCACGATGTCGATACCGCCGAGCGCCTGGATGGTCTGATCGACGAGCGCTCCGGCGGCCGCGGCATCCGCGAGATCGGCGCCGAGTGCGACCGCGTCCACCGAGTGCTCGGTCCGCAGCATCCCGACGAGCGCATCCGCCCCCTCGCGATGTGCCGAGTATCCGACGGCCAGCGCTGCGCCGGCGCGTGCCAGCGCGATCGCCGTCGCCCTCCCGATGCCCCTCGAGGCGCCGGTCACCAGTGCCCGCCGCCCTTCGAGCGGCCGCGCCACAGTCATCCGGCAACCATCGCGACGTCCAGCCGCCCCGCCGCATCCGCCGTGTTCACCGACGAGGTCCGCACCCCGGGAGCGATGCGCCGGGCGAGCCCGCTCAGCACGGTGCCAGGCCCGACCTCGACGAGCATCTCGGCGCCAAGCCCCATCAGCGTGTGCACGCAGTCGATCCATCGCACTGGCGCGGTGAGCTGCGCACGAAGCCGCTCGCGCAGCTCGTCCGCCGTATGGACTGCCCGGCCGTCGACATTGCAGACGACCGGTGGCTCGGGATCGGAGATGGTGGCGCTGTCCAGCGTCTCCGAGAATGTCGCCGCAGCCGCGACCATCAACGGTGAATGGAACGCGCCACTGACGTTGAGCTGGATCACGCGGCGCGCGCCACGCCCCAGGGCGAGCTTCCCCGCAGCATCGACTCCGCGGCGCGTGCCGCTGATCACCAGCTGCCCCGGTGCGTTGTGGTTGGCAACGACGACGACATCGCCGGTCTCGCGATGCGCGTCGTCGCACACCGCAGCCGCAACCTCGACGTCGATGCCGAGCACCGCCGCCATCGTGCCGTCGCGCATGGACGCCATCGCGCGTCCGCGTTCGACGACGATCCGCATCGCATCGGCTGGGCCCAGTGCGCCGGCCGCGACGGCCGCCGCGTACTCGCCGACGCTGTGGCCCGCGACGGCGACGACGTCGATACCGTCAGGCAGCGTGGATCGAAGCGCGCATTCCACGAGCAGGAGCGCAGGCTGGGCGATCTCCGTTGGACGCAACTGGGCGTCGTCGCCCGAGAGTGCGGCGCGGAGGTCGAGCCCTGCCGCACGTGCCGCGGCGAGCATCTCCTCAGCGATCGGGAGTGCGGTCAGCCCATCCGCCATGCCCGCGGCCTGGCTGCCCTGTCCCGGGAAGCAGAGTGCGACGCGAGCCACTGAGTGGCTGCTACTCGGTGACGACCACTTCGCGGCCACGGTAGTGGCCGCAGTTCGGACAGACGCGGTGCGGGATCCGGGGCTGGCGGCAGCGCGGGCACGGAGCCAGTGTCGGCAGGGTGAGCGCGTGGTGCGAGCGTCGGAAGTCGCGTCGGCGCTTTGAAATTCGTTGCTTGGGAAGCGGCATGCCAGGTTTCTCCGGGGAGGGGCGCGCACGCACGGCAGCACGGCCCGTGATTGCAGCCAGTATAGCGGCGAGCTCGTTCCCGCGGCCCCACGCCGCTACGCGCGTTCGCGCCGTTTCCTCGGCTGCTTCCCCGAACCCGGCAGCGCGTCAATCCCCTTGCGGACCGTCGTCGCGGCTCGCATCAGCTGGTCCTCGAGCCGGAGCATCACCTCGCGCGCGTACGCGTCAGCCTCGGCGCGGATCTTCGCGGCGCTTTCCTCGGCCTCGGCGAGCACCGTGGACGCGTGCGCCCGCGCCTGTTCGGCGATCTCGTGCTCCCCCGTCATCGCCTGCGCACGTGCGCCGGCCTCGTCGACAACACGTTTGGCATCGGCCTCCGCTCGCGCGAGGATGCGCTCGGACTCCTGCTCGGCCTCGTCGACCACCCGGTGACGATCCTCGAGCAGGTGTCGCGCCTGGGTGAGCTCGTCGGGGAGCCCCAAACGTGCTCGGTCGATGAGCTCGAGAGCCTCGTCCTCGTTCACGACGACCCCGGCGGTGAACGGTACCCGCCGGCCGGTGCTCACGAGCTCTTCGAGCTGATCGATGAGGTCGATGACGCTCGGATCGATGCCACCGGGAAGCTCACTCATGGTGATCGCGCAGCCTCGCGAAGCGACGCTGCATCGCCTCGATGCTCACGCTCGGCGCCATCTCGGCGACATCGCCCCCAAGCTGGCACACCTCCTTGATCAACGACGAGGAGATGAACACGTTGGAGAACGACGTCATCAGGAAGACGGTGTTCACGCGGGGATTGAGCCGGCGGTTCATGAGCGCCATCTGGAACTCGGACTCGAAGTCGCTGAGGACTCGGAGGCCGCGCACGATCGCAATGGCGCCGGCGCTCGCCGCGAAGTCGACGGTCAGCCCGTGGAAGGTGGTCACCTCGACATGCGGCCTCGCCTCCAGGCAGGAGCGCAGCAGCTCCACGCGTTCGTCGGCGGTGAACAGCGGAGTCTTGCCCGGGTTCTCGAGCACCCCGACCACCACGGTGTCGAAGATCGCGGCGGCGCGGTCGAGAATGTCGAGATGTCCGAACGTCACCGGGTCAAAGCTGCCCGGGTACACCGCGATGCGTTCGCTCACCCTGTTCCGTCCGATGGCGCAGCGGTCCGCTGCAGGAAGCTGATGGTCGTCAGCCCGTAGCGCGCCTCGCGGATGCGTTCGAGATGACCGATCCGCTCGGCGATGCCGCGGGCGCGGTGATGTTCGCACACGACAAGACGCGGTGGCGCCGCACCGAGCAGCTCGAGGACGCTGTCGAGCTCGGGGTCACGGTACGGAGCATCGAGGTAGCACAGGTCGGCGGCCTCGGTCTCAGCGGCGGCGCTGCGCAGCCACCGGCGCACGTCGGCGCCGACCACGTGGCACCGATCGCGGCACCCGAAGCGCTCGGCGGTCCCGGTGATCAGCACGAGCGCCTGACGGTGGCGTTCGACGAATGTGACGAATGCCGCGCCGCGAGACAGCGCCTCGAATCCGACCGTCCCGGCGCCGGCGTAGAGGTCGATCATCCGCGCACCGACGACGCGGGTCCCGAGGATGTCGAAGACCGACTGGCGCACCATCGAGCGAGTTGGGCGCACCTCCAGCCCGGGTGGCGTGGTCACGACTCGTCCGCGCCAAGCCCCGGCCGTGATTCGAGTTTCTGCCACGGTCGGCTCAGGGGTGGTGCAACGATGACCGGGCCACGTCAGTCGATGTCGAAGACGGCGCGATAAACGTTCATCGCTTCGGACAGCGGCTGCCAGGCGGTCAGATCGGGATCGCGGTCCAGCCAGCCCAGGGCGGCCCCCTTTGCGCGATGGGCGAGGGCGACATCGAGCAGATCCGCGGCGAGCATGTCGGGCAGGCCGTGCTGGCGCAGCCCGACGAGCTGCCCGGGCCCGCGCAGCTGCAGGTCTCGCTCGGCGAGCTCGAACCCGCTGTCGATGGCGGCCACGGCGGCCAGTCGCGCCGAACCCTCCTCGTCGATCCCGCCTTCGAACAGCAGGCAGTACGACTGGTACTGGTCGCGCCCGACACGGCCACGGAACTGATGGAGCTGCGCGAGCCCGAAGCGCTGCGCGTCCTCGATGACCATGATCGTCGCGTTCGGGACGTCCACCCCAACCTCGACGACGCTCGTCGCGACGAGGATGTCCGCGTCCCCCTGCACGAATCGCTGCATCCGCTCGGATTTCTCGCGCGCGGGCATGCGCCCGTGCAGCAGCTCGACACGCAGATCGGGGAACACGGTCGTGCTCAGGCGCTCGAACTCGGCGGTCGCGCTGCGTGCGCCGGTCTTGTCGGACTCCTCGATGACGGGGCAGATCACGAAGGCCTGCCTGCCGGCGAGCACCTCGGCGCGGATGAACTCGTACGCGGCATTCCGCTCATGCACCGGCACCACGCGTGTCTGGACACGCTGACGTCCGGGCGGCAGCTCGCGCAGCTCGCTGAGGTCCACGTCGCCATAGAGGGTGTTCGACAGCGAGCGGGGGATCGGCGTCGCGGTCATCGCGAGGTAGTTCGGCATCGCGCCCGACGTCTGCCGCAGCCTGCGCCGCTGGGCAACGCCGAACCGGTGCTGCTCGTCGACCACCGCGAGCCCGAGGTTCACGAGCACCACGTCGTCCTCGATGAGCGCGTGCGTGCCGACGATGAGCGAGTCGTGGCCGGCGGCGAGCCCGGCGAGGATCTCCCGCCGCGCCGCCGCGGACGTGCTGCCGACGAGCAGGCGGGGCGGGAGTCCGTGGGGCGTGAGCAACTGGTCGAGGGTTGCGAAGTGCTGCCGCGCGAGGATCTCGGTCGGCGCCATGACCGCGGTCTGCATCCCCGCGTGGTGAGTCATGAGAGCGGCGAGCGCCGCGACCACCGTCTTGCCACTCCCCACGTCTCCCTGCAGCAGGCGATTCATCGGCCCCGGAGCCGCGAGGTCGGTGAGGATCTCGTGCGCGGCGACCCGCTGCCCGTCGGTGAGCTTGAAGGGCAGGGTCGCCACGAGGCTCCGCGCGACCTCCACGTCGTACGGGATGACCACGCCCACGCCCCGGAGCCGGCGCCTGCGCGCCCGTTCCGCGGCGAGCTGGAGCATGAACAGCTCCTCGAAGGCGATCCGTTCCCGGCCGAGCTTCGCCGACTCGACGCTGTCGGGCTCGTGCACCTGGTGGAGCGCCTCCGCGATCGGCATCAGGTGCTCCACGTCTCGGACCGCCGGGGGGAGGCGGTCCGGTACCTGGGTCGCGAGCCCCAGCAGCGGCTCGATCGTCGCGCGGAGGAACTTGGACGAGACATGCTCGGTCTCCGGGTAGATCGGGGCGAGCGTGCCGACGTGAACCTGGTCCCTCCGGGCTCGTTCCCAGGCGGGGTTGCGAAACGTCAGACCGGTGTGCGACGTCTCGACCTTGCCGCTGACCAGGAGCTCCATGCCGGAGACGATCTGTTTCACGAGGAAGGGCTGGTTGAACCAGACGGCGGTCGCGCTGGCACCATCGTCCTCGAGGGTCGCCTCGACGAGCTTGACGTGCTTCACCGGCGATGTCCACGAGCTCACGTTGCGAACCCGCACCCGCGCCGTCTGGACGCTGCCGGGTTGCAGGGCGCGCAGCGGCACGGTCTGGCGGGTGTCCTCGTAGCGCCGCGGCAGGTGAAACAGCAGGTCGCGGACGGTGGTCAGCCCCAGCTTCTCCAGCCGCTGCGCCTTGGTGGGGCCGATTCCGACGATGCGATCCAGCGGAACGTCGATGCCGAGTGCGATGTGGGGTGGGGACGCGGTCGCCATGGGTTGCGAGGGCACAGTCACGCAATCGTGGCAGCGACGCCCTTCAGCCGGCGGCGATGCAGGCGATCCCGACCCCACCCGGCCCGCTGTACGCGCCGACCACCGGCCCGATCCGCCCGAGGACCGCGGTCACGTCGGGGATCGCCGCGGCGACGCGCGCCTGGAGGGTTGCGATCGTCTGCGCCGCGGCCGCATGAAACAGCGCAAGGCGCTCCAAGGGCAGGCGCTCGCGGATGCCGTCGACGATCATGTCGATGCCCTTCGAGTGATTCCGAACCCTCGCGAGTGGGACCACCTCGCCGTCGCGCACCGCGATGAGTGGCTTGACGTTGAGCAGGCCGCCGACGAGCGCCTGCGCGCGACCGATGCGGCCACCGCGATGCAGGTAGGTCAAGGTGTCGAGCAGGACGAGGATCGTGAGCCGGCTCCGGCGCTCCGTCGCCCTCGCCGCGACCGTCGCGGCGTCGGCGCCGGCTTTGACGTCGTCAAGCGCGGCGAGCACAAGCAATTGGAGGCCGCCGCTCACGCTCTCGGTGTCGACCAGGTGGATGCGCTCAGGGTCGAATTCCTTCGCGGCGAGCTGTGCCGACTGCAGCGTGCCGCTCAGCTTCGCCGAGATGTGGAGCCCGACCACCTGGTCGTCGGGATTCACGAGCAGGTTCCGGTACAGCGCAGCGAACGCCTCGGGCGACGGTTGGGAGGTCTTCGGCTGAGTGTTCGATGCCGCGAGCTTCGCGTAGAAGGCGTCGGCATCGATATCCACGCCGTCGCGGAACTGCTCCTCGCCGAACCGGACGGTCAGCGGCACGACGCTGACGCCGAGCGCCCGGGCCTCGGACGGGAGGATGTCCGAGGTGCTGTCCGTGACGAGGTGGATCACGTCACTCGAGAGAGAGCACGTACGGGTAGTGCTCCTGACCCCCGGCGTGCAGCTCGAACTCCGTCTCCGCGTGCGCGGAGCGCAGCGCCGTGACCAGCGTCTCCGCATCCTCGGCGACGACCTCGGCACCGGAATACACGGTGACCAGCTCGGGCATTGTTTCCTGCGCCCCGAGGACCGCCTCGATGACCTCGAGGTAGTCGTTGCCCACCTCGGTGATCTCGTCGTCGACGACGGCGATGACGTCGCCGGTCTTGATCTTGTGCCCGTTGACGCTGCTCGCGCGCACCGCGTGGGTGATCTCGACGGCACGGACCGCGGCGATCGCGTCCAGCATGTGCCGGCAGTTCTCGTCGATGGTGGCGGAGGGATCGAAGGCGAGCAGCGCGCTGATCCCCTGGGGCAGGTTTTTCGTTGGGACCACTCGCACCTCACAGCCGTCGGCAAGCTGGTCCACCTGCTCGGCGGTGAGGATCACGTTGGCATTGTTGGGCAGGAGGATCACGCGCTCGGCGTTGGCTGCGCGCACGCCGTTGAGCAGGTCCTCGATCGACGGGTTCATGGTCTGGCCGCCGCTGACCACGCTGTCCGCGCCGAGGCTGCGCAGGATGCCGTGGAACCCCTCGCCCGACGCGACGGTGGTGACGGCGATGGGCTTCGGCGGCGCGTCGGGCTGCGCTTGCGGCGGTGTGGACGCGGTGCTGTGAACCGCGTCGGCGGCGCCGGCGCGCTCGAGCACCTCGTGGTGCTGGGCGGACATGTCCTCCACCTTGAGCTTGCTCATGCGTCCGCGGGACGACGCCGCCGCGATCAGCATCGCCGGATCCCCCGTGTGGATATGTACCCGGACCAGGTCCGGATCCCCGACCACGAGCGCCGACTCGCCGAGTGCGCCGAGCTCGGTCTGGATCGCCTCGACGTCGAGCCCCGGACCGTAGATCAGGAACTCGGTGCAGTACCCCCACCCGTGCTCCGGAGCGGCCACCGCGGCGGCGCCACGACGAGCGACGGCCGAGCCGGTCGCCTGGATCTCGCCGGGTTTCTGGGGCAGCCGGAGCGGGGGCTCGCCCGTGCGCCGGACGATGGCGGGTGTTGCGGACGGGGCTCCTGGCTGCGTGTCGGAAACGGCTCGCGCGAAGCCCTCGAGGATGACCGCGAGGCCGAAACCGCCGGCGTCGACGACGTTGGCATCGCGGAGCACCTGAAGCTGGTCGATGGTCCGTTCAACGGCCGCGTGGGCCTCGGCGACGAGCCGGTCGAGGACGACCCGGACGTCGTCGGATTCCCCGGCTGCGGCGGCCGCTGCAGCAGCGGCGTCCCGCACCACTGTGAGGATGGTGCCTTCGGTGGGTTTCATGACGGCTCGGTATGCGACGGCCGAAGCCTCGCCGAGCGCGCGGGCGACTCCGCCCGCGTCGACGCGGGAGCGCTGTGCGACCCCCTGGGCGAACCCGCGGAGGATCTGCGAGAGGATGACGCCGCTGTTGCCGCGCGCACCCATGAGGGAACCGTGTGCCGCAGCCGCGAGCACGGAGTCCGCGGCTTCCGGGGTCGGGGCGTGGCGAGCCTCCTCGACGGCCGAACGCAGGGTCAGGTACATGTTCGACCCGGTGTCGCCGTCCGGCACCGGGAAGACGTTGAGGTCGTTGATCTCCTGCTGGTTGGCCTCGAGCCATGAGAGGGCAGCGGTCAGCCCGGCCAGCACCTGCTCGCCGCCGATCTCGCGAAGCGGCTCGCGGAGCACCGCCAGGCCGCGCGCCGGCTCAGTGGCGGGCACTGTCGCCGTCCGCGTGGATGCCCTGGACGTTCACGTTGACCGCCACGACCGGGAGCCCGAGAGTCTTCTCCACCGAGTACCGGACCGCGCTCATGAGGTTGTGGGCGACCTCGCTGATCCGGGTGCCGTATTCGGTGATCACGTACAGCTCGATCACGAGGCCGTCGGGCGTGACCTGGATCTCGACGCCGCGGTGGACGTTCTCTCGATTGAGGCGCTCCGCGATGCCGTCGCGCAGGCCGCGCGCGGCCATGCCGACGATGCCGTAGCACTCGGTGGCGGCGTGGCCGACAATGGAGGCGACCACCCGGGGCGCCACCTCGATCCGTCCCAACGATGCCGTACGTGACAGGGCGTCGGGAGCCCGAACCTTGCCTTTCACATGTCTCCGTGGAGCCCGGTGGGGCCTGTGGTATCCTCGGCGATCGGCCACCGGTGACCAACCGGAGGCCGCCGGGCGCCGCCGCCGGGGCTGCGGCCGAATTCTAGTACGCCAGAGCGGGCGCGTCTCAGATGCGCGTCCCGACCCCACCGAGAGACATCAATGTCCCAGCGCTGCGACATCTGCGGGAAGGGCCCGATGACCGGGAACAACGTGAGCCACTCGAAGGTCCACACCAAGAGGCGGTTCCTCCCCAACCTGCACGCCACCCATCTCGAGATCAAGGGCAAGGAAGTCAGGGCTCGGGTCTGCACCCGATGCCTGCGCACTCGGGCCAAGGCGGCGCGCAGCTAACCCACCCCACCGAGAGGAAGGCTGCTCGGTACGGTGGCGCCGAATGCCACCTGATAGAGTTGCGGGGATCAAGCGCTGGGGGGTGATTGGACATTGGACGGATGGGTTGAGTGCATCCCGGCAGCCTCGGGTGTCGAGTGAGGCTGCTCCAGCGTGAGCGTCCGCGGCGCGTCCGCGAGCGTTCGCAGCACCAGCGGGGTGTTGGCCTAGATGCGCCGATCGTCCGTCGTGCTCGCCGCCACTCTTCGCCTTCGTCGCGTCCATGACCGATTGCCAGCACGCTTTCGCGGGCGCCGGCTCAGGCCCCGGCGATCAGCACGAGCCTGAACGCAGACCACGATCCCGGTTGGCGCCACGGATCGGACACCGCGACGTTGAGCAGCGATTCGTCGCCGGCGGCAGCAGCGGTACGGTGACGTACATGGTGTACAGCGACAGCCGCTTGCTCGATGCACATCCGACAGACCGGTCGGCCCGTGACTGTCGACGAGCCAGGCGGGAGCGTGCCGACGTCGGATCCAGTTGATGTTCGCTATCGCGGGCACATTCTACTGGCGTGGCCGACGTTCTCCGGTGACGCGAACAACGGCTCGACCCACGAGCGGCTGCGCTGACGAGCAGATGATCGTAAACCAGGCGACCCCGGCAATCAGCACGCAGCTGCATGCGGGCTCCATCACGGTCGGGGGCGACGGACTTCGACACGGCGAACATCAGCAACGGACTTCGTCCCGGGCGGCGCGCGGCGGCACGGTGACCTACACGGTGTACAGCGACAACAGCTTGCGGCGCCTCGGTCGCAGACCGCAGGCCCCATAGAGTATCAAGAGGCAACGGCAACGTGCCGAACTCGGCCGCCCTGACCTTCAATTCAGCGGGGACGTTCTACTGGGTCGCGACCTTCTCAGGGGACAGCAACAACATCGGCCCGAGTCTCAGCGGGTGCACCGACGAGCCCATGGTTGTCGGCAGCAGCTCGACGTCGATCGTAACGAGCCTGAACGCCAATTCGATCACGGTCGGAAACACCGACTTTGACACGGCAACGCTGAGCGGATTCGTTGGCGGCGGCAGTGGAGGCACGGTGACCTACACGGCCTACAGCAACAGCGCTTGCTCGGCGAACGCGCAGGCGGCGGGAACGAAGAGTGTCAGCGGCAGCGGCGGGGTGCCGAACTCCGGCCTACTCACATTCAATTCCGTTGGCACGTTCTACTGGCAGGCGGTGTACTCAGGGGACAGCAATAACAGCGGCGCAATCAGCGTTTGCACCGACGAGCCGATGGCGGTCGTGGCCAAAGCGGCTCCAACAATCAGCACAATCGCGAATCCGGCAACTGGGGTCACCGGAACAGCGCACCCGTTCGGTGATACGGCGACGCTCGCCGGCGCAGCGGCCCCGACGGGGTTGGTGACTTTCACACTCTATTCGAACACGCCCTGCACGGCCGCTGTGCCGGGGATAAGCGGCACCGGCGCGATCACTACCAGCGCCGGGGTGTCGACGGCCAGCTTCAGCACGAGTTGGACGCCAACCACACCGGGCGTCTACTACTGGATCGCGTCGTACCCCGGCGACAACAACAACAGCGGGTACACGACGTCGTGCCAGGCCGCGAACGAGTCGGTCACCGTCGCCAACGCCGTGGCCCCCACGCTGAGGGCGATTTCGCAAACCGCCGGCCCTGACGGTGGTGGTGCGATTGTGACCCTCACCGGAGCCAATCTCATCGGCACGACCGAGGTGGACTTCGGCTCGCAGCACGTCACGGCGACAGGGTTCCATGGCTACCCATGCGGCGGACCTCCAGTTTCGGCGCCCGGATGCTTCGGCGTCATCGGTTCAACGCTGATCAGTGTCTTCACGCCGGCGAGCGCTGCGGGGCTAGTCGACGTCACCGTCATCAATCCAGCAGGCAGCGCCACGCTCGCATCGGCTTACACCTTCGTCGCGCCAACCGTCTTCACTGCGCTGAGGCCATTTCGCATCTGCGACACGCGCTCGACAACGACGCACACTGAGTGTTCGGGTTCGCCGCTGGGTGCGCGACAAACCCGAAATGCCCAGATCACGGGGGTGGTGGTGAACGCGGAGTCGGTCCCATCGACGGCCCAGGCCGTTGTCGTAAACCTGACCGTGATCAACCACGGCGGATCCCCCACCTACGTCACCGCCTACCCGGCAGGTGGTTCGCTTCCGCTTGCTTCGAACGTGAGCGTTGACGGAGGCGCGGTGCAAGCAAACCTCGCGATCGTCCGGTTGGGCCCCACCGGGGCGATCACGCTGTTCAATTCGACCGGGAGCGCCGACGTGATCGCCGACGTCCAGGGGTACTTCGCGCCGACCACTGGCTCGACCGCGGGTGAATTCCACAGTCTCGCGCCGATCCGCGTATGTGACACGCGCGCCAACATGGGGACGCCGTGCGCGACGACAACCAGTCGTCCGATCGTCGGGGGAACGTGGCGCCGAGTCGTCCTTTCGAGTACCGGAGGCATACCGGCGGACGGCACCGCCGCGGCGGCCGTGTTCAATCTCACGGCGACCGCCGGGACGAAGTCGACGTATCTCGCCGTTGCCCCGCCCATCACGGGCGATGTGTGCCCGGTGGGCCCCGGCGGCTTCTCCAACCTCAACCCGAAGCCGGGCTCGAGCCTCCCCAATCGCGTGATCTCGCCACTCGGGCCGTCCGGGGACATCTGTGTCTTCAACGCCGTCGGCAGCATCAACATGATCATCGATGTCAACGGCTGGTTCGGCACCGGTGGCGCGCCGGCCGGAGCGTCCTTCTATTCGACGGCGCCGACACGGGTCTGCGACACGCGTGGCGGTTGCGGAGGAGCCGGGGCCCTGACCAAGGGTGCGACGAGGAAGGTCCCGGTCGCCGGCGTCAAGGCGGTGCCCGCTGACGGTGGGGGCACCGTCCCGATCGCAGTGGTCGCGAATCTCACCGGAATCGCAGGAACCGCGTCGACCTACCTTGAGCTGTATCCCGCTGACAAGTCCAAGCCCAACTCATCGGACCTGAATCCCGTCGCGCATGACGTCATCGCCAATCTCGCGATCGTCGGACTCTCCAGGACGGCGGGGCTATCTCCCGGCGACGTGAACCTCTTCAATAGCCTCGGCACCATCAACGCGATCCTGGATGTCGCCGGCTGGTTCCAGTAGGCGGCTGTCGCGCTGGGAAGGGGCGAGACGGGTCGCGGCGGCGCGCTCACGAAACGGCACGCCGCGCCACCGATCCCGCGAGACGGCGCAGCTCGCGCAGCAGCGAGGCCATCTCGACGGCCGCCAGCGCTGCCTCGGCGCCCTTGTTTCCGTACCTGCCGCCGGCGCGATCGGTCGCCTGCTCGAGCGTGTCGACGGTGAGCACGCCGAAGGTGGCGGGGACGCCGGTTGTCGCATGCACCGACGCGATGCCGCGCGCCGCCTCCCCCGCGACGTAGTCGAAATGCGCGGTCTCGCCACGGATGACCGCCCCGAGACACACGACCGCGTCGACGCCGCCCGTGCTCGGCAAGCTCGCGAGCCGCGATCGGAATCTCGAAGGCGCCGGGAACCCACGCGACGGTCACGTCGTCGGGCGCGGCTCCGTGGTGCTCGAGCGCTTCAAGTGCGCCTTCGAGCAGTGGCGTGGAGATGACGTCGTTGTAGCGGGACACGACGATCCCGATGCGCATCCCGGACGCGTCGAGCGTTCCCGCATGACGGCGCACACGCTCCACCCGCGCGGAGACCGGCCCGGCGTAATCCTCAGGACGCGTCGCGGGCACGATCGAGATCCAGGGTGTGTCCGAGCTTGTCCTGCTTGGCGCGGAGGTAGCGCTCGTTGTGCGTGGTCGCGGGGATCACGAGCGGGATCTGGTCGGTCACCTCGAGGCCGTACCCGCTCAGCCCGTAGTACTTCCGTGGGTTGTTGGTCAGCACCACCATCCGCCTCACCCCGAGGTCTGAGAGGATCTGGGTGCCGATGCCGTAGTCCCGCTTGTCGATGGGGAGACCGAGGCTGACGTTCGCCTCCACCGTGTCCAGTCCGCGGTCCTGGAGCGCGTAGGCGCGCAGCTTGTCCATCAGGCCGATGCCGCGGCCCTCCTGGCGGAGGTACACGAGGACTCCTCGTCCGGCATCCGCGATCATCGCCATGGCCTTGTGCAGCTGCGCCTGGCAGTCGCACCGCTGCGACCCGAAGACGTCGCCGGTGAGGCACTCACTGTGGACGCGCACGAGGACCGGATCCTCGCCGCGCACGTCGCCCCAGACGAGCGCCAGGTGTGTGGCGTGCGTGATGACGTCCTCGTACGCGTTGACGGTGACCGTGCCGTACTCGGTTGGAAGCGTGGTCGTCGCGCCCCGCTCGACGAGGCGCTCGTTGCGCCGCCGGTACGCGATGATCTGGTCGACGGCGACGATCTTGATGTCGTGCTCGGCGGCGAAGACGTCGAGGTCCGGCCGGCGCGCCATCCGGCCGTCCGCGCGCATCACCTCGCAGATGACCCCGGCGGGAAAGCGGCCGGCGAGCTTGCACAGGTCGACGATCGCCTCGGTCTGGCCGGCGCGCTCGAGCACGCCGCCCACCGCCGCGCGGAGCGGGAACGTGTGGCCGGGCTTGGCGAAATCGCTCGGCTTCGCCTGCTCGTCGCAGAGCAGCCGGATCGTGGTGGCGCGATCGAACGCGCTGATCCCGGTGGTCACCCCGCGGCCGATCGCCTCGATGGTGACGGTGAACGCGGTGCCGAATCGCGAGGTGTTCTGGTCAACCATGGCGCTGACGCCGAGCTCGTCCAGCCGCCAGCCCTCGCACGGCACGCAGATGAGCCCGCGCCCGTACGTCGCCATGAAGTTGACCGCCTCGGGCGTGATGCGATCCGCGGCGATGGCGAGATCGCCCTCGTTCTCACGGTCCTCGTCGTCCACGATGATCACGAACTTCCCGGCCCGGATGTCCGCGATCGCCTCGTCGACGGTGGCGAGGGTCATGACGTCGGGGCCCCAGACGCTGCGGCCGCGAGGGCGCGCGCTTCGGGTGCGCCGGCGAGCGCGCGTGCGACATACCGGGCGATGAGGTCCGCCTCCAGGTTGACCCGGCTGCCCACGCTCCAGCCGCCGGCCGTGGTGGCGGCCACGGTCACCGGGATGAGCGACACCGTGAATGCGTCGTCGAACACATCCACCACCGTGAGGCTGATCCCGTCGACGGCGATCGACCCCTTCTCGGCGACGAGGGCGAGGAGGTCCTCGGACGCGGTGATCGTGACCCAGCGCGCATTGGCATCCTCACGCAGCGCGGCCACGGCGCCCGTCGCGTCGACGTGACCGGTGAGCAGATGGCCGCCGATGCGGTCCCCCAGCTGCAGGGCTCGTTCGAGGTTCACCGCGGCGCCGATGGTGAGCCCGCCGAGCGTGGTCCGGTGCAGCGTCTCGGGCATGACGTCGGCGCCGAACCCGTCCACGGTGACCGCCGCGACCGTCAGGCAGGCGCCGTTCACCGCGACGCTCTCGCCGACTTCCAGACCGCCGAAGGGCTCGCGCGTGGCGAGCTCGAGCCGCCCATCGCGGCGGGCTCTCACCTCGCCAAGCGTCTCGATGATGCCGCTGAACACACTCGTTCTCCTCGGCCTTCAGCGTACCAAGTATCCGGTGACCACCAGATCAGGACCGACCTGCTCCACCGTGACGTCGCGCAGTGGCGGCGCGGCGGCCAGGCTGGGGGCTCCCTCGCCGGCCACCGCGCTCGGGGCCAGGACGCCACCGATGATCCGGGGCGCCAGCATGGCGACGACCTTGTCCACGATCTGGGCGTCGAAGGCGGCGCCATGCGTCCGCGCCCCACCTTCGATGAGCACGCTGAGCACGCCGCGGGCCCCGAGGAGCCCCAGGAGCGCGACGAGGTCGACCCCCGACCGTGACGGTTCCACGATCTCGACGTCGACCCCTGCGTCGCGCAGGCGGGCGAGGCGCTCCGGATCCGCCCTCGTGGTCGTCGCGACGAGGGCGCCGCCGGGATCGGGTCGCAGCACCCGGGCTCGTTCGGGGATGCGCAGCGTGCTGTCCACGACCACGCGCAGGGGCGACCGCCCGCCGTCGAGCCGCGTGGTCAGCTCCGGATCGTCGGCCACCACGGTGTTGACGCCGACGAGGATCGCATCGTTGATGTGGCGCAGGCGGTGCGACGACCGGCGCATCGCCTCGGACGTGATCCACCGTGAGTCGCCGGAGGCGGTGGCGATCTTGCCGTCGAGCGACGCCGCGAACTTCGCGGTGACAAAGGGCAGGCCGGTCGTGGCGTGCTTCACGTAGAACTCGTTCAGCCGTCGCGCCCGATCCTCGCGCGTCCCGACCTCGACGCTGATGCCCGCAGCCCGCAGCGCGGCGACACCTCGTCCCGACACCGCCGAGTTTGGGTCGATCATGGCGGCAACAACACGGCGCGGGCCGGCGGCGATCAGCGCCTCGGTGCAGGGGGGCGTCCGTCCCCGATGGGCGCAGGGTTCGAGGGTCACGTACACGTCCGCGCCGCGGACCGCATCCCCGGCGCCGCGCAGCGCCTCGATCTCCGCGTGCGGGCCGCCCGCATGGTGGTGGAAGCCGGTCGCGATCACCTCCCCGTCCCGGGCGATGACGCAGCCGACCATCGGGTTGGGGCTCGTGCCGAAGTCGGCCGTCGCCGCCGCGGCGAGGGCGACGTCCATCAGCGCCTCGTCGGCGCCGGCGCGGTCGGTCACGCTCGAGCAGGCACCCGGGGCGGCGAGAGCGTCCCGTCGGGGCGCAGGATCCGGCGCGCTTCGAGATCGGCGCGCAGCTGGCCGCACGCGGCGTCCGCATCACCCCCTCGCGTGTCTCGGACCGTCACTCGCGCCCCGTCAAGGGCGGCGAGAAAGCGCCGGGCGACCGCGGGCTCAGGCGGACCCCACGAGCTGCCCTCGATGCGGTTCATCGGGATCACGTTGACGTGCGCCTGCGCCTGCCGGGCGAGGTCGCGCAGCCCGGCGGCCTGCTCCACCGAGTCGTTCACCCCGCCGATGAGGCACCACTCGAAGCTGAGGCGCCGGCCGCTCGCCCGGGCGTACCGCGTCGCGGCCGCGATCACCGTGTCGATCGGGTGGGTCCGGTTCAGCGGCACGAGACGGTCGCGCAGGTCGTCGGTTGCGGCGTGCAGTGAGACCGCCAGCGTAACCGGGATCCCAGCGGCGGCAAGCCGGTCGATGCCCGGCGCCACCCCGCTCGTGGACACCGTGATCCGGCGTGCGCTGATCCCCGCGTCGACGGTCAGCACCCCGAGCGACTCGAGGGTCGCCGCGAGGTTGGCGAGCGGCTCGCCCATCCCCATGTACACGATGTGGCTCACCGGCCCAAGCCCCCTCCCGTGGAGGGCGTGAGCTGCCGCGCGTACCTGGTCGACGATCTCGGCCGCCGAGCAGTTGCGGCGCAGACCCATGTGTCCGGTGGCGCAGAACGGGCACCCGACCGCGCAGCCGACCTGGCTGCTCACGCAGACCGTCGAGCGCCGCCGGCTACCCTCGCGCGCAGGCGTCTCCATCGCGACGGTCTCCACCGTCTGGCCGTCACCGAGGCGGCAGAGCAGCTTGATGGTGGTGCCTCCGTCGGCGACGGCCTCACCGTCCACCGCGACCGTCGAGAACTCGAACTCGGACGAGAGCGCGCGCCTGAGGTCTCCCGGGAGCTGCTGGATCGCGTCGAACCCGTCGATGAACGGCTGCCAGACGGCGGTTCGAATCTGGGTCGCCCGCCAGGCAGGGGCGCCGATGCGGCGCAGGGAGTCGAGCAGCGTCCGCTCATCCGCGGTGCTCAGGGCGAGCGTGGACATCAAGTTCATGGTACGGGCGAGCACGTCCCGCGCCGCCGACCACGTAGGCTCCGCTCCATGCAGGGCGTGCTCGGCGCGTTGATCGGCGTTCCGGCGACGATCATGGTCGCCGGAGGGCTGGGCCTGATCGGGGTGACGATCTACAGCCGCCTCGTCCGGCGCAAGGGCAAGGAGCCGATCCGCTGGGCGCATCTCGGGCTCGGTGCGATCCTCTTCGCTGCCGGGGTCGGGCTCGTATGGCTCGAGGTGGCGACTGTCGGGGCGACGTAGCCTTCTCGTGCCCCGGCGCGGGCGGTTACCGGCGCCCGATGAGCGTGAGGAACTCGTTGCGCGACTTCTCGTTGTCGCGGAAGCACCCGGTCACCGACGACGTCACCGCGGAGCTGTTCTGCTTCTCCACGCCGCGCATCGCCATGCAGAGGTGCACGGCCTCGATGACGACACCGGTTCCCTGCGGTTCGAGCACGGATTGCAACGCGTCGCCGATCTGGGTGGTCAGCCGCTCCTGCACCTGCAGGCGGCGGGCGAACATGTCGACGATGCGCGGGATCTTGCTCAGCCCGAGGACGCGGCCCCTCGGGATGTACGCGACGTGGGCTTTCCCGAAGAAGGGCAGCATGTGGTGCTCGCAGAGGCTGTACACCTCGATGTCCCTGACCACCACCATCTCGTTGTACGGCTCGTCGAAGATGGCGCCGTTGACCAGGTCCTCGAGGCGCTGGCCGTAGCCGCTGAGGAGGAACCGAAGGCTCCCGGCCACACGGGCGGGCGTCGCGAGGAGCCCCTCACGCGTCGGGTCCTCGCCGAGCGCTCCGAGCAGCGATCGCACCAGCGCTTCGATGCCGCCGGACTGATCGGACGGTGTCATGCGCCGGTGACCACGCGGATGTTGAGGTGCGCCGTCCCGACCTTCCCGAGCAGCCCCAACCAGAGCGCGAGGTACATCTCCGGGCCGCTTGCCGTGGTGATGCCGCCGAGGTCGATGATGTCCGCGTCGCTCCAGCCGAAGCTCAGCAGCAGGTCGGACACCGTCTGCTTTGCGGCGACGTCGTCGCCCGAGAGGAAGATCGAGTGGCCGCCCGGGATGACGCCGGGGTTGACCATCACCGCGGCGTTCACCGTGTTGAGGGTCTTCACGACCCTCGCGGCGGGGAACGCGCGCTGAATGCGCTCGCCGAGGCTGTCGGTGCTCGAGCTGAGGACGGCCGGCGGGAATCCCGAGGAGCCGTCGAGCGCGTTGGCGATGTCGATGAGGACCTTGCCGGCGAGGTTCTCCGAACCGGCGGCCGCCAGGGCTTCGAGCGATCCGGTCCCCTTGGTGGCATTGACGACGATCTCGCCGAACTCCGCAGCGTCGCTCATGGTTCCCACGAGCGCCGTCGCGCCGGTCGCGGCAGCCCAGGCGACCGCCTTCTCGTTGCCCGCGTGTCGCGAGCCCATCGTGACCTCGTGGCCGAGGTCCACGAGCTTGGTGCCGATCGTCTGACCGACGGTGCCGGTGCCGAGTACGCCGAATCGCATGTCGCTGGTCTCCTGGAGATGAACGTTCGCCGTCACGATCATGACGTGCCGTGACTCCCCGACGCGTCTGGGTCGGGGGATCCCCGTGGAGGCTTCTGCTAGATTTGGCCGATGACCGACCAGCCACAAGAGCAGGGCGATGCCGGCGATGACGCGTCCGAGGAGGACGAGCGCATCCCGGACGAGAGCACCCTCCTGGGCGCGAGCGGTGTGGAGGCGGAGGTGCTTGCCGAGCTGGCCCGTGCCGAGGGGAGGATGAACGATCCGACGGCAACCGAGGATGACCCGGACGCTCGAGGCGCGCAGGTCTGAGGGCACCCCGGCCGTCGGGCTCGCGGGAGGGGTCCGCTCCATCATCATGGGGTCATGACTGAACATCCCGAAGATCTCCCCTGGAACGACAGCCCCGCTGACTCCGACGCGCCGCCCGGCAGTGAGGAGCCCGATCCGGCAGAGGTGGACGGCGACGAGGACGACCCGGCGCAGCGAGACGCGTCACGGCGTCGCGGCGTGAGCGAGGTCGACGAGTACCGACGCGAGACGCTCGACGAACGTCTCAGCGAGGAGGAGCCGGACCGCGCCACGCAATTCCAGGAACCCGAGGCCGGCTCCCTCCAGGCGCCCGAGTCGGGTGATGACGACATCCAGGTCCTGCGCGGGGAGCGTGATCAGGACGACGAGTTGGACTCGCGTGATCAGTCCGCTGAGGACGCGGCGGTCCACGTCATCCCCGAGAACGGCCGGCCGAGATGACGAGCAGCGAGTTGCTCGCCGACTCCTTCGGACGGGTGCGCGACATCGTGCATCGCGTGCTCGACGGCGTGGGCACGGAGCACCTCACGGCTCGGCTGGACCCAGAGGCGAACTCGATCGGCTGGCTGGTCTGGCATCTCACCCGCATCCAGGACGATCACGTCGCGGGCGTTGCCGCTACCGGCCAGGTCTGGACGGCGTCCGGATGGGCCGACCGTTTTGGACTCCCGTTCGATCCGTCCGACACGGGGTTCGGTCACAAGGCCACGCAGGTGGCGGCGGTGACCACGGGGGCCGAGCTGCTGCGCGGGTACTACGACGCGGTACACGAGGCAACGCTGGCGTTCCTGCGGTCGCTGACCGATGCCGACCTCGATCGCGTCGTCGACACCCGGTGGGACCCGCCGGTGACGCTCGGGGTCAGGCTCGTCAGCGTGACCGTCGATGACCTGCAGCACGCGGGACAGGCCGCGTACATCCGGGGGATCCTGGAGCGTCGCTGAGTCAGCGAACCTCGCAGGCGACGGCGACGAGGTCGGCCATCGTCAGCAGCCCCGGCCGGGCGTCGAAGACGGGACGGACGAGGTTCGCGATGACCGCCTCCGTGCCGATATCGCCGTTGAGGCCGCCCTCGATCCGCTGATGCACCGGGGGCTCCCCGGCGATGAAGACCTCGTCGATCGGTGGATACCCGGCGGCCATGGTGAGCTCGAGCCGGATGGCCTCGCGATCGGCGGTGCGGCCCACCGCGAGCTGGTGCTGTCCGATGACCGCTCCGGCGGCGACCGTGCCGAGCGGCGTCGGCACCGCGGTCTCGGCGATCACCGGCTCCAGCGTGAGGTCGACGCCGGTCAGCGTCCACCCAAGACGGCTGGCGAGCAGGTTCAGCGACTGGCGCAGCCCGACATGACCGATCTGGTTGTTCGCGGCGAGGCGCTCGAACTCCTCCCGCCGCATTCCCACCCCGGCCTTGCGCTGGAGTTGCTCGCGTCGCTGGTTGGTGTCGACCACCCTCCGGACGCTGACCTCGTCGACCCGGGTGCACAGCGCGGTCAGGGCCAGCGGCACGACGTCCATGATGTACCCGGGATTCACGCCCGCCGCGAGCACGGTGACGCCGGCGTGCCGGGCGACGGTGTCCAGCTCACTCGTCAGCGCCGCGTCGATCGAGGCTGGGAAGGCGAGCTCCTCAGTCGTGGAGAGGACGTTCCAGCCGAGCCGGGCGAGGTGCATCGCCTGCGGGACCGCGACCTCGAGGCTCGACGAGATGGCCTGGATCGCCACACCGCCGCCGGCAGGCGCCTCGGGCGCCTCGGAGGCGACCACGAGCGCGGCGTTGCGCGTGCCCCCGACGACCTCACCGAGGGGCTTCCCCACCATCGCGGCGTCCCGCTCCACCGCCGCCACGACCTCCACGTCGTTCGGACGGTCGAGCAGACGCAGGCAGATGCGGGTGCCGATTGGTCCCAACCCGACCGCCAGCACCGGGATCGTCACAACGATCAAGGTACTCTGCCGGCGACCGCGAGCGCCTCCGGCGTCACGTCCAGCTGCTCGTGGGAGGGTCGTGGCGCCACCGGCTCGAAGCGAGCCAGGAAGAACCGCAGATCGTCCGGCTCGTAGGTGAATGCCAGGCCTCGGACCGAGTTGGCCTCCTCGCACACGCGGATGACGGATTCGGCGGTGACGTCCATGTGCGACTGGGTGTACACCCGCCGCGGGATGGTCAGCCGGACCAGCTCCAGGCGGGGGTGGCGGTTCAGCCCGGTCGCGGGATCGCGTCCGGCGGACACCACCCCTCGCTCCATGCTGCGCACGCCGGAATCCACGTAGAGGGTGGCTGCGAGCGACTGCGCGGGCAGCTCGTCCTGGGGGATGTGCGGCAGGATCGCGAGGGCGTTGAGGTAGACGCCGTGGCCGCCGATCGGCCGGATGATCGGGACGCCGGCCTCGATGAGCTGGTTGCCGAGGTACTCGACCTGCCCGATGCGCGCCCGGACGTGATCGTCCGTATCCACCATCTCGTGGATGCCGCTCGCGAGGGCCTCCATATCGCGCCCGGACATGCCGCCGTAGGTGTGCAGTCCCTCGAACGCCACGAGGAGTCCGCGAGCGCGCCGAGCGAGCTCCGGATCGCGCAGCGCGAGGAACCCACCGATATTGACAAGGTTGTCTTTTTTCGATGAGACGGTGGCGCCGTCGGACCATGAGCAGATCTCGAGCAGGATGTCGGCGACGCTGCGCTGGGCGAAGCCCGCCTCGCGCTGCTTGATGAACCAGGCATTCTCGAGCGCGCGGGTCGCGTCGAGCATGACCAGGATCCCGTGCTCGTGGCAGAGCGCGTATGTCGCCTTGAGGTTGGCCATCGACACCGGCTGGCCGCCGGCCATGTTGACGTTGGTCTCGAGCGAGATGTACGGGATGCGCTCGGCCCCGACCTCGGCGATCACGGTGCGCAGCTTGGCGAGATCGATGTTTCCCTTGAACGGATGCAGCGAGGCGGGGTCGTGCGCCTCGTCGATGATCACGTCGACGAACGAGCCGCCGGCGTGCTCCTGGTGCCACCGGGTCGTGGTGAAGTACATGTTCCCGGGGATGACGTCGCCCGGCTTGATGAGGATCTGGCTGAGGATGTGCTCCGCTCCCCTCCCCTGGTGCGTCGGCACGAGCTCGGGATAGCCGTACACCTCGTGGACCGCGTCGACGAGGTGGTAGAAGCTGCGGCTTCCCGCATAGGCCTCGTCGCCGACCATGAGCGCGCCCCACTGCCGGTCCGACATCGCGTTGGTGCCTGAGTTGGTCAGCAGATCGATGTAGACGTCCTCCGACCGGAGCAGGAAGGTGTTGTAGCCCGCCTCGCGGATGGCGGACTCGCGCTGCTCTCGAGTCGTCATCCGGATCGGCTCGACCATCTTGATCCGGTACGGCTCGGCCCAACTCGAATGCGTGCTGTGTTGCGTCTTCATGGCCTGAGTATGTCTCCGCACACTCGGACCGAATAAGGGCCGTTTGGCCTCAACGGCGGTGTCCGTCGGTCACCTGTTGCGCTAGAAGATGATGTGGCGCTTGAGCGAGGCGTCGACGATCCCGGTGGTCATGCCATCGCACCACTGGCACATGAACCGCAGCGCCCGCATGCCGCGCTGAACCCGGCAGGCGTTGGGCCAGCCGCAGCGACCGCACAGCACCGTCTGGATGCTCACCTCGTCCACGGGTGCCGCTGCCGGTTCGGCGTCGAGAGGGTCACGGGGCGGTGTCGGGAACTCAGGGTCCATGCGGGTGGCGGTCACGAGCGTAGCAATCCGATCGGATCGCCGCGGTACGGAACCGCACATTTGTACCCTCAGCAGATGCGCGGCAGCGGGTCGCCGATCAGCATGTCCACCACCCGCGTGCCACCGAACGCGGTGCGGATGAACACCATGCCGTCCGGCTCGGCGAGGACCTCGCC
Source organism: Candidatus Dormiibacterota bacterium (assembly GCA_963848445.1). Taxonomy (GTDB): domain Bacteria; phylum Chloroflexota; class Dormibacteria; order Aeolococcales; family Aeolococcaceae; genus Palsa-851. The sequence continues at coordinate 45,098 of CAWKDT010000001.1, forward strand.
GATGATCGCGGCCTCCGACCCCTCCGGCCGTGCCCGCATCAGGTCGAGGGCACGGCTCGCGTCGGCCCTCGCGATCAGCGCGACGAGCTTGCCCTCGTTGGCGATGTAGAGCGGGTCGATCCCGAGGATCTCGGCGACGCCGCGAACCTCGTCGTGGATGGGCAGCGACGCCTCGTCGATGGCGACCGCCACGCCGGCCGCCTGGGCGATCTCGTTGAGCACCGTCGCCACGCCCCCACGGGTCGCGTCGCGCATGAAGTGCACGTCGATGCCCCCGTCGAGCAGCGCGGCGGTCAGCCCGTGCAGCGCCATCGTGTCGCTCCGCAGGGTCTCCGCCTCGAGGTCGACGTCACCGCGTGCGAGCATGACGGTGCTGCCGTGGTCGCCCATGGCGCCGCTCAGCACCACGACGTCTCCGGGCGCGACGCGCTGCATTGCGACGCGCTGCGGCAGCGGCACGACGCCCACGCCTGTGGTCGTGATGAAGAGCCGATCCGCCTTGCCACGCGGCACCACCTTGGTATCCCCGGTCACGACGTTCACCCCGGCTCGGTCGGCCGCGCGGCGCACCAACTCCACCACCCGGCGCAGCGTCGCCACGTCGAGCCCCTCCTCGAGGATGAACGCGGCGGAGATGCCGAGCGGGGTTGCACCGCCGACCGCGAGGTCGTTGATGGTCCCGTTCACCGCGAGCTCGCCGATGTCGCCGCCGGGGAAGAACAGCGGGCTCACCACGAACGAATCGGTGGTCACAGCGAGCCCGATGTGGTCGACACCCGGCAGGCGGAGCACCGCCTGGTCCCCGAGCTGATCGAGGATCGGGTTGCTGAGGATGTCGCCGAACAGCGCCGTGATGAGGGTGTGGCTCGCCTTGCCGCCGGCGCCGTGGCTCATCGTGATCGCGTCCTCGCGGAGCGACGGCTTGCGCTTGCGGATCTCGGCGATCCGCTCGAGCACGCGCTGCTCGGGATCGCTGATCCGCGCGGCGGCCGCTTTGATCGCTGCGCCGCTCCCCGGCTGGAGGGTGGTCTCGCTCATCCCGCCCGGACCTCGATCGGCGTGATCGGCCGGGAACTGCCGTTGCCGTTGCCGTTGCCGGTGGAGCCTGCGCCGCCGGCGAGCACCCGCTCGCGGTCGCGTGCGCGCGAATACCGGCCGAAGTTGTAGTACGCGGCGCACGCGCCCTCCGACGACACCATGCAGGTGCCGATCGGTGTCTCAGGAGTGCACGCGGTGCCGAACACCTTGCACTCCCAGGGCTTGAGCACCCCCTTCAGCACCTCCCCACACTGGCAGGCCTTGGGGTCGGCCACGCGAATGCCGGGCACGGTGAACACCTTCTCGGCGTCGAACTCGGCGAACTCGTCCTGCAGCTCGAGGGCGCTCTGGCTGATGAAGCCGAGTCCGCGCCACTCGAAGTGCGAGCGCAGCTTGAAGACGCGAGCGAGCACCTCGAGCGCCTTCGGATTGCCCTCATCGTGCACGACGCGGCGGTACTGGTTCTCGACCTCGCAGCGTCCCTCGAGGATCTGCCGCATGATCATGTGCACGCCCTGGAGGATGTCGAGGGGTTCGAACCCGACGACGACCACGGGCTTGCCGTAGTTCCGGGTCACGAACTCGTAGGGGCGGATCCCCACCACGGTGGAGACGTGTCCCGGGCCGAGAAACCCGTCGAGCCGGAGATCCGGCGAATCGAGGATCGCCTTCATCGGAGGGATGATCGTGACGTGGTTGCAGAAGATGAAAAGGTTGCGCAGCCCTTCGGCTTTCGCTCGCAGGAGGGTGAGTGCCGTCGACGGGGCGGTGGTCTCGAAGCCGATCGCGTAGAACACCACCTGCCGGTCGGGATTCTGCTGCGCGATCTTCAGCGCGTCGAGCGGCGAGTACACCATGCGCACGTCCGCTCCGGCGGCCTTGGCATCGAGCAGGCTGCCATCGCTGCCGGGCACGCGCATGAGGTCGCCGAAGCAGGTGAAGATCACCCCGGGCCTGCGCGCGACCGTGATGCCGTCGTCGAGCCTGCCCATCGGGATCACGCACACCGGGCAACCGGGTCCGTGCACCAGCTCGACGTTGCTGGGCAGCAGGTCCTCGATGCCGTACTTGAAGATCGTGTGGGTGTGACCGCCGCACACCTCCATGATCTTCCAGTGGCGGTCGCCGGCTTCCGCGGCGATGCGATCGCCGAGCGCTCGTGCCAGGTCCGCGTCACGGAACTCGTCGGCGAATTTCATGCGTTCTGCCCCTCGACCTCCCCGGCTGCGTGGCTCGTTCCGTTGCCGTTGCCGTTCCGATAGCCGGCACCCACGAGCTCATCCTCCATCTGCTGCCACTGCCGGATCTGGTGGACCTCGTCGGTGTACGCGGGGCCCATCTCCTCGAGGATGCGCAGGGTCTCGGCAGCTTCGGTCTCGCTGATCCGGCTGAGCGCGAAGCCCACGTGCACGAGGACGTACTCGCCGGGCTCGGTGGCGTCCTCACCGGTGAGGAGCGAGGTGTTGATGCGCCGCTGCACGCCCCCGAGCTCCACCTTGCCGTACATGCGCTCGTCGTCGACGTACTCGACCAGACGGGCCGGAATAGCTAGGCACATAGTCGATCTCCTTCGAGCGCTCGTTGCACCAACTCGGTGAGCACGTGATACAGCGTCATCTGCACCTCCTGGATGCGGTGGACGCTGCTGGACCTGACGATGAAACAGTGATCGGCGCACTGCTCGCGAGCCATGCGACCGCCTTCGTGCCCGCAGATCGCGATGGTGCACAGCCCCCGGCGTCGCGCCTCCCGAAGGCCGCGCACGAGGTTCTCGGAGTTGCCGCTCGTCGAGACCGCGACCACGACGTCGTCCGGCCGGGCGAAGGCGATGATCTGGCGCACGAAGATGTCGTCGAACCCGACGTCATTGCCGACGCCGGTCACCACGGCGATGTCGTTGGTGAGGCAGAGGCCGGGAAGCGGCTGGACCCCCGGGGGCGGCACCATCAGCTCGGTCACCATGTCGGCGGCCGACGTTGCGCTCCCACCGTTGCCGAGCGCGAGGAGCCGTCCGCCGCGGCGGAACGCGCCGGCCATGCGCTGTGCGGCGCTGAGGATCTCGTCTGCGTACTCATCGACGAGCCGGCGGCGGAGGCGATTGCTCTCCGCTGATTTCTCGAGCGGCGCCTGCGCCAGCTCGCGGATGACGTCCTCACCGACTGCCGGCTGCGGGCTCAGCATCGGATACAGCAGCTGGGAGAAGGGGTCGCGACCGGTGTCGCTCATCCGCCGACCTCGAGCGGGTCGCTCCGCTGGAGCGCCACGCCACCGTGGCACAGGAGCTCGTCACCGGGACGCACGCCGCTGAGCAGATCGATGCTCACCTCGGCCGCCTCTCCTGCGATCGTGCCGCGCGCCATTCCTGAAGCCTCATCGACGTCGGTGACAACGAGCGCAAGCAACTGGTCAGAGCAGGTGATGCATGCGGGGGGCTCGCCCCCCGCATTCCCCCCGAACTCGCATGCGGGAGGGCTGCCCGCCGCATTCCCTTCGATCATTCGGGAACTCCTCTTTCCGGGGCATGCGGGGCGGAGCCCCGCATGTTCAGCACGATATGCACGAGCTCCCACAGCATGTGATACGTCGCGAGGTGCAGCTCGTGCGCGAGGCCGTGCGCTTCCGTGGTGGCATGAAAGCGGTAGTCGGCGAGATCGGAGGCGGCGGCCATCTCGCCCGAGGTCAGCGCCACGGTGAGCATGCCGCCGGCGGCGCCCGCCCGCAGCCCGCGGACGATCAACTCATGGAGCGGGGCGTGCCCGAAGGCCAGGGCGATGTCGCCGCTGCGCCCGAGAACGCGGAGTTGATGCGCGAAGACCTCGACGGCGCTCTCTCCCTGGAGCATCCCGGTGACGGTCGCGATGTCGTTGCCGAGCGACAGGCTGGGCAATGCCCTGCACCCGGGAAGGGCGGGATGGACGAACTCGACGGAATTGTGCTGCGCGTCGGTGGCATGCGGTCCGGAGCCGAAGACGAGCAGGGTCCCCCCGGCGAAGAAGCGATCCGCCATCGCCGACGCGCAGGCGGCGATCGATGCGGCGTGCTCGGGGAAGAAGGCATCCCCGGCACGGTTCGTGGCCTCGAAGCGCTCCTCGAGGAACGCCAGGCCCGTCTGCTCCACCTGACCAATCATGTCAGGCGCGCCTCCGGGGCGCGTGACGCGGCGACGAGCGCCTGTCCGAGGCTGATGCCACCGTCGTTGGCGGGCACCTGCTGGTTCGCGAAGACCCGCAGGTCGCGATGCCGGAGCAGATCCTCCACCCGTGCCAGCAGCAGCGCGTTCTGGAAGACCCCGCCGCTCAGGGCGATCCGGTCGATCGTCAACTCTGCGGCGAGGTCGACGCACATCGCGGTGATGCCGCGGGCGAGGCTCTCGTGGAACATCGCGGCGAGCTCCCCGGCCGGGCGACCGAGGCGGCGCTGTTCGACGAGGGCGCTGACCAGCCCCACCGTGTCGAGCACGAGCCCGTCATCCTCCCGGTGCAGTGCCACCGGGATCGCGGTCGCGCCCGGTCCGGACCCGGCGGCGAGCGCCTCGAGCCGCATCGCGGCCTCGCCCTCGAAGCTCGAACTCGTGGGCGACACCGAGCAGGCTCGAGACCGCATCGAAAAGGCGTCCGGCGCTGGTGCTCACCGGCGCTGAGCCGGTCGACGCCAGGCGCGACACCAGCCGCCAGCGGCGCTCGTCGGGGAGGTTCTCAGCGTCGTCCATCCAGTGCGGAGGAGCCGTGACCGTCGTTCCCGATGACGTCAGGTATGCGATCGCCATGCGCCACCCTTCTCGCGCGCACGCGTCGCCGCCGGGCTGGCGCACGGCCGCGATGTGTCCGGCGCGACGGTACGAGCGTTCGTCGCAGACGAGGAATTCGCCACCCCAGATCGAGCCGTCCGGTCCAAGGCCGATGCCGTCGAAGGCCACGCCGATGACGTTGCCGCGCAGCCCGTGCTCGGCCAGGACGCTCGCGATGTGCGCGTGGTGGTGCTGCACGCGGACCTCTCGTGCGCCCTCATCCCACCATCGCTCCGCGAGACGCGTCGACGCGTAATCGGGGTGCAGGTCCGACGCCACGGTCGCCGGTCGCGACCGGAACAGGCGCAGATACGTGCGCAGCGCCTCGTCGTGGTGGCCGAGCGCGTGCGGGTTGTCGAGGTCGCCGATGTGCGGCCCGGCGAACGCCCTGCCGTTCTTGAGGATGCAGAAGGTGTTCTTGAGGTGGGCGCCGAGCGCGAGCACCTCGCCGCCGCCGGCGGCGACGTGGACCGGGAGCGGGCAGTAGCCGCGGGCGCGCCGGACCATCCGCGGGGTGCCGCCGACCACGCGGACGACGGAGTCGTCGTAGCGGGCGTAGATGTCGCGGTCGTGCAGCAGGTATGCGTCGGCGATGCCGGCGAGGCGTTCGACGGCCTCGAGGTTCTCGCGCGCGATCGGTTCCTCGCTGACGTTGCCGCTCGTCATCACCAGCGGGCGGTCGACCGCCCGGAGCAGCAGGTGATGCAGCGGTGTGTACGGCAGCATCAGTCCGAGCTCGTGCAGGCCGGGAGCCACCGACGGCGCGATCGTCGAGGCGCCGCTCGCACCGAGACGCACGAGCACGATGGGCCGCGTCGTGCCGTCGAGCAATGCAGTTTCGGTGTCGCCGAGGTCCGCGAGCAGCCTGGCTTCGCCCAGTGATGCGCACATGACGGCGAACGGCTTCGCCGGCCGGTGCTTGCGGTCGCGGAGGCGCCGGACAGCACCGTCATTCCCGGCGTCGCAGCAGAGCTGGAATCCGCCCAGCCCTTTGATCGCGACGATCTGCCCCTGCGCGATGGCGGCGGCCGCCGCCTCGATGGCGTCGCCTTCCAGCTCGGCGCCGCGCGCATCCGCGAACCACAGGCGCGGGCCGCACGCCGGGCATGCATTGGGCTGTGCGTGGAAGCGCCGGTTCGCTGGATCCTCGTACTCGCGACGGCACGCGGCGCACATGGTGAAATTGCGCATCGTGGTCAGCGGGCGGTCGTACGGGATGTCCTCGATGATCGTGAAGCGCGGGCCGCAGTTCGTGCAGTTGGTGAACGCGTAGCGGTACCGCCGATTGATCGGGTCGAGGATGTCGGCGACGCAGTCAGGACAGGTCGCGGCGTCCGGGGCGATGGGCTGGTACTCACCCTCGATCGCGCGACTTTCCACGATCCGGAAGCCGCGCTCGCCGGTCGGCTCGACGTCCTCGGATTCGACCGAGTCGATGCGGGCGAGCCGCGGAGGGTCCGCCTGCAGCGAGTGGAGGAACCGCGCGAGCGAGCTCGGCTCGCCCTCGACCTCGATCACGACCGCGCCGGACGTGTTGCGCACCCAGCCCTGGAGGTCGAATCGCGATGCCAGAGCCCAGACAAACGGGCGGAATCCCACGCCCTGGACGACTCCGTGCACGGAGAAGCGGCGCCGCGACGCACCGCCGTCCGACGGAGGTGCGGAAATCGGCGCGCCGTCTGCCAGCTGCGGCGTCGCGACGCTCATCGGATCACGCCGCGCGCAGGTGCTCCGCGGCCGAGCTGAAGCGCTCCTCGACGATCCCGCTCACGAGGCTCAACGCCATCTTGACCTCGTCCCGCTGCGCGAACTTCTTGGCCATGCCCGCAAGCTCGTCGAACCGCTCACGGCCCGCGCGCGTTCCCAGGACGTATCCGACTCCGAAGAGCAACAACTTCTCAAACATGCCTGGTCACTCCATCTACTGTAACTGCTGTTTCGCGACGATGTTCACGTGCACATCGACGTCAGGCTCCACCTTGAGGACGATCAGCCGCGGCGGATCGATGCCGAAATCCTTGACGTTGATCACCTGCCGGCCGGTGACCGACATCGTCGTTCCATTGACATGCAGCTCGACCTCGCCCGAGATCTCGCGCGTCTGCCCGTGCATGGTCAGCGTCGCCGCAGCGCGGTAGCGCCCGTCCTCGCCCAGAGGCTCGCCCTTCGTGACGCGTGCGGAGATCGTCGGAAAATGATCCGCGTTGAAGCGGCGGCGCATCTCGCGATCCTGGATGCCATGCCCCGACTTGATCGCCTCGACCGGCAGGAAGAGCTCGGCGCTGTACGGTGCGTCGAACCGCGGCCTGCCGTCGGCGTCCAGCTCGCAGTCGATGTGACCGCTCAGCGCGTGCGCCGAGATGTGCGAGGGGTGCAGGTTCACCCGCAGACCCACATCGACGGTCGAGTTCTGGGTGTCGACGATGAAGCGTGGCATGGCGCCGTGTGATCCCCTGCTACATCCCGCGAATCTTGAGATACCGCTGGATGTCCTTGGAGTTGAGCACGGCGCCGATGACGGCTCCGACGATGAGCCACTGCACGAGCGAGCGAAGCCCGCCGCCACTGTTGCCGACCACAAGAGACATCTAGGTTCCTCCTTGTTCGTGTGCTGATCCGACGGGCGCCGGGGCGGCGCCGTGAACGCTGGTGTGGGGATGCGCGTGCGGGGTCTCCGCCACCTCGGAGCCCGGCCGCCGAACGATCGTCGGCGGATCACCGGCGAGCTCGACCTCGTCGACGAGGACCGTCGCGCCGGGGACGGGAAGGCACCGCAGGACGGCGCCTTCGCACCCTGTGCCCTCGGCGAGCAGCTGAAAGCCGAACTCCAGGCTGTCCGCCACGATGCGCTGCTGCTCGCCGATGCGCACGGTCACGCTGGTGACCGTGCGGTCGCCGGCGATGTCGCTCACCACGGAGAGGATGGCCTCGGCGAGTCCCATCTCGTGCATCAGGCGGCGCTCCGCATGGTCGAGCTGACCTGCGCGAGCAGGCGCTCCACAGTCGCAACGGCCTCGGGGACAGCGGCGGAGACGGTGGCGCTCAGCCCCATCTGCCCTTCGTCCTCGGGTCCGAAGGTCTCGGGCTCGCATCCCACGACCAGGACGTTGCGCGGGATGCCACCGAGGGCGCGAACCAGCGCGAAGACTGATTCCGGCGTCATCGCGTGCCCCTGGAACGAGCCCTGGGCATGATCCGGCTCCGCGGCGGACCCGGGTGCTGCTTCGAGGTCGGGCTCGAGCACGAAGATGGTGCCGGGCGCTGCACCGCGTGGCATCGCGTCGATCAGGATGGTGGCCTCGGGCCCGTCGAGGAGCGCATAGGCGAGGTCGAAGCCGCGGATGCCGAAGTCGACCACGCGAACCCCGTCGGGGAGCGGTTGCGCGGCGAGGCGCTGCGCCACCTCGACGCCGAAGCCGTCGTCACCGAGGAAGATGTTCCCGATGCCGGCGACGAGGATGGTCGGATCGCTCACCGCTCGCCCTCCTCGGCCAGGCCGGGCATATCGAGTGGTTCGATGTCGTCGAGGCTGAAGAAGAACCGGTGCCCCGGCTGGCGCAGGGCCCCGAGATCCTTGCCGGGGTCGTCGTCCACGAGCACGGCGACGTGCACGAGATCCTCGTAGTCGCGTTCGATCAACTCGACGACGGCGGTCCGGCCCTCGAGCGCCACGTCCATGATGTCGGCGCGGCCCCGGGGGCGAAGCCGGATGCGATCACCGCGGTGCAGCCTGCCGTCGCGCCAGCGCACCGATTCGGTGCCCTGCTCGGCGCGGAAGGGATCCCATGCCGCGGGGTCGAGCGCCGTCATCGCCGCTCCCCCACCACGGGACGGACCGAGCGCAGCGTGCCGTGCATCCGCATGAGGTCGTCGCCGGTGAGCGACTCGGTGCGGTCCAGCAGGGCACGGGCGCGGGTGTCAGCGGCCCGCATCTCGGCCTTCTCGTCGTCGGTGAGGGTGAGGATGCGCAGGCTGAGGATCTCGTCGATCTCGGTCGCGTCGAACAGGTCGCCCGAGGATTCCGGGGCGACCTGGGGGTGATCCTCGAGGATGATCGGCGAGGCGAGCACCGTGTCCGCCGAGCCGGGCTGGCCGACCAGCACCGGCCACAGTCCCGTGTTGCGACATCCCGCGGCCGCGCCGGCGGCGTCGGCGGGCGGGTCTGCGAGCGAGAGCCATTCGCCGCCCTGAGTTACGAGGATCGCGTGCGTCGACACGAGGGAGCGGCGAAGCGCGCGCTCTCGCGCTTGCTCGCCTGACGGGTCGAACACTGTCGTGTTGAACACCGTGACGCGCACTCTCGCCAGGTCGGCGCCGACGCGCTCGGCGCCGAGCGTCACCGTTGCCGAGAGTGGTTCCCGCTTTCTGATCAGCGCTCCGTGCACCATCCCGTCCTCGCCGGCGAGTTGCTCGGTCTCCGTGGCCTCGGGATAGATCGCTTCGACGGAGATCTCCTCTGCCAGCAGGGTGCCGAGATGGAACGTGCCGCAGTCGATGTCGCGCTCGGTCGCCTCGTCCCATCCGCGATGGGTCTCATCCGCGACACGCAACTCCTCGACGGTTTGGAGCCTCGACATCGCGTCGCTGTCGAGGACGCCGGCGCACGGATCGAGCCGCGCGACGGTTCTGGTCACGAGTTGCAGAAACCGGACGCGCACGCTCACCGAAGCGCCGCCCTCGTCGCGCAGGAGGCATTCGGTCCGGGTGCTCCACGGGTCGCTGCCGCCGGACGCGTCGCTCCACGAGCGCGGGTGGACCCCCCCGAACGTCCATCGGACCTGGTTCTTCACGGACGATGGCCGGTACGGGTAGAGGATGTACCCCTCATAGAGCGTCGCCGCCACCAGCCGTTCGAGCTCAGTCGCGCTCACCGGCGCGCCGCCTCGGTCGCGGCGCCGTCGCCGGCCGCCTCGAGGAGCAGTTCCACCGCCGCGTCCCAGCCGGGGAGGCCGCGCTGCGCCTTGTAGCGGTTGAGGCGGTCGACGGTGTCCCGGCGCAGGCAGAGCCAGGCGCTGCCGGGATCGTGCTCCTCCATGAGGGCGCGCCAGGTCGACACCGGCAGCCGGTAGGACGCCTCCTTGGACCATGGGATCGGCGCCACCTGCAGCTCGCCGTCGACGTCGCGCCAGAACACGGTGCCACTGAACTGGAAGACGAGCGGCACCTCGCCGCTCTCGAGCGCGAAGAAGTACTTGCCCGCGCTGGTGGTGAGGTCGTGCGTGCATGCCACCGGCAGGCTCACCTCGGTGGCGCCGGTGAACCCGGGCACGTCCGTGTGGGCGTGCGTCCACAGCATCGTCTTGAGCGTTCTCCCCCATCGCGACGGCACGCCGAAGAGGTCGAGCAGCGCCTCCTGCTCCGAGGGCGCGTACGGCCTTCGCGTCGCCTCCACCATGATCTGGCAGCGCAGCGAGATGGCGTCGACGCGAACCGCGGACCCTTCGCGAATGCCGAGATGGAAGTTGAGGATCGGGATCAGCGTGTCGGGCTCGGCACTCGCCGACAGGACCTCGAGATCCAGCTCAGGCATCTGGTTCACCCTTCGGCCGAGCCTGGGCGCGCAGGTCCGTGAAGAACGCGTCGATCCGCTCCCACACCTCCTGACCGCCGCTCAGGCCTCTCCAGCTCACCCGGATGAGGCCGACGAGCTCGTAGCAGCGGTCGATCGGCGCGATGAAGTGGTCGCGCGCCCCGCCGACGCGATTGACGAGGAGGGCCTCGACGTCCGGCTCCATCTCCCGAAGGATGGGGTTGTCGGCCACCATCGCGTCCCATCCCTCGAGCGTGAGCAGTGACTCCGTGGCGCCCGCCGGGCTCGGGTAGAACGCCCGCAGCTCGCCGGACGGCGAGGTGGTGTGCAGAAACGCCATGTTGACGGGGATCGCGAGCGACTCCCACTGGGCGTCGGTCATCGCGAACCCGTGCAGGTACCAGAGCCGCCTCGGCACGCGCCGGTAGCGCTTGCCCGCGTCCGGCGGGAACAGCAGGGCGCATGGCGTGCAGCTGCAGTGGATCTGGCGCGCACCCGGTTCGAGGAGGTGCTCGTGCCGGGGGTGCGGCGCGAGCTCGGCGCTGCACAGCTCGCAGCGCTCGGCGGGCGGGCGCTCGCGGATGAACCCGCGAAGACCGGTCAGCGCGGTGGTCGAGGTCACGGGACGGCCGCCGGGACGGCGATGCGGAGCACGTCAGCGTCCTGCAGAAGCGGCAGCGGCTCGATCCGGAGATCGGTGTCGATGCCGGCACCCGCGTTGCGGATGTCGAATCGGGAGCTGCATGCGCCGCAGGTGAGGGTGGTGCCGTCGATGGTCGCCTCGTGCATCGTGCTCCGGCACGACGGGCACATCGCGAGGTACGCGTAGCAGACGCCGCCCACTCGGGCGATGGCGACGGCCACGCCCTCCACTGCCGTGAGGAGGACCTCCCCGGGCGCGATATCGCCGGCGCGCGGGCCGACCGTCGACCACGCGCCGGACGGTGCCGCCGTCACGCCGTGGACGCCTCGGGAGGCCGCGGAGGCGATGACCGGCAGCGCGATGAGACCCTGCAAATCCGCAGGACCGGCCGGCGTATCCGGGGCCGGCGCCTCGACCTGGATCTCGCTGACGTCGGGGGCGGCCTCGAAGATCGCCTTCTCCACGGCGAGCTTGAGTGTCATCTGCGACGAGGGGCAGCCTTTGCAGTGCCCCTCGAGGCGGATGCGCACCGCGTCACCGACGATGCCGACCAGTTCGACGCCACCGCCGTGCGAGCGCATGTAAGGTCGCACGGATTCGAGTGCATCCTCCACCCGCGTGCGGAGATCGACCGGGTGCAGGCCGTGCAGCAGGAGCACGCCGCTGATCAGCTCGTCGTCGGCGAGCGTGTGGAGCAGGCGGTCGGTCGCCGGGTCGCCGGGGTCACCCAGCGTGTCGAGCATTCGCGAGAGCGCCTCGCCGTGCAGGTCGAGGACCGTCGACAGCAGCTGTTCGACCATCGCCCGCGCCCCCGGGTCGGGGAGCCGTTGAAGCTCCCCGACCAGCGAGTCGATGTGGGCGAGGCGGTTCTGGAGGTCGCGGTGCTCAAGCAAACGGGCGGGCGCGGCCATTCACGGTTGGAGGCCGAAGTTCGGCGAGTGACGGGTCTCGAGGACCTTGCCGTTGCCGAGGTACATGTGAACCCCGCACGGCAGGCAGGGATCGAAGCTGCGAACCGCCCGCATGATGTCGATGCCCTTGAAGTTGTCCGGTCCGTTCTCCTCGAAGATCGGCGTGTTCTGCACGGAGTCTTCGTACGGTCCCGGGGTGCCGTACATGTCGCGTGGGGTGGCGTTCCACGGGGTCGGCGGGTACGGGTGGTAGTTCGCGATCTTGCCGCCGCGGATGACCACGTGATGCGAGAGCACGCCACGCACCGCTTCGTGGAATCCGCAGCCGATCGCCTCGTCCGGCACTGTGAAGGGCGTGAACGTGTCGGTGCGTCCCGCGTTGAGCTCCGCGAACGCCTTGTCGAGGAAGTGGAGCGCTGCCGCGGCCGAGTACGCCTGGAAGTAGGTGCGGGCCCGGTCGCGCTCGATCGCGTTGCTCCACTTCGGAACGTGCCACTCGAACTCCACCTCCGGCTTCGAGGCCGTCTTGGGGAGATAGATCTTCGTGCTGTGGCCGGTCGCCTTGACATAGCCGATGTCGACGAGGCCGGCGAGCGACGTCGCCAGCAGCCGGGCGAACGCTCCGCCGCCGGTGTCCATCGCGAGGTGCTCGCCCTCGTGGAGGTAGCGGGGGCACATGACCCAGCTGTAATTCTTGTCGAAGTCGCGCTTGCCGGGTTTCGGGATCGTGGTCTGGTTCCACGGATGCCGCTTGTCGATCGGGTGCCCGAGCGGGTCCTTGTCGACGAACGTCTCGCCGCTGTCCGCCCAGTCCTCGTAGTACGAGTGCCCGAGGAGGATGCGGATGTTCCGGTTGATCTCGACGAGGTCGGTGGTCACGAGCTTCCCGTCCACCACCACACCCGGGGTCACGAACATGGACCGGCCCCAGTTGGTCATGTGCCGGTACGTGTAGTCGCACTCGTCGGGGTCGTTGAACGAGCCCCAGCACACGGTGTCCATGCGGCGCCTGCCGACTTCCTCGTATCCGGGGAGCGCCTCATAGAAGAAATCGAAGATGTCGTCGTGAAGCGGGACGACCTTCTTCATGAACTCGACGTAGCGCATCAGGCGAACGAGGTAATCGGAGAAGAGCTGGACGGTCGGCACCGTGCCGACGCCTCCGGGGTAGAGCGTCGATGGATGGACGTGCCGTCCCTCCATCAGGCAGAACATCTCACGCGTGTAGCGGCTGACGTGCAGCGTCTCGCGGTAGAACTCACCGGTGAAGGGGTTCAGCGCGCGCATGATGTCGGCGATCGTGCGGTAGCCGTGGTCGGCTGCGTGGGGGGCCGGTGTGCTCTCGGCCTTCGCGAGCACGCTCGGGTTGGTCTCCTTCACCATCTGCTCGCAGAAGTCGACCATCAGCAGGTTGTCCTGGAAGATGTTGTGGTCGAACATGTACTCGGCCGCCTCGCCGAGGTTGACGATCCACTCCCCCATCGCGGGCGGCCGGATGCCGAACGCCATGTTCTGCGCGTAGGTCGCGCACGTGGCGTGGTTGTCGCCGCAGATGCCGCAGATGCGGCTGGTGATGAAGTGCGCGTCGCGCGGGTCCTTGCCCTTCATGAAGATGCTGTAGCCGCGGAAGATCGATGACGTGCTCCGGCAGTCCGCGACGATCCGGTTCTCGAAGTCGATCTTCGTGAAGATCCCGAGGCTGCCGACGATCCTGGTGATCGGATCCCAGGAGACGTCGACGAGGTTCCCGGTCCTGGCGGGAGGCGCCTCCCTTTCAACGACTGTCATTCGACGTGCTCCTCAGTAGGTGGTCGGCCGGTAGCCGGTGGTGAGCTCGGGACGTGCGTGGCGCCACTTCGGCTCCTTGTTGACGGTCGTGTTGGTGACCTTGCGCAGCGCGCGAATGGCCGTGCCGTACACGCCGATGACGCCTGTGGACAGATGTGCCCCCGGCGGCTCATCCATGAACGGCATGAACTTGTCGGGGAATCCGGGCATCGTGCAGCCGATGCAGATGCCGCCGACGTTCGGACACCCGCCGATGCCGGCCATCCACCCGCGTTTCGGGACGTTGCAGTTGACGACCGGGCCCCAGCAGCCGAGCTTCACCAGGCACTTCGGCGAGTTGTAGTCGGCGGCGAAATCGCCCTGCTCGTAGGAGGCGGCCCGGTCGCATCCGTCGTGCACGGTGTTGCCGAACAGCCACTGCGGCCGGAGCTGGTCGTCGAGCGGGATCGTGGGCGCCAGCCCCGCGACCATGTACAGCAGGTAGAGCACCGTCTCCATGAAGTTGTCCGGCTGCACCGGGCACCCGGGCACATTCACGATCGGCAGTCCGGCCTTCGACTTCCAGTCCCATCCGAGGTAATCGCAGAGTCCCATCGCCCCGGTCGGGTTGCCCTGCATCGCGTGGATGCCGCCGTAGGTGGCGCAGGTCCCGCACGCGACGACAGCGAGCGCATTTGCCGAGAGGCGGTCGATCCACTCGCAGGTCGTGATCGGCTGTCCGGTCGCCGCGTCGGTGCCGACCGCTGCCCAGTAGCCCTCCTTCTTGATCGTCTCGTTCGGGATCGACCCTTCGACGACGAGGACGAACGGGTCGAGCTTGCCGTCGGCGGCCGCGTGCCAGGACTTGATGAACTCCTCGCCGTTCTCGTACGCGAGCACCGGGTTGTAGAGGTGCACCTTGGGCAGGCCCGGGATCGCGCCGAGCAGGACGTCCTCGATGCTCGGCTGCGTCGCCGCGGTGATCGATACTGAGTCGCCGTCGCAGCCCAGTCCGGCGGTCACCCAGACGATGTGGAGATCAGAGACCGGCGATTCCCGCTGGGTCTTGCGCCCATATGGAACGGTATCCGTGGCCATCCAGCCGCCTCCTGTGTGAACGGTGCGTGCGACGGCGGCGGGTCAGGCGTAGGTGTGGGTTCCCGCCTCGTCAGGCACTGTTGCGCGCGGGGAAGAGGTCGTCAATCCGTGTGTTCCGCACATATCTGCGCGCTGCGGGTATGTCCGTCCAGCCAGGAGCTTGCGCATGTCGAGGAATGCCTGCGCGACCGCCTTCACCTGTTCGACAGCCATGACGTAGCTGTCCACCACGTCGGTGCCCGCCTCGGTCAGCTCGTACCGGCGGCGGCTGCGGCCCCCGGCGCTCCGCTCCCAGGTCGACCGGAGCAGCCCCTCGTCCTCCATGGTGTTGAGCGCGCGGTAGACGGTGCCCTGATCGCACTCGAGACCGACCGCCCGAAGGCGATGGTGAAGCTCGTACCCGTAGACGGACTCGCCGCCGACGAGGTGCACGAGGATGCAGGGACGGATCAGCCCGTGAGCGAGGAGTGCGGGCCGATCGCTACGCGGATCGCCGGTCACGAGCACCCCTCAAACGCACTCACGAGTTGACTCTACGGAGCGGTACCGAATATGTCCCTAGGGACTCACCCTAGTATTTCGACGCCACCACACCCTGGTGGCCCAACGCGGTTGCCGGCCGGGACGAGCGCCCCGCGTCGGTGGGCCCGAACACCGGGACGAGCTCCTGCCGCGAGCGGATCCCCAGCTTCCCGTACAGGTTGCCGAGGTGGTACTCGACGGTCTTCACGCTCACCACCAGCTCGTCGGCGACCTGACGGTTGGTGCGCCCGGTTGCGACAAGCCGCGCGACCGACACCTCCTGGGGTGTCAGGCGCCAGCGCCTCGAGGTGCCGGTCCCGGCCATCGGGACGACGCCGCAGCGGGCGAGCTCACGCGCGCACTCCTCGAGGTACGGCCGCGCACCCAGGTCGGTGAAGCGGTCGCGAGCGGCCTCCAGCTGCCACGCTGCGGCCCGGAGGTGCCCCTCGCCGAGGAGGAAGTGGCCGTACGCAAGCTCGGTGAGGCCGCGCTCGAACGGAAACCCGAAGTCATCGAGGATTGCGAGGCTGGCAACGAACGCGACCTCGGCGTCATCGGCGCGGCCGAGCGCCGCGTCGAGCATCCCGCGAATGCGGGCGGCGCCGGCAAGCGACAGCGCGCGGGTTCGCTCACCGGCGAGCCGCTCGAAGCGGGCGAGTACCGTCTCCGCGTCGCGCAGGCGGCCGAGCCCGATGAGCGCGGTGCTGTACAGGATCGGCCAGTCGAGGATTCCGGGTTCCCGGATGCCGTCGAGCTCGGACAGGGGCAGCAGTGGCTCGAGTGCACGGATCACGCCGTCGTGATCACCTCGGGCACGAGCGACCAGGGCCGCGGCGAGGGAGGCCTGCGCGACGCCGGCGAACTCCGCGCGCACGACCTCTGATGCCCGCCGGGCCGCCTGCGCGTGATCCGCCGCCCCGTCCCATTCGCCGCGCCCCGCGAGCGGGGCGCAGACGGCGCTGTGGGCAGCCGCGAGGAGCCAGGTCTGGTCCGCATCCTCCGCCAGCGAGGCCGCGAGCTCTCCGTGGACGATCGCGTCGTCCCAGGCCCCGAGCCGGTATTCGGCGATCGACAGCGTGGTCAGGGCTTCGATGGCATGGTGCGCCGGCCCTCGGCGGCGGAGCTGGACGGTCACCGGCGCGAGGTCGTCGCGCGCTCCGGCCGGGTCGTCGGTGACACAGCGGACGTAGCCGCGTCCGACGTAACCGCCGAGCGAGGCGTCCTCGGCGAGGAGCTGCGGGTCGGGCAATTCGGCCAACGACGCGGCCGCCTCGGGAGCTCGACCTGCGAACAGGAGGCCGATTGCCAGGACTGAGAGGGGGTCCGACACCGGTGACGGCGCCCGCGTCGAATCGAGCGAGCGCGTCGCCCAGAGCGCCGCCTCGGCGCCATGGCCGCGGCCCATGTGGGTATGCGCGAGCTGAGCCGCGATCTCCTCGGCGAGCGGGTGGTCGCGCGCCGGGTCGCACGCCTCGTAGGCGATGCCGAAGAGCTCCTGGGCGTCGTCATAGCGGCCCGCGATGAGCGCGATGCTGCCGAGCACGAACCCTCGCCGGGCGGAGGCGGGCTGGGCTTCGATCTCGTCGACGAGGGCGAGCGCATCGTCGACCGCGCCGCCAAGGAGCATGTGCTCTGCCGCCATCAGCAGGCGCTGGTCACGATCGCGCCCGTCGGCGGTGAGCCGTGCGGCCGACAGCAGCGCGTCCGCGGCGGCGTCCCAGGAGCCTTGCCGCGCCATGTGGATGCCGAAGATGAGGAGATCCGCCGCCAGCTGAGGGTCAGGCCCCCGCGCGGCCGCAACCCGATGGTGCAGCGACGCGCCTTCATCGCTGACGAGATCGGCCGCGCGCTCGTGCAGCTGGGCACGCTGGGCGGGGCCGAGCGCGTGGTACGCGGCCGCCTGCACCAGCGGGTGCGGGAAGGCGATGGTTCGATCGGCGGGGGCGCCCCGCTCCTCGAGGAGGCGAGCAGCGATCGCCCGCTCCAGTGGCGGGAGGGTGTCGCCCAGCTCGGCGAGCCTGCCGGCCTGGGACAGGCGGCACGTGGCGCCGAGCACCGCAGCGGCGTGCACCAGGTGCTGGGCGTCGGCGGGGCATGCCGAGAGGCGGGCGACCACCAGTGCCCCGAAATCGGCGGGTGAGGGCAGCGGCAGGTCGGACGGCTCGCGGAGCACGTCGGGAGAGAGCTCGTCGAATACCGCGGTGGCATGCAACGGGCTTCCCCCGGTGTGTGCGCGGACGCGGTCGGCGGCGCGAAGCGAAAGGGTGCCGGCTCCCATCGCGGCTCCCAGCTCTCGCACCGCCCCGGCGTCGAGGCCACGCACCCGCATCCAGATGCCGCGTCCGTGCTCCACCAGCCGGTGCACGCCGGCGAGATGACCGCGGGGCGAACCGCTGCGCGAGACCACCGTGGCAAGGACGCGGTCGGCCTGGAGCCTCCGGAGCGCGAACACCAGGGCGTGCAGCGAGACGCGGTCCGTCCACTGCGCGTCGTCGATGAGCAGGTGCACCGGGCCCGAGGCCTGCAGCGATCCCAGCAACTCGAGGATGGCGGCGCCGACCCAGATCGCATCGCGGTTCTCGTGCCGGCCGGTGCCGAGTCCGGTCAGCGCGTGAGAAAGGGGCTCCGGGACCGTGCGGACCAGCTGTTCCACCACGCCGTATTCGAGGAGTTGCTCCGCTTCCTCCCCGCTCGCCTGGAGGAGATGGAAGCCCTCGGCCTCACGGGTGAACTGCCGCACCAGAGCGGTTTTGCCGATGCCCGGCTCTCCGGTGAGGAGGACGACACGTGGATGGCTGTTCCGAGCCAGCGTGGCTTCCGCGAGCAAGGTCCGCACCTCGGCCTGCCGACCGACGAACGTCTCGCGAAACCTGTGCGATTCCATGCGGGCATCGAATGCTACCGCGCCGTACGCAGAGACTCGACGACACGATCGACGCGCGACTTCCAATCCGGGTACGAGTTGGATCGCGAGCCGAGGGGTTTGGGGAGCGCCTGGCTGCGACCGGCTCAGTGCGGGGTGAGCCGGACGCCCGCGATGAATCCCGCGAAATCAGGCGGCGGGTTGGTCCGCTCCAGCGTGCCGATCTCGTACACGACTCCGCCCACGCGCACGAGCCGGAGCTCGATGAATCCGGCGGTGGCGGAGATGATTCCAAGTGCGGAGCTGTACCCTCGGAACTTCCCCGACGTGTGCGAGAGGACGGTGCCGGACACGGCGGTCGCGTCCTGACTCAGCGTCCCGGTGAGGTCGATGCTTGCTGACGAGCCAACGAGCAGGACGCCGACCCATTGATCGATGGTGACGCTGGCGTACTCCGCGAGTTGATACGGGACGGCCTTGCCGGTGCTGGAGCGCGCGGTGGTGGTCGTGTAGGCGGGTGGGCCGGCGAAGGTCGCGGACCACCGCGCCTGGGGGTCGGTGTAGTGAAACGAGGTCGGAATCGCAGTCGGCGTCGGAGACGGTGTTGACGTTGACGAAGGGGCTGCGATGAACGCCTTGGGGGCGCTGATGGTGAAGTTGCTGCCCCAGTGATCGAAGTTGAGGGTCCCGTGTGGGGCGGTGGAGCTCGCGGTGGACGAGCCGTCCGGCGAGCAGGGCGTCGTCGACACGAGGAGACCCGTCGAGCCGGTCACGCTCAGCCGCATCGGATACGGCGTAACCTGGTCCGCAACCTCGAGGATGGTGTCTCCGCCGGTGACGGCGATGACGGATGCGCCGTTGTAGCTCGCCACTGCAGCGGTGAGCTTCGTCGCCGTGCCCGAGCTGGTGAGGCAGTCAGCGAACTTCGAGGTGTCCGCGAATGCCTGCAGGCCTGATTCAAGGCTCGCGGCTGATGTGGCCGGCAGCTTCGCCCATTTGTTGCCGATGAGCTGCCCGGCCGCGGCACCCGCGAACTTGGTGAAGAAACTCTCACCGGAGATGTAGGACGCCCCGTCGACAATCACGAGCTGCGCGGTGGCACCCTGCAGCGTCAGCGTCCCCGACATCGTATCGGCGTTCTCGATGCGCAGATCGAGCCCGAGGGCCGAGGTTCCGCTGCCGATCGACCCCGACATGTGGAAGGACCGCACGCTCCGGACGGCCGTCGCGGTGTCGCGCATCACCTGCTGTGGCGATTTGCTGCTCTCGGTTGGTGTCGCGCCGGCTGCTCCGCACGCCGCGAGCATCGTGGTGCCGGTCAGCGCCGCGATGAGGAGGCGCGTCCGGTGCTCAAGCCGGCTCGAGGTCCCCGGCATGGCTGCTCCCTCCGAGAATGGTGGTCGGGTTCGACCTACACTCGCACGGGTATCGAGCCCCGCCGACGGCCGTTGCGTGTCTGTCACGCACGGTTGACGGCTTCGGCTGATCTGCGTGGCCGGCGCGGTCGCGGGGACCCGTCGGCGTCTGGATGGAGGGGTCGTTCCGTGCCGACGATTCGCTCCGGGTCCACCCACCGAACGGCATGGCGGGGATTCCGCGGGATGGGATGCTGACCTCACACCTTGGAACAGGCCTAGCGGGCCTCGTCCATGGCCCTGCCCACCAACACCGACGATCCATAACCGCGTCCCAGAGAGGGCCGTTTCAACCAGTGGGTAAGGACATGAACAGCAAGGTTTCGAACAGGTTTGGGGAGCGGGGAATGGTCAGGTTCCTCGCCATCGGGGTCACCTTCGCGGCCGTGCTGGTCACGGGCTGCGCCAAGGCGAGCCCGCCCTCCGGAAGCTCGCCAGCAACACGGGCGACCTCTTTACCGACACCCACGGCCTTGTCGACACCGGTAGCTTCGCCGACGCCCTCGTGAGCCCGACCCCGACGGCGACGGGCCGCCCATCCATTGCGGGAGTGCCGGTCAGCGCCATGAATTTCTATGGCAGTGCTTTGGTAAGTGTCTCCTGTCTCAGTCCGACGACTGCTGGTCGGTGGGCGATAGCTCCTCCACAAGGGCCTCCAACCTGCAACCCCTGATTGAGCATTTCGATGGCAACGCCTGGCTGGTGGTGGCAACACCCGGTCCGGTCTGCAATCGACACTCATCGAATCGTACGACGGGTCTTCGTGGAGAGTAGTGACCAGCCCTAACCCCAGCACCTGGACGGCCGCCCCAAGTAATTGGCTGCGAGACGTTGCCTGCGCCGATGCCACTGACTGTTGGGCGGTGGGCAGTGACTTCGACGTGAAGGGAGCGTCTCGCACACTGGTCGTCCACTATGACGGCACCCGCTGGACCCAGGTCTCATCCCCAGGCCCCGGGATTGGGAGCGAACTCTTCAGCGTTACCTGCTTCTTTTCCATGGGTTGCCAGGCTGTGGGTTCGCAGGACGCCCCCACTGGACAGCCTCTTATCCTGACCTACACGTCAACGGGGTGGCAGATTTTCGCTCCGTCGGTCGCGGGCTCCTCCGGCGGTTGGGCTCTCTTCAGGGACATCGCGTTCGGAAGCTCAAACGTTCTCCCTGGCCGTCGGGGTCATGTCAACGGCCTCCGGGGTCAGCTCCAGCCAGATCAGCCAGGAAATCTTCGCGCCTACATCTGGAGGGTGACCCCGGGCGTCAGGTTGCGCATCAGGGATCCAGCAAACACGGGATATTTCGCGCTCTCCAGCGCGAGCAACGTCTCGATCACTTCCCCCGTGAATGGTTGCGTGAGCTTGGCCATGGACTCGCTGCCGTCGTGTGGTGCCGAGGAAGGGACTCGAACCCCTCAGACCCGAGTTCGGATGGGGGCGTCTGTATACGAATTCCCATGCCTGAGGGTACTGGTATCGACTGGAATTCACCCCCTCAAAGGGTCAGTCTAAGGGGTCAAACGACGGGCGTCCGCTACGCGTGGACTGCTGCCCGGTCCTCCGGACCGACTGCGGTGCTCGGCTGAAGCTCCGTGAAAAACGTGCCGTGACGGAGAACCCGGTCGAGCCAGGCTCCGGCCATCATCGAAGTCACCAACGCGAGAAGAACGAGGTCGACGTAGAACTTCTCGGAGATGATGTGGGCGTCGAACGCGACCGACGCCATGACGATCGCCGGGCCGCCCCGTGCGTTGAGCGCCATCGCGAGGTTGATCGCGCTCTCGCGCTTCTCGCCCGCAAGGCGAGCACCCGTGTAGACGCTGAGCGCTTTCACCACGCACGCGTACACGAGGAACAGTGCGAAGAAGGGGATGTCGAACTGCCGGATGAGGTCGAGTTTCAGACCGACGACCGCGAAGTAGATCGGAATGAAGAACGCGAACGAGAAGGTCTGGATGGTCGCCTGTGCGCGTGCCGCGTCGATGGACACAGTCGCGGTTTCCTCGGCCGCGTCGCCGCTTGAGAGCGTCCCTGCGAGTATGCCGGCGACGAAGGCGCCGAAGATCGGCGAGATGCCGAGGAACAGCGCGAGGCTCGTCATCACCATCATGAACACGACTTGGAAGGCAAGCGCGTTGGAGCGTCCGAGTACGTTGAAGCGCAGGGCACCCATCCGCTCGACAAGCGAGCGGCCGAATGCGAGCGGCAGTCCGAATATGGCAACTGAAACGATCACGTAATAGGCGTCGGAGACCGCTGAGCCTGGCGTGATCGAGAGCAAGCTCGGCAGAGCGAAACCGTCGCTCGACGTGGTCGCCACGAGGCCGACCGCGATGCTCAGAAGTACGTACAGGACTACATCGTCGATGAGCGCGACACTAAGCACAATTCGTGCAAACGACGTCCTCATCAACCCCAGATCAGTGAGGATGCGTGAGATGACCGGGATGCTGGTGACCGCGATGCCGCAGGCGAACACGATCAGGAGCGAGGTGCGGTTCTCGGCAGCGCCGATCAAGCCACCGGGGTTGACGATGAGCAGCAACGCCGCGCCGGCCGCGAAGGGGATGATGTTGCCGATCAGCGCGATTAGCGACGTGGTGCGCCCCTCACCGCGGCGGCGATGCGACCGCAGCGTGGCACCCGCGCAGTACATGAGGAGCAGTTGCCCAAGTTGATACGTCGCGCCGAGCACCGCCGTGGTCGGCGCACTCCCCGCGATGAGTTCGTGAGACAGGTCGGGCCGGAGGTATCCGAGCAAGGTGGGCCCCAATGCCAGCCCCGCGACGATCTCTCCGGCTACTCTCGGCTGACGAAGCTTCACGAAGAGGAACCCGCTCGCATGAACGGTGGCAAGCAGAATGCTGAGCGTCAGGAGAAGATGCAGCGTGTCGCCATCTGTGAAGCTCAGGCTCACGCCCGTCATACGTTGCCTCCCCCCGGCGCTGCGCAGGCGCCTCACTTTCAGCCCGCTCGAACGGCTCGATCGCGTCACTTTATCAGATCATCCGCCGGCGCGGAACGCGCTGTTCCTGACGAGAAGACGCTTCGTGTCGCCGCGAGGCGGGACCGCTGACCGCCGTCAACCGCGACCGTTCCCCTCGCTCTACTGCGTGAGCAGCCGCTCGAGTTCGTTCGTGTCGTAGTCCGACGTCGTACCGAGCGACACACGCGCCGACGGCGTGAGTCCGAACTCGGCGCCGATGCGATGCACCATCGCCCATCGGTCGCGCTCGATGCGAGCGGCAGGGTTCGCCAGGGTGCCACCGTCGCGACCGGACACGACGAGGCCGTCACGGTCGACGAGCGCCTTCGCCTCGAGGTAGCAAGCCAGCACGGCGGCGTACAAGCCGAGCCGCGGTCGAGTCTGCGGGTGTCAGGACGCCGTCTTCACCCATGACGGTCGCCACCGGACGGCTCTCTGTCATGGCGAATTCGGTCCGTCTGTCCAAGCGGACGCGAGGGTTGCTCGGTCTCAAGAGCGCCGAACCCGTCCGAGGCGACCCGAAGAACAGCGCAGTCGCCGGGTGGTCGAAATGCCCGAGCTCGCCGTCGAAGCGCTGCGCCAGGCGCCTTCAGGGCACGAAGGTCATCGCCCTCAACGGGTTGGATCGCGAGGCGGCACGCACCCTCGACGCGCTGCTCCGAGCGCCCTCAAGGGGTCAAACCGCGTCGGAAACGCCGATTTTGAACTCAGAGGAGTGGTGCCGAGGAAGGGACTCGAACCCTTACAAGGTTGCCCTCACTAGCCCCTCAAGCTAGCGTGTCTACCAATTCCACCACCTCGGCGCGGGCCGGGCCGAACCTCGAGGGTTCCGGCCAAGCTGCTTCGTCATTCTACAGGCGGGTGGGCTTCCCAACCCTGGCGATCGGCTCCGTCATCCGCCTGGAGCCGTCGAGGAGCACAGGACCGCTGTGCCATGCTTGCAGCGCAGCTCGGAGGGTCAGCGGTGCCGCCTCGTATTGGGATCGCCTGGAAGCGGATTGCCGATGCGCTGCGCACGCTCGGGCGCTCGACCCGGCCGCAGACCGACCGACATGGCGCATGGGCCTTGGCGCTGCCCATCGGCGGTTTCGTCCTCTGTGTCGCGATCCTTGTGCTGGCCGGCGTCTGGAGCGGCGCGTGGGCGGCTGAGTACATCCCGGTCGCCCTCATCGAGGGTCTGGTCATCTCAGGTCTGTTCTTTGTGTGCTTCCTGTCGGATGCCGATCCGCCCGAGAATGACCACGGCGACGACGGTCCGGGGCGCGATCCGGTGTCGTCGCCCCCGCCGTTCGACCCCACCGTCTGGCTCCCGTTGTTCACCGAGGGGATGGGCCCGTCGCCTGCCGATCGCGATGCCGCGCGGGCGTCGCGACGCGAACCGGTCGGCGCGCGGCGCTGACCCCGAATGGGGTCTGGGCCGCGGTTCGTCGCCTGTGCACCGTGCTACCTTCGCCGATTGCAATGCGTCGGACCATGCGGCGGCTGATCTTCTCGTTCATCGGCGTCACGGCTGCGGTGCTCATCGTCGGTGTTTCGATCGCCAAGATCATCAGCATCGTCGACACCCCGCATGACGCGGCCCACGCCCTGGAGACGGCGCTCGGCGGGTACTGGCCGGTGATCCTGCTGGTGGTGGTCGTGGCGACACTCGGCATCGCTCTGTATCCACTGCGGGCCGGCGGGACGCAGCGCCCGTAGCGATCGCTCAGAGCGGCGGGAGCGCTGGTTTCATACGGTGGAACCGAGGAGATGCGCCGCCCTCGGGCAGGTGGTCAGGAAGAGCCGCTGAAGTCGACGTCCTTGGTCGCGGCGGTTCCGGCGGTCCGCCCCGGCGCCGTCTGGTAGGTCCAGTACAGGTTCGTGTGGGCGATGACCTGGTCCGGGGGTGGAGCGCCCCAGGCGGTCTGATCCTCCGTCGTGTGGGCGTCACTCACGAGGGTCGCGTCATAGCCCCTGACGAGCGCGCCGTGGAGGGTCGAGCGGATGCACGCATCGGTCTGTGCGCCGACGACGATCATTCGGCCGACACCGAGACCCGACAGCACGTGCTCGAGGGTGGTGTCCTCGAAGGCATCGCCGTAGCTCTTCTCCACGAGCGCCTCGGACTGGGCGGGAGTCAGCTCGGCGACGATCTGCCACCCGTCACTCCCCTTCGCGAGTTGCTCATCGGAGTGCTGAATCCAGACGACGGGGACGCGCTCCTGTCGCGCTCTCTCGACAAGGTTCGCGACATTCGCCACGACTGCGTCGCGCTGGTGAGCGCCCTCGACGACGCCGTTCTGCATGTCGACGACGATGAGTGCCGTGTTGGGCCGGTTCTGGAGTATGGTCACGGGCGTTGAATTCTAAGGAGCCGGTCCGCCCTGCCGGCGAATTCCTCCGGGGATCTCGGTCTCGCACGGTGAGGCCGAGAGGCTGAGCCGGGTATAGGCTTTCCGGGTGACGAACGCCGGGAGCCGCTTGCACCCGAGCCCGCGCCGCTCGTGACATCTTTCGTGCGAGTCACTCGTCGCGCCGCGTCAGCCTGGTCTGGGCTTGATGGGTGCTAAATCCCGATTCGCGACGGCGGCGGTGCTGGTGGTCGTGCTGGCGCTTCTGGTGGTCGCGGTGTTGATCGTGTTCTCGCAACCACCTCCTGAAACGCCCTGACGTGCTGCTCGCCACGCCAGGCGACTGCAGTTCATCCGGTCGGTGGCCTTGGCTCTTCGGCAAACCCCGTGGCGTGATCGGTCACCCACTGGCGGAACGTTCGCGGCGCCGATCCGAGGATGTCGAACACCGACGAACTGATGAACGCCGGCGTTCCCATCGCTGCGGCCCACGCGGCGAGCAGCATGTCCACCACCGGGCGCGGCCACGATCCCTCGGTCTCGCGTCGGAACTCGTCCGGCGACAGCTCGTAAAATTTGGTCTGACGTCCCACGACATCGCCGATGATGCTCACCTGCTCCGCCTGACTCACTGACTGAGGGCCGGTGAGCACGTAGTCGCCGCCGGCGTGCCCGTCCTCGTAAAGGGCTCGCGCAGCGACGGCTGCCACGTCGCGATCATCGACGGGCGCCGTCTCGGCACCACCGTAGGGCCAGCGGACGACACCGTCGGTGCGAATCGCGCTTCCCCACCAGGACAACGTGTTCGACGCGAACATCCCCGGGCGAATGATCGTCGACTCGAGCCCGGCGGCAGCGATGCGACGCTCGATGTCGGCGTGGAGCACCGCCATCGGATTCGGTTGCTGGAAGAAAGGGTGCGGGGTCTGGTGCGGTGATGAGAGAAAGACGACACGCCTCGGGTGGGTCGCGAGACGCTCGACAACCTCGGGAACGGTGGCCGGCGGCGCGGCCCAGACGAGGAAGACAGTGTCGACACCTTGCAGAGCCGCGTCGAGCGATTCTGGCACGGTCAGGTCGCCGCTGAAGATTTCGATGTTTGCGGGCAACGTCGCCGCCGCCTCGGAGCGATGCGTGAGTGCGCGAACCGGCACGCCCGCATCGCTGAGAACGTCCACCACGACGCGCCCAACCCGTCCGGTCGCCCCGGTGACGAGCACCGGCACTGTTGTGGACCGCGTCATGAAAACCTCAACGCCGCATGTGGTGCGGGCATCGTTGAATCATCCACCTGCGGCACGATCAACCGGCATCATCGGGGACCGCGCGCCGTCTCGCGCCGATAATCCGTCCATGGAATTCAGCCGAGAGTTGCGCCCGGAGGTCGCCGGTGGGCGCATCACCGTTTCGTTTCGGTTGTGGCAGCGCCCCAAGGTCAGAGTGGGAGGTCACTATCCGATTGATGACGCGTTCATTCAGATCGACGCAATCGAGTTGATGCCGTTTGGTGGCATCACCTCGGCTGACGTACGCAAAGCCGGTGAGCGAGATCGCGAGTCGCTGCGCAGGCGGGCCGCTCACGCCGGGCCGATCGCCGATGACACGCTGGTCTATCGCGTCGAGTTCCACATCGTCTGACGCCAAAGTCCCGTCGGTGCTTCGCCGGGCCGCCGCGAGGGCGTCCGTGTGCCAGGTCAGTGGTGTCGGGTCGCTCGCACAACGACGTCATCCAACCGGACTGTCTGCCCTGCGCGATCGGTCAGAGTGCGGATGGGTTCGTCGGCGGTGACGATGTCCCACCAGGTGGCGTCGAGCCTCGCCACGATGCCCGCGGCGGTGACGGACGCTTCTTCGGACGGGTTGTGCTCTTGGCCGTGCACTGAGGTTGCAGCGTTGTGCCGGTGGCCGACTATCAGCAGGGTCCCTCCCGGCGCGACCCAACCGGCGATGCGATCGTAGAAGGCCGGTTGCGGCATTGCGGGGTGTGCGTAGTGAGTCGTCACCAAGCCGAACTCCCTGCCCGGTTCCCAGATGCTCAGGTCCGCGTCGACCCATTGGATGCGCTCGTGTCCTCGCCACAGCCGGCATCCAGCGCGAAGCCCGCCGGCAGCACGCTCAGCTCGCGCGCCAGATAAGGGTTGGGGCCAATCTCCAGCTCCGGGGCGTGCCCGGTCGCCTCCTGCCAGTGGGATTCCCAGAAGTCCTTGTCGAATGCCGGTTTCATCTGGCCTCCACGTGTCTTGCCTCGATTGTGTCCGATGCATGGAGCCTGCAGGCAACCGTTGCGGCGCCTGCCGCCAGGGGGATGCGACGCACCGGAACATCCGCTACCATCTCGCACCGTCGATCCAGATGCGCCGGGAGAGGAGGCGATTGCATGAACTGGTTCCTGTTCTGGTTGTTTCTCCACATCACCGCCGCGGTGATCGCCTTCGGACCCGTCTTCGTCTTCCCCATCATCGGCACCCTGACGGCCAAGCATCCGCAGAACATGGCATTCGCACTTGAACTCAACCATCGCATCGAGCTGCGACTGGTCATCCCGGTGGCGCTGACCATGCTGGTGAGTGGTTCCGGCCTGATCTGGACGGGGAACATCAATTTCTTCCAGACAGTCTTTCTGATCGTCGCGGTGCTTCTGTACCTGACCGCTGTCGCCATCGCCATCGGGGTGCTGTTGCCCAACACGCAGAAGCTGCTGAAACTGGTGGCGGACGCGCCCGCGCCGGCGATGGCAGGGGCCGCTCCCCCGCCACCGGTGATGAAGCTGATACGCAGCAGTCAGATGTTCGGCGGTATCGACACCGTGCTCTTCCTGGTGATCATCTTCCTGATGATCGTTCAGCCGGGCGGCGTCGTCGCTCGGTGAGACGGCCGGCGGGAACGTCGTCTCGTGACGCGCACGAGGAGGTCGTCTCGTGACGCGCACGAGGACGTCGTTCAACCGGTCGGCCCGCCCCCGGGCTTGCGCGGAAACGGGTCACCTCTCCGTCCCCGCAATTGCCGTAGTGCTATGACACGTCGGACATGCTCATTCCCCACGACATGCTTCGCGACGCCCTGAGTTCGGGCGGACGGCCTCATCGGCAGCGTCGCATCCGGCCGGTGACACCGCTCGTGCCGCCATCGTCGGCTCCTTCTTCGACAACGTTCTCCGTTTCCTCGAAGCATGCAGCCATCGCTCTAACAACCGCTGACCACCTAAGGCGGGCAACCTCCTTCACGAATGACGATCAAGCGCCGGGCGTCGGGGTGCAATCGTCAGAGGAAGGTCACGCGGGCCGCTTCCCGCTGGCCTTGGGCGAAACCGGCACGGGCGGCGGGGATGCGGGTCGCCGGATCCATCTGGTTCGTGCCCATTGCGGCTCGGGAATCGGCGTCTGGAGTGATCACCTCGACGTGGCTGCCCTGCTTGCGCAGGGCTTCGACCTGGCTCGCCAGATCGACGCCCCATTCCGGTGGTCTGCGCAAGCCCTCGAACTGGCCTTCCGGGGGTGTGCCACTCCGTCCGCCCAAGGGCGAAAGCACGACGACGTGCGCATAGCCCGAGGCAAGGTCGGCGTTGTCGGTGGAGCGCACGCCACCGTCGATGTACCGAGTGCCGTTGATGCTGACCGTGGGCACCAAACCGGGCAGCGCGGTGCTGGCTGTGACCGCGTCCACCAAGTCGACGCCGGAATCGCGGTCGAATGCGGCCAACTCGCCGGTCTGCGCGTCGACGGCCACCACGATCATCGGCCTGTCCGGCCATTCAGGGCGAGGCAACCGGGCGGCGACTGTTGCGCGCCGCTGTCCCGCCCCGGGTCCGAGTATCGAGTCGCTCTCCAACCCGAACGCGCCCATCGCACGTCGTAGATCGGCGGCCGAGGTGGCAGAGGCGCCGATGGCCCTCATCCGCTCGAACACCGCGGCCATCGGCAGGGCGGGCGGCCGTTCCCGGTTCTGTCCGACCGGTGGAATCGGCGCGGACAGCACCGAGGTCAACAGGTCGGCCGGCGGTACACCGCTGCGCACCTGGGCTGCCGCGGTGGCCCCGGCCGAGGTGCCGACCACCAAATCGGCGGTCTCGGTCATATCGAGACCAGCTTCGGCCAAGCCCGCAATGACACCGATCTCCCAGGCATTTCCAGCAGCTCCACCACCACCGAGAACCAGAGCAACGTTGTGAACCACCTGGACACTATGCAGGCCGTGGAAACGCCTGTCCATCGAAACACCGAGACCGAGCGCCGGTCTGGGGTTATCAGGGGACGTTGACACGTCCGCTACCTTCGGCTTCTGTCGAAGAACACAAGGGAGATATCTGGCAAGCACCGCGGGCTATCGCCGTGCTGAATCACCACCGGGAACTGTTCCAGCGGGAGCGTGACGATCCGGACCATCTACTCCGTTATGGGGCGATCCAAGCCGGAGCACACTGAGCGTTGGCCGCGCATCGGGTGGGCATCGCGGGACTTGGTCGCCGTGTCAAGATGCCTGCGCAATCTACTCTGCTCTCAGAAACGAGGTAAGGACAGTGCTTTCGGATGCGATGCTGGTTACGACTGTCGCGGTGACCGACCTCGACCGCGCCAAACGGTTCTTCAATGAGCAGGTTGGACTCGCGATACTCGAGGAAGCGCCGTACGCCATTCGTTTCGCGGCCGGGAATGGAACGCAAGTCTCGGTGAGGCGCGGGCAGCCGAACGCCGGCCAGACCGTGGCGCACTTCGAGGTTGATGACATCGAAGGCGTCGTCCACGAGCTGACCGCGCGCGGCGTCACGTTCGAGGAGTACGAATCGCCGAAGACGACGAACTTCATCGCCCAGGTCGGTCCCGCCCGCGGCGCGTGGTTCAAAGACCCTGACG
Organism: Candidatus Dormiibacterota bacterium; assembly: GCA_963848445.1. Classification (GTDB taxonomy): domain Bacteria; phylum Chloroflexota; class Dormibacteria; order Aeolococcales; family Aeolococcaceae; genus Palsa-851. The sequence continues at coordinate 74,831 of CAWKDT010000001.1, forward strand.
GAAACGTATTCGGCGTGCGCGAAGGACCCGTCCCCGGCGTCGCTTGAGGACCCATCGCAGCAAGACCTGATGCCGACGCACTCGGGGAAAGGCGGCCTCCGACGCACGGGCGCTTTCCCCGTTGCTCACGACGCGCTCCGCTCTGGCGGCGTCTGGTCCTGCGCTGCGGCGTGCGTTCCGGTCTCGACCACGACCTATAGTCCGCGCTGGTCGTTCGCGTGACGCATGAGGAGACGCATGGCTGCATATCTCGTTCTCATCCACGGAGTCCATGAAGGATGCTGAGGGCTCAATACGAACGTCGCGGTCCGGTGCCACAGGATGTCATCCACGCGGTGGAGTTCGCGGCGCCGGCGCTCGAGGTGGGGCAGGCGCTGGTGGAGGTCGTGGCGGCGCCGATCAACCCCGCGGACGTGCTGACGCTGACCGGCGAGTACGGCCAGCTGCCGCCACTGCCGGCGCTGGGAGGTCGCGAAGGGGTCGGGCGGGTTGCCGAGCTCGGCGCGGACACACACGGCATCGAGATCGGCCAGTTGGTCTTGCTGCCGGTCGGCTATGGCACGTGGTCTACGCATGTCGTTGCGCAGGCGGCGCAGCTGACGGCGCTCCCGAACGACGCAGACCCGCTGCAGCTCTCGATGATGACGATCAACCCGCCGACGGCCGAGCTGCTGCTGAGCGAGTTCGTAACGCTTCGCCCGGGCGACTGGGTGATCCAGAACGCGGCGAATTCGGCGGTTGGTTTGTATCTGGTGCAACTGGCGAGGCACCGCGGGTACCGGACCGTCAGTGTCGTGCGGCGTGAGGCGGCGGTGCCGGTCGTACGCGAGGCCGGCGGCGACGTTGTCGTCGTCGATGACGAGAAGCTGGCAATGCGGGTGGCCGAAGCCACCGCAGGCGCGGAGATCCGCCTTGGCCTCGATGCGGTCGGCGCGACGGCGAGCGGCCGACTGGCCGACTGCCTGTCTGTGGGCGCGACGCTCGTCAGCTACGGCCGCATGAGCGGTCAGCCTTGTGCGGTGCAGGCGGAGGCATTCATCTTTCGCGACCTGACCCTGCGCGGATTCTGGCTCGTGAACTGGTTTCGGCGTACCCCAGAACCGGAGCGCCGTGCGTTGATCAACGAGGTCGCTGGACTCATCACGGCGGGGAAGCTGCACGCACCCATCCACGCGACCTACGACGTGAGCGAGATCAAGGAGGCCGTGGCGGCCGCGGCGAGCGGCGGACGATCAGGGAAGATCCTCATCGTCCCGAAACGCTGAGCCTGGCTGCTACGGCACCTCATGCTGAGCTGCCACGTCGGGCGCCTCAACGGCGCATTTTCGCCGCCGTACCTGTGATGCTTTCTCCCATGGGCTGACCGCCGAGCGCAGGTATGCCCCGGCAGCCTGGGTTCTTGCGCCGGAGCTCACAGGGGGCGTGCGGGCTGCGTGCGCCGGCTATCTGCGATCGAGCTGCGATCGGGGGAGCGCCTACTGATGCCCGATGGGCTCACGGAGCCCGAAAGAGGATGCCATCACATGCGCAAGTCACTTCGTTTAGCCCCGATCGTGCCAGCAGCTCTTGCCGCGACACTGGTCGCGTGCGGGAGCTCCACCTCCACCGGCGCGGGTTCGACCGCAACCCGGCGACATCGTCTCCGGCGGCCACTCCCACAGCTGCGCCGGTGAGCCTCACCTGCCCAACCGCGGACGCCATCAACTCAGGTCTGGGCGTGACCATCGGTGCGCCGGATTCAGAACCAGCCGCTGACGTGCCGGCCGGGAGCACGGGAATCACGTGCACATACGCCGCAACGGGCACCATGTGTGCGATGGTCATCGTGCTCGTCACAGGGCCGGTCGCTACTTCGTTCTTCTCGCGTCTCGAGGCTGGGGAGCAGCAGTCGGCCGCGGCCAATGGTTATACCCTCGCCACGGCGAACGTCTCCGGCGTTGGCAGCCAGGCCGCCATCGTCACCGTCTCCAAGGCTGGCAGCCCGGTGGAAAATGGGATCATCGCCGCTTCGACCAACAGCGGCCTGTCGGTCACCGTCCTGCCGCCGGCGAGCACGACGCAGATCCAATCGTTCGCGTCCCAGCTGCTCGGCTAGCCACAGGAGCGACGGTCGCGCGTCAGACGGTCGGGTCGTACAAGATCTCGCGGACCTCCTAAGCACAGCCGCATCAACTCTCTGAGAGCTATGCCTCAATGTCCGAATCGATTATGCTCAGTTCGGAATACAGAACTGATGCGATCCGGAAAACAAAAGAGAGATACCCGGCAACGACCTACTCTCCCACCCCGTTGCCAGGGCAGTACCATCGGCGCTGGTGGGCTTAACTGCTGTGTTCGGGATGGGAACAGGTGTTTCCCCACCGCTATGGTCACCGGATATCTCTCTCATGACGAGTGAGAATGCGAGTTTGGTCCACGGGAGCTTGCTACCGCTCACCGTCGGAGAATCCTTCAGCGCTTCTTGAGCGCTCTTGCCAGGCTATGCACGGTCCTGCGGCGCCACCTTTGGCGCCATCCCACTCGTCGCTGAAAAGTGGGATAGGAGGTCAAGCCCTCGACCGATTAGTACCGCTCAGCTCAAAGAGTCGCCTCTCTTACACCCGCGGCCTATCAACCAGATGGTCTCTCTGGGGTCTTACCCGGTTATCCGGTGGGAGATCTTATCTTGGAGTGGGCTTCGCACTTAGATGCTTTCAGCGCTTATCCCATCCGGACATGGCTACCCAGCGATGCTCTTGGCAGAACAACTGGTGCACTAGCGGTCCGTCCAACCCGGTCCTCTCGTACTAAGGTCAGCTCTCCTCAAATCTCCTGCGCCCACAGCGGATACGATCCGAACTGTCTCACGACGTTCTAAACCCAGCTCGCGTACCGCTTTAATGGGCGAACAGCCCAACCCTTGGGACCTACTCCAGCCCCAGGATGCGACGAGCCGACATCGAGGTGCCAAACCTTGCCGTCGATGTGACGCTCTGCAATTCCTTGCAGTGCAGACTATACCTTTGTCTCTTTCGAGACAGTGGCGTCTTATGGAGGACGTAGATTTGCCGTCGCCGGCAGTGTCCTCCATCTCTCGCCGTTGCGAGAAGTCGTTACAGGGGAAGCTTGTATTGCATGCTCGGAATGACGTGCGGTGCCACAAGGTCGATGAACCGAGCTACGCACTCCACACCGATGCGGAGCCGATAGCGGTCCTTGTCCTTGTTGAGCTGTGCTGCTATTCCGAATTTAGCATGTAGAAACTCGGCCAACGCCAGATTCTCCTCTCGTGAGAAGCTCTGTGTATTGAGCCTCAACTGATTCCGGTCAGCCGCCCCGTCGTCCATGAACCAGATCGCCAGCCCGAAGGCTGTCAGTTCCCGATCCAGGAGTTGGCGAGGCATGACCTTCCGTGCATCGTTTGCATAGAAGGCTCGACGCAGTCCAGAGAGCGCTGGATGCGTCACTGTCCGAAAGTAGTAACTCCTGCCGCACGCGCGAGGTGCCGTTCTGACGAAGTCAGACATGAGCCTGAACTTCCAATCCACGTAGTCCCGCTGCTGAGTTCCGTGACCAACACGAAAGCAGCAGCCGGCGGTGGTTGGCATCAGATACCCATCACCTAGAAGCGATCCAATGACCAGGTCTCGCTGGAGATCGGTCAGGGGAGTTGCTCGTGCGTTGCGAGCAAAGAGTGTTTCCACAACAAGCAACCTTCCCTCGGTATTACCCACCAGATTGGCCTGGTTAGGGCTTCACCGATATGAGCCACAGTTTACCGCTCGATCACTCGAGCGGGGAGCCACAAATTGACTCTTGGGCAAGATCAGCCTGTTATCCCCGGGGTAGCTTTTATCCGTTGAGCGACGGCCTTTCCATTCAGAGCCGTCGGATCACTATGCCCGACTTTCGTCCCTGCTCGGCTTGTCGGCCTCACAGTCAAGCTCCCTTACGCCATTACACGCCAAGGCCTGATTTCCATCCAGGCTGAGGGAACCTTTGGGCGCCTCCGTTACCGTTTGGGAGGCGACCGCCCCAGTCAAACTACCCGCCTGCCACGGTCCCGACACCGGATAACGGCGCCGGTTAGAAATAAAATCCAGCAAGGCTGGTATTCCAAGGTTGACTCCACCGAACCTAGCGGCCCGACTTCACAGTCTCCCAGCTATCCTCTACATGCTGGACCCCATTTCAGTGGCAAGTTATAGTAAAGCTCCACGGGGTCTTTCCGTCCTGCTGCGGGTAACCTGTATCTTCACAGGTACTTCAGTTTCGCCGAGTACGTGGCCGAGACAGCGCCCATCTCGTTACGCCATTCGTGCGGGTCGGAACTTACCCGACAAGGAATTTCGCTTAATCCTTAACCCAGACACATGCCTGGGCGGAGGTTGTTCCACGACCTCCCTGCATGTCGCCATGCAGATGGGACCATATCTTCAGTTCGGAGCGAACTGTCTGGCGTATGGTCTCTGAGGATTCTGCTCACGCCGAGCAGCCTTTCCTGCTGATAATCCGCGCCCACCGCATTGTCACTGCACAGCGCAGTAGCGTGGGATTCTCGGGTTTTCCAGCATATAGCCAGATTTTACTAAGGCAGCTTTCCTACCTTAGGACCGTTCATCGTTGTTACTCCTCCGGGATCGCCTGGAGTGGTTGGATTGGCTACCAACTCTCATGGTCGCCCATGAGATCGGACCATCTCATCCCTCTTATCGCAAGAGGGCCCGGCGTATGGCCTCTGAGGATTCTGCTCGCGGCGAGCAGCCTTTCCTGCTGATTGTCCGCACCCGACGCATTGTCACTGCACGATGCAGTAGCGCGGGATACTCGGAGATTCCAGCAAATAGCCGGGTTTTACAACTACCTCGGTTGATAGTTACGGCCGCCGTTTACCGGGGCTTCATTTCAGAGCTTGCACCCCTCCACTTAACCTTCCGGCACCGGGCAGGCGTCAGCCCCTATACGTCAGCTTACGCTTTAGCAGAGACCTGTGTTTTTAGTAAACAGTCGGATGGGCCTTTTCTCTGCGGCCCTCGTCAGCTCACCGAGTAAATCGGATCACCGCCAAGGGCTCCCCTTCTCCCGAAGTTACGGGGACATTTTGCCGAGTTCCTTAGCCACGTTTCCCTCGATCGCCTTGGAATCCTCTTCCCACCTACCTGTGTCGGACTGCGGTACGGGCACCGTGGTTCTCGCTAGAGGCTTTTCTTGGAGGCATGGAATCGGCCCCATCGACACAAAGTGTCTTGGGATCCTTCTCAGAGTTAGCGTCAGGCGGATTTGCCTACCTGACCTCCTACAAGGCTCCGTCGGGGACAACCGTCGCCCCGTCAGGCCTATCCTTCCCCGTTCCCCCATTGCTGATAACGAACCAGCGGTGGTGTTGGAATGTTGACCAACTGTCCATCGCCTACGCCTTTCGGCCTCGGCTTAGGTCCCGACTGACCCTGGGTCGATTAACGTAGCCCAGGAAACCTTAGGTTTACGGCGAACACGTTTCTCACGCGTTTCTCGCTACTTGTGCCGGCATTCTCACTTCTGTCCGCTCCACCCGTCCTTCCGGTCAGGCTTCGCAGCAAACAGAACGCTCCTCTACCACGACCCTCCAATGAAGGAGGACCATCCACGGCTTCGGTTGCAAGCTTGAGCCCCGATCATTGTCGGCGCCACGACATTCGACCAGTGAGCTGTTACGCACTCTTTAAATGGTGGCTGCCTCTAAGCCCACATCCTGGTTGTCTGGACACCGTGACATCCTTTTCCACTTAGCTTGCGATTTGGGACCTTAGCCGGTGGTCTGGGCTGTTTCCCTTTCGACGATGAAGCTTAGCCCCCACCGTCTCACTGCCGCCGGAAAGTTTGTTGCCATTCGGAGTTTGGTTGGGTTTGGTAACGAGGTGATCGCCCCTAGCCCATTCAGTGCTCTACCGGCCGCAAACCCATCGACGACGCTGCACCTAAATGCATTTCGAGGAGAACCAGCTATATCCGAGTTCGATTGGCATTTCACCGCTATCCACAGTTCATCCGCCGCGTTTTCAACCGGGGTCGGTTCGGGCTTCCACGCGGTCTTACCCGCGCTTCACCCTGACCATGGATAGGTCACTCGGTTTCGGGTCTACTCCATGCGACTACCATCACCTTACGGTGACCACGCCCTATTCAGACTCGCTTTCGCTACGGCTCCGGGTGTCAACCCCTTAACCTCGCCACATGGAAGTAACTCGCCGGCTCATTCTACAAAAGGCACGCAATCAGGCATTCCCACTAGGGGCATAGCCCTCTCACGGCTTGTAAGCACACGGTTTCAGGTACTTTTAACTCCCCGTCTGGGGTGCTTTTCACCTTTCCCTCACGGTACTTGTTCACTATCGGTCACCAAGAGTATTCAGGCTTGGACGATGGTCCGCCCAGATTCCCACAGAATTCCACGTGTTCCGTGGTACTTGGGAACTCTCAAAGGAGGTCGTTTGCCTTTCGCGTACGGGGCTGTCACCCTCTGCGGCCGGCTTTTCCAATGCCGTTCGGCTAGACAACGACTTTGTAACTCCTTGCTCCCTCGGCAGAAGGAACGATGAGGTCCCGCGACCCCGAGACGGAAACGCCTGCCGGCTATCACGCCGTCTCGGTTTAGCCTCACCCCTTTTCGCTCGCCACTACTCAGGGGATGACATCTTTTCCTGCGGATACTTAGATGTTTCAGTTCTCCGCGTGCCCTCTACCCGGCCTATATATTCAACCGGGAGTACCTGGACATTCCTCCAGGTGGGTTGCCCCATTCGGAAATCCCCGGATCGAAAGCTTGCTAGCAGCTACCCGAGGCTTATCGCAACAACGCTACGTCCTTCATCGGCTCTTGGTGCCAAGGCATCCACCGTGTGCCCTTGGTAGCTTGACCTTTCCTATCGTCACTGTTCAATGACTGCAGGAGGCCTGGTGACGACGCTGCGTCACCGAGACACGACACGTGTTTCGCCTGGCTTGTTTATTGTTGAGGATTCTCACTTGAACACTGGACGACGGAAACCGTCCAGCGTCCTCGCAAACTCGCTTATTCTCATGTCAACGTGCAAAAGGCCGCTCTGCGGCCGTCGAAAATAGCGGAAGGGTCGTTGCCCGTGGAGATGGCCGGGCTCGAACCGGCGACCCCCTGCTTGCAAAGCAGGTGCTCTTCCAGCTGAGCTACATCCCCGAGGGGTCCAGAAAGCGTGGGCCTTTGTGGATTCGAACCACAGACCTCACGGTTATCAGCCGTGCGCTCTTACCAACTGAGCTAAAGGCCCGCGTGGGCCCGGCGCAGCCGGTCCCCTTGACCGCTGAAGCGTGGAGCGACATCCGCGAGGCGACGTGGTTGCCTCGGGCGCCTGGAGCACCGCGCTCCTGACGCGCATCTTGTTTCAGCAGATTCCCACTGCCTGCTGGCCGGCCTTCCCGCCACGCTTGCGCGGGCGGATCGCGTCCTGCTGCATCCCGGTACTCTTCGCGATCGCTCGCTACTCTTCGCGGTTCTTCATGACGCGTTACTGCACGACTTGAGTTGACTGGTCCGTGCCGTGACGCGCATTGCTGTGCGCACGCACTCGGGCCACTCCCTAAAAGGAGGTGATCCAGCCGCACCTTCCGGTACGGCTACCTTGTTCACGATGGTCCCCATGTCGCCACGGGGCGTGGACTATATCTTCATCCTCGCGTCCTGGCGTTGAAGCCAGGTATCCAGCCGTTGTCGCCGCTGAGGGTGCCACGAGCTCACTCGCTCTGCGAATGCTCGATGGGACCTGGCGGACACGTAGAACCTCCACAGTTCATCGTCCACAGCGACACTCGGGTTGTGCAGCTTGCCGCACGCGATGCCGAGTTCTTCGAGCATCGTTCTCAGCTGCTCGATATCGACTGCGTTCTTCTGAACCAGTTGAATGTAGAACCTCGCCTTGGGATCGTGCGGTACTCCCCCTTCAGTATCGAAATAGCCTCGCGCATATGCCAGGCGCTCTTCTTCTGAAGCGAAGGTCTTCCCCGTGGTCAGCCAGCGGGCCGACGTCTCGAGGATCCACATGTTTCGCGTCCTACCCTCTCGATACACCCAAGATCGCTGACCGAGCGTCCGGCACAGCGTTGCGACGCCGACCAACCACTGAACATCGGACTGCCCGAAGCGGACGGTCCCATGCAGGGGACTAATGGTGGCGTCATGGAGGGCGCCCAAGAGATAGGCGCGGGAGACTGGAATGCTCGCTGCGAGGAGTTCGGCGTGTAGTCTCTGAGGGGTCAACCCGGCATCATCTGCCGAGCGACTTCCCTGCTGATTGTCCGCATCACCCAACACATTTTCACTTGCGTCGCAAGTAGTGTGGGATACAGGCGGGGTTTCCAGCATACAGCCAAATTTTACCGTCGCCGTTACCGGCGCGGGTCGCAACATCTACGACTTCACCCCCCTCACCGGGCACACCTTCGGCACCTCCGTCCCTTGCGGGTTCGGCCAGCGACTTCGGGTGCACCAAACTCGGGTGGTGTGACGGGCGGTGTGTACAAGGCCCGGGAACATATTCACCGCGGTGTGCTGACCCACGGTTACTAGCAACTCCGACTTCATGCAGGCGAGTTGCAGCCTGCAATCCGAACTGGGCCCAGCTTTAAGGGATTGGCTTCACCTCGCGGTGTCGCAGCCCGTTGTACTGGGCATTGTAGCATGTGTGTAGCCCCAGGTATAAAGGGCATGATGACTTGACGTCATCCCCACCTTCCTCTGGGTTTCTCCCAGCAGTCTGGCTAGAAAATACAACTAACCACAGGGGTTGCGCTCGTTGCGGGACTTAACCCAACACCTCACGGCACGAGCTGACGACAGCCATGCACCACCTGTGCATCCACCTTTCGGGGACCGTGTTTCCACGGTTTTCGAATGCATGTCAAACCTGGGTAAGGTTCTTCGCGTTGCCTCGAATTAAACCACATGCTCCGCTGCTTGTGCGGGCCCCCGTCAATTCCTTTGAGTTTTAATCTTGCGACCGTACTCCCCAGGCGGTGCACTTAATGCGTTAGCTGCGGCACTGAGCGCGTCAATACGCCCAACACCTAGTGCACATCGTTTAGGGCGTGGACTACCGGGGTATCTAATCCCGTTCGCTCCCCACGCTTTCGCGCTACAGCGTCAGTTGCGAGCCAGAAGGCCGCCTTCGCCACTGGTGTTCCTCCCGATATCTACGCATTTCACTACTACACCGGGAATTCCACCTTCCTCTCTCGCACTCAAGCCGACCAGTATTGGAGGCAGTTTCAGAGTTGAGCCCTGAAATTTCACCACCAACTTTGTCGGCCGCCTTAACGCGCTTTACGCCCAGTAAATCCGGATAACGCTCGCCCCCTACGTATTACCGCGGCTGCTGGCACGTAGTTAGCCGGGGCTTTCTTGGAGGGTACCGTCATTGTGTTCTTCCCCTCCGACAGAGCTTTACAACCCGAAGGTCTTCATCACTCACGCGGCGTTGCTCCGTCAGGCTTTCGCCCATTGCGGAAAATTCCTAACTGCTGCCTCCCGTAGGAGTCTGGGCCGTGTCTCAGTCCCAGTGTGGCTGATCGTCCTCTCAGACCAGCTACCCATCATCGCCTTGGTAGGCCGTTACCCCACCAACAAGCTAATAGGCCGCGAGCCCGTCATCGAGCGGCTTGCGCCTTTACTCACATCAGGATGTCCTGTTGTGACCACATCGGGTATTAATCCTGGTTTCCCAGGGCTATCCCCAACTCGAAGGTAGGTTGCTCACGTGTTACTCACCCGTTCGCCGCTAGATGTGAGTTGGGTTACCCCGCATCACACCGCGCTCGACTTGCATGTTTCATGCACGCCGCCAGCGTTAATCCTGAGCCAGGATCAAACTCTCCATGAATACGTCTATCACCCGGTCGAACCGGGTCGAAGACATGCTTGACGAGGCCCACGCCGGTCCGTGCTCATCGCACGGGACCCGGGGCCTTCGCGGAAAGTCGTCTCCACTCTTCAAGTGTCAAGGTTCATGGCGCGCCAAGTCCACGATGGGATCCCTGGCAACGCGGCCGTCGGGAGCACCCCCGAACGGGCAACCCCCGAATCTTACTGATCCGAGGGCCCAAGGTCAAGTTCGCCGGCCTGCTCGGACCCGCGCGTCGAACCGGAGAGGCGCCGCGATCTGCGGCTACCGTCTCAGAGCGCCCGCCGCCCCGCGAACGCCCGGGCCATCGTGAGCTCGTCCGCGTACTCGAGATCGGATCCCGCCGGCAGCCCATGCGCCGGCCGCGACACCGTCACGCCGAGCCCAGCCAGCCGCTCCGCGACGTAGTACGCGGTCGCCTCGCCCTCGACGTCCGGGTCGGTCGCGATCACCACCTCGCGGATCTCGCCCTCCCCCACGCGAGCCTCGAGCTCGTGGATGCGCAGATCGTCCGGGCCGACACCGTCCATCGGGGACAGCGCCCCGCCGAGCACGTGGTACAGCCCGTGGAACTCGCCGCTCCGCTCCACCGCGAGCACGTCGAGCGCCTCCTCCACCACGCACAGCACCGATCCGTCGCGCTTCGCGTCCGTGCAGATGGCGCAGAGCGGCCCGTCCGCGATGAAGAAGCACCGCGAGCACGGCCGCACCGCGCTGTGGAGATCGTTCAGCGCCGTGGCGAGGCGCTGCGACATGTCCGCGGGCGCCCGCAGGCAGAAGAACGTCAGCCGCTGCGCGGTCTTCGGTCCGACCCCGGGAAGACGGCCGAACTCAGCCGCCAGCCGCTCGACAGCCCCAGGGACGAGTGCCACACCCCACCGATGCCGGTCAGAGCAGACCGGGCGGCAGCCCCAAGCCCGCGGTCAGCTGCGACATGTGCGCGGCCGCCTTGTCGCGCGACTTGTCGAGCGCGTCATTGCACGCCGCGAGCACCAGGTCGGACAGCATCTCAGCGCCCTCCTCGAGGGCCTCGGGCTCGATCGCGACCGCGAGCAGCTTCTGGTGCCCGTCCGCCGTGATCGTCACCACGCCACCGCCGGCCGTCCCGGTGACGGTGAGGTCGTTGAGCTCCTCCTGCATCTTGGCCATGCGAGCCTGGACCTGCTGGAGCTGCTTCATCATCTGTTGCTGGTTCTTCATCGGGGGCCTCGCTCCGGCAGTCTACGCACCGTTGACCGATCGTGGCGCCCCGAGCGGCGTGTCATCGTGCAGCCGGGTGGCGGTGACCCGGCTCCCCGCGAAGGTCTCGAGCACCGCCTGCGTGATGCCACTCACCTTGCCGCCGCCGTCGCCGCGCGGCCGCTCCTCGCCCGTGAAGCGGGTCACGACCTCGACAGGACGTCCTCCGATCGTGGACAGTGCCGCCGCGATCACGGCGCGTTTTTCGGGATCGCTGATCTGCTCGTGATGGAAGCGCCCGTTGGTCCCGATCGTGACGCTGGTCGCGTCGGCTTCGACGGGCTTGCAGTCGCGCAACACGCCCGCGAGGCCCTTGTTGACCCGAGCCACGGCCTCGATGGCCACCGGCCACTCCGCGATCCAGCCGTCGACCGTCGTCAGATCGCGCCGCCCGATCGCCTCGATCACCGGTTCGGCGGCCTCGACCGTCGCCTCCCCCGGCGCCGCTTCGACCGTCGCCTCCTCCGGCGCCGCCTCGACGGCCGGAGCCCGATTGACGACAGCGGGCGCCGGCGCCGCGCCCCGCGACGCGACAACGCCCCCGCCGCGCTCGAGCGCCGCAACCCGGGCTTCGAGGGCCGCCACCCCGGCCGATTCGCCATCCGCAGCCGGCGGGCGGATGGCGCGGAGCAGGCAGACCTCGACGATCAACCGGGCGTCGACCGACTGGCGAAGGTTCATCTCCGCTTCGGCGATCAGCTCGAGCAGACGCAGCCACAGCCCCGCAGGTGCGATCGCCCCGAGGTCGGTGACGAGCGCCACCTCGTCCGGGCCCACCGCGGCACCCTCCGGGTAGCCGAGCGCCACCAGCTCCGCGGCGCGCGCGAGCCGGGCGACGTCGCGAAAGAGCTGGCGTGGATCAGCTCCGGCCTCGAACGCCGCCCCCGCGGCGCGGAGCGTGCCCGCCGCGTCCGCGCCCGCGAGCGACGTCACCAGGCTGTACAGCGTCGTGGGGTCGGTGAGTCCCAGCGACCGTCGAGCGACCGCAACCGTGACGGGCCGATCGCCCGCTCCGAGCGCCTGCTCCAGCAGCACCTCGGCATCGCGAAGGCTTCCCTGCGCCGACGTCGCCAGCAGGAGCAGCGCGTCGAGGTCGACGGTCTCGTGCTCGGCCTCCGCGATCTTGCCGAGCAGCGCCTGGATCGCGGGCACCGGCACGCGGCGGAAATCGAATCGCTGAACTCGCGATCGCACCGTCTCGGGAACCTTGTGCGGCTCCGTGGTGGCGAGCACGAAGAGCACGTGGGGAGGCGGCTCCTCGAGTGTCTTGAGGAACGCGTTCCACGCGTCCGTGGTCAGCATGTGCGCCTCGTCGATGATGTAGACCTTCCGGCGAAGCGATGCGGGGAGATACCGCACCTTGTCCCGGAGGTCGCGCATCTCGTCGATGCCCCGGTTGCTCGCGGCGTCGATCTCGAGGACGTCGACCGCGGCGCCGCTCAGGATCTCTTTGCAGGACGCGCATTCATTGCACGGCTCCCCGTCGACCGGCGCCTCGCAGTTGACCGCTCGCGCAAGGATGCGCGCCGTCGAGGTCTTCCCGGTGCCGCGCACCCCCGCGAAGAGGTACGCATGCGCAAGCCCACCCGACCTGACCTCATTGAGCAGCGTCTGGGCGGCCACCTCCTGTCCGACCAGGTCGGCGAAGCGCTGCGGACGGTAGCGGCGATAGAGGGCCAGGCTCACGGGTGGGCGGCATTGTCGCAATGACGGCGGTTCTCACGCGCCGCTCCGGGGCGGCGGTGTAGGGGTAGTCGCGCACCCCACGTCGTTGGCCCGTCACCGGCGCTCACCCGTACGACCGGCTCAGACCAGGTTGCCCCACGGCACCCCCGGGGGACCGCTTACCGCTGCTTCCTTCCGGACCTGACGGGGTTCACGGGCCCGAGCTGCGCGGGACCCAGTCGTCAACGCCGGCGCGTCCGGAGCAGACCCGACAACGCGCCCCCTCGGTGGGGAATTCAGCCCCGCTACAGCGGATTGCGGGTACAGGGCACCGCTACAGCCCCGCCTAGCGCGACCACCCCCATTGTACCGGCACCGCCGGCCGGTTACGACCCGCCGCCGAAGAGACGGCTCGAGAGCCGAGGTTCCTCGCCCCGCAGCAGGCGGCGGATGTTCGGCGCGTGCCGGACCACCACGAGCGTTGCCGCGAGCGTCGTGAAGACCAGCGGCACGGGAGTGTGATGCCGAAGGCTCTCCAGTGCGCCTCCGACCGGGGCGGCTCCCGCCGCCGCGAGCGACCCCACGGAAACGGTACGCGTCAACGCAAGCCCGCCAAGTCCCGCGACCGTGGCGAACACCGCAGCCTCCGGCGCCACCATGACCAGGCCGCCGAAAGCGGTCGCGACCGCCTTGCCGCCACGGAAGCGCGCGAATGCGGGCCACGAGTGCCCGACGCACGCGGCGAGTCCCGCCGCCGCCTGGGCCGCGGGATCCGCCCCCAGCCGGCGTGCCAGCCCGACCGCCGCAGCGCCTTTGGCGACATCCAGGCCGAACGTGAGCGCGCCCGCCTTCGCGCCGGCCGCGCGAAGCACGTTGGTGGTGCCGATGTTGCCGCTGCCGACATCGCGAACGTCGACGCCGCCCGCGACCCTGCCGACGATCAGGCCGAACGGGACCGACCCGATCAGATAGCCGGCGGCGCAGCCCGCCGCAGCGGCGACATTGCCACCCATGCGCCGTCGAGTTTAGCCCCGCACGGCGTCAGGGGCCAGCGACGCGACACCGGGCGACGGCCGCAGCTCGAACGTCGATCCGCCGCCGCAGGCGTCGCTCATAGCCTGCCGGCACGCGGCCGCGCCGCTCCGCCGGGTCAGCGCCACCACCGTGCCGCCAAAGCCCGCGCCCACCATGCGAGCCCCGAGGCAACCGGGCACGGTCTCGGCCGCGGCGGCGACCGTGTCGAGCGTCGGCGTGCTCACCTCGTGCAGGTCCCGCAGCGATGCGTGGCTCGCCGACATCAGGCGGCCGAGCCCCTCGAGATCCGAGCTGCGAACCGCCCGCCCGGCATCGACGGCTCTCGCACTCTCGCCCACGACGTGGAGGAGGCGGCGCTTCACCGTCGCGTCGAGGTCGGCGTCCTCGACGGTCTCGAGGGTCAGCTCCTGGCAGTTCGCCGCTCCGAGCGTTGCAAGGCCCTGCTCCGTCTCCTCGCGCCGCATCCGGTAGTCGCCACCGCCGACGTCGTGGCGGGTTCCGGTGTCGCAGGCGACCACCAGCGCGTCGGGCCACGGCCAGGCGAGCGGTGTCGCGACCCCCGTCCGGCAGTCGAGCAGGAGCACGCCACCGGATGGTGTGTCGACGACCGCCCGCTGGTCGAGTGGCCCGCACGGGATGCCCAGCACCTCGCGCTCGGCGCTGAGCGCGACCTCCGCCACCTCCCGCGCCGTCATCGACGTCCCGGTGAGGCGGAGGATCGCCACCGTCACCGCGACCATCAGCGCGGCGGACGACGCCAGCCCTGCGCCGGGCGGCAGGGTCGCCGCGATCCCCACCTCCAGGAATGGGACGTCGATCCCGCGCCGCCGCAGCACGACCACGGGCGCGAGCACACGATCCGCCGTGTCACCGCATGGCTCTGCGCCGTCCCGCTCGACCGTCACCCCAGCGCTCGTGACGTGGAAGCGAGCCGCCGCGCCCGGCCGCAGCGCGACAGCAACGCCGAGACCGGCAGCCATGCACAGCACGAAGCCACCGGCGTAGTCGACGTGCTCGCCCACGAGGGTGCAACGCCCCGGCGCCCACGCATGCGCCGGCGCCGTGCCCTGGCCGGTCGCCCGGCTGAGCGCCTCCACCGCCGCGGCTTCGGTCGCCGCGGAGGCCTCACCGATCGGCATACACGTGATGGAACGGGTACCACTGCTCGGGGTGTGCACGGATCGCCGGCTCGACCCGCGCGGCGACCGCTGCCATCACCGTCGCTTCGTCGCCGTCGGTCTCGACGGCCGGGTGGATCTCCAGCTCCCATCGCATGCCATTGCGCCAGCAGGCGACCGGCAGGATCGCGGAGCCGGTGGCCGCCGCCAGACGCGCGGGAACGGCGCTGCACCGCACCGGTCCACCACAGAACGGCACCACGACGGTCGGCCCGGCCTCGGGAACGTCGAGCATGAGCGCGAGTGTGCGTCCGTGGCGCAGCGCTCGGACCAACCCGCGCGCGGCCTGGCGGGGGGTGAACAGCTCGAGCCCCTTGCGCTGCCGCGAGAACGCCACCATCTCGGTGATCCCTGGAGACACCACCGGGGCCATCACCGTACTGAGGTGCAGGCCGAGACCGAGCGCGGCACTCGCAGCGGCGTCCCAGCTTCCGAAGTGCGGCAGCACCACCATCGCCGCCCGCCCTCCGACCTCGAGGTTCT
Source organism: Candidatus Dormiibacterota bacterium (assembly GCA_963848445.1). Lineage (GTDB taxonomy): Bacteria > Chloroflexota > Dormibacteria > Aeolococcales > Aeolococcaceae > Palsa-851. Next base: position 90,318 of record CAWKDT010000001.1, read on the forward strand.
CGACCCCACGCACATGGAACCGCTCGAGCATCGCCGCCGAGTTCGAGCGGTTCGGCCCATATCGAATCCAGGATCATCCGCACGTACTCCTGGTACGAATGACGAGCGAGCGCCGCCGCGGCGGCACGGTCGAGGTGGGGCTGCAGGCGGTGGTGATTCGCTGCCGCGCGGACGCGATCCTCGCTTCGCAGCCGCGCATACCACGCCGCCCCGACCGCCGCGGCGACCGGCGCGCGCAGCGGTCCGATCGCTCGCACCACGGTTGCCACCGCGCTCAGCGCCAGCGCCGGTCCGTCGCGTCCGAAGACCGTCGCTGAGCGCTCGGACGAGGTCAGCGCAGCGGCCCCGCTCCCGCGGTCGCCACCGCGAGCAGCGGCTGGATGAGCACCGCGAGCGCGACGCCCACGAAGCACGCCGCGCCCGCCACGATCCGCGACACCACCGGCGTCGCGCCGAGCGTGAACGGCACCTCGTCGCCGGCGTCGGCGTAGAGCAGGCCGATGAAACGAGCGGCGGCGATGACGGTCAGCAGCGTCGCTGCGATGCCGGCGATCGCGAGCCAGCCGTACCCCGCGTCCGCGGCACTGGTCACGAGGAGGACGCGCGCGAGGAATCCTGCCAGTGGTGGAATGCCGGCGAGCGTCGCGACCGCGACGCTGAGCAGCAGCGTCGCCGGCGCCGATCGGTGCGCCAGGCCGCGAAGGTCGGTGATGGCGTCGCCGATGCCCGCCGCCTGCAGCATGGCCAGCACGCCGAAGACCGCCACGGTGGCGACCGCGGCGACCGCGAGCGCTCCGAGGAACGCCGTCATCCCGTCCGCGGGCAGTCCGCCGGAGCCGTTGGCGAATGCCAGCAGCCCGAGCAGCAACATCGCCGCCTGCGCGCTGACGAGCTGCCCGATGAGACGGGACGCCGAGGTCTCGCGAAGGGCGCTGAGCGCCGCGTGCGCGAGGGCGAGGGCCGCGAGGATCGACACCAGCCATTTCCACGGCCCGACGCTCGCGCCGAACCCCGACACCGCCACGCGGGTCAGCGCCGCGGCCCCGCCGATGAGGCTCATCGACACGATGAATCCGGCAGCGCTTGCCGGCACCGAGGTCGCGACCCTCCCGACCCACTGACGCAGCGGGAAGATCCCGAGTGCCGCGCAGAGCCCGAGGATCACGAGCGCGACACCGAGCGCGACGGCGCCCGGAGCGTTGCGCAGCAGGCTTCCGAGCGTCGACAGATTCGTGCTGCCGGTCACGCCGTACAGCAGCGCCAGCCCGTAGAGGACGGCGGCGGTGCCGACCGACGTCTCGATGAGGTGCTCGAACGACGAGACACCGCCGCGGGGATCGGTCTTGACGAGGGCGCCGATCGCGACGAGGCAGATGAGCATCGCCGCCAGGGCAACGAGGAACGTGACCATCTCGCGCTGCGCCGCGACCGCCTCCACCGACGCCGTCGCGACGAGCACGAGGGCGTAGTACGCACCGGTGCGAGTCGGGATCGCCCGCACCGGCGCATCGCTGATGAGACACGTGATGAGCGCGACGACGCATGGCGAGGATCGCGATGAACACCGCGAAGCTGTCCATGACGAAGCCGCCGTTCCACACCGCGATGGCAACGCCCGACGCCACGCCGCGCAGGCCGAGGAGGATCAACCCGGACGCCGCGAGCGAGCCCACCAGACCGATGCACGCGATCCAGCGATGGATGTCGGTGCGCAATCCCGGTCGCACCAGCGCAACCGCGACGGACACCAGGGCGGTGCCCGCGAGGAGCGCTTCCGGAAGCAGTGCGAGGGTCAGCGCGTGTCCGAAATCCGCGGGCATCCCGTCAGCCTCCCGAGATCCGCGTGGTGATCTCGAGCACGCCGTTGCTGATGATCGGGACGACCGCCCCGGATCGCACGCCGAAGAGCACGACGGCGGCGACGAGCGGGATGAGCACGGTCAGATCCAGCAGGGTCACATCACGCACGCGAGCGAACTGGTCGCGCACCGGCCCGAAGAACACGCGATGCGCAACCCACAGAAGCCCGGCCGTGGTGACGATGACGGTCGCCATCACCAGGACCGTCGCGATTCGATGGACGGGGAACGACCCCGCGAACACCATGAAATCCGCGGTGAAGCCGGCGAGCGCCGGGATGCCGATGACGCTGAACGCGGCGAAGAGCCAGAACCCGGCGAGGCGTGGCGCCTGCGCCACGAGCCCGCCGAGCGCTCGGATGCTCCCCGTGCGAGTGCGTTCCTCGATCCCCCCGCTGATGAGCGTGAGCATCGCGGACGCGAACCCGTGCGCGGCCAGCAGCAGGACCGCACCCACGAGCGCAACGGACGTCTGCGTGCCGATGGCGAGCAGCACCAGCGACATCTGGGCGACGTTCAGGTAGGCGATGAACCGTCGCAACTCGTCCTGACGCAGCGCGCCGAAGCTCCCCCACAGCGCCCCGACCACGGCCAGCCCCGTGATGGCGAACGAGTAGTAGTGCGCCGGCGCCGGGAAGACGACCAGGCTGATGCGCAGCATCCCGTACGCGCCGAGCATCAGCATCGTCCCCGAAAGGATCGCAGCCACCCCGGGGGACGCCTTCGCCTGAACCTCGAGCATCCAGGTGTGCAGGGGGAAGATGGCCATGGCGATGCCGAAGCCCGCGAAGCTCAACCAGAACCCGACGGTCTCGGCCGTGCGCGAGAAGCTCTGGAGGTCGGTGGCCATGTCGGTCGATTGCTTGCCGGCCTCGACGACGACGATCGCGACCGTCGCGACGATCAGCGCGAGCGAGACCGCGTGGAATCCGGCGAACCAGGCAGCGGCCCGACGGGCACCCGCCCCACCCCACACGCGGATGAGCAGGTACATCGGCAGCAGCAGCAGCCCCCAGAACGCCGCGAACAGCAGGAAGTCCGCCGAGCAGAGCACGCCGTTGACCGCGGTCTCGAGCAGCAACACCAGGATCACGTAGAGACGGACCCGCTCGTGGATCTTCCAGGAATGGAAGATCGCGCACCCGAACACGACGGTCGTCACCACCAGCAGCGTGAGCGTCATGCCGTCGGCCGCGAGATCGTAGTGGGCCTGGAAGAAGAAATTCCAGAACCATGAACGGCTCTCCTGATATGCGGAGCCCAGCCCGCCTCCCGAGCCGAGACCGATCTGTCCGAGGATCGCGAAGAACGCGTTCACGAAGAAGCTCAGGCCCGCGCCGCCGAGCGCGACGGTCCTGATCCGGCCGCGTTGCTCCTCGTCCCGCTCCGGGAGGAACAGCACGATCAGGGCGAAGAGCGCGGGCGCCCACACGATCGTCGACAGGATGACGCTCATGCCGTGTGCACCCAGAAGTGGCCGGTTGCGGCAAGGATTGACAGCAACGCGAGGATGGCGATGACCACGAGCCCGCCGGCGAGATACCTGGTCAGCCGCGTGTTGCGGAACGCCCCGACGCCGGTTGCGGCGAGGTCGACGCTCTCCCCCACCGATGCCGCGATCGGTGCCGTGATCTGCTCGTCGAAGTCCGATACCCGCGATGCGACTGCCAGCAGTGGCTGCGCCGCCAGATCGGTGAGCCGCTCCACATGGAACCCCTGCTCGGCCGCGCGCATCAACCACGCCAGCGCCCCTGGGATGCGGGCCGGCTCGCGCCGCGGCAGGCGGGACAGCAGCACGGCGACCCCGAGGCCGCACCCGAGTGCCAGCAACGCCACGATCAGCGCCCCACCGCTGAAGGAGAGCGACTGGTGGCGGTTGCCGTAGAAGACGAACCGCAGGAAGGTCAATCCCGCGATCCTGCGGCCGCCGATGTTGAACGGCTGCAATCCGGGAAGTCCGACGAGGACCGCGACCACCGCGGCGACCATGGCGAGTCGGAGCGGGCGCCGGAGGCCTCGTTCCACCTCCGCGATGCGCTCGTGCTGGAATCCACGACGGCGCACGACGGCCCCGGCCGTGATCCTCAGCAACACCCGCCCTGCGAGCAGCGCGCCGAGCCCGGCGGCGATGATCGTGACCAGCGTCACGACGATCCGCTCGCGGGAGCTGAACACTCCTCCCGCCGGGTCGGCGCCGCTGAATGCGGCGGAGAGCGCGTAGTACGAGCTGAGGCCGAGCCCGCCTGCGAGCAGCGCCCAGACCCCGAGCGCTCTGCTCGTCGTGCGCACCCTGGCCCACGCACCGCCCATCTCCGCGATGTCGTCCGTGCGGTAGACGCGGACGAGGTTGCCCACGACGAGCACGAGCAGCGTGGAGGTGAACACTGAGGTGAAGGCGATGAAGACTCCGGCGCTGTACCCGCCCATGCCCAGCGCGGCGAGCGCGAGCCCGAGCTCGGAGGCCACCGCACAAGCGGCGATGCGACGCAGGTTGCGCTGCGAGAGACCGATGGCCGCCATGAGGATCGCGCTGACGCCGCCGACGAGGGCGAGCACCGCGAGCACCCGTGGAGAGTGGGCGAGGACGGGATAGACGCGCGCGATCAGATAGGCCCCCAGGGGAGCGACCGTCGCCGCGGCAAGGGCGAGCACGGGGATCGCCGCGGTCGCCGCATCGGTGAGCCAGACGTGGAATGGAAACTGTGCGGTGCGCAGCGTCGCCGCGACCGCGAAGACGATCCCCATCACCAGGAGTGCTCGTGGGCCGGCGCCGACGACCGCGTGGTGCAGGGTCCCGAGCACCCCCTGGCCGACGACGTCGAACGAGAACGGATCGGCGAGCGTCTGTCCCGGCGGCGCCGCCAGCAACGACGAGAACACGCCGAACTTGACCCACGTGTAAAGGATCCCGAGGGTCAGCGCGACGTCGCCGGCGGTGAGCACGACCATGACGCGCAGGGCGTGCATCGCGCCATCGGCTCGCTGCCAGGCCAGCGATACGAGCATGTACAGGGCCGCGGACGCAATGACCCACATGACCAGCGAGTCGAAGAGGTTCGGGCTGAGGACGAAGCCCGCCGTCGCGAAGCCCAGCAGCGACGATGCCCAGAAGAAGCGCCGGAAACCGGGTTCGCCGCGCATCGACGTCAGCGCGTACGCCTGCACGACCACGGTCGCAAATGAGATCGCGGCGGCGAAGCTCGCGGCCAGCGCGTCGACGTGCACGCCCAGCTGCACCTGGAATTGCGTCGCGAAGATCGTCCCTTCGGGCGGGGTCATCGAGAAGAACGTGATCAGGGAGTCGAATGCGGCCTGCGGTGCGTGCGTCAACCGAACCCCGAGGATGATCGCCGCCACGACGAAGGACAGCCCGGTGGCTGCGACGCACACCTGCGCGGCACGCCGCTGCGTCTCGACACCGAACGATGTCAGGGCTCCGAGGAGCGGCAGGAGCGGGATGGCCCACGCGGCGTTGTAGATGGACACGACCGCCTAGCTCTCGACGTCGCCGAGTGAGTCGATATCCGCGCGGCCGGTGCGACGCCACAGCAGGAGCAACAATGCGAAGCCGACGCTGCCGATGCACGTCGCCACCACGATGCCGAAGGCAGAGAGCGCATCACCGAGCGGCGGGATCCTAGGGAACGGACCGGTGGGGAAGTGCTGCGTGAACACGTGCGTGAACCCGAGCAGCGCAATGACCGGGGCGGCGAACATGAGGCACACGGCGATGAGCACGGCCAGAGGATGCCTGCGTGCCAGGAGGCCGTAGATGCCGATGGCGAAGACGATCGCGCTCAGCACCGCGTACGCACCAGGCCCGACGGTCACGATCCTTCCCCACTTGGTCGGCGACGCGCCTGTTCGCGATCCTCGCGGCGCCGGCGAGCACGCGCTTCGCGCTCTCGCCGCAGCGATGTGTGCCGGTCCAGGGCATGCTCGTCAGCACTCCGCCGCCCGATCACGAGCCCGGCGGCGATCGTGATCGCCACGAGGACGACTGAAACTGCCAGTGCATAGGGTGCTCGGTAGTGGATGACCGTGACCAGTGCGGCGCCTCGAGGTGTTACAAGCTCCGCGAGCGCCACGCTAGCCTGTTGCATGGTCAGCCGAGCCCATCCCTGGTCACTGACCACGGCGAGCGTCACCACCAGCACCGCGGCGATGCCGATCGCCACCGGACCACCGAGCCACCAGCGCGCCCTCGCCATTGAGGTAGCACCGAGGCCGCGGTACTCGTCGCGTCTCAGCACCAGGAACACGACAGCAGCAGCGATCCCCGGAACGACCAGCTGGACTACGGCCAGCGCGTAGGCCCCCGAGATCATCTCGAGCACCGCCATGAGCACGACCGTCGCGCCGCCCGCGTACCCGGCAAGACGCAGCGACGTGAGCCCCACGGCGGCTGCGGCGGCAAGCACGATGAGCGCTGCGACGGCGTAGAAGGCGATTGCGTTGACGGTCATGAGGGGGCGGGCGGCATTGTAGTCAGCGAGGGCTCAGACCGAATCGTCGTCTTCAAGCCGCGACTGCCCTGCAAGCTCGGGCGCACGGGCCGTTCCCGGGATCCGCTCGAACAGCAGGACAAGGCTCAGACCGACGGCCGCCACCAGCAGCCCGACGATCGCGACCGGCGTGACCCGGATTCCGATGAGCGGCAGTGACACGCCCGCATCCCAGGGCCCGGGGGTGGACGTCGCCGCGGCTGCGGCGCCCAGGCGTGCCACAGCAGCGGCGCTGGGGAACACACGCTGGCCAACGACGCCGGCGACGAACGCCAGGCTTCCGATCGTGCAGACGAAGTACAGCCAGTTCCCGGTCTGCCGGCCCAGGTAGGCGGTGCTCGTCGTCGCCAGGCACCCTGCAAGGACGGCGATGATGGCGATGAGAACCTGGGCGACGGTCGGTGGCACGCGCCCGGGACCTCAGGCGGCCCGGCGGATGACACCGCCTCCAAGCACCTCGTCGCCGCGGTAGAGCACGACGGCCTGGCCGGGTGCGACCTGGTCGACGGGGTCGTCGAAGGCGATGCTCACGCCCTCGGATCCCACCGCCGTGACGGTCGCGGGGTGCGCGCTGCCACGAGCCCGAACCTGCGCCTCGCAGCGGGCTCCGACGGCGGTCGCGGAGCCTGCGACCCACCGGAAGGACGACGCGTCGAGCGACTGCCGGCGCAGGGCAGCTCGAGATCCGACCACCACCGTGTTCGAGGCCGGTCGCAGCTCGATCACGTACCGAGGAGCGCTGTCCGGCCGCGCCGGCGCGATCGCGAGACCGGCCCGCTGGCCGACCGTGAAAAACGGCAGCCCGGCATGCTCGCCGACCTCCATGCCGTCGAGGTCGACGATCGGCCCCGGAGCGAACCGGCCGGCGAGGCGGCGGCGGAGGTCGGACTTGAGATCCGCGTCGACGAAGCAGAGGTCCTGTGACTCCGCCTTGGCGGCGGTCGCAAGCCCGAGCGCTGCCGCCTCGGCACGAACCGACGCCTTCGACGCGTCTCCGCCCAGCGGGAACACCGCCCGGCGAAGCTGCGCCTGGTCGAGCCGGTGCAGCACGTACGCCTGATCGCGGCTCCGGTCGCAAGCGCGGTGCAGCGTGACGACCGGGTCGCGGCGGCCTGTCCGCGCGTAGTGGCCCGTCGCGATGTGGGTCGCGCCGGCGGCCTGCGCGCGCTCGAGCAGCGCGCCGAACTTGATGCGCTGATTGCAACCGACGCACGGGTTCGGCGTCACTCCACCCGCGTAGCCGTCCTCGAAGTCGCGAACCACAGCATCCTCGAAGTCACGTTCGAGGTTCCAGACGTAATGCGGGAGGTCGACTGCGGTGGCAACGCGCCGTGCGTCGTCCACCGCGTCGATCGAACAGCAGCCGCGATCGCGAACGGTCTCGCGGTCGCCCGGCCACATCGCCAGGGTCACACCGAACGCGCGGAGCCCCGACGCGGCGACCCTCGCCGCCACAACGCTGGAATCCACCCCTCCTGACATGGCCACCGCGATCACCGCATCCCGCGGGAGACGATCCAGGGGACGGTCAGGGACGAATGCGGCCTCCGGCGACGGCGGGGACGATCGAGACCTCGTCGCGCTCGGCGATGGGGGTGTCGAGGCCCTGGGCGAAGCGGATGTCGGAGTCATTGACATAGATGTTGATGAACTGCCGGAGGCTTCCGGCGTCATCGTAGAGGCGATCGTGAAAGCCCGGGTACGCGGCGTTGAGGTTGGTGAGCACCTCGCCGACGGTGCCGCCCTCGACGCTGACTTCGGCGCTGCCGTTGGTGAGCCTGCGAAGCGGGCCGGGAACGCGGACCATCACTGCCATTGCCGGGCGAGTATACGGAGCCTCATCGCCTGGGCCGCCGTGGCGCTCGGGCCCGGCAGCTCCGATGAGGTCACGGAGCCGGCTCGAGGTCGACCACGAGCGGGCTCTTGGCAACCCGCGTCTGCGCCCCCGCCACGAGATCGTCGAACACGAGCTGCGACCACAACTCCATGCTCAGGTAGTGGCGTCGCATCGCCTCGAGCGAGAGGGATTCCCCCTCCAGCTTGTCGACCTCGCGCACCTCGACGACCCCCTCTTCCGGCTCGACCAGGAACACGAGCCCCAGATGCACGCGTGAGACCGGGCTCGAATCATCGTTGAGCAACGCGACCAGGCTCGCACGCGCGGGTGACGCGCATCGGATCTCCTCAGCCCACTCGCGGCGCAGGCCGCCCACGACCGGATCCTCGAGCTCACCGTCGCCCGGATTGACGTGACCGCCGATGCCGAGCGAGTACATGTGGTGGAGCCGCCGCTCGCTGGACTGCCGCAGGCGGCGCGTGAGGAGGTACGTGTCGTCGCCGGGGTGATGCACGACGCAGTACGGAATGATCTGCTGCTGACCGGGGTCGTCCTCGAGATCGGCGCGGGGCCGGTACTCGGAGGTGGCGTGGACCGTGCGCAGGACGCGCTCGAGGCCCCGAGCCACCAACCCGTGCCAGGCGCCGTCAGGAAAGATGGTCGAGCGAGGCACGCAGAGGACGTCCTCTCCCCCATGGGCACGGCCTCGCCGTGGCCGGACGGCGCTGGTTCTGGCCACGTTGTTCGGCACCCGGCGCATTCTTTCACCCGCGATGCCTGAGTTGCCCGAGGTCGAAGCGCTCTGCCGGTCGTTCGACGACCGCCTCCACGGCCGGACGGTCGTACGCGTGTCGGTGCGGTCGGTGGCCGTCCTCAAGACGTTCGACCCCCCGATCGAGGCTCTGAACGGGCTGACGATCCACGGCTGCCGCCGCCTGGGCAAGTTCATCGACCTCGCCGTACCGCCGCTCCACCTCGTCGTCCACCTCGCACGTGGCGGGTGGATCACGGTGCGCGAAAAGCCGACCCAGGCCCGTCCGTCGCTGCGCGGACCGCTCGCCGTCATCGTGTCCCTCGAGGATGGCTCGAGCCTCGAGATCACTGAGCACGGCACCGACAAGCGGCTCGCGGTCTACGTGGTGCGCGACACGGCAGACGTGCCAGGTGTGGCCCGCCTCGGCATCGACGCGCTCTCCGCGGACCTCTCGGCAGAGCAGCTCGGCGACCTCTTCCGCGACCAGCGCGGCACGTTGAAGAGCGTGCTCGCCGACCAGTCGGTCATCGCCGGCATCGGCAACGCCTACTCGGACGAGATCCTGCACGCGGCCAGGCTCTCTCCGTTTCGCCGTGCGAGTGCGCTCGACGCGGCCGACCTCGAGGCCCTCGCCGGCGCGATCGCCACCACGCTCGTGACGGCGGTCGCGCTCGCGACCGGATCCGACCCGTCGAGCCTCAAGGACGGCAAACGTCAGTCGATGCAGGTCCACGGCCGCGCCGGGATGCCCTGCCCGGTCTGCGGCGACACCGTGCGCGAGGTGTCGCTCACCTCGAGGTCGTTCCAGTACTGCCCGACCTGCCAGACCGGTGGCCGCGTCTACGCCGACCGCCGCATGAGCCGCCTCCTGCGATGAACGATCCGCGGGCAGACGAGGGCGACGTGGGGCTGGAGCGGGCGCTCTGGGCGCTGCGGGCGTACGACACCATCGCGCTCGCCACCGCAAGCGCCGCCGGCCCGCATGTGGCGGGGGTGTTCTTCGCCCCCGAGCGGATCCCGACGGGGATCAGGCTGCTCATCGCCGCCAGGACCGGATCGCGCCTTCACCGTGAGCTCGAGGCTGATCCGCGGGTCGCCTTCATGTGCTCGCCGGGCAACGCCTCGCGGTGGATCCAGGGTGGCGGGCTCGCGGCCACGGCCCGGGAGACGGGGGCGCGCACCGAGATCACGCAGCGCCTCGTCGCTCACGCCGCGGGCGCGAAGGCCTATGTCGAGGCGCCCGACATGGTGCCGGTCGTCGTCACCGTTCGATGGCTGAAGGTCGTGGAGGCGCGCGAGGGGCCGCACCTGTTGCTCACCTTCGACGTCTGACGGGAGCCGCGGAAGCCGCCGGGTTCGGGCGCGGGGGTCAGGTCGTGATCAGTGCCGCGAGATCGGTGAAGAACGTCGGGTAGGAGACGGCGGCCACGTCGGCCCCGGCGATGACGGAGTCGCCGGCCCCTGCTGGGACGAGCGCGGCGGCGACGGCCCAGGCCATCGCGAGACGGTGATCTCCGGCCGCATCCAGGCGCGCCGGCCCCAGTCGCACCGGTCCACGGATGACCAGGCTGTCCGCCGTGCTCTCGCAGTCCGCGCCGAGCCGGCGCAGACCCGCCTCCACGAGCGCGATGCGATCGACCTCCTTGGTGCGCAGCTCGGCCGCGTCGCGGATCTCGGTCACACCCTCGGCCTGCGTCGCCAGCACCGCGATGACCGGCAGCTCGTCGATCGCGCGCACCGACAGCGCGCCGGCGATGGTCACGCCGTGGAGGGCCGCACCCCGCACCTCGAGATCGCCCATCGGTTCCACCCCGCCCGCCGGTTCGCCCTCGGTCACTTCGACCGCTGCGCCCATCATTTCGAGGACGCCGAGGATGCCGGTCCGGCCGGGATTCAGGCCGACGCCCGTGCAGCGCACTCGCCATCCGGGACGCGATGCGGCGAGCGCGAGAAAGAACGCCGCGGAGCTGATGTCGCCGGGCACGCGCAGGCCGAACGGCTCGAGCGGTCCGGGGTGGAGCGTCACCCCGGCGTCGCGGGAATCCACCCGCACACCGCACATCGCGAGCAGCCGCTCGGTGTGGTCGCGGGTGGGGACCGGCTCGATGACCGTCGTCGGCCCGTCCGCGGACAGGCCGGCGAGCAGGATCGCGGACTTCACCTGCGCGCTCGCCACCGGCGTGCGCCAGGTGATCCCCGCGAGCGCTCGACGGCCGCGGACCCGCATCGGGGCTGTCCCCTCCGGCGTCGCTGCGACGTCGGCCCCCATCGCGCAGAGAGGCTCGACGATGCGGGTCATCGGGCGGCGTCGCAGCGAGGCGTCGCCGTCGAGCGTCGCCTCGCAGTCGCTACCCGCGAGTGCCCCGGCGAGCAGGCGCATCGTGGTCCCAGAGTTGCCGCAGTCGAGCACCGAATCGGGAGTCCGCAGGCTGACCCCGATGCCGGCGCCGTCGAGCGCGACACGTGCCGGCGGGAAGTCGCGCACCCAGACGCCGCAGGCGCGCAGGCACGCCGCCGTCGCCTGGACGTCCTCCGCGGGCGAGACGTTCCCGAGATAGCTTCTCCCGCGGGCGTGCGCGCCGAGGATGAGCGCGCGATGGCTGATCGATTTGTCACCGGGCACGGCGACCGCGCCGTCGACGCGCATCGCCGGACCCACGCGCTGCTCGCTCACCCGGGGCGCACCACCTCGAACCCGATCATGGCGCGCAGGAATCGCTCCGCATTGGCGATGGCGTAATCGGGTTGCGTCCCGATGCTGTCGATGAGCGCCGAGCCGACCGCCGCGCCTTCAGCGTGACCGCGCAGAGCCGCAAGGTGGGCATGGGTGGAGAGCCCGAATCCCAGCGCCCGTGGAACCGGCGTCAGCTGCCGGACCGAGTCGAGCAGCGCGATCGCGTCGTCCGCAATGAGCCGGCGCGCGCCGGTGACACCGGTGACGCCGACGCAGTACACGAAGCCGGCCGCCGTCGAGCAGATGCGCGCCAGGCGGTCGGGCGTGGTCGTCGGCGCCACGAGCGGGATCACCGCGACACCTGCCGCATGCATGGAGGCGCGCACCGCGGCGCCCTCGTCGAGCGGCAGATCCGGAACGATGACACCGTCGACGCCGGCATCGGCGGCCGCCCGCGCAAAGGCGTCGACGCCGAAGCTGAGCACCGGGTTGATGTACGTCATGACCGCCAGCGGGATGGTCAACCCAGCGTCGCGCGCCTCTCGAACCTGGGTGAGCGCGCGTGCCAGGGTCATCCCGTTTCCCAGCGCCACCTGTCCGCTGCGCTGGATCGTGGGCCCGTCGGCGAGCGGATCGCTGAACGGAACGCCGACCTCGGCGGCGAGACAGCCGACGTCCTGCGCCACTGCGAGGAGCGCGACCGTGCTCTCGGGCGCGGGATAGCCTGCCGTGAAATACGGCATCAGACCCGGTTGCGAACCCGGCACCTGGGCGGCGAACGCGGCGTCGAATCGCGTGACCGGCGCTGCGATCTCCGTCACGGCTCTTCCTGCCCGCGGACCGTGTCGACGTCCTTGTCGCCCCGTCCGCTCAGACACACGAGCACCACGTCTTCCGGGGTCGCCTCAGCCGCGATCCACGCGGCGACATGGAGCGCGTGCGACGACTCGAGTGCGGGAATGATCCCCTCGAGCCGGCAGAGGCTGTGGAACGCGGCGAGCGCCTCGGCATCCGTTGCGGCCACGTACTCCGCTCGGCCGCTGTCACGAAGCGCGCTGTGCTCCGGACCGACTCCCGGGTAGTCCAGCCCTGCGCTGATGGAGTGGGTCGCGAGGACCTGGCCGGCGCCGTCCTGCATCAGGTAGCTGTGCGAGCCGTGCAGCACGCCCGGCCGGCCGCGGGAGAGCGGCGCCGCGTGGTCGGCGGTGTCGAGACCCCGCCCCGCGGCCTCGACACCGATCAGGCGCACGTCATCGTCGAGGAACGCGGTGAAGATGCCGATCGCGTTGCTCCCGCCCCCGACACACGCGACCACCGCGGAGGGCAGCCGGCCGGTGTGCGACAGCATCTGCGAGCGCGCCTCGTCACCGATCACGCGCTGAAGCCGTCGCACGAGTGTCGGATACGGATGCGGGCCGACCGCGCTGCCGATCACGTAGTGCGTGTCGCGCACGCTCGCCACCCAGTCTCGGATCGCCTCGTTCGTCGCATCCTTGAGCGTCGCGGAGCCACTGTCGACCGCGACGACGTCGGCGCCCAGCAGTCCCATCTTGTAGACGTTGAGGCTCTGCCGCCGCATGTCCTCGCGCCCCATGTAGACGAGGCACTGGAGCCCGAGCGCCGCGCAGGCGGTGGCGGTCGCGACGCCGTGCTGGCCCGCACCGGTCTCCGCGATGATCCGGCGCTTGCCCATGCGCCGCGCGAGCAGCACCTGCCCGAGCGCGTTGTTGACCTTGTGCGCGCCGGTGTGGAGCAGGTCCTCGCGCTTCAGCCAGATCGCGGCTCCGCCAGATCTCGCGCTGAGCCGCAGTGCATGCGTGACCGGGGTGGGCCGGCCGGCATAGTCGGCGAGCCAAACTCCGAGCTCGCCGGTGAAGACGGGATCCGCGAAGGCGATCTCGATCTCGGCTTCCAGCTCCTCGAGCGCCGGTACCAGTGTCTCGGGCACGTAGGCGCCGCCGTACGCGCCGAAACGCCCGGAGGCCTGCGTGGCCATCACGCCACGCGCTCGATTGTGTCCGCGGCCGATCTCGCCGCGTGCACGAAGGCACGAACCAGCTCCGGATCCTTGACGCCCGGTCGCTGTTCCAGGCGGCTCGATGCATCGACGCCCTCCGGACGCACCGCTGCGACCGCCGCAGCGACATCGTCCGGACCCAATCCCCCTGCGAGGATGACCCGGCGATGCCTCGCGATGTCGGCAGCCCAGTCGAGCGGCACGCGATGACCCGTGCCGCCCGGGAGATGCCCCTTCTCGGGCATACCGTCGAGCATCACCAGCAGGTCCGGAGCCAGGTCGATTGTGCATGCCTCGGCTCGGGTTTCCACATTGATGACAGGGATGACAGGAACCGAGCAGCGGGCGGTCAGCGCCGGATCGATGCGCCCGTGAACCTGGACCGCGGCGAGGCGGTAGCGGGAGGCCGCGTCGTCGCACACCGAGACGCTGGGTTCGACGAAAACGCCAACCAGGTCGACCCTGCCGCGGACGGCGCGCATCAGCGACCGCGCGGCAGCGTCATCGACCCACCGCGGGCTCGCCGGCACGAGCATCAACCCGAGCCAATCGGCGCCGGCATCGATTGCGGCCTCGGCGATTTCCGGGGTGCGCACCCCGCAGACCTTGACGATCACGAGCGCTGCGCCGCGCGGGCGGCCGCCACCATCGCCGCGCAGGCGGCCGCCGGTGAGGGCGCGCGCATCAGCACCTCCCCGACGAGCACGGCGTCCGCTCCCTCACCGACAAGGCGTGTGACGTCGAGGGGGGCACGAACGCCGGACTCCGCGACGCACGTGATGCCGTCCGGAACGACACCGCGCACCGCGGCAAAGGTCGCGAGGTCGGTGTGCAGGGTGCGCAGGTCGCGATTGTTGATGCCGATGCACTCGGCGCCGGCCGACACCGCGATGCGCGCCTCCTCGGCGTCGTGCACCTCGACGATGGCATGGGCATGGCAGCGTGCCGCACCCTCGAGGCACTGGTCGAGTGTGGCCGGATCGATCAGTGCGACGATGAGCAGGACCCAGTCCGCGCCGGCGACGCGAGCCTCGGCGATCTGCACAGGATCGAGCGTGAAATCCTTGCGCAGCAAGGGGATGTCGACGGCAGCCCGGACCGCCGCGAGGTCGTCGAGGGATCCGCCGAAGTCAGGCCCGTCGGTCAGCACGGAGATGGCCGCCGCACCGGCATCGACATACTCGCGCGCCACGGTCACGGGGTCGAGACCCGGTCGCAGCGAGCCGCCACTCGGGGAGCGCCGCTTCATCTCGGCGATGATCCGGCCGCCGCTCAATGCGTCGGTGAGCCCGCGTGCCGGTGGCAGCGACGCGGCCTTCGCCCACAGCGCCGCCTCCGCGCAGCGCAGCTGCTCGACCTCCTCGCGTTTGCGCCGCGCGATCGCCTCGAGCGCGCCGCCGATGCCACTCATGCGACCGCGCCGACCGCGCCGATCCCGGCGTTCTCGAGGAAGGTGCGCAGGAGCGCGCGCCCCGAGGGAGTGCCGATCAACTCCGGGTGGAATTGCACGCCCTCGACGGGATGGACGCGGTGGCGCACGCCCATGATCAGCCCGTCGCCGCTCCATGCGGTGACCTCGAGGGTCTCCGGCAATCCCGTCCGTGAGATGACGAGCGAGTGGTAGCGGGTGGCCATGAAGGGCTCATCCAGCCCGCGGAGCACGCCGGCACCGTGATGGTGCACGGCCCCGACCTTGCCATGCACCACGTCGGGCGCCCGAACCACAGCCGCCCCGTATGCGACCCCGATTGCCTGGTGCCCGAGGCACACGCCCAGCATGGGCACCGTCGCACCCAGCGCGCGGACCAGCTCGACGCAGATCCCCGCCTCCTCGGGAATCCGCGGTCCCGGGGAGAGGACGATCGCCGCGGGCGCGGCGCCGGCGATCTCGGGCACGGAGAGTGCGTCGTTGCGCTCGACGGCGACCGTGGCGCCGAGCTCGCGCAGGTACTGCACGAGATTGAACGTGAACGAGTCGTAGTTGTCGATGACGAGGACCTGCCCGCTCAGTCCCGCACCCACGCGTTCGCCTCCACCACCGCAAGCATCTGCGCAGCGACCTTGTTGTCGATCTCGAGCGCCTCCTCGTCGATCGACGAGTCCGCGACGATGCCTGCCGCCGCCTGCACGTAGGCCATCCCATCGCGAACCACGATGGTGCGCAGCGCGATCGCGGTGTCGAGGTCGCCGCCGTAGCCGACGTAGCCGATGGCGCCCGAGTACGGACCGCGGGCCTCCGGCTCGAGCTCGGCGATGATCTCCATGGCCCGTATCTTCGGTGCCCCGGTCACGGTCCCGGCGGGGAAGCACGCGCGAAGCGCGTCGAGAGGAGTGCGGTGGTCGTCGAGCACGCCTTCGATGCTGCTCACCAGGTGCATCACGTGCGAGTAGCGCTCGACCTCCATCTGCTGCGTGACGCGAACGGAGCCGGTGGCGCACACGCGACCGAGGTCGTTTCGACCCAGGTCGATGAGCATGAGGTGTTCAGCGGCCTCCTTCTCGCTGGCCCGCAACTCGGCCTCCATCCTCGCATCGTCCTCGGCGGTGCGCCCGCGCCGGCGCGTCCCGGCGATCGGGTGATAGCGGACGTCGCGCCCGGTGACCTGGACGAGCATCTCCGGGGACGCGCCGACGAGCGTGCAGTCCGGGGTTGCGATGTAGATCATGTACGGGCTCGGATTGATCGCCCGGAGCGCGACGTAGACGTCGAACGGGTGGGCGCGAAGCGGGAGCGCGAAGCGTCGTGACACCTGGACCTGGAAGATGTCCCCCGCGAGGATGTACTCGAGCGCTCGCCGGACTCGGTCACCGAAGCTGTCACGCGACAGATTGGCCGCCCCCTCGTACTCGCGAGGGTCCACGGCACGGCCGCTGAGCGGCGACGCGGCCTGCGGTGCGGCCGCCGCAATGCCGGCGCGCATTCCTTCGATCCCGGTGAGCGCGCGGGCATAGGCGGCGTCGATCCCCTCGGGGTCCGCGCGATGGACGCAGCTCGAGATCAGGAGCCGGTGATTGGGATGATCGAAGACGGCGACGGTGTCGAAGACCCCGAACCACTGACGGGGAAGCCCCAGGGGATCGTGAGCAGCGACGGGAAGCCGCTCGTACAGCCCCGCGGCCTCATACGACAGGTAGCCGACGGCGCCCCCCAGGAGCGGCGCGGCGATGCCGGGGGCACAGGCTGCGTAGAGCGAGGCGACATCGCGTTCGACGCTGTCGAGGGCATCGCCGCCGGCGCTGATGATTCGCGAGGGGCCGTGGCCGAGCATCGACCAGCGGGCCACCGCGCCACTGCCCTCGACCAACTCGAGCAGGAAGCAACTGGCATCCGTGCCGAGGGCGCGCATGGCCGCCACCGGCGTGGCGTCGCCCATGTCGAGCGCCAGCGCAACCGCAACGACCTCGTGGTCAGTGAGGCGGCGCCGTGTCTCCTCGAGGCTGGGAGCCGGTGCGCTCATCGCCGGCGCGCCATGGGAGCTTCACCCGGTCACCGTCGCCGTGCCCAGGTGCTGTCCGATCCGCCGTGCCGCCTCCTCGAGGTTGGCGATCGACGCCGCGTAGCTCAGCCTGATGTGCCCGGCCCCCTCCGGCCCGAACGACGTGCCGGCGAGGACGGCGACCCCGACCTCGTCGAGCAGGGAGTTCGCGAGCTCGCGCTCGTTCCAGCCCGTCCCGGTGATGTCCGGAAAGACGTAGAAGGCCCCGGCCGGCTTCTTGCAGCTCACTCCGGGGATCGCGTTGAGACGGTCGACGATCACATCGCGCCGGTGGGCGAACTCCGCGACCATCCTGTCCACGGCCGCGTCCGACTCCGGCGAATCGAACGCCTCGACGGCGGCCCACTGCGTGAACGCCGCGGCGCACGAGGAGCTGTTGATCATCAGGGTGTCCATGCGCTTCGCGATCTCGACGGGCATCGAGCCGACGCCGAGGCGCCAGCCGCACATCGCCCATGCCTTCGACAACCCGTCCATGTAGATGGTCCGCTCCGCCATCCCGGGGATCCCATACAGCGAGACGTGCTTGGCGTCGTAGGTGAGCCGGTTGTAGATCTCGTCGCTGAGGACGATGAGGTCGTGCTCCATCGCGATCCGGGCGATCTCCTCGCAGTCCTCCTGGGTGAGGATGCCGCCCGTCGGGTTCTGCGGGGAGTTGACCACGATCATCTTGGTGCGCGGGGTGACCAGGTCGCGCAGCAGCGACACGTCGGCGCGGAAGTCGTTCTCCTGGCGCAGCGGCAGCGACACCGCTTTTGCTCCGATGAACTCGACGAGGGAGCGGTAGATCGGGTATCCCGGGTCGGGGACGATCACCTCGTCACCCTCCTCCACCAGCGACCAGAGCGCGAACAGCAGCAGGTTCTTCGAACCCGGCACCAGCACGATGTTCTCGTACGTCGTGGGCACACCGGTGTGCCGGGTGATGTACGCGGAGGTCTTCTCGCGCACCTCGCGGATGCCGCTTGCCGCGGTGTAGTGGGTCGCCCCGCCACGCATGGCGCGGACGGCCGCATCGATGATGTTGTCAGGAGTGGCAAAATCAGGCTCGCCGATCTCGAGATGGACGATGTTGCGGCCCTCGGCCTCGAGGCGGCGGGCACGCGCCAGCACCTCGAAGGCGCTCTCCGTACCCAGGCGGGACAGTCGTTCGGCGAATCGTATGGTCATGGCGCCACCATCATGCCGGGAAGCGTGCCCGTCGCGGTTCCGAACTCGATGTCGACCCATTCGACACGGGCGTGGGCCGGTCCCTCGCGGAGCAGGTCGAGGATTGCCTGCACCTTCGGGTCGGGCCCTTCGAGAATCGCCTCGAGGGTTCCGTCGTCGAGGTTGCGCACGGTCCCAGACAGCCCCGCCTCCCCCGCGTGCCGGATCACGAACGCGCGAAAGCCGACCATCTGCACGCGCCCGTGGACGACGGCGCGGACATGTACATTCTCTGAAGGCATGGCCGCCCGATTATAGGGAGGCCCCCGGCGGCGGGTCGCCGCGATCAGGCGGCTGCGGGCGCGGGGTGTGCCGATCCGCTCAGCTTGCGGACCAGGGGCGGGATCTCACGGAGAGACTGGATCTGCACGCCGCTCAGCTCCGACAGCAGCGCGAGGATGCGGCGCTGCACGGGCGCCTCGTGGTCCCGGCCCGGCAGGTACCAGTTGAGCATCCTCGAGATGTATTCCGGATCCTCGAGCTGCCCGATCACGGACGGCTCAGTGATCGTCGTCGGGTGCTTCGGCGCGTCGTTGGTGCTCCGCATCATCCAGAGCGACATCTTGAGGATGTCCGGCAGGCAGGCCGGATTGTTGACGACGGCCCGGCGCATGTACTTCGCGTAGCACGCGGCGTGGCGCAGCTCGTCCGCCGCGAGGATCTTGAAGATCTGGCGCATCACCGGCTCCGGGCCCTGCTCGCTGAACGCGGTGTACCAGTGCGCGAGCCGCTGCTCGCCGCAGAAGTGCATCGTCAGGGTCTCGATTGCGGGCCCCGGGGCGAAGGTCAGCCGGAGCGACGGGAGCTTGGCCTCGTCGAACGTCTCGCCGCAGTGCTCGAGGTACTTGCGCAAGGTGAGGTGATGCTTCATCTCCTCGTAGAACCAGATCGAGACGAAGCTGCAGAAGTCGATGTCCGTGTAGAAATCCCGGATGAACATCTCGGTCGCGTAGAGCGCCGAGAGCTCGGTCAGGCAGATGTTCCTCAGATCGCTGATCCACTGCGGCGTGAGCAGCGAGGGATCGATCTCGTCGAAATGGATGTCGGTGCTGAGGTTCCAGCGGGCGCGTTCGAGCCGTATGAAGAGGTCGTCGTAGAGCATTGAGAGTCAGCATACTTTCTTCGTACGACACAAAGCTTCGGCAATGCCATACTTGCGCACAGGCCAAAACTTGTACAAAGAGGACAATATGGCCCAGTTGACCAAGTCTCCGGACCTCAGGTTGTCCGTTGCGGCCAGTCTTCCCTCCGAGATCACGGTCCGGCTCCTGGCCGACGTCGACGTCATCGCCCGCCGGATGGCCCGGCAGATCGTCACCGGGATCTCCCTCCCGGACACCCGATTTCGCACGCTCGGCTACTTCCGGACGGTCACGGCAGCCTGCCGGGATGCGCTCCGGACCTTCGTCCGCCTTCTCCGCGATGGTCGCGGGCTCCGGCCCGGCGACCTCGAGCGCCTCGGGTCGATGGGGGCCCAGCAGGCGGAGCTCGAGGTGCCCCTCGAACTGGTCTTCGGCGCCTACCGTCTGGCGGCGCGGGTCCTCTGGGACGAGGTGATCGGCCAGCCCGCACTGCTCAACGACGTCCCGCCGACAACCGTCGTCGGCGTGACCAGCACCGTGCTCGAGTACTTCGACGAGATCAGCGCCGCCGTCGGCCGAGCGTACCTCGAGACGCGCGAGCGGCTGCTCCGCCAGCGTGACCGGGACCGCGACCGGATCCTCCAGCGCCTGCTTGCCGGCGATGCCTCAGCCGAGGTCAGGCGCATCGCCGCTTCGGCGGAGCTCACGCTGGCACCGCCGTACCGGGTGGTCGCGTGCGCGCTGCCGACGATCGAGGCCGAGCGGGATCTCGAGACGATCTGGC
Source organism: Candidatus Dormiibacterota bacterium (assembly GCA_963848445.1). Taxonomy (GTDB): domain Bacteria; phylum Chloroflexota; class Dormibacteria; order Aeolococcales; family Aeolococcaceae; genus Palsa-851. The sequence continues at coordinate 110,536 of CAWKDT010000001.1, forward strand.
GGGCCGAGGGGGCGCACCTCATCGGCGATGATCCCGGGCTCTGGATCGCCCTGGTGCCGGAGGGGCGGGATCTCGAGCGGTTGTGCCGGGCGACCGGGCCGGCGGCGTTCGGCATAGGGCCGGTCGCCGCGACACTGGATGACGTCGCGGTTGCGGCGCAGCAGGCCCGCCGGGCTCTCGAGGTCGGGCGCCGCCTGTATCCGGAGCGCGTGATGCACACCGATGCCGAGGTGGGGGTGTTCGCGGCGCTCGCGACCGACCGCGAGGCGATGGAAGGCTTCATCGAGCGCACCCTGGGCCCACTCGCGTCCCGGACCGCGAGCCGGCGCCTCGAGCTCCTGGCCACGCTCGAGGCGCTGCTCGACAGCCGGAGCATCGGCGATGCCGCGGACCGGCTCGGGGTGCATCGCCATACCGTCGTCTACCGGGTCGGCCGGTTGCGCCAGCTCGGCATCGACGCCGATGACCCGGAGCAGCGCCACAACCTCTGGTTCGCGCTCCGCTGCATGCGCCTCCTGGAGACCTGAGGGCAGGGTCAGCCCTCGCGGCGGCGCTGTCCGCCCGAGGCGACGGTGGCGCCCTGCTCCGCCTCGCGCGCGAGCATGAACAGCAGATCGGAGCAGCGATTGAGATAGCGAAGCACCTCGGGGTTGTCCAGCTCCCCCGACCGGTGCAGGGTCACGGCGCGACGCTCGGCGCGGCGCACGAGCGTGCGGGCGAGGTCGATTGCGGCACCGGTCGACGTCCCGCCGGGGATCACGAAGCCACCGGGCAGCGGCACCCGCGCCTCGAGATCGAGGATCTCGCCCTGGAGCGCGTCCACCATCGCCGCGGTGACCACGTTGAAGTGCCGCTCGAGGTCGGGCCGATGTCCTGGCCCGGTGGCCAGCTCGGCGCCGACGATGAAGAGCTCGCGCTGCAGCTCGAGGATGCGGTCCGCGCGAGGTGACTCGCCGGCCAGCGACCTGGCGAGGCCGAGCGCCGAGATCGCCTCGTCGAGCGAGCCGTACGCCTCGGTGCGGAGGTCGTCCTTGGACACCCGGCCGCCGTACAGCAGCCCGGTCTCACCGCCGTCGCCGCGACCCGTGCTGATGCTCAAGGTCGTGCGGCGTCAGGCGGTGCCGCGCATGGCGACGTCGGCGAGCTCCGCCGCGGTGTCGTCATGTCCTCGGCGCCACTCCTCGATCCATTTGCTCGCAGCGATCGTCGCGGTGGTCGCGTCACCGACCGCGGTCGTGATCTGGCGCGTGAGCTGGCTGCGCACGTCGCCTGCCGCGAAGATCCCGGGGATGTTGGTCATCATCGTCATCGGATCGGTCAAGTAATAGCCAGCCTTGTCATGATCGATGTGAGCATCGACGAGGCCGGTGTTCGGGATGAACCCGATGAAGATGAACACGCCGCCCACCTCGAGCTCCGACCGGCGCTCGGAGTCGAGGTTGCGAAGCGAGAGGTGGCGCACCTTCGCGTCGCCATCGATGCTCTCGATGACGGTGTCGAGCAGGAAGTCGATCTTCGGGTTCGTGCGCGCTTCATGGAGCAGGATCGGCTGTGCGCGGAAGTCGCGCCGCCGATGGATGATCGTCACGCGGCTCGCGTAACGCGTCAGGAAGAGCGCCTCCTCCACCGCCGCGTCGCCACCGCCGACCACGGCCAGGTGGACGTCCTTGAAGAACGCGCCATCACACACGGCGCAGTAGGAGACGCCTCGCCCGGCGAACTCCTCTTCCCCGGGCACGTCGAGCTTGCGGGGGTTGCCGCCCGCGGTGATGATCACCGCGGGTGCGCGGTAGTCGCCGTCGTAGGTTTCGATCAGCTTCATGCCGTCGGGCTGGAGCTTGATGGCGCGAACCTCGGTCCGAACGAGCGCGGTGCCGAAGTGCTCGGCCTGCTGCTCCATGACGGTGGCGAGGTCGACGCCGAGGATCGACAGGAAGCCGGGATAGTCCTCGATGAGCTCGGTGTTCAGCAGCTGGCCGCCCGGGGCCTTGCCCTCGAGCAGCACCGCCCGCTCGCGGTTGCGGCCGGCGTAGAGCGCGGCCGTGAGCCCGGCGGGTCCGCCGCCGATGATCGCGATGTCGAAATCCTGAATTGGCACGTTCGTTGGAACTCCTCGAGGTACGTCTGTACGTGACGATACCCAATGCGGGGCCGGATCACCCGGCGCGCGCCCACGCCGTCAGGGTCGGAAGCACGCGGCTGATGGGGATTGCATAGGCGTCCGGGGCGCTGGGGCTCGCCAGGGTCATGATGCCGACCACCTGACCGGCGCCGTCGAGCACCGGGCCGCCGCTGTTCCCCTCGAAGATGGATTCCCCTTGCAGATGGAGCATGTCGTTGTAGACGGCGGGTGGGAGCGCGGAGGCGCACTCATCGTTCGGGGTGGAGAGCGGGACGCTGTCACTCAGCCCGATCAGGGTCTCTGCCGTCATGTCCGCATGTCCGGTGGCCCTGCTCGATGCCAGCGCGATGACGCTGAGCGGGGCTTTCGCGAGCTTCGCCTGGTCGATCGGAATCGGCGGTCCGGTCAGGGTGCTCGTCGGCCTCAGCATCGCGATGTCCGTGGTGGCGTCGAACTTCACCACGGTCGCGACATGCGTGTGGTTCAGCCGGTCGGTGATGCGGATCGCGCTGTGGCAGGCGATGACGTGCGCGTTCGTGACCACGTCTCCCCTGGTGTCGAAGATCCACCCCGTGCCGAGCGACTCCTCGGCGGGCAGCTCCGCCTCGACCGTCACGACGCTGCCGAGATACGAGCGGCCCATGTCGGCGAGGGGCGTCGGCGTCGGCGTCGGCGCTCCTGCCACCGGAGCGGGCACGGGCGACACCCGGCTCGGATCGATCTGCGCGACATGTCCGGCGATCAGCAGGCCCACCAGGCCGGCGGCGAGGAGCGCGAAGATGGCAGCGCCGGCGCGCAGCAGTGCTTCGCGGCGGAACGTCCCATCAGATCCGGGGTCCACGAGGAAGCATTGTGCCCGTCAACTTCGAGCGGGGGGTGACCGTCGTCGGCGGTGGCACCGGTGCCCTGGGGAGCGCGGTGGTCCAGCGCCTCCTGGCCGCTGGAAAGCGCGTCGTGGTCCCGAGTCGCCACCCCGAGCCCGACCGCGCAGCACCGGGGGTCACGCTGATCGCCTGCGACCTCGAGGACCCCGCATCGGTCGAGCGGCTCCGCGGCGCGGTCGACGCAATCGGCCCGTGGGAAGCGCTGGTGAGCGCATCCGGCGGGTATGCCGGCGGCCGCGCGCACGAGTTGGACGGCGAAGCCATCGCCGCACAGCTCGAGGCCAACCTTCTGGGTCCGTGGCGGCTGGCCCGGGCGGCGGCGACGTCGATGATCGCCGGTGGGGCCGGTGGCCGGATCGTGGTCGTCGCGTCGCGCGCGGCTGTCGAGGTCGCGCGCGGCCAGGCCGCGTACCAGGTCAGCAAGGCGGCGGTGCTCCGCCTGACGCAGGTGATGGCCGCGGAGCTGCGCGTGCACGGCATCACGGTCAATGCCGTGCTCCCCGGCACCATGGACACCGCGTCGAACCGCGAGTCGATGCCCAAGGCGGACCGCTCCTCGTGGGTCAGCACGGACTCGGTCGCCGCCGTGATCGAGTGGCTCCTCTCGGACGCCGCCGCGGCGGTGACCGGCGCGGCCGTCCCCGCCGGCTGAGGTCAGCCCGCCGGCGGTTGCGCGAGCACGCCGGATTCGGCCAGCCGGGCGATTGCGCGTGCGCGATGTGAGACCCGGGCCTTCTCCGCCTCGGGGGCCTCCGCGAACCTGATGCCGAGGTCGAGCGACAGGAAGGCCGGGTCGTAGCCGAAACCGTTGGTCCCTCTCGGCTCGACGAGGGTTCCGAGACACTCGCCACGTGCGGTGACGGGCTCGGCACCAGGGCGGGCAAGCGCGGCCACGCAGACGTAGCGCACCCTTCGATCGTCCGGCGTACGGCGGTCGACCTCCTCAATGAGACCGTGGAGCCGATCGTCGTCGCTCGCGAGCCTCTCCCATCCAGCGCGCGGACATCGGTCCGGGCCAGCCGCCGAGCGCGTCCACCTCGATGCCGCTGTCGTCGGCGAGTGCCGCCAGACCGGTCGCGGCGCACACGACGGCAGCCTTGGCCAGCGCCGATTCGAGGTAGCCCGGACCCGGCTCCTCGAGAGGTGCTGTGAATCCGGCCTCGTCGATCGACCGGACCTCCCAGGGCCAGGCGGCGAGCAGGCCGCGCAGCTCCGCGATCTTGCCCGGGTTGCGTGTGGCGAGCAGCAGCAGCGGCCTGGTCACGCCGCGGCGCTCAGCACCTCCGCCTGGAGCTTGAACAGCCGCTCGAGCCCGGCGCCGGCCAGCGCGAGGAGCGACTCGAGCTCGCCGCGCGAGAACGGTTCCTGTTCCGCGGACCCCTGCAGCTCGATGAACCGTCCATCCGAGGACCCGACACAATTCATGTCCGTCTCCGCGGCGGCGTCTTCCAGATAGCAGAGATCGAGCCGCGGCTCACCCGCCACGATGCCGGCGCTCACGGCGGCCACGGGCCACCGGAGGGGGTCGGCTGCGGACCAGGCGAGCCTCACGAAGGCGGGCGACGGCGAGCGCCAGGGCGACGTAGCCACCGGTGATGGACGCGGTGCGAGTCCCACCGTCGGCGACCATCACGTCGCAGTCGATGAGGATGGTGCGCTCCCCGAGCGCCTCGAAGTCGACCGCCGCACGCAGGCTCCGCCCGATGAGGCGCTGGATCTCCTGGACCCGACCGTCGACCCGCCCCTTGCGCCCGTCGCGCTCGGTGCGGGTCTGCGTGCTGCGCGGGAGCATCGCGTACTCCGCAGTCACCCAGCCCTTGCCCGAGCCCTTTCTGAACGGTGGGACGCGCTCCTCGACCGTCGCCGCGCAGAGCACCCTCGTATCGCCCATCGTGATCAGCGCGCTCCCCTCGGCATACGGAAGGGTGTGCAGCTCGATCGTCGTCGGACGCAGCTCGTCGGTGGCACGCTGGTCGGGGCGCATCGCGCGGAGTGTATCGATCGGGCGGACGGTCAGCGCCGGAAGATGCGCTGGAGGACGATGATCGACGCTTCGTAGAGGAGCAGGAGCGGGATCGCCAGCGCCGTCGGTGTGAACGGATCGGCCCCCGGCGTGATGATGAGCGCCGCGACGATGATGCCCGCATACGCGCCTTTGCGCCACGACTTGAGCTTCTTCGACGACACGAACCCGAGCAGGCCGAGGAGCACGATGACCACGGGCATCTCGAACGTGATGCCGAAGACGAAGACGACGATCAGGAAGAATCCGATGTACGAGTTGATGTCGGGGAAGTACACCGCGTTGTTGCTCAGGAAGTTGGTCAGGAAGCTGAGCCCCAGCGGCATAACGAAATAGGCGAACGCCGCGCCGCCGGCGAAGAGCAGGAGCGCGCTGGCGATGAACGGACCGACGAACTTCCGCTCCTTGGGACGCAGCCCCGGCGAGACGAAATTCCAGGTCTGCCACAGGATGATCGGGAGCGACATCACGATGCCGGCGACTGCCGAAACCTTCAACGGAACCGTGAGCCCCTCGGTGGGGCTGGTGAAGATGGCCTTGCCGCCGAGCAGGCTGTGCGAGTTGAGGAGCACCGTCCTCAGCGGGTGCAGCAGCAGCGAGATGAAGAATCCGTTGAAGATGAACGCGACGGTGGTGCCGATGATCCAGGCGCCCATCACCCAGATGAGGACGCGTCGAAGCTCCTCGAGGTGCTGGACGATGGTCATCCGGCGTTCGTCGTCGGCCACTCCCTGCACCTTACGTGCCTCCGATCAGCGTGCGCGCGGAAGGCGCGTCAGGCGGAAGCGGTGGGTTGGGGCGCCGGCGCGTCGACTTGCGCGGCAACCGGCTCAGCGGACGCAGTGGGGGAAGCGGTGACCGCGGGTGTGATCTGCGCCACCGGAGCAGGATCGGCCGGGGTCGTGGCGGCCTTCATCACCGACTCGTGCACGTCCGACGACGCCTTCCGAAACTCGCGGATTCCCTTGCCGAGCGCGGCGCCCACGTCGGGCAGCTTCCCGGGGCCCCAGATGATGAGGATCACCACCAGGACGATGATGATCTCGGGCAGATGTCCGCCAATTCCGCTCAGCATGTCGGCCTCCAGTCTAGCACTAGTTTTTGATGCGCCCCTGAGAGCTCATCGAGCGGCCGGACAGCGCGTCCGCGAATGCCTCGACCGTCCTGTCGATGTCGTCGTCGCTGTGTGCGGTCGACAGGAACCCGGTCTCGAACTGTGACGGCGGCCAGAGTACGCCGGCGGCCAGCCATGCCGCGTGCAGCGCGCCGAACCGCTCGCGGTCAGCGTGTCGCACCTGGTCGAACGATGCCGCTTCCGTGATTCCGAGAAACGGCGTCACCATGCTCCCGACGCGCCCCACGGTGCACGCCATGCCCGCGCTGCCGGCCGCGCCCGTCAGCCCGGCCTCCATACGAGCCCCGAGACGCTCGAGCGTCGAATAGAGCGCCGCGTCGTCGCGGAGCGCGTCGAGGACGGCGCAGCCGGCGGCCATGGCGAGCGGGCTCCCGGCCAGGGTCCCCGCCTGATACACGGGACCGGCCGGCGCGATCCGCTCCATCAGGTCGCGGCGCCCGCCGTAGGCGCCGACCGGGAGGCCACCACCGATCACCTTGCCGAAGAGGCTGAGGTCGGGCGTGATGCCGTACAGCGCCTGCGCCCCGCCGTACGCCACCCGGAATCCTGTCATCACCTCATCGAATACGAGCAAAGCACCGCTATCGGATGTGATCGCGCGAAGTTGCTCGAGATAGCCGGCTCTCGGGGGGACGCATCCCATGTTCCCGGCGACCGGCTCGACGATCACGGCCGCGATGCGCTCGCCGCCGTCCTCGAAGAGCGACGCGGCCGCCTCAGCGTCGTTGTAGGGCAGCACGACGGTCCCGGCGACGGCGGCCGCGGGCACGCCCGGTGATCCGGGGATACCGAGCGTCGCGACGCCCGAACCGGCCTCGGCGAGCAGTGCGTCGGCGTGTCCGTGATAGGCGCCGGCGAACTTCACGATGCGGTCGCGCCCGGTCGCCGCGCGTGCCAGCCGCACCGCGGACATCGCGGCCTCGGTGCCGGACGTGACGAATCGCACCATCTCGATCGACGGGACGGCGGCGACGATCCGCTCGGCAAGCTCCACCTCCAGCTCGACGGTGTGGCCGTAGGCGATCCCGCGTTCGAGCTGTGCGCGGATCGCCTCGAGCACCTGACGAGGTTGGTGGCCGAGGATGTGCGGGCCGTAGGCGAGGACGTAGTCGACGTAGTCGTTGCCGTCCGCGTCGGTGACGTGGGCGCCGGCCGCACGCACGATGTGCGGCGGCACGCCCGGCACCGCGCGGTACGCGCGAACCGGGCTGTCGACGCCGCCGGGCAGCACCCGCTCGGCGCGCTCGCGCAGCGCACGCGCCTGTGCGTCCCTCACCGCGCTAGGTCTGCTCGCGCACCGTGATCGACGTCATGAGATCGCCCTGCACGATCTTGAGCGCGACGTCCATCCCCGACTCGACCTTGCCGAACAGGTTGTAGGACGGCGTCAGCGTCGTCGAATCGTCGGCGATGCAGATGAAGAACTGCGAGCCGTTCGTGTTCGCGCCGCTGTTGGCCATCGCGACCGCCCCTGCCACGTACTGCTGATGCACCGGTTCGTCGTTGAACTCGAATCCCGGTCCGCCCTGACCGCACGTCCCCGAAGGGGTCGCCGGCGCGGCGGGGACCGCGCCGATGCACTGCGGGTCGCCGCCCTGGATGACGAACGCGGACACGACCCGGTGGAACGGGATCCCGTCGAAGAAGTGGTTCCGCGCCAGCGTCACGAAGTTGTTGACCGTGTTGGGCGCGAGATCGGGCTGCAGGCACAGCACGATGTCTCCCCTCGGGGTGGCGATCGTCGCCTGGTAGAGCTTCGTCGTGTCGATGGTCATCGCGGGAGCGGCGCTGTACGTGTGCACGCTGGCCGGCGGATTGAGCGGTGACAGGACAGCCCCGAACTTCACCTTCGAGCAGTCGGCGAACGCGATGGTCGGCGCGGCGGTCGGGGTCGGCGAGGGAGTCGGCGTCGGGGCGACCGGGGTGGGTGTGGCCTGCGCGGGCAGCGGCGCGCTCGCGCTGTTGACGCCGATCGCGATCGCGACGATCGCCGCCACGACGACCACTCCGGATCCGAGCACCAGTGGAAGGCGGTTCTGACCGCCGGACGGGACGCTCATCAGGTCACTCCTTGGTTTCCGCGAGCCAGCGTGCCGCGGCGCGCGCGTGATAGGTGATCAGCATGTCGGCCCCTGCCCGCCGCAGGCCGCCGAGCGCCTCCAACACGGCGGGGCGCTCATCGAATGCGCCGGCCGCTGCGGCGTGGTGGAGCATCGCGAACTCGCCGCTCGTGCAGTACGCGGCGAGCGGAAGGTCGGTGGCGTCGCGAACCCGGGCAACCACGTCGAGATAGGTCATCGCCGGCTTGACCATGATCATGTCGGCCCCTTCCTCGACGTCGAGCATGGCTTCGCGCACAGCCTCGCGCTGGTTCGGGGGATCCATCTGATACGAGCGCCGGTCGCCGCGCTGCGGCGCGCAGTCGGCGGCGTCGCGAAACGGCCCGTACATCACCGACGCGAACTTCGCGCTGTAGGCGAGGATCGCCGTGTCGGTGAATCCCGAGGTGTCGAGGGCATCCCGGATCGCCGCGACCTGACCGTCCATCATCCCGCTCGGCGCGATGATGTCGGCGCCCGCCGACGCCTGGCTCACGGCGGCGCGGGCGTACAGCTCGAGGGTCGCGTCATTGTCGACGTCGCCGTTGTCGAGCAGGAACCCGCAGTGACCATGGTCGGTGTACTCGCACAGGCAGCAGTCCGCGATGATCACGCAGGCGTCGCCGAACCGGCTCCGGAGCGCGCGAATGGCCTGCTGCACTATGCCGTCATCCGCGAAGGCGCCCGAGCCTTGCGCATCCTTGACGCCGGGCAGTCCGAAGAGCAGAACGCCGCCCAACCCGAACGCGAGCGTCTCCTCCACCGTCGCGCAGATCGACTCGACGGTCTCGTGGCTGTGCCCGGGCATCGAGGCAATCGGAGCCGGCGATCGCAGCCCCTCGCGGACGAACGCGGGGTGGATCATCTGCCCCGCGTCGAGGCGCGACTCGCGAACGAGACTGCGCAGCGCGGCTGTGCGGCGGAGCCGGCGGGGTCGCTCGAGCGGGAATCCCATGCGCGCTCAGGGTAGCGGCTGAGGGGTCAGGCACCCTGTCAGCGCGTTCACCAGACCCTCCGCGGAGGCCTCGTTCGCGACCCCGTGCACCGGCAATCCGGCGGAGGAGGCGGCGGCGGCCGTCTCCGAGCCGATGCAGACGATCCGGACACCGTCCGGGAGTGGCGATCCGCCGAGCGCCTCGGCGAGGTGCCGGGCGGTGCTGCCGCTCGTCAGCGTGATCGCGTCGATCCCACTCGCGAGCGCGGCTCGAACCCTCTGCGGGGCCGCCTCCGGCATGACGCTGCGGTACAGGTGCTGGACGGACACCGTCGCCCCCGCCGTCCGCAGCGCCTCGACGAGCGTCCCGCCGGCGCCCTCGGCGGAGGGAAACCACACCGTGGCCCCCTCGATCCCGCGAGTGCGCATCGCCGCCGCCAGGCCTGATGCGTCGTGGTCGGTCGCGACCAGGTCCGGAGCGAGATCCCCCGCCTCGAGTGCCGAGGCGGTCGCGGGGCCGACCGCCGCGACCAGGACGCCGGACAGCGCCTCGGATCCTGCGGCGCCGAGGACGAGGCGGACCGCGGTTGCGCTGGTGAAGGCGACCCAGCGCGGCGATGGCGCCGCCCGGATCCGGCCCGCCGACGACACGATCTCCTCAGGGCGCGCGATCGGCACGGTGCTGATCAGCGGGACGAGGATGACGTTCGCACCCAGGCCGTGCAGGCGGTCGACCAGCCCCTCGGCCTGCTCGCGGGTGCGCGTCACCATGACCGTGCGGCCGCCGAGCGGATGATCCTGAGTGGTCATCGCAGCATGCCGGCGACCAGCTCACCGAGCGCGGCGGCGCGTTCGATCCCGTCGGCGGCATCAGCCCGCCGGACCTCCCCGTCGACGACGAGCGCAGCGGTGAGCCGCAGCATCCCGTCCTCGATGCGGGCCCACGCGCCGAGCGGAAGCAGGCAACCCCCGCCGAGCGCGGCGAGCACGGCTCGCTCCGCCGTGACTGCGGCGGTGGTCGCAGGGTCGGCGACACGCGCGCAGATCGCGGCGGCGCGCGAGCCGGCGACCGTCTCCAGCGCGATCGCGCCCTGGGCGGGCGAGGGTACGAAGCTCGTGGGGTCAAGACGCTCGCAGCAACGGTCGGCATGGCCGAGCCGATCCAACCCCGCGCACGCGAGCACGAGCGCGTCCACCTCGAGCGAGTCCATCTTGCGCAGCCTCGTGTCGACGTTGCCCCGAATGGGAACCACGAGCAGATCGGGGTGCAGCGCCGCGATGAGCCCGGCGCGCCGGGCGCTGGAGGTGCCGACCCGGGCTCCGGCGGGCAGCCGCGAGAGTGGCCGATCGCCCACCGACACCACCCCGTCCCGAGGGTCGGCTCGTGTCAGATACGCAGCCACCTCGAGGCCGGGGGCGAGGGCCGACGGAAGATCCTTGGCGCTGTGTGCCGCGATCTCGGCGCGCTCATCGAGCAGGCATCGCTCGAGCTCGGCGGTGAACCATCCCTGACCCTCGAGCTGCTCTATCGGCGTGTGGAGACGGCGGTCACCTTCGGTTCGCACGATCAGCGTCTCGACGCCGTCGAACCCGGCGCCGCGCAGGGCCTCGGTGGCGAGCAGGGCCTGCCGGCGAGCGAGGGCGCTCCCCCGAGTCGCGAGCCGCAGTGTCGATATGTCCGCGGCGGGCATCACCGATCGAGCCGGAACGCCTCGAGGAGCGCGAGCGCGGTCGCGGGGTCGCCTCCGGCCTCGCGAAGCCGGGTGACCGGACCGTGCAGCAGCTTGCGGACCATGCTCCTGGTGAGTCGATCGATGCGCTCGCGGGTCTCCTCGTCGATCGGGTCCCCGGCTCCGAACGTCCGGGTGACCTCGCGGCTGCGCACCGTCTCAGCCCATTCGACGAGCGCGGCGATGGTCGGCCCCGCCGCGTCCCGCTGGTCGAGCGCGGCTATCGTGCGCTCGAGCTCGCCGTCGATGATCCGCTCGGCCGCCGGCACCGTCTCGCGCCGCTGGTCGAGTCGCTCCGCGACCCGCCGGCCGATCTCGTCGATGTCGATGAGCGTGACCCCGGGTACCGCGCCGGCGTCCGGGTCGATGTCGCGCGGGACGGCCAGGTCGACGATGCAGAGCGGCCGGTGGTCTCGGCGTCGCTGGAATGAGGCGATCGCCGCCGCGTCGAGGACCAGACGCGCGCTGTCGGTCGACGCGATGATCACGTCCACGGCGCTCGCGACCTTCTCGACGTCGCGCAGCGCGATCGGCTCGCCACCGATCGTCTGCGCCAGCCGGCGGCTCGAGTCCCCGCGCGAGGTGGTCATGATCCGCGCCCCCTCGTCATGCAGGCGCTTCGCGGCGAGCCGGCTCATCTTCCCCGCGCCGACGAGGAGGACGCCCTTCCCCTCGAGGTCCTTGCACGAGGTCCTCGCGCACTCCACCGCAACCTCGCTGAGGCTGGCGGAGCCACGCCCGAGCGCCGTCTCGGTCCGCACACGCTTGGCGGCCGAGATGGCCCGGCGCATCACGTAGTCGAGGCGGGCATCGATCGTGCCGGCGTCGGCCGCCACACGATGGGCGGCCTTGAACTGGCCGAGCACCTGGGCCTCGCCGATCAGCATGCTCTCGAGCCCGCTGGCCACCCGGAACATGTGCATCGCGGCGTCCCGCCCTTCGGCGGTGGTCATGTGGCTCGCGACGTCGCGGGCTCCGCCCGGGTCGAGGTAGCGGGCAAGGCGAGGCGCGACCTCATGGGTGAGCTCGTCGGGGCACACCATGTAGAAGTCGGTGCGGTTGCACGTGGAGAGGACGGCCGCGCCGAGCAGGCCGGCATGGCCCACCAGGTAGCGCAGCGTGGTCGCGGCGCGCGATGCCGGTACGGCTGCCGCCTCACGCACCGCCACCGGCGCGGTGCGAAAGCTCAGCCCGGCGGCAACCAGTCGCATCACGAACGAGTATAGGTTGAGGACCCGCACGGCCCGGTGACCCCGCCCCCGCGTTCTAGGATTGGGGGATGGACGCTCGCCGGCGATATGGTCGCCGCCGAGGGAGGGTCCCGACGGGGGACAAGTTTCTGCCGCGCCTCGGCCCTGCCGGCGCCGAGCCGTTTGCCGCGCTCGACGACATCGCTGATTCGTGGGCCGCGGATCGCCCGGTGCCGGACACACCGATCGAGGCGCTGCATTTCGTCGCGCTCGATTGCGAGACCACGGGACAATCGCCCCACCACCTCGTCGAGCTCGGTGCGGTGGCGTTCACGCTGCGCGACCACCTCATGAGCTTCGAGACCCTCGTCCACAGCAACGACCGCATCAATCCGTACGCTCGACGCATTCACGGCATCGACGCCGCAACGCTCAACGGCGCCCCGCCTGTGTCGCTGGTCGTCGAGCGGTTTCAACGCTTCGCCAAGGGCGCGGTCCTGGTGGAGCACAGCGCCGATGCGTTCGACACCCGTCTCATCAGCCGCGCGATCGGCGCGAGCCTCGACGCGGACAACCTCGACACCACGCGGCTCGCCGCCAAGCTCTTCGAGCTCAAGGACACGATCGGGCTGGAGCGCCTCTGTCGCGAGCTCGGTATCGTGCATCGCCGGCCCCATCACGCGCTCGCCGACGCGGAGGCGACGGCGGCGTGCTTCGTCGAACTGGTGCGCCGCGGACAGGATCGCTTCCAGTGGAGCACGCTCAGCGATCTCCTTGTCGCGGGGAAGCCCCCGGCATTCGCGGCGGAGGGTGGCGTGACGCCACCGGGGACCCAGGTGAAGACGGGCGACACACCGCACCGATCTCGCAGACGGCGTTGACAGCACACCCGGCGCTGCATACCATCCGATCGAACCAACTTCACCCGTCCCGGTAAGCGCGCTCGCCGGGAGTTCCTTCACGGTTCATCTCGAGGATTCGACGATGCCCAGCCACATCAACCGGGCCGAGGCGATCGGTGCGGCATCGGCCGCCGTCGGCGTCATCGTCGCCTTTCTCCCCTGGTACGGGTACCCGGACGGGCTCAGCCGTGTGACCGTCAACGCATTCAGGGCATCGCTGCTGGGTGACGCCTACTTCCTTGCGATCGCCGCTGCGATCCTGCTCCTGCTGATAGGCCGGGGATTCGTCGACGACATCGTCACCCCGTTCGTGCCGGAGACCACGGCGCACGCGGCCGCCGCCGGACTTGCGACCGGCACCGTGCTGATCCAGCTGATCCTGGCGAGGGCCGCCGGGCGCTCGCTCGGCGCCGGCATCTTCCTCGCGCTGATTGCCGCGCTCGGTCTCTGCGGCGCGGCGGTTCTCCGCCGCCTGCATCCCGATCGTCGCCGGATCGTTCGCGAACCGGTGGTCGGGGAGGGCCTGATTACCCCATAATCCACCGAACCGCGCTCGGGGACGTGGCCCCCGCTCGACCGTCGAGCCACGAATGCACCGTCAAACCTTGGGAGGAACCACCAGAACCAATGGCCAACATCCTGACTGACCCGCCGTTTGCGGCAGATCCACCGATCAAGCTCAACATTCCGGCGAAGACAGTGGGATTGATCGCCGGCATCCTGGGCATCATCGGGGTCATCTTCCTTGGGTTGTTCGGGCTCATCGCGGCCCTGGCGCTCACATCTGTCAGCGTCGCATGCGGCGACCTGAACTGCGGGACCTCCGGCATCTTCTTCCTTGCGCTGATCGGCGTCATCGCCGGAGCCGTTGCGGCGGTGCTCTATCTGATCGGCGGATTCCAGATGTACAACCTCAACCGCAGCGGCAAGAACCTCGTCATCTACGGTCTCGCCCTCGGTCTGGTCGGAGGCCTGCTCGAGCTCATCGGTGGTCTCGGTGCGGGCAGCTTCATCTTCGACCTCATCTGGTTCGTCGTCGGCTGGTACATCGTCGTGATCAGCCGCTGGCCAGGCGATGCGCCGCTCGTCGCCACAGCGATGCCCCCCGGCGGCTACGGAAGCCCGCCGCCACCACCACCACCACCCAGCGCGTAGAGGGAGAGACACATGAACATTGCCGGCAAGAAGCTTTCCAACGGCGATATCGCAGTCGGCGCAGGACTCATCGTCGGATTGATCGCGATTTTCCTTCCCTGGTACAGCGCCTCGTACAGCGTCGGATCGATCGCCGGTATCACCGGCGGTTTCTCATCGAGTTCCTCCGTCGGGGGCTTGAGCTACTGGACGGGTTGGTTCTTCTTCCTGGCCACGCTCGTCGGCCTCGCGCTCATCATCCTGAGGACGTTCGCGCCACAGGTCGCAATACCGGCACTGCCGCTCAATGACGCGATGACGTACGTCGTCATCGGGGTCTTCATGGTGGTCATGGCCCTGCTGTGGCTCCTCATCGGCGCCCCGGGCTCGTACTCCGGTCCCGGCTACTCCGCCGGAGCCGGCTTCGGCCTGTTCATCGGGATCATCGCGGGTGCGGCCGTCGCTGTCGGCGGGTTTCTCAAGAAGTCCGACCCGCAGCCCGCGACCAAGCCGCTGAGCGCCTACCAAACTCCTTCGGCGCCGCCTCCGCCACCGCCGACCGCCTGACCCGGAGCGCGAGCGAACGCAGTTCAGCCCATCGGACCACCCGGCTCCTGAAGGGGAGCCGGATGCGCCGGAAGTCGTCACGCCGGCTGTCGCGCACGCCGGCGCGGATTCCGCTCCGGCGTACCCGCGGCCGGGCGGGGGACTCGGGGTCGCCGCGGGCGCCTGCGGGATCATCGCGCTGGCCCTCTGCTGGATTCCCTTCGTCGACTACGTCAGCATCGTCGTGGGTGTGATGGCGATCGTCCTCGGGACTATCAGAGTACGGCGTGCGACTCTGCTCGGCGGCAGCGGCAAGGTCGTCGCCGTCACCGGGATCGTGTGCGGCGTCATCGCGGTCGCGGTCGCGTTGATCGTCCTGCTGCTCATCTTCTCTGTCATCTCGACCGCCGCCTGACGGTCGTCAGACGCTGAGGTCGGCGACCACCGGGAGGTGGTCCGAGGCGACCGACGCGTCGGGATCGGGCCATGTTCGCCCGCCCACGACGTCCGCGGCCAGGACGTGATCGGCGACGTCCGGCGTGGCGAAGATGTAGTCCACCCGCGCCGACAGCTGCCAGGTTGCGCAGGTGAGACCGCGCGCACGCGGGTGCACGTGCCGGTAGCTGTCGACGTACCCCTCGTCGAGCAGGCGCTGGACCGTCCAGCGCTCGATCAGACGTCCCAGCAGGCGGTCCATCGCCCTGGAGACCGGGACGCCTGCGGTCAACGGGGAGACGACCCGTGGAAGGACCGGTATGCCGCCGATCAGCCGGGGGTCGACGCCGGCCCGCCGCCATCGATCCTCGATCGCGGCATCGCCCGCCCCTTCTCCCGGCGACAGTGGCCCGAGCGTGCCACCCGACCCGCCGACGAGGAGGCCGGCACGCCGGAGGTCGTTCATACGCCTGAAGAACGCCGTGGCGAGGATGGCGTCCCCGGGCGCCAGCGAATTGAAGTCACCGATGAGCAGGTGTGGCCGCGGTGGCTCGTCGGCGATGTCGTTGAGGACGGCGCCGATCTCGCGAATCCGGCGCGCCTCGCCTTTGTTGCGGTCCCCGAAGCGGGCCGCGAGGTGCAGGCAGTGGATCCCGATCAGCGGGAGCTCCGACCCTCCGGTCTCCACGTCGCAATGCAGATTTGACCGAAGCATCCGTCCGTGGTGACGCCGGTTGCGCCATGTGCTCACCGGCAACCGCGTGAGGATCGCGGTATGCATGCCCATCGTGGGATCGCTCGGTTCACCGACGAGCACTTCCATGCGCAGACGTCGAGCGAGGTCGCGTATGGCGTCGACATCGCGGACCTCCTGCAACGCCACGACATCCGCGTCGATACGTCGCAACACATTGCGCACCAGATCGCGGCGTCGCTCGCCGCCGAGCAGGATGTTGTACGTGGCGACACGTACCGAGCGCGTCGGTGGTTTGCTGGTTCGCGACATCGAGCGAACTTACAATGCCACGGTGAAGGCCGAGCACGATGCACGCCTTTCGGAGCTGGTGTTCCTCGGGAGCGGCCCGATCGCGCTGCGGTGTGCGGCGCTGACGCTCGCCGCGGCGGGATGCGGCGTCGCCGGAACCCTGCTCGTGCGTCTCCACCAGTCGCTCGCCGCGCAGCTCGCGGCCCATGCGGTGCTCAATCCGCTGCAAAACCTCATCGCGACGGGGTCGAGCATCCGCACCGCATGGCCGGGCTGGGTTGCGGCGCTCTGCTTCGCCGCGGCGGTATGGCGCCTGCGGCGCGGCGCGACCGAACCGCCGGCGGGCCGCACCGCCGTTGAAGAGCTCACTCTCGCCCAGCTCCGACGCGGCCTGCGCCGCGAGTACCTCGCCGTTCGATGCGCCCTTGTCGTTGTCGTGCTGCTCGCCGCCGTCGACATCGCGCGCGCCGTCGCAAGCGTGGTCGCCGCCGACTCCGGCGACAACCGGATCGCCGCGACGATGCCGCCGACGATCGTGGAAGCGAGCGGGTACGCGGCCGCAGCGCTGGTGCTCGCCGTGTGGGCGCACACCTTCGGGGCGGACGTCCGCCGTCTCGGCGCCCTCTGATGCGCCTTCGTGACTCGCGACAGCCCGGTCAGATGCGGCGCTCGACCACGTACGAGCAGACGCCCTCGAGCGTTCGCAGCGAGCTCGACGCCGGGAACCCGGTCAGGTCGGCGGCCGCCTGCCGTGCGAATTCCTGGGCGCTCCGCTCGGCTTCGCCGATCGCGCTCGATCCGCGCACCAGGTTCACGACGAGCTCGTAGTCCTCGTCGTTGAGGTCACGCTTGTCCAGAATCTTCCGAAGGTGCCCGCCGACCTCACGATCGTGCAGCGCGAGCATCAACGGCAGCGTGACCGTGCCCTGCCGGAGGTCGGCGCCGACGGGCTTCCCCACCTCGGCGCTGGTCGCGACGTAGTCGAGGACGTCGTCGGCGATCTGAAAGGCCATCCCGAGGTTGTGGCCGTACCGGCGGAGCCGCTCCACCGCATCCGTGTCGAGGCCTGCCACGAGGCCGCCGCCGTAGCAGCACGTGCTCAGCAGCGTGGCCGTCTTCCGCCCGATCTTGCGGTGATAGTCGGCGAGTGACTGGTCGTACTCGTTCCGGCTCGTCATCTGCAACAGCTCGCCCATGCAGATCGTCATCACCGCGTGGCTGATGGCGGAGTCGATCGCGGGTTCGCCGATCTCCGCGAGCAGGTACGCGCCTTTGGCGAAGTAGTAGTCGCCGATGATGACCGCTGGATCCGGGCCCAGCGCCTCGTGAATCGTCCTGATGCCGCGCCGCGTGGGCGCCTTGTCGATGAGGTCGTCATGGACGAGGGTCGCGGTGTGGATGAACTCGATCCCCATCGCCAGGTTGTAGACGTCATCGGGGTCCGCGGTTCCGAGCCGCGACGAGAGGATCACCAGCGCAGGGCGCAGCCGCTTGCCGCCCGCCTTGACGATGTGCGACATCGCGCTCGCCATCGGGCCGAGGTCGGATGCGATCTCGGCATCGAGACGCCGCTCGAACTCCTGCAGCTCGGCGGCCACGGGCTCGAGGAGCTCCTCCGCCACGATGCTCACGACTCCGCCGCCATGTGGATCACGTGAGGCCGGGGCTGGACCACACGGGGGTCCGGAAGCGGTTCCGCGAACAGTCGCGCGGCGCTCGCCCGGAATCGCGCCGGGTCGGCGGTGACCATGACCTCGACGGCAGCCACTCCGGTTGCCTCCGCCTGGAGGCGATTGACGCCGATGATGCGGCGCACCCGGGCCGCGGTCGTGTCCGCGCTGTCCACGATCCGCATCCGCCGGCGGCCGATGACCCGGCGGAGCGCCGCGCGCAGCAGCGGGTAGTGCGTGCAGCCGAGCACGATCGTATCGGCGCGCCACCTGAACACCCGTGCCATCACGCTCTCCAACGCCGCATCGGCACGCGGCGTGTCGGCGTCGCCGTCCTCGACGATCTGGACGAGCTCAGGGGCGACCTCGCTCAGCACGACGATCCCCGGGTTTGCCTCCTTGATCGCGTGGACGTACTCACCGCTCGCCCGGGTCCCCTCGGTGCTCAGCACCGCCACGCGACCGCTGCGCGTCGCAGCCGCCGCGGCCTGCGCGCCGGGCGCGATGACACCCACCACCGGGATGTCGAACCGCTCCCTGGCGGTGTTCAGTGCCGCCGCGGTCGCCGTGTTGCACGCCACCACCACGAGCTTGGTGTCCATGGCCACCAGCATGCCGATGATGTCGAGGGCGAGGCCTCGAACCTGGCGCTGGGGGCGAGGCCCGTAGGGGAAATGGGCGAGGTCGGCGACATACAGGAGGCGTTCCGCCGGCAGTTGATGACGCATCTCGCGCAGGACGGTCAGGCCGCCGACACCGGAGTCGAACACGCCGATGGGGCGCGAGTCGCTCATGTGGCCGCAGGATACCAGGGGGCCGGGCCTGCCCAGAGGCCTACAGCCGCAGCGCCATGAGCAGGAGATCGCGATCGCCCGCCGGCATGCGGACTTCGCCGCGAGCCACCCCCTCATCGACGAACCCGAGCGATCGGTAGAGGGCGATGGCCCGGTCGTTGCGCGTGAAGACTTGCAGGCTCAGCTTGGCGATGCCGACCTGCCGGGTCCACGCGATCGCCATCTCGAGCATGGATCGACCGAACCCGGCGCCGCGATAGGCGTTGCTGACAATGATGGCGATTTCAGCGACGTGAGCATAATGGCGCCCCGACCGCCGGCTCACCATCAGGTTCCCGGCGACCTGGTCGTCGATCTCGAGGGTCAGGGCGAGTCCGCCTTCGAGCACGATCGACACGAGACGTGCGCTCTGCTCGAGGGTCTCCTGCTCGCCTGGAATCGCGACGATGTACTCGCCTTCCCCGGCAACCGCGTCGATGAGCGCCGCCAGGCCCGGCGCATCGTCGTCGCGGGACGGTCTGATGACGAATGGGAGTCCTTCGCGGGTGCGGCCCTCCCGGCGCAGCAGCGTTCGAGTCACTGTCACATCGCGACGGACAGGGTCGAGTCACCGTGAGCAGTCGTGGCGCGCTCGGTGATCCTTCTCGCGATGCCGCCTGCGCTCATCACCGTGATATGCCCGTGTGGATAGGTCCAGAGGTCGGTGTGCCACTGCTCGGCGAGCTCGGTGACGGGGTCGGGTCCGACCACGAGGTCCTGCATGGCGCGCACCAGCGTGATCCGGTCGCCGGAGGTCCGCGGCCTGAGATTCCGCGCGATGAGCGGTGCGAGGGTGTCGTGCAGCATGCGGCCCGCGCTGGCCCGATCCAGCCCCCACGACGCCTCATCGTCACCGAGCATCCCAAGGTGACGGAGGGACGGCACCGGCGGGCGGAGCGACAGAGTTGCCGCCGGGTCGCAGAACGGCGCCACCGCGACGACGCCCTGGAGGTCGAGGAGCGCCGCGAGCAGTGTCGCGATCAGACCGCCGAGGCTCACCCCCACGACGACGACCGCCGGTGAGACCTCTGCGCGCGCCCATGCGATGACCGCGGCGGCATCCTCGACCGACTGCCGGACCACGGCCCGGATGTGCGCAGGATCGATGCTGAAGTACCCGTCGCCACCGCGCGCCCCAGGCAGGGTTCGGCGGAGGTGGTACGGCAGATCGAGGCGCGCCGTGTGCGCTCCGCGCATGCGCATCTGGCGCGCGAGCCACCGGTCGTAGGTGGTCTGGGGCACCGCGTAGCCGTGGAGCAGGAGCACGAACGGTGCCGGTTCCGAGGTGCGACGGAGGTGGGCGGTGGCGATGAGACGCCGGCTGCCCCAGTGCGTGCCCGGGCCGTCGCTGTCGCCCTCCAGCTCGAGCTCGCGCCACCGTGGACCCTCGAGCGAGTCCCGCTCCCGGGTGACCCGCACCGGACGTGGCCGGTGCACGCTGCTCGCCTGCCAGAACTCGTCGGGATCGGACGGCGAGCGGTCGATGACCGGAGGACGACCCACGACGACCGTGGTCAGCCGGAGGTGCACCATGCGATCCAGGAGCATCGAGACAGTCCCGATCAGGCGGTCGTGATTGGTCTCGGTGGCCATGCTGCTTCGCCCCAATCATGCCCCCAATCCGCGATTGCGTAACCCCCACCCGTAGGGCATGATCGAACGTGGCCGTGTCCGAATCGCCGCCTCCGCTCCGCGTGGTCGGCGGCCCAGATCGCTCACACGACTGGGAGTCCGTCTACCAGGAGCATGTCGCTCCTCTCTATCGATATGTGTTCTCCCGCACCGGCAACACGCCCGACGCCGAGGACGTCACGTCCACCACGTTCCTCCGCGCGCTGCCGCGACTCCGCTCCGACGTCTCCCCCGGTGAGATCCAGTCGTATCTCCGGACCACCGCACGGAGCGTGCTGGCGGACGTCTGGCGCCAGCGACATGGAACGGTGCTGATGGAGTTCGACGATGAGCGGGATGCCGCCCCGTCCGCCGAGCCCGGCCGTGACGTCGACGTCAGCGCGATCCTCGACGGTCTCCCGTCCAACTACCGCAGCGTCCTCGAGTTCCGCTTCCTGCGTGGGTACTCGATCCGCGAGACCGCTGCTGCGATGGGCGTGAGCGTCGCCAACGCCAAGGTGCTGCAATTGCGGGCTCTTCGCCGCGCCGCCGCAACCGGAGGTCGCGATGTCGAAAGCTGATCGCCGTCTCGCCCGCTTCGTGAAGGCGCTGACCGGGGATCGCCGCCCGCGGCGATCCCCCGCGGGCGACGACGCCGGGGCGATGCAGGTCGCGGCACGCCTGCGCGCCGCCCACCCCGGGGGAGCCGACCCTTCGCCGGCCTTCGTCGACCGCCTGGCGCGGCGTCTCCGCGAGGCGGGGGACCCGGAGAGCGTCCCTGCGGCCGCGGGCATTCGCCGGCGCAGGTTCCTGGTCGGTGGCGCCGCCACCGTGGCAGCGTCCCTTGCAGCGGGGGTCGGCCTCGAGCGCCTGCACGAGGTGCTCACCGAGCCGGCGAGCGGCGCCGGGCCGATCCAGCCATACCTCAGCCAGTGGACGGCCGTGGCGACCCTCGACGACGTCAAGCCGGGGAAGATCAAGCAGTTCTCGGCAGGCGGGATCCAGGGTGTCGTCTTCACGCTCGACGGCGAGGTGCGCGGGCTGAGCGCCGTCTGCACACATCAGGGGTGCACGCTCGTTCCCGAGCCCGGTCAGAACAGGCTGGCCTGCCCGTGCCACCCGATGAGCTTCAGCCTCACCGGCGAGGCGAATCCCGGGGACTACCGACTGAACCCCCTCCCCACCGTGCAGACCCGCGTCAACGCGGGCAGCGTCGAGGTGCTCGTCCCGGCCTGGACCTGAGCCCACCGCGGAGTGATCCGGCGCACGAACCGGTCCGTACCAAGCGGTGACAGGGCGGTGACACGGCATCCACCCGGATGGCCGGCGGCCGCCAGGAGAGGTGAAGACCATGGCCAAGGTGACACGGCGGACGTTCCTGTCGACGACGATGGGAGCGGCAGGCGGAGTGGCGGCGATGGGGCTGATCGCCGGGCCGAGCACGCTCGTGGAAGCTGCGCAGCACGTGGCCGATGCCGGTGACGACACCGCGTCCGGCGAGCCGATGACCGCATACGTGCGCGACGCGGCGACCGGGGAGATCTCGGTGATGGTCGGACATCGCGAGGTCGTCACCAGGGATCCGAGCCTCGTCCGCAAGCTGCAGCGCGTCACGCGCTGACCCGCGGCTCTCAACAGCACACACATCCTCACAAGGGGTAATCATGTCTTCGCATCGTGAAGCGCCGGGTATCTCGAAGGACCCGGTTGCGGACAGCACCGACCTTTACGCGTTCACGAGTTCCGATCATCCCAACTCGGTGACGCTCATCGCCAACTACATCCCACTCGAAGGGCCGGACGGCGGCCCGAACTTCTACAGCTTCGGTGACGACGTTCTCTACGAGATCCACGTCACCAACGGCGGGAGCGCGCAGGACGCCATCACCTATCAGTTCCGGTTCACCACGGAGTACACGGACCCGAACACGTTCCTCTACAACACCGGCGTCATCACGAGCCTCACGAGCTCGAGCTGGAACGTCCGGCAGTTCTACTCGGTGACCCGGGTGCGCAACGGCCACAGCGAGCTGCTCGCGAAAAGGCTCGCGTGCCCGCCGGTGAACGTCGGCGTCCGTTCGACTCCCGACTACCACGCGCTCGCCGCAGCCGCGGTCCATTCCCTCGATGGCGGGTGGGTGTTCGCCGGGCAACGGCGGGAGGGGTTCTACGTCGATCTCGGGTCGATCTTCGACCTCGGCGTGCTCCGTCCCTTCCAGAACGACCATCTGATCCCGCTCCCGGCCGTCGGTGGCGTCGATTCGACCAAGCAGCTCAACGTGCACAGCATCGCGATC
This sequence comes from Candidatus Dormiibacterota bacterium, assembly GCA_963848445.1. Classification (GTDB taxonomy): domain Bacteria; phylum Chloroflexota; class Dormibacteria; order Aeolococcales; family Aeolococcaceae; genus Palsa-851. The sequence continues at coordinate 133,066 of CAWKDT010000001.1, forward strand.
CAGATCCCCAAGACGCACCTGACCCGGCACGGTGATCTCCCCAGCGATCCGGCCGCTGCGGACTCGGTGATCGGGGTCTACACGACGGCGAGCCGGCGCAAGTCCACGATCCTCGAGGGTGGCCGCTCCACCGACGTCGGTCCATGGGTTCAGGTCTCCCGTCTCGGTATGCCGCTCATCAATGAGGTGGTCATCCCGATCGGCAGGAAGGACTTCTGGAACTCCACCGACCCGGTCCACGATGCGCAGTTCAAGCCGGACTACGCGCATCCTCAACTCGCCGGGCTCCTCCCCGTCCTGTACCCGGGCGTGTTCCCGAATCTCGCCGCCTACACCAAGGAGCGAGCGGACCTGGAGGCCATCCTGCTGACCGGCATACCGTCGGGGGTCGTCGCCGGCTTCCAGAACTCGACCGGTTCGACCGCCGCCGACCTGCTGCGCCTCAACATGGCGATCCCGCCGGCTTCGAGCCCGAACGTCAACGGCATCCTCGGGGGCGACCTCGCCGGATTCCCGAACGGCCGTCGTGTCTTCGATGACGTCGCCACGATCGAGATCCGCGCCATCGCCGGCGCCACGATCCCGCTCGTCGATCCCACCTTCACGCCGGACGGCGCCGCGGGCGCGGTCAGCGACTTCTCGGCCGCGCAGTTCAGCAGCGGTCAGGTCCCCGGTTCGGGTCGGTACATCAACCACTTCCCGTACCTCGGCACTCCGCTCAACGGCTTCGACGTCCCGAGGTGACCGACGCAGAGCCCGCCGGCACCGCTTCGAGCGGCCCGGCGGTGCTCGACATCGGCGGGGGGACCGGGGCGCTGCTGGTGGTCGTGCCCGCAGCGCTCCTCCACGCCGAGATCGAGGTCAGCCCCGAGCACCGTCCGGGTGCGCGCACGCACACCGGCGTGCACGAACGGCCGATCGACGGGGCCCCCGCGCCGGTCGCGCTCTTCCCGTCGCTCGATTGCGGGACATGGACGCTCTGGGGATCAGGGCCGTGCGCGACCCGCCCAGTGGAGATCGCCGACGGTCAGGTGACCCGCATCGACTGGGGTTCGACGAACGCTTGACGCTCCCCGTGGTGAGCGTCTAACGTTGCGGGATTCTACAGGCGTTCAGTAGATATTCCTCGAGGATCCGCGCGAGCCGCTGGAGGGACATGGTCGATGGGAATGACCTTGGGTGACGTCGCTTCGGGGGTGGCAGCGGATCGGGTCGCGGCGCTGACGGCGCGCGAGGAGGAGGCCTTCCGGTCACATCGCACCCGCTCCCGCGAGATGTGGCGTGAGGCGGCAGAGGTCATCCCGCGCGGGGTGCCGAGCTCATTCCAGGACACGCCGCCGCACCCGATCTTCATCGACCACGGCAAGGGCAGCCGGGTGTGGGACGTCGACGGCAACGAGTACGTCGATTTCCACAACGGTTTCGGTGTCATGGTCGTCGGCCACGCGCATCCGGCGATCATCGCCGCGGTCGAGGCGCAGCTCCATCGGGGCACCCACTTCGCGCAACCGGTGGCCGAGAACATCATCGTCGCCCGTGAGCTCGCGAGGCGTTTCCAGCAGCCCCAGTGGCGATTCACCAACAGCGGGACGGAATCGACGCTGGACGCGGTCCGCCTGGCGCGCGGGTTCACCGGGCGCGAGCGGATCATCAAGATCGAGGCCTCGTATCACGGTCACCACGACGCGCTGCTGGTATCGGTCGAGCCGCCCACCATGGCGATGGGCCCCGCGCACTCGCCCACCTCGGTCCCGATGACGGCGGGGATCCCCGAGTCGACCGTGGCCCTCACCACCGTCGTGGGTTTCAACGACCTCGACTCGCTCGAGCGCGCCTTCGCCGCGCATCCCGGCGAGATCGCGGGTGTCATCGTCGAGCCGGCGATGATGAACATCGGGTTCGTCCTGCCCGATCCGGGCTACCTGGCCGGCGTGGTCGAGACGGCGCATCGCCACGGCGCGGTCGCCATCTTTGACGAGGTGAAGACCGGGGTGACGATCGCCCCGGGCGGCGCGACCGAGCGATTCGGCGTCGTGCCCGACATCGTGTGCCTCGCCAAGGCGATCGGCGGCGGGCTCCCCTGCGGCGCCGTCGGAGGGCGGGCCGACATCATGGCGACGATCAGTGAGGGCCGGGTTGCCCAGCTCGGAACGTTCAACGGCAACCCGCTCACCACCGCCGCCTCCCGCGCCACGCTGCTCGAGGTGCTGACCGGGCAGGCCTACGCCCACCTGGACGCGCTGACCGAGGAGCTCTCCGGGGGCTTGCGCGACGTCATCGCGGAGCACAAGCTTCCCTTCCATGTCGTTTCGATGGCCGCTCGCGGCTGCATCACCTATCGAGAGGAGCCGGTGCGCCACTACCGCGACTACGTCGAGGTCGAACAAGTCGCTGGCGTACCTCTCGTGGCTGTACCAGAACAACCGTGGGGTATTGATGGCACCGGGCGCGGAGGAGAACTGGACGCTGTCCGTCCAGCACTCGTCTGAGGACGTCCGCCGGTATGTGAACAACTTCCGCCAGCTGGCGCAGGACCTGAGCGTCATGAGCACGGTCGCCGTGCGCACGCTGCGCAACTTCGTCGACGGTGAGTATCGCGAGGCGCAGACGGAGGCATCGACGCCGATCATCAACCCGGCCACCGGCGAGGAGTTCGCCCGCGCGCCGGTCTCGAGCGCGGCCGATGTCGACGCGGCCCTGCAGGCCGCACGGCGTGCGTTCCCCGGTTGGCGAGATCGCACGCCTCGAGAACGCAGCATGGCGCTGTTGCGCATCGCCGACGCGCTCGAGGCCCGTGCCGAGGAGTTCGTTGCCCTCGAGTGCGAGAACACCGGGAAGCCGGTGTCCCTGACACGCAGCGAGGAGATCCCGCAGCTGCTCGACCCGGTGCGCTTCTTCGCGGGATGCGCGCGCATCCTCGAGGGAACCAGCGCCGGCGAGTACATGGCCGGGCACACGTCGATGATCCGCCGGGAGCCGGTGGGGGTCTGCGCGCAGGTCACGCCGTGGAACTACCCGATGCTCATGGCGGTCTGGAAGTGGGCGCCCGCGATCGCCGCGGGCAACACCGTCGTCCTCAAGCCATCGGACACGACCCCGATGACCACGTTGCTCATGGCCGAGATCCTCGCCGAGCATCTCCCGCCCGGGGTCTTCAACGTTGTCTGCGGCGATCCGACCACCGGGGCCGCCCTGGTCACGCATCCGATCCCTGCGATGGCGTCGATCACCGGGAGCGTCCGCGCGGGGATGGAGGTCGCCCGCGCCGCAGCCGGCGATCTGAAGCGCGTGCATCTCGAGCTGGGGGGCAAGGCCCCGGTGATCGTGTTCGATGACGCCGACGTCGCCGGCACCGCCGAGGCGGTCGCCATGGCCGGGTACTTCAACGCCGGGCAGGACTGCACAGCCGCCACCCGGGTGCTCGCCGCGTTCCGCCATCCACGACGATCTGGTCGCCGCGCTCGCCGAGCCAGGCGGCGGCGAACCGCACGGGCGCGCCTGATGACGAGGACGTCGCGTTCGGACCCCTCAACAACGCTCGCCAGCTCGCCGCGCGTTCGCGAGCTCGTCGAGGGAACGCCGGCGCACGCCGAGGTGGTGGCCGGCGGCCATCGAGTGGGCGATCGCGGCTACTTCCACGACGCGACCGTGATCGCAGGCCTCCGTCAGGACGATGACCTGATCCAGCGGGAGATCTTCGGCCCGGTGATCACCGTGCAGCGCTTCGAGGACGAGGCGAAGGCGCTCGAATGGGCGAACGGCGTCGAGTACGGCCTCGCGTCGAGCGTCTGGACGCGCGACCACGGCCGGGCGATGCGCATGGCGCGCGCCCTGGACTTCGGGTGCGTGTGGATCAACACCCACATCCCGCTCGTGTCGGAGATGCCGCACGGCGGCTACAAGCACTCGGGGTACGGCAAGGATCTCTCGATGTACGGGTTCGAGGACTACACCCGCATCAAGCACGTGATGAGCAACATCGAAGCCTGAGGGATTGGGCTCGACTTGGAGGAGAAGGACATGGTGAGGAGGAACACATGGCGACGTTAGCGGAGCCGATCGTGCACGGGAAACAGGTGGTCTCGCAGCTCAAGACCAACACCCTGAATCTCTTCGACGCCACCATCATCGCGACCTCGAGTGTCGCTCCGGCATACAGCCTCGCGGCGACGATCGCGTTCATGTTCGTGGTCGTTGGAGTGGCGTCTCCGGCCGCGATCCTCGTCAGCTTCTTTCCGGTCATGTTCATCGCCCTCGCCTACTACTACCTCAATCGGATGGACCCCAACTGCGGTGCGTCGTACTCATGGGTCAGCCGGACCCTGAGCCCCTACATCGGCTGGTTCGGAGGCTGGGTGCAGCTCTGCGCGAACGTGCTCTTCTGCGCGGCCGCGCCACTGGTCGCGGGTGCGTACACGCTGCAGTTGCTCAACAGCTTCGGATGGATCAGCGCAGACGCTGCGTCGAGCGCCTTCTGGACCGCGGTCGCGGGCGTGCTCTGGCTCCTGTTCGTCACGTACATGGTGGTGAAGGGCATCCGGCTCACCGCGAACTTCCAGTGGGTGCTGCTGGCGATCGAGTATCTGATCGTCGTGGGATTCTGCGTCGCCGCCTTCGTCAAGGTGATCGGCGGGCATCCGGCCGCCCAACCCGTGCACCTGCACTGGTTCAACCCGCTTGCGCTGGGGAGCTGGAGCGGCCTCGCCTCCGGCGCAGCGCTCGGCGTCTTCTTCTTCTGGGGGTGGGACACCGCAGCGAATGTCAACGAGGAGACCAAGGACGCTGAGACGACACCGGGCTATGCAGGCTTGATCAGCATGGTCGTCCTCCTCGTCCTCTTTCTCTTCGCGGCAACCGCGATCGACATGGTCACCACGCCGGCCAACCTCAACAACATCGGCAACAACGGCGGCGACATCCTGTACTTCTTCGCCCAGGGCCTCAGCGGAGCGCCGGTCACCTACCTCATGGTGCTCGCCGTCCTCTCCTCCACCGTTGCCACCATGCAGACGACGCTGCTGCCGTCAAGCCGGCTCTCGTTCTCAATGGCACGTGACCGCGTGTTTCCCAAGATGTTCGGGGTCGTCCACAAGAGCTGGCAGACCCCGTGGGTCGGGACGCTCATCACGACGGCACTCTCCATCGTCGTCATCGCGGGCACGTTCATCGGATCCGTCGAGCAACACCTTCGGCCAGCTGGTCCTCCAGATCGGAGTGCTCGTTGCCTTCTACTACGGGATCACCGGCATTGCCTGCACCTGGGCGTTCCGGAAAGCGCTGTTCTCGTCGGTCACGCTCTTCCTGCTGGCGGGGCTGCTCCCGTTCGTCGGCGGCGTGTTTCTCTTCTGGATCGGCTACCAGGTGGTTGCCAGCGACGTGGACGACTCGATTCCGATCCTGATCACGTTTATCTCGGGAATCCCGTTGACGATCATTGCGGCAATCCTCAACAAGTCCGACTTCTTCCGCGAGAAGACTGTCTCGTACATCAAGAAGAACGGGCAGCTCATGGCCTATGGGCGGGCGGTGGCACGATGGAACTGTCGGGCAGCGGTGGCAGCCGGCGCTCAGGTGCGCCGGCCGATCCCGCCGCTCAGACCCGATCGCGCAACGAGTAGTACACGCCGACCAGTGGAAGGAACCAGGGGTGCCCCCGGTAGCCCGGAATCCGCGGAAAGCGGAGACCGGAGAACGCCGGTTGGGCACCCCCGGCGATCCAGTCGCCTGCGAGCGTTCCCATCCAGCTCGCGAGCGCGACTCCACTGCCGCAGTACCCCATCGCGTAGGTGATCCCGCGAAAGCGGGTGAGGTGAGGCAGTTGATCGAACGTGAAGCCGACGTTCCCGCTCCAGGCATGCGTCACGCGCACGCCGGCGAGCTGCGGGTACATGGCGATCATCGCCGTGTACAGGCGATCGCGCGCGGTCTGAACGCTCACCGGCGCGAAGCTGGTGCGGCCGCCGAACACCAGACGCCCGTCGGGTGACAGCCGCCAGTAATGGAGGAAGTTGCGCGTGTCGCTCATCATCCGGTGCATCGGGCTCACGTCCGCGGCGCGAGCGTCGCCGAGCGGCTCGGTCGCGATGATGTAGCTGCCGATGGGGATGATCCGGCGTCGCGCCCACGGAGCGGCCGCGTCGGTGTATCCGTTGGTGGCCACGAGCACGTCTCCCGCGCGGATGTCGCCGCCGGTGGTGTGCACCACCGCGCCGAGCCGGCCTCCATCGATGGCGGTGACGCGCGTGTGCTGGTGGAGCGCCGCGCCGGCGCTGAGTGCACCGCGGGCCAGCCCCGCGAGGTACCGCGCGGGATGGATGCTCGCGCCGTTGTCGGTGAGCATCCCTCCGTGGATGCCGCGGCACGGCGTCTCCTCCTCGAGCGCCGCGGATTCCAGGATCACCGTCGCCTCGCCGAGACGGCGTCGCCGCTCGATCTCCTCCCGGCGGAGGCCGCGCATGCGCGAGCGGCGATGCGCCAGGTGCAGCCAGCCGCACTGCGCGTAGGCGGCATCCGGCGCCTCCGCGGCCGCCGTCCGGGCGACGAACGCGTACGCCTCGGCGCCGGCGTCATGAAGCGCCCGTCCCGCGGCGCCGTAGCGGCGCTCGAGGGTGTCGAGGTCACGCCGCACGCCGCCGTGGATCATGCCGGCGTTGCGCCCGCTCGCTCCCTCACCGAGTCCCCCGCTGTCGAGGATGACGACGTCCTTGCCGTGCCGTGCGAGTCGCGCAGCCGCGGTGAGCCCGGTGAATCCCGCGCCGACGACGACCACGTCAGCGGTAGAGGGAAGCGGCGTTTCCGCAACCGGCGGAAACGTCGTGTCGTCCCACCAGAGCGGGGTCTCACGGTAGCTCTCGGCCAGCGGCGCGGTACGCGTGCCGGGCTGACCGGGAGGCGACCAGATGCTCATAATCTACTCAACAGTGACAAGTTCGAGAGGTTGGACAGCGTAGCTGCCAGCCGTGCTGAGTCGTCGCGAGGAGTGTCTCCGTGAACGAGATGCGCATCGGCGAGGTGGCACGGCGAGTCGGCGTGAGCCCGTCGACGCTCCGGGCCTGGGAGCGCAAGGGGCTGGTCCGCCCGATGCGCGCGGGCGGCCGTCATCGCCGGTACACGCCGGACGACATCGCGCGGCTGCGCGACGTTCGCGCGATGCTCACTCGCGGGTACGCCGCGCCGGCGGTGCATTCGCTCATCGCGGGCGATTCGATCCCCGATGATCCCGTCGTGGGCAAGCGTTTGCGTGCCGCGCGGACCAAACGAAGCCTGTCATTGCGAGGCGCGGCGGAGCGGACGGGCATCTCCGCGTCGTATCTGAGCCTGGTCGAGCGCGGCCTCGCCGAACCGTCGGTGTCGCTGCTGCAGCGGGTTGCTTCCGCATACGGGGGGACGCTGCTCGAGTTCTTCGGCGGCGCCCCGGCGGGCGCCGCGGGTCCGAAGCTGGTGCGGAGCTCCGAGCGGCGCCGGCTTCGGGGATTCGATCGCGTGGAGATCGAGGACCTCGTGACGTTTCCCAGTGCCGTGCTCGAGATCGACATCTTCAGCGTCGCGCCGGGCGGCGGCAGCGGTGGCGCCTACTCCCACGACGGTGAAGAGGCGATCTACGTGCTCGACGGCGAGCTCGACGTGTGGCTCGACGAGGTCGAGCACTACCGCATCGAGACCGGTGACACCCTCTATTTCCACAGCGACCAGCAGCATCGCTGGACGAATCACTCCAGCGCCACGACCCGGCTGTTCTGGGTCAACACTCCGCCCACCTTCTGAAGGAGCCCGGACCCATGAACACGGTCGAGAAATATCGCCGCTACGTCAACACCAGCGCACTCGCGGGCGTGGAGCCGATCACGGTCGAGAGCGCCCGCGGCGCGACCGTGACCGCGACCGACGGGACGGAGTACACCGATCTCTATTCGGGCATCGGAGTCGTCAACGCCGGGCACGTCCATCCGAGGGTGGCCGAAGCCGCGAAGCGGCAGATCGATCGAGTCGTGCACTCCTGCTCCTACGTCTATCACGTCCCTATCGTCGCGGACCTGGCCGAGCGCCTTGCGGCGATCACTCCCGGGCGCCTGCAGAAGACCTTCTTCGGCAACAGTGGTGCCGAGGCCGTCGAGGGGGCGCTGCGGCTCGCCCGCGCCTTCACCGGCCGTCGCGAGGTGGTCGCCCTGCAGGCGTCGTTCCACGGACGCACCGCCGGATCCCTCGCGGTCACGGGGAATGCCCAGCGCAAGCACCGCGGCGGCGCGCAGATCGCCGGGGTGGCGTTCGCGCCGACCCCCAATCCCTACCGCTGCAGGATGTGCTCGGGGTCGTGCACGCTCGCGTGCGCCGACACCGTCGAGGACACGATCCGATACGAGACGAGCGACGACGTCGCCGCATTCATCATCGAGCCGATCATCGGCGAGGGCGGCATCATCCCGCTGCCCAGCGGCTATCTCCGCCGGGTCAAGGACATCCTCGATGCGCGCGGCATCCTGCTCATCGTCGACGAGGTGCAGAGCGGGTTTGGGCGCAGCGGGCACATGTTCGCGGTGGAGGCGCACGACGTCGAGCCCGACATCATGACCATGGCGAAGGGCATCGCCAGCGGGTTCCCGCTCGGAGCGTTCATCGCCCGCGAGGAGATCGGCGACGGGTTCGAGCCCGGGGAGCACATGAGCACGTTCGGCGGCAATCCGGTGTCATGCGCCGCCGGTGTCGCGACCATCGACGTCCTCATCGACGAGCACCTGCCGGAGCGCGCGGCGCGCCTTGGAGGGATGGTGAAGCGGCGGCTCGACGCCTTCGCGGTCGAGTGTGACCTGATCGGCGACGTGCGCGGCACCGGGCTGATGATGGGCGTGGAGCTCGTTCGCGACCGTGAGACGAAGGAGCCCGCAGCCGCTGAAGCGGCTGCCGTGAAACGCCACTGCCGCGAGCGCGGAGTGCTGATCGGTGTCGGCGGCACATTCGGGAACGTCGTCCGCATTCAACCGCCGCTGGTGATCGGCGAGGGCGATCTCGACCGGGCGGTCGGGGTCGTCGAGGAGGCGGTGGCAAGCCTCGCCGCACAGCCGGTCGGCTGAGCGCGCCGGTTACTGGAGGTGGCCCGCCGCGAGTGACACGGCGAGCGTCAGGGGCACGAGGACGATCCCGACCGCGGAGTAGCGGAGTGCCGACGGGCGTGCTCCCGCCGAGCGGGCGGCGGTACACCAGATGAGCGCGGAGAGCGAGCCGGTAACCGCGAGATTCGGCCCGATGTTCAGGCCGAGCAGGAGGCTGCGCGGATGCGCGGGCATGCGCGAGCCGAGCAGCACCGCGGCAGGCAGGTTGTTCACCACCACCGAGGTCAGCGCGCCGACGGCCGACGTGGTCACGCTTCCCGCGGCGGCCATCGTGTGGCCGGGGAAGGACCACGCCCTCGCGACCGTCCCCAGCGCGACCGCCACGAGGAAGACACCGGCGAGGCTGAGGATATCGACATCCTGGAGGCGGCGTGGCGCGATCCGGCGCTGTGCGAGGCGGATCGCCACGATGATCGCGGCGACGGCGAGCACCGGCAGCGCGGGGTCGGCCAGAACCAGGATCAGGACAATCGCGGCCACAACTCCGATCGCCCCCAGCAGCCCGTGTCCGGCGGGCTCGGGGGGTGTCCGCTCCGCCGGCATGCCCTTGCCGCGGAAGGCGACTGCAACGACGAGCGCGGTGACCGCGACGGCCGCCGCCCACGGTGCGACCATCCGGGCGAGGAACGTCGAGCCGGTGGTGTGCTCGTCGGCGAGGATGAGGAGGTTGGTCAGATTGCTGCCCGGCAGGAGCAGGGAGGCGGCGTTCGACATGAAGACGCAGCCGTAGAGGAATCGGAGCTCGTCAGCGCCCCTCCGGCGGGCGACATGGATGAGCACCGGGGTCAGGAACGCGACGCTGGTATCGAGATTGAGGAACACGGTGACAACCGCGACGAGGAGCATCGCGCCGACGTAGAGCGTCAGCCCTCCCCCGGGCATCCGGCTCAGCAGGGCGGCGGCGCCGGCGAAGATCCCATCCTCGTTCGCCACCGCGCCGATGAGCAGGAGCCCCGTGACCAGCACGAACGGCGACCAGCTGTGTGCGGCCGCATCGCCCGAAGCCGATGGCGCGAGGATCAGCGCGACCACAGCGCCGGCGGCGCCGCACACGAGGATGAGGGTCCGGAGTCGCGCGTTCGACTCAGCCCCCCGTCACGGTGTATGACTGCCGGGCGGGGACGTCGCCTCGATGCCGCGAACGTCGCCATCCTCGTCGCGGAGCACGCTGACGTCGAAATAGCCGAGCCGGGCAAGCTCGCGCTCCAGGGCCGCTGCCTGGTCGCCGCCGATCTCGAGCAGGAGCGCTCCGCCGGGCCGGAGGAACCGCACGCTCTCGAGCAGGACACGGCGAAGGATGGCGGTGCCATCAGGACCGCCGTCGTACGAGAGCGCGGACTCGAAGGTGAACGTATCGCGCTGCAGGTACCGCAATTCCGCCGTCGGCACGTAGGGCACCACGCCGATCACGACATCGACCTGACTCTCGAGGGCGCGCGGCAAGGGAGCGAACAGGTCGCCACGATAAGCGTCAACGCGGTTCGCGACTGCGCATGCAACCGCGCGCTCGTCGATGTCTGACGCGTAGATCCGCGCACCCGGGTGGTGCGTCCGCAGCACCGCGGCGATCGCCCCGGATCCGGTGCAGAGATCCACAGCCACCCCCGCGGGTGGGAGGCGGTCGACCGCGCGATAGGTGAGCGGCTCGCTCTGCCAGCGTGGGACGTAGACATCGCGATCGACACGGATGTCGATGCCGCAGAAGACGACGTGCCCGGTGATCCAGGCAAGCGGCTCACCGGTGAGCCGGCGTTGCACCGCCGCGTTGAGGCGGTCGGAGTCACCCGCCGCCAGCGCGACCAGCTCGGCCGCCTCCTCCTCCGCCGCGACGAATCCCGATCGGGACAGGAGTTCCACCAGAGCGCGCGGATCGTCGGGCGTGAGCATCCCACGAGTTTGACCGGGCCGGCCTCCGGATCCGGAGGCTCCGGGGTCGATCGTCCAAAGGGCCCTCGAAGGTCGTGACCATCGGCATATCGCACTTGCCACCGGCACCTGCTATTGTCAGACCGACAGTCGGTCTAAGAATGAAGCCAATCAGATGCCCCGAACAGTGAACGCGACCGCGGTGGAGATCCGCCGCGAAGCCTTCGTCGACGTCGCGGAGCGCCTCATCCAGACCAAGGCGTACGAGCAGATGAGCATTCAGGACGTGCTCGACGAGGCCGGCGCGTCCCGGGGCGGCTTCTATCACTACTTCGACTCGAAGCAGCAGCTGCTGGACGCCGTCATCGCGCGGATGGTCGACGCCGCCTTCATGGCGGTGCAACCGATGGTGACCGATCCGGAGATTTCCGCGATCGTCAAGCTGCAGCGCTTCTTCTCCGGCATCGCCGGCTGGAAGGCCGAGCGCCGGGACCTGGTGGTCGGTATCACCGAAGTGTGGCTGTCCGACGACAATGCGCTGGTTCGGGAGAAGCTCCGCGAGCGTCTCGTGGTCAAGCTCACGCCGCTGTTCGCCGCGATCATCCGGCAGGGCATCAACGAAGGCGTCTGCTCCGTCGCCGCACCGGACGACACCGCGCGCGTGCTCGTCTCGCTGATCCAGGCCGCCAACCAGCTCGGGACCGAGTTGTTCGTGGCGTCGCAGGCCGGGAACGTCACCTTCGAGACTGTCGAGCGCACGCTGACCGCGTATTCGGATGCGTATGAGCGCATCCTGGGGATTCCCGGCGGCTCCCTCGCCATCGACCGCTCGATGCTGCATCTGTGGTTCCGATGACCATGTCAACTCCAGAGGTTCTCTCATGACCAGCGCCATCGAGACGGAGGGTCTCACCAAGGACTACGGCCAGCATCGCGGCATCTTCGACCTCAATCTCGACGTCCCCCAGGGCGAGGCGTTCGGCTTCATCGGTCCCAACGGCGCGGGCAAGACCACCACGCTCCGTCTGCTGATGGACCTGCTCCGCCCGGATCGGGGCAGCGCCCGGATCATGGGGATGGACACGCAGCACGATGGCGTCAAGATTCGGAGGCTCACCGGGTACCTGCCCGGAGAGGCGCCCGAGTATCCCAACCACACCGGCGAGCGCATTCTCGACCTGCTGGCCCATCTTCGCGGCGGCGTCGACCCCAAGCGGGTGACCGACCTCGCGAAGCTCTTCGACCTCGATCTGCATCGCAAGTATCGAACGTACTCGCACGGCAACAAGCAGAAGGTCTGGTTGATCCAGGCGTTCATGCACAACCCGCAGCTGCTGTTCCTCGACGAGCCCACGACAGGCCTCGACCCGCTCATGCAGCAGGGCTTCCGGGATCTCGTCAAGGAGTCGCGCGATCGCGGCGCGACGATCTTCCTCTCGTCACACGTCCTGCCCGAGGTGCAGGAGATCTGCGATCGCATCGGCGTCGTCCATGACGGCACGCTCCGACAGGTCGGCACCATGGAGGACCTGCGCATCAGCCACATTCGCCGCATCGAGGCGACGGTTGAGAAAACGCTTGATGGGCAACGTCTTGCCAATGTGCCCGGCGTCGCCGATCTCGTGATCGCCGACCATCATCTGCAGTGCACATTCACGGGACCGATGGAGCCCCTGCTCGAGGCCCTCGTGCCGTCAGTGGTCATCAGCCTCGACTCAGCGGAGATGAGCCTGGAGGAGGTCTTCCTGTCGGAATATGGACAGTCAGCGCAGTCGTAGCCTGATCCCCTGGGCGGTCCGCAGCCATCGGACCGGCATGCTGGCGTTGGGTCTGGGCTTTGGCGTGCTCGTCGCCGGCCTCGCCCCCGCGTACGTGGAGGCCGCGAAGGCGGTTGCCGGCGGGATGAAGCAGCTGGCCATCGAGGCGACGCCGTTCGCGCAGAGCTTCCAGTTCCTCACCGGCCCGGTCTCGCGGCTCGATACCGTCGGGGGCTATCTCAGCTACAAGATCTTCCCCGACATCGCGCTGCTCGTCGGCATCTATGCGGCGATCCAGGGCTCGCAGGTGATTCGCGGCTCGGAGTTCGAAGGGTCTCTACGACCTCTGGTACGCGGCCGGCCGGACCCGCAACGCGATCATGCGCGATCGCACCACGGCATTTCTGATCGTCCTGTCGACGATCACCGCCTTCCTCTTCGTGTTCACCACCATCGGCGGCGCACTGTCGGGTGTGCAGATCGTGCTGCCGGCGCTCGGTCAGTCCGTCGCCGTCGGCTTTGTCGGGCTGGTCAGCTTCGCGCTGGGGATGCTCGTCTCACAATTCTTCCCGACGGCTCGCATGGCTGCCGGCGTGACCTGCGTGTACCTGATCGCCGGATTCTTCATCGCGAACATGTACGACCAGCTCGGGGCGCTGACGTTTCTGCGATACCTCTCGCCGTTCTACTACTACGTCAACGCACGCACGCTTGTTGCCGGAGTCTCGTTCGATGTGCCGTCCATGGCGATCCTCGTCGGGGCGTCCGCGGCGGCACTGTGGGGCGCGTGGCGCCTGTATCTGCGCAGGGATATCGGTGGTGTCAGCCTCGCGCGTGTTCACCGGACCAGGAGCGCCGACTACCGGTTCCGGCCGAGCCGCTTCTGGCGCAGGTCGTTGTGGCTCAACTGGATTGCCGAGCAGCCCGTGGGAGTCGCGGCCTGGGTGGTGGGCATGGCCGCGTTCACGGCGATCGAGGCGGCTGTGGTTCCTTCGGCCATACGTCTCGTCGACAACAGCGGCGGTCAGCTCGAGAAATTCCTGGAGAAGCACGGGGCCCTGCTGACCCCGCATCAATACCTGTCCTTCTTCCTCTCGTTCACCGCGCTGCTCGTTGCCGGCTTCGTCGTCGCCCAGGTGGCTCGGTGGGCGAGCGACGCCTCGCAGCACCGCACCGACATCGTGCTCACGCAGGCGGTGTCGATGTGGCGGTTGCTGCTGGAGCGCACCGTGAGCCTGCTCGTGCTTTCCGCGCTCGTCGGGGCGGCGGTGGTGCTCGGCACCTTCGTCGGGACGCTCATCGGCGGCTATTCGGTGGACGCCGGCGGGTTGGCGAGAACCTTCGTCGACATCCTGCTGTTGAGCTTCGCCGTCGGCGGCGTCGGGATGCTCGCGACCACCATCTTCCGGAGTGGCATGGCCACCGGGGTCACGGGCGCGGTGCTCGTGGTGTGCTTCTTTCTGACGACCATCACCGCTCTGCTCTCGTGGCCGAGCTGGACCAACCGGCCGTCGGTCTTCGATGCCTTCGGGACCCCGTACGTCTCGATGCCGCTCACCGGCAGCATCGTCTACCTTCTGGTGCTGGGTGCCGCCGGGGTGGGGCTCGCCTACTACGGGATGCGGCGCGGGCTGCGCATCGTCAATTAGCCGAACGGTGTGCACGCGGAGCACCCCGCACGTGCGCGTCAATGTGCGGCGGGATGGCTAGCAGCTGCGCGTAGCCAGGTATGCGAGTGCCGCGCGACTCGGAGGCGGCCAGGAGGCCCGGCGGCTGCCGGGCAGCTCGACGGCGTCGCCGCAGCGAGTCTCGCGGTACTCGATGCGCACGTTGACCCGGAACACGTGTGGGCAGTCCCCCACGCGACGGCGCCGCGAGCCTTCGTACCCGCGGCACAGATGAGTCTGGGTGGCACCGGTCGACTGCGCTACGACCATCTCGCGGAGCACCGCACCGACTGAGACGCCACCCCCGAAGCAGGCAGGATTCGTACAGTCGACGAACTCCCGTGCGTTCGTCTCGACGAAGCGCCGGGCCACGCTCGTCCCATGGCCGACCTCGGTGACGTCGATGTCGGCGCGCTCCACCGACGGAAACGCATCGGCGAACGTCGCCTGGGTCACGATGACGAGCTGGCTCTTCCTGAAGATGTCGCCGGCCTTTTGGTTCCGGCGTCGTCCGAGCATTCCACCCCCCCTTCCTTGAAGATCCCGATGGATCTGGTAATAGCCTAAATGCTCGGGACACGGACTTCAAGGCCTCAGAACCCTGCGAGGCGTCAAATCTCGACGCCGTTCGCCTCGTCGAGCCTCCGCTGCGCCTCTGCGATCGCGGCATCGCGAACCCCTTGCTCCTCGGCGATCCGCCCTCGCTCGGCGGCTCGTTGCTCGAGCATCGCGCGGTACGTGCGGTTGGCGGCATCCACCTTCTCGTGGACCCGAAGGTTGGCGTCAAGATGGTCGTCCGGCCCGACCTTCCATTCGATGTCTCGGCCCGAGATCGTCGGTTCCGAGCCGGATGTCAGGTACTCAGCCGAGCCGCGCTTGTTCGTCGGTGCTTTCCGAAATGCGGCGATCCAGTCGGGTTCCGGGGCCTCGCTGAGCGACCACCGCAGCGTCTGGAGGTCGACGACGATTGCCCGCCAGACCGTGAGCGGGTCCCAAACCTCGACGTCCCCGAAGTGAGCCATCTGCCTCGCACCTCCTTGCGGACGAGTGTACCGAGCCCGGGAATCGAACCCGGACGGGGGTCTCCCCCCAGCGGTTTTTAAGGGCGCCGTCCGAGCGTTTTCGCGTGCCATTGGGGGCCGTCGCGTATTCGGCGGACCCGTTGAACATGACGTCGTGTGCCGCTCTAGGGTGCCGGCAGTCAACGCTGTAGGAGTACGCGTAGGGGTCCCAGAGTAACCCGTGGAAACGGCGACGGTGGGCGCCTCCGCTCATCAATCGGGTGGGCCTGAGATCACAACGGGCCGACTGGCTGCGTTGAACTTGCAAGGTTGGATGAGAAGCGTCGTCAGGGGACACGACTGTCCCTTTGCGCGTGGCGCTTCTACGCCGTGGCGGATCCCATACCGCCAGTTCGCTGGCCGAGCTCCTCAACGATCTCCCCTCGGTACCGATCGAAAGAGCGCTCGAACCGTGGCCGGAGTAACAGCTGAAGGGCGCCCGCGCAACCAGTCGCAAAGACGAAGACAACAAAGACGCCAAGCGATTGGGTTTGCCCCACCGCGAATGCACCAAGAACGCCGACCACGAACCCAAGTAGGAACCCCACCAGGGCCAACGCCACCCACCACAACCGCCGCTCGGCGCGTCGACTCTTCACCAACTGGTCGACTGCTGCGGTGATACCTGCCGTCTGGGCGAGTTGAACGTGCGCCTCGTGCTGAGCGTCTGCCCTCCTCACCGCACGGGTCCACTGCGAGGCCAACGGAGTGATTGGCAATGAAACCTCCATGCGGTAGCCACGGGTCTCGGACAGAAACGCGGAAGCGGACCTACGAGCTGCGCCCGCCTTGACGAGCGATCGCGTTCCGAAGGGGAGGGCCCCGATCCAGCAAGCGCCGGCGGCTGCCCAGAGGGCGCTCGGGGCACGTGGGGCTTCGGCGAGGAGAAGGCACGAAAGACCGAACGGCACAGCCAGCACCCAGGCGACTAGAAACCAGAAGCGGCTACTCACCCAGAGAGCGGCGGCATCAGGACCGACGTAACCGGCGATACGCGGCTGGGCCTCCTGATAAAACCAGTTCGGGGGTACCGGCATTGCGCCAAGGACGATAAACCTGGCCCGGGGCTCGTACGGCGGTCGGTGGGGCACTGCTTTCGGTTTGAGATCGCGTTGTCATGTGCCGGGGGCGGCCTGCCAGGGCCGGTTTTCAAGTTCGTCGCCGGCACGTTCGGCGGTGCCCGTGCAGGGCCGTGCGGCTTTCACCATTGGGCGTCCAAATAGGGGATTCGTCCGACGAAAACCGGGACTGACCGCGCTATTGGGTGTCAGATAGGGTGTCAGCCCGCTCAAGGCAGATGAGGCTCGCGTGGCTGACGACGTTGTCACCCGCGAAGCGCTCGCAAGACCGCCCAGGGCCTACGTGTGATCAGGGAGTCGGACCCGGTAACCCGATCCCAGCCTCGCGCGTTTCACACGCAGCGACGACACTGAGGGTGACGAAATGGCCGCGGCGTGCAGAGTGAGGCTCGGGTCTCTCGGGATTGTCTCAAGTGTCGTGTTCATGGCGTCGTGCGGAGGCGTGCCGCGATCTTCGCTGCAACCTACCGCCGTGGCTTCACCGACACCCACGGCATCATCGATCGTGCGCTTTAGCGATGCCGCGCTCACCAGAATCGTTGACGCGACATATCCGGCGTTCCGCGCGCCGGACGGCACTCGGCAATACACGGCATGCGACACATGGACCGTCAACCCGAGCGGCGCCTATGTCTATGACAACTCCAAGTGTCCGTTCACGCCCGCGCTATCCGCCGAACTGCGTCAGGTGATGCTTGGCGACATCGGGTTCACCAGAGGGACCTCGCTGCTCGTTCCTTCGTTGAGCTCGACCCGGGTCATGACGCTCAACCCGGCATCGGTTTCTATACCCAAGGGCGCGGCCGCCGTCGTCCGCGTGCAGCTGGGCACCTCTCGGTTCGACCTCGTCATCGCTGCAGAGTCCGGCGGTCGACCGGTGGTGGCTGACGTGTGGGGCAATATGGCTGTCTCGGACAGCGGCAAGTGCATTTCACTGCTCAACGACAGCGCGGTTCTGACTGATCGGCCAATCCCCTCAAGCTCCGTGGAACCCTTTTGCTGACGTTCCTGGACCCTTCTTCAGAGGCGCCATCGCGCCAAACGCTCTAGGAACAAAGTGCCACGCTGGGGTGGGGAACCGTCACCTCCTTCGGGCCGCTGACGGTACGGTTAGGTGGTTTTCGCTCTATCGCGCCGATTGCGTCAGACGTGCCGATCTGCGCTCGATCTCGGCTCGGCAAGCTCGGCAGGCAGGCCGGGACAGCCTCGCAGACGACGTCCAGACGGTACGAGACGCTGGTGCAGCCTCTAGGCCGGGTCGAGAGCCGAGGCAGGCCGAAACCGCTCCAACCCGATCTAGACGGTGACGAGAGCGTCGAGCCTTGCCTGCTGGGCTGTCAGGTCCCGCCGCTTTCTTCAATCGTTTATCGGAACGAGGGTTGCGCTCCACGAACCCGTGTGCCCGTTTGCGATGTCGGTGTAGGAGCCGGACATGCTGATGCTGCCGCTGCTGCTGCCGGACACCGTCCCCGTATACGTGACCACGCCAACGGCGCCGAAGCTGATTGAGCTGCCCGTCACGGTGCCACGGATCTGCAGGGTGTCGTGCGGTGACGACAGCACGATCACCCCGGTGAGTGCAGAACCACTCTGCGTCCAAGTGAGCACGAAAGTGCCATTGAAGGGGCCGCTGTACTGCCCCGTACACGTTCCGGACAGGTTGACAATGACGGTCGGCGTCGGCGTGGGAATGGGCGTCGGGGTTGCGGTCGCGGTCGCGGCAGGCGTCGGTGTCCCGCTGGTGGTGGACGCACTGCATCCTCCGAGCGCGATCGCGGCAAGAAGGAGGGCGGGGAACCTGTTGCGGAACATTGCTTTGGCGTCCTCTTGGGTGAGCGGGAGTTATGCACCCGGGGAGCTGCCATTTCCCGAACCTACCGGGTCTTACACCCGGCTTCACGGTCTTCAGACCGCAGCAGCGGCAGGCACGTAGTCGCGCTCGGCCCCCGGAAAGCGACGCTGTGGTTTGGGCATGCCCCTCCGTTCGGGGTACATTCGCGAACCCTGGCCTGAGCGAGCACCACTACTCCCGGCTAAGCTGCGAGAAACGTCTCTGCGACTGCGAACATACAAGGTCAGGCACTCACGGCAACAGCGGAACTTGCGTACCCTGACATTTATGCGAGCGGCTACCGGGCGCATCGTCATCGAATCCGATCGCCACTGGTTCGGTGATCCGCGATTCGGAACCTTTGCCGTCTATCTGGATCATACGCGGGCAGGTCGATTGCGCCCTAAGGACCGCCTTGATATCCCCTGCGGAGCGGGTAGCCACGTCTTGCGAATACGACAGTGGTGGTATCGGAGCAAGCTCGTTCAGGTCACTGTTTCCGAGGGCCGGACCATTACCCTAACCGCCGACATTCCCCGCGAGGGGAGCCTGATACGCCGCGTGGCCTTATTCCTATTCACGCCCGGTCAGGCATTGTCCCTGAAAGAAGCGCCGGAGCGACCTTTGTGAGCCGGAGCGTCTGAGACGAGGGTCAGCGGCAGCAATCCGCGCCAGTCAAGAGACATTTGCGGACCCTCGCTTGGCCCACAGTCCCCCTCACCGGAGCTCTGCAGAACTATCCCGGACGTCCCGAACAGGACCCACGGGCCGTATCCCTTCGGCTATACCCGCCTGGACAAGACGCCTTTGCGATGCCACATCCGGGGGAGCAGGCGTGAGTGGCGGGGCCAGTAGGCTTTTCCTCGCTGCGACACGTCTTCGAAGGTTTCGCCGTTCGGTAGATCGATCTTGAAGGTCTCCGGTGGCAGGTCCACATCGAACTCGACCTCGGTCATCTCGATCACGATGAATGGCTGCTCGCGAAGACGTGCCTCCGTGCGCAGCAACACGCCCCGTTCTGCATCGACGATCAGCATGTAGTCGTCAGCACCCATGCCGAGTTCGTGGAGCCCGTCATCGGCTTGGTGACCGGTTCGGGCTCGAGGCAGGCCACGGATGCGGAAAACGTCTCGACCTAGCAGGGTGTCAGTGCCTAGAAACTGCAGACGTAGCGTACTCAGTAGGGCGGCTGCGTCGACCAGCGTCTCGGCTGGACCGAAGCCGTGCCCATGATTTGTAGCCCCGCTGTTGGTCATTCCCCCCGCGTGCGGCGACCAACTCCACCAGGCCGGTCCGTCGAATACAACAGTGAGTGGCTCGCTGCCGACGGAGCTTTCGGAGCGCGCGCGGCCGTCATGCTCCATCCACAGACGCCAGTGATTCTCACTCTCGTCTGGCACCTGAGGTTGCCGCTCATCGGGACCATAGCCAGTCAACCGGACTATCGCCCCGGAAGGATGGCTAGCCTGCACAGCCGCGAAGTGACGTTCGAAAACCACACTCGCACGGGCGTTGTGGCGCCAATGGCGGCCAACCGCTCGCAACGTCTTCCAGCGCGGTTCGGCGTCGTTGAGGAGTTCTAGGACGCCACCGAGATCTCCCATGCTCACGGAGCCTACGCTTCCGGATGAGGCGCTGCTTGCCGTAAGCGAGTGATCAGCGAATACGGCGGTCGGCCGGCGGTGAGATCCCGGCGCATGATGCAAGGCATGGGTGGCTCGAGGCGCCAGTGGACCTTGGTGCTGCTTGGGGCCGTGGTGGCACTACCGGCCATCTTCTTTGGCCTTCAGGCTGGCCTGAGCAGCAAGCCGACCCCTCCCGTTCGCACAACGGCGCCGACGCCGCAACCGACTGAACTGGTTTACGGCTTCCCGGCTCCGGCGACCTACTGGCAGGCATGCTATTTCGAAGCGTCCGTCTGCAACCCAGGTGATCCGACCTTGCCTGATCCCCAGACGAAACTACCGGCCGCCTTGATGCGCCCGCTCCGGCTACCGGTGCTTCATGCGAACGCCAGCTGCCCGACGACGGCGGAGGGCGAGGTCATCACCAGCGCCTTCGGGGGCTCGGCGCTCGGCTCCGGGCAAGTTCGCATCTTGAGCGCCGCGGTCGTGCCGATTGGCCGGGTGCCCTCAATGCCGCAGTGGTACAGCCCGAATACGACGACGATCTGGTTCAGCGAGCCGTCGTACCTTGGTCCCTGGGTGGTGCGCGGCCACCAGCTCGACGGACCCAGCCCCTTGATATTCGGTGATCCGCCTGCACTCACAGCGTCCCTCGTCGTGCCCCCGATACCGACGATCAACACAACTGACGGATACCGGTCGGTACCGACCTCCTTCTTGGTGCAGCAGCCCGGCTGTTACGGATTGCAGGTCGACGGCCTCAGGTTCTCGTACGACGTCGTCTTCCAGGCAGTCATTGCGCCGGCGCAGCAACCACCTTCGTGTTCGGCACGTCAGATGCAGTTCAGCGGTGCGTTCAACGACTGCGTGGTCAACGTGCCCAAGGTCACGCAGTACTGCATGGTGTCAGGCAGCACCCTGAACGACGTATTCACGCTGCGGGGCGCAACCCATCAGTACTTGCTCTACCTGTCTATCGATGGAGGCTTTCGGGGCAGCGGTGACTACTACCTAGCGCCGTGGAGCGGTGGCCTTGACGTGAACGACGGGAAGGCGAAGGTCGCTGTCCGTGAGTACCAGACGGGGGCGTTCTGGCAATCCGCGAGCGGAACGTTGCACGTGTCAGGAAACGACGGGCGATCTGGTGACCTGGCTGTAAACCTGACATTCGTAGGTGGCGAGCCCACGCCCTCGGTCACCGCCCTAGGGATTCTTGGGCCGTGGGCGTGTGGATAAGCGGTACGCGGATCATCTAGCAAAACGCGCGGCGTTGCCGAGGTACGTCGCGGACGCCTGAGCTTCGATTGCCTACCCCGACGCGCCGGCTCGACGATCGAAGTCGTCGGCTGTTATTCGGAGTTTCTCGGCCATCGCAGCATCACCGTCACCCGCGGTGCGATCTGCGCCTCGACGCAATCGAGCCGCCTCAGATCGCAACGCGCCCGAGTTGAGAGGCACCGTCGTGCCGTCGGCAGCGCGCCTCGCTGGCGTGTACCCACTCCAGTAGGCGAAGCGTTCCTTCCCGTCACGCGAGTCTTCGCCGGTCATGGCGACAACTCTATCGGTGGGCGGATGGTGGCCTGGTCGGCGGTGGCGCCGCGCCACCGCTGCTCGGCTACGTTCGAGGCGGCGACGACGCGCCAGATTTCGGCGGTCCAGTCGGTGCCTGATACCCCCAGGCGACGACATTCCGCTGCGGCCTCCGCCACTCCGCTCGCCGGGTGCCGGCGAAATGCGCACCATGCCCCGCGTGCAGCAGGCGAATCTCCCTTGGAGTTCCAATGAGTTGACGTCGCTTCAAGGCACACACCGAGTCCACGCTGACGCGGGCGTACGAGGCCGACGAGGAACGCCCACCACGTCCGCGCCACTGCGCGAGTCGGCCACGGCGACGCCAACTGTTGGCATTGCGCCTGCATCGACGCGCACTCCGATGCTGCTCACCGTTCGTGACGTGGAAGCTGAACTGCAACTCGGTCGCACGCGCACCTACGAGCTGTTGCGCTCAGGCTCCATCCCCGTTATTCGCGTCGGTCGCGCACTCCGCGTGCCGCGCGATGCGCTGCGCCGCTGGGTCGACGAACAGACCGGGTGACCCTTGGGTTCCAGCGGCGTCAGCTCGCCCGTTGTACCGGTCGCACTGCGTCGTGAAGCCCCTCCGGATCGAGGTCTGCACCGTTCGGCCACACCAGCGTGCCCAGCTCTGGGTCCACGCTCACGCTGTTGAACTGAGCAATGTCACGGAGCGGCTCGAACATCTCGCCCCACAGCTCGGCGGCCAGGTCGATGTCGCCCACTATCCCGTCGCTGAACGTGAGCCGGAGACGGTACTCACCGAGGCGCTCCACGCCCGTGACCTTGACCATCTCCCAATCCTATGCGAGCGGCTCGATGGACGCCAGCGCCTTGCGTTCGATCACACGTTGCCAGTTGTCTCGCAGCTCCTGCTCGTGCAGGGCCGCCCATTCCATGACATGCCCGAGCGCCCTCACCGGCAGAGAACCGTCAAGCACCACCAGCGGCTCGATTCCGATCGACGCTTCATGCTCCCCGTAGGTCGCGTGAAAGTGGGCCGCATGGTGTTGCCCGCCGGTCTCCCAGTACATGGTGATGATGATGCCGTAGAAGGCGCTGATCCGCGGCATGTCAGCCCGTGGTGATCAGGCGGGTGAGCCGGTCGGCCGCGTCGTCGTGCAACTCCTGGAGGACGTCTGCGTACGTGTCGGCCGTGATGCCGATCGTGGAGTGTCCGAGCACGCTGCTGACCACCTTCAGCTCCGTCCCGCTCGCCAGCATCAGGGTCGCGGCGGCGTGGCGTAGATCGTGGAAGCGACGCACGGTCAGGCCGGCTCGGCAAAGGCCCTTCTCGAAGCGATGAGTCATCCCCGTCGCCTCCACGGGATCACCGGTGGGGCGCGTGAACACAAGCCCGGCGATCGGCTCGTGCCATGCCGATCCGATGCGGAGGCAAGCCTCGCGCTGCCGCTGCCGCTGGACCGTGAGCAGCGCGACCAGGGGATCGGGAATCCGCAACGTCCGCCGAGACCGCTTCGTCTTGGGTTCGAGGATCTTGAAGAGCACGTCCGGGTCGGATCGCTGGTCACGAGGGATGCGGTGGAGCGCGCCGGTGACGCGCAGCACCTTGCGCTCGAGGTCGACATCGTTCCAGCGCAGTCCGAGGATCTCGCCCTGACGCATGCCGAGATACAGGGCCGTGCCCACGACCGCCTCGAGCTCCGTATCGCGAAAGGCTTCGAGGATTGCCCGCGCTTCCTCGGGGCGCATTGCGGCCGCCCTCGTCGCGGACACCTCGAGCGGCTCGGCCAGGGCTGCGGCGTTGCGAGCCACCGTGCCCCATCGCTGCGCGTCAGCCAGCGCCGACCGGAGGACCGCGCGGGCATGGTTGACGGTTTGCGGCGCCAGGCCACCGGCGAGCGCCTGCCGCATCGCGACGTTCACCTGCTGCGGGGTCAGCTGCGCCAGCTTGACCCTCCCCAGGAGAGGAATCAGCTGGCACTTGATGAGGATGCGGTACCGCCGCAGGGTGGTCGGGCGGATGCTGGTCTGTCCCTCGATCCAGGTGCCCAGAAAGTCACCCACCGTCTGCCGGTCGGAGGCCGGCGCCACCCCGAGGGCGAGCCCGCGGATTGCCGCGTTCATCTTCGCGACCGCGTCGGCGCGGCTCTTGCCATACAGGCTGCGCCGGACCTGGCGACCCCTCGTGTCGAAGCCGACCGTGACGCGCGCCTCCCACTGTCCCGGGCGTCGCTCTCGGATCGTCCCTTCGCCAAGCCCTCGGCGCTTGCTCGTCACCCCGTCCTCCCTGAATCTGTAGGGGTCCTGTAGGGGTATTTTAGGGGAATTGGCATACTGGCGTCAATCAAGCGGCTCACACTCAGCGGCTCTTAGCGGCCGTATTTGAACTCAAATGAGACTACCGGGCCCGGGAATTGAACCCGGACGGGGGTCTCCCCCCAGCGGTTTTTAAGACCGCCGCGTCTACCATTTCGCCAGCCCGGCAGTGCCGATTCTATGGGTCGGCGAACCGCCGCACGGTGCTTCCGAAGGCCCGCATGGATGCGTCCTCTTCGCGCGAGGCGCTCGTATACTGCGCGAGCAGATGTTCGCTCGACGACCTGACGCCGCGTACCGGCGAAGCCAGACCGAGATCGCGCTGCCGGTCAAACCGAGCCCGATCGCACGGGGCCTCGCGCTTGGGATCCTCGACGCCTCGGACGATCACATCGAACGGCGCCGGCTCGGACAACTGCTCATCAACGAGCTGGGGAGCATCGCGGACCTCGTCCCGTGCGATCTCGTCGTCGCCGATCGCGCCCAGGTGCACGCGCACAACGGCCAGCGGCTCGTCCAGAAGACGTACGGGTACTACCGATGCACGTTCGCGGACCGAGGGGTGGCGTCGGCCCGGATCCGGATCTACCACAAGACCGCGGTCCGCCAGCAGGTGATCACCACCAAGGTTTTTCTCAACACGCTCTTGCACGAGTGGGTCCACCACTACGATTTCGCCGGGCTTCGTCTCCCCCGCTCACCGCACACCGCGGGCTTCTACACGCGCCTCCGCAAGCTCGCCGAGGCGCTCGACGTCGCATTCGTCATGCCCCCCGAGCCGGGACCGAACGGCACCCCACAGCCCTCAGCCGCCTGACCGCAGCCTCGGCACCACGCCGCTCAGTGCAGGGGTGTCCTCGGTTTCACCTCGACCCGGCCGTCAACCTCGCGTACCGCGAAGTCCGGCTGCCGGAAGGTCGCCGGCCCACCCCGGACGTTGCCATTCGTGATGCAGAACCGCGAACCGTGCCAGGGGCATGTGACGACGTCGCCGTTCAACTCCCCTTCGTCAAGCGGCCCGCCGGCGTGCGAGCACGTCGCTGCGATTGCAAACAGGGTGCCGTCGTGCCTGACCACGAGCACGGGCATGCCTGCTGCGTCAACACGCGCGAGCTTGCCCTCCTCGAAGTCCGCAGGCGCTCCGACCGCCACGAAATCCTCGGGCCCCTCGGCAAAGGCGTTGCGGTTGACCATCGTCCCGATCCCGAAGACGAGGTGACCGCCGAGATAGCCACCGAGGACCACCAGGCCGAAGCCGGCGGTCGAGAGGCCGACCGCCAGCGGGTGCGCAGGCGACCCGGCCCACCACCGGAGCGCCATGGAGACGGCGTCGACGATGAACACCAGCGTCATCGTGAGTCCGTGCGTCAGCGCCACTCGCCGCTCGTGACCGAACGTGTCGGCGAAGTCGGTGTATCCACTCGCCACGGCCAGCAGCGCGGCTGACAGACCAACCGCGAGACAGACGTCGCCTGCCTGGGTGGGCAGGCGGGTGGTGAAGTGGGCGACATAGTCCGCCACCACCCCGGCGGCCCACGCGCCGATCGGAACGTCGGTGACGGCCGGGTGCAGCGGGTGGCCGAGGACCCGGCTCCCGTGCATGAGATCCCGGAGCAATCGCCCCGGGGCACCAAGGACCCGGTAGATCGCGGCGACGAACTTCTGGAGGACGTCGGCAAAGCCGTCCATCCAGTTCTGCCCCCGGATCACGCGATCGACCAGCGGCTCGGTCACCTGACCATCATCCTCGTCACGGACCGCGTTGAGAATCCCCGGAGTCCTGCTCGACGACAGAGCGGTTCCGCGTCGAAGGTTTGTCAGATAAGCGACCGGCGCGCGACCGACCGTGGGTCACACTCGTGGGGGTGCGCGCGAGGCGTACGAACGTCCCACGTGGGAAGGAGCGAAACATGCCGGCTACCCACACAGGCAACAGACGCTGGGTGATCCGGGTCGTGGCCTTGACTGCGGGGCTCACCCTGGCGGCGTGCGGTGCCGCCGCTTCGGGAGGCGTCACTATGGCGTCGCTCACGAAGTTGGCGGAACAGGAGGCGATCTCAGCCGGTGATCGCGGTGTCCACTACGCTGATGCGGTCCTCACGACGCGACAGGCGGCGGCCACCCTGATCTCGGGTGATGAGATCAATACGAACGAAGCCGTCTACCTCGTCCAGCTGCTTGGCCACTTCACCTTGACCGGGGTGTCCATCCCGCCGAACGGCACTGCGCCGACCGGCACAGCCTTGAGCTTCGCCGTCGATGTTTCCGATGGGAGGGTGGTCGACACGGGGCTCACGCTCAGGGCCGCAGACCTCTCCAAACTCGGTCCGGTGATCGTCCTCATCCTGTAGTCCACGACCGCTCGGCATACGGGTCGTCCCCGCGCTACCGCATAACATGTGGGCTCCGGCGACGTAGCCAAGTGGTAAGGCAGAGGTCTGCAAAACCTTCATCGTGAGTTCGATTCTCACCGTCGCCTCCAATTGCCGGGTATCCTCGACGGCGTGTCTGTCACGGATGATGTGAGGACCCGCGCGGGCTCCGACCTTGCGGAGCGGGCGCACCATGTGCTCCCGGGAGGCGCGACCCACGCGGCGCGGGCTTACGACCCGCCCATCTACGTCACGCGGGCGAGCGGGTCGCGGAAGTGGCTGGTCGACGGCACCGAGTTGATCGATTACACGATGGGCCACGGAGCGCTGATCCTCGGTCACGCCCATCCGGTGGTGGTCGATGCGATCCGCGAGCAGGCGTCGCGCGGAACCCACTACGGTGCGGCGAGCCCGCTCGAGGTGGAGTGGGCGGAGCTGATCACATCGATGGTGCCCTCCGCCGGCAAGGTGCGCTTCACGCAGTCCGGAACCGAGGCGGCGATGCTCGCCCTCCGCGTCGCCCGGGCCGCCACCGGCCGGGACCGGATCGTGAAGCTCCAGGAACACTTCCACGGCTGGTCCGACGTCGTCACCCCGTACCTCGATGCGGGCGGCGATGTGCGCACGCCGCCCGGCGTGCCACCGCTGCTCGGAACGCTCACCACCGTGGTGCCGGCCGGCGACGTGCCGGCGCTCACCGCCCAGCTCGAGCGTCGCGACGTCGCCGCCGTGATCCTCGAGGTGTCGGGCGCGCACTACGGCCGGATCCCGATCGATCCTGCCTTCATCAGCGCCGCCCGCGCCGCGTGCACCGCGACCGGCACCGTCCTTGTCTTCGACGAGGTGGTCACCGGGTTCCGGGTCGCTCCAGGCGGCATGCAGGCCGTGCTCGGGATCACTCCCGACATGACCATCCTCGGCAAGGTGATGTCCGGCGGCCTGCCCGCGGGCGCGGTGGCGGGACGCGCCGATCTCCTGGAGCTGCTCGCGACGTCCATCGAGCACCCCGGGACGTTCAACGCGAACCCGCTCAGCGCAGCCGCGGGGATCGCGACACTCCGGATCATCGCCGACGGCACGCCCCAGCGGACCGCGGACGCCTACGCATCCAGCCTCGAGCGGGAGTGGACGAGCGCGCTTGCCGCGGCGGGCATCGGGGGTCAGGTGCGGCGCTTGAGCAGCATCCTCCACGTCGGGCTCGACGACCCGGCGGCGCACGGCCGGCTGGCGAATGCGATGCGCGCCGAGGGCGTCGATCCCCTGCACACGAGCGCGTTCTGCTCGGCGGTGCACACGATCGCCGACCTCGAGCAGTCCTCGGCCGCGTTCGCCCGCGCCATCGTGCGAGCTTCCAGCCCGAGCTGACCGCGCGGACGCGGCGGCGTCCCGCTACAGGATGCCGTGACGCTGCGCCCAGAGCGCAGCCTGTACCCGGTCCTCGACACCGAGCCGGTCGAACACCGATCCCAGGTGTGCCTTGACCGTCTTCTCGCTGATGCCGAGACGCCAGGCGATCTGCTTGTTGCTCATCCCCCGCCCCACCAGGGTGAGCACATCGAGCTCGCGCTGGGTCAGATCCTCGAGTGGCCGCCGCTTCACGCGATCGGCCAGCAGCTCCTTGGCGGCCTTGGGCGACAGCGGCGTGTCCCCCTTCGCGGCGGAGCGGATCCCGTTGAGCAACTCCTGCGGCTCGGTGTCCTTGAGCAGGAACCCCACCGCCCCGTTGTCGATCGCCTCGACCACCATGTCGTGCTCCGAGTACGACGTCAGCATCACGACCTTGGTCCCGGCGACGGCCTTGAGCATCCGGCGGAGCGCCTCGAACCCGTTCATGCCCGGCATCGAGATGTCCATGAGGACGATGTCGGGGTGCTCCTCGACGGCGTAGGCCACGGCCTCCTCGCCGTCGGACGCCGCGCCGACCACCTTGATATCGGTGGTCCCGTTCAGCAGCGAGGTCAGACCGCGCCGGACCAGCGGATGGTCGTCAACGATCAGCACCCGAATCGGAGTGGGGTACGTCACGTCCACGTCGCGGAGCAGCGTAACCGATAGCTTGCGATCTCGAGAAAGATTCGGCGGTGGCACCGACCCAGCAGAACCGCGATGCACCCGGTGCCGCGGGGAGGGGGAGCCCGCGAGGGTAAACCACTGAACTGGGTCGGCGCCCGCCCGCCTATCAGGGGGACTTGCGTTTCAAAGAGGAGAATTCCCGTCGCGACCGATCATCGGCCCGCGGGCGTCCCGGGCGCGCTCGGACCATCGTCTTAAGACGAGGGGTCCGGCTCCCTCAGCGCGAGGCGGATCGCGGACAGCCGCTCGGCCACCTCGCGCTCGGCGCCGAGCTGCGACGGCTCGTAGTAGCGGTGTCCCTCGAGCGCGGCCGGAAGATACTGCTGCGCCGCGATCCCACCCTCGTGGTCGTGAGCGTAGCGGTAGCCCGACCCGAAGCCCATCGAGCGGCCGAGCCCGGTCACCGCATTGCGAAGGTGCAGCGGGACCGGCTGATGCAGCGTCTCCGCCACATCGGTGGAAGCGGCCGTGTACGCCCTGAGCACGCTGTTGCTCTTGGGTGCGGTGGCCAGGTAGAGCGCCGCCTCGGCGAGCGGGAGGTAGCCCTCGGGCATGCCGACGAAATGTGCCGCCTGCTGCGCCGCGACCGCGACCCCCAGCGCGTGCGGGTCGGCGAGCCCGACGTCCTCGGCTGCGAGGATCACCAGGCGCCGCGCGACGAAGAGGGGATCCTCCCCCGCTTCGAGCATCCGCGCCAGCCAGTACACGGAGGCGTCGGGATCGCTGCCCCGGAGGGATTTGATGAATGCCGAGATGAGCCAGAAGTGCTGATCACCGGCGCGGTCGTAGAGGAGCGCCGGGTGCTGCAGAGCGCCCTCGACGTCGGTCACGGTGACCCGCCGCGCGCCCGAAGCGTCCGCTCCGGCGGCCTGGACGGCGAGCTCCAGCGAGTTGAGCGCGATGCGAGCGTCGCCCCCGCAGAGTGTGACGAGCCGATCCAGGGCGTTGTCGTCGACGGTGACGCGCTGATCGCCGAGGCCGCGGTCGGGATCTGTCAGCGCGCGGTCGATGAGGCGCCGAAGGTCGTCGGGCTCCAGAGCCTCCAGCCGGATCACGCGGCTCCGCGACAGGAGTGCCGCGTTGACCTCGAACGACGGGTTCTCGGTGGTGGCTCCGAGCAGGGTCACGGTGGCGTTCTCCACGTGCGGCAGCACCGCGTCCTGCTGGCTCTTGTTGAAGCGGTGGATCTCGTCGATGAAGAGGATCGTGCGGCGTCCGGCCCGCAGCCGCTCGGCGGCGCGATCGATCACCTTGCGAAGATCGGCGACGCCGGCGCTCGTCGCGCTCACCGCCTCGAACGCGGCGTTGGTCGTGCCGGCGATCAGCGCGGCAAGGGTCGTCTTGCCACTTCCCGGCGGGCCCCAGAGGATCAGCGAGGGGACCTCGCCGGCATCGACCGCACGGCGAAGCACCGTCCCCACTCCGATTGCCCGGTGCTGGCCGACGAACTCGTCGAAGGTGCGTGGCCGCATCCGGGTGGCCAGCGGCGAGTGACGAGACGTGGCCTCGACTCCGCCTCGTTCATCGGGAACGTCGCCGAAGAGCGAGCTCTGGCCGGCCACAGGGGAGGACGTGCTCAGCTGCTGGGCGGCACGGTCACGACGGCCGGCGGTTCGAGGCCCGGCGCGTCGCCCAGGACACTGCGCAGCACCTGCGCGGCTCCGAGGAGGCCGGAGGTTTCCGCCGGCACCACGAGCTTTGCGTTGGGGCTCTCCGCGAACTTGGTCAGCGTGTCGAGCTGGAGGATCGCGACCAGCGTTGGATCCGGCCCTGCGGTCTTGATCGATCCGTACACCGTCGTGATGGCCTGGGCACGTCCCTCGGCTTCGAGGATCGCCGCCTGCCGGTTGCCCTCCGCGCGGAGGATCGCCGCCTGCCGTTCACCTTCCGCTTGCTTGATGGCCGCCTGCCGGTTGCCGTCGGCGATGTTGACCGCGGACTGCTGCTGGCCCTCCGACTGCAGGATGCGCGCGCGCTTCTCCTGATCCGCCTGCTTCTGCAAGGCCATCGCCTGAAGGATCTGCACCGGCGGCGAGATGTCCACGATCTCGATCCGGTTGATGCGGATGCCCCATTTGTCGGTGACCTGCTCCATCTGCTGCTGCATCGCCGCGTTGATCTGCTCGCGGGACGACAGCGCCTCGTCCAGGCTGACGTTGCCGAACGCGTTACGGAGCGTGGTGCGTGCCTGCTGGTCGATCGCCACGAGGTAGTCGGAGACGTTGAAGAGCGCTGCCCGGGGCTCGATCACCTGGCTGAAGATGGTCGCGTTGACCGCGACGGCGACGTTGTCGCGCGTGATCACGTCCTGGCGGTCGCCGGTCCGCGGCGTCTCGCGCATGTCGACGCGAAGCAGCTTGTCGATGAACGGGGTGATGATCGTGAGGCCCGCCGGCAACTCACGCCGGAAGCGCCCGAACCGCGTGACGACACCCGCGAAGCCCTGTGGCACCACGCGCACCGCGCCGCCCACCACGATGGCGACCACGATGAGCAGGACGATGACGATGATCCCGGTGACCAGGCCGGTGTTGTCCATGTGTCTCCTCAGCTTCCCTTGGCGGGCGCGACCACGAGGGTGGTGCCGCGCACCTCGACGACGGTGACCTGCGCGTGTGCTGGGACGCCGCCCGGTGCCGTGGTGACCGCGAGCCAGCGCTCGTTGAAGAGCCGGGCGTGCCCCGGATGGTTCTCGTCACCCACCGGCTCGAGGGTGAGCGCGGGCTGGCCGACCAGATTGTCGGACGCTCCCGGCATCGCGAGCCTGGGGCCGAGATGTCGCGCAGAGAGCCGCGCGAGCGTCGGCCGAACCAGGAGGGTGCCGAGGAGGGCGACTGCCGCACCCACCACGGCCTGCAGCCACACCGGTGTCGGGAAGAGTGCGACGACAGTCGCCGCAAACGACCCGAGCGCAATGAACAGCGCATAGAACGCCTGGCTGTGGACCTCCATCCCCACCAGAGCGAGCCCGGCGACGAGCCAGACCACCCACATCCAGGACAGCATGTCCCGAGTGTACCCGCCCCGAGTTGCGCTCACACGATCGCGCGGCCCTTCGGGCCGCCCGCCACCCGCCACTCGGTAGACTGAGGTCGAAACCGTTGACGGGATTGTCAACTTGTTCGAAAGGAGTCCGACCATGCCTTCCTCCGCCTCCGAAGTCTTCGACGACGTGAGCAAGCACCTCGCCGCCGATCCCTCCAAGATCGCCGGTTTGACCGCCGTCTATGCGTTCGACCTGAGCGGCGACCAGCCCGGGCAGTACCACATCTCCGTCAAGGACGGTGTCGCCGACGTGGGTGAGGGCGCTCCCGAGAACCCGAACATCACGATCACCATGAAGTCGGAGGACTTCGTCGACCTGGCGACCGGCAAGCTCGACGGGACGATGGCGTTCATGAGCGGGAAGATCAAGATCAAGGGCGACATGGGGCTGGCGATGAAGCTCCAGTCCGTGCTTCGCTAAACCGAAGCCCCACGCGCCCCGGTGGCCCTGGAAGCGCGGCCGACGCGCTTCGACTACGACGAGCAGCACCGCTCGCTGCTGATCGAGTGGTCCGACGGCGCGTCGCACCACATTCCGTTCGACGTCCTGCGACGCGCGTGCCCGTGTGCCGCATGCAAGGGTGAGCCCGGGTTTCGAGGTCGATTCAGCTCGGACCCCGCCCTCCACCCCGGGGAGGACGAGCTCGCCGACATCTCGCTGGTCGGAGCCTACGGCCTCAATGCCGTGTGGGCCGACGGGCACAACACCGGCATCTACACCTTCGAGCGGCTCCGCGAGCTCGGCGGCGCGTCGGCGTAGAGTTCGCGCGTGACCGCCGAGGCGACCCCGACCACCGCCGCGCAGCTGCTCCAGTCGGCCGAGCGCGGTGTGCTCACGCTGACCTTGAATCGCCCGCACGTGCTCAACGCGATCACGCCGGCGCTGCTCGACGAGCTCACCGCCGCGCTCCGCGACGCCGCCTCCGATCGGGGGGTTCGCGCCGTGATCATCACGGGAGCCGGCCGTGGCTTCTGCAGCGGGCAGGATCTTCGCGCCGCGGTCGGTGAGGGAGCGATCGATGTCGGTGCGGTCCTGCGCGATCACTACGCCCCTGCCATCCGGGCGATCCGTTCGATGGACCAGCCGGTCATCGCGGCCGTCAACGGTGTGGCGGCGGGCGCCGGTTTCTCGCTGGCGCTCGCGTGCGATCTCCGCATCGCAGCACAATCGGCGACCTTCGTCCAGGCATTCGTGCGCATCGGCCTCATTCCCGACCTGGCGAGCACCTACTTCCTCCCCCGCCTGATCGGCCCGGCGCGCGCGGCGGAGCTGATGATGCTCGGCGAGACGGTCGAGGCAGACCGGGCGCTCCAACTGGGAATCGTGAGTCACGTGGTCGCGGATGCCGACCTGCCCGCGTCCGCCTCCGCGCTTGCCGCCCGGCTCGCCGCCGGGCCGCGATCCATCGCTCTCATCAAGCAGGCCTTGGATGTCTCGGCAGTGAATGACCTCGAGGCGCAGCTCGCTGTCGAGGAACGGCTGCAGACCGAGGCGACGACGACCGCCGATTTCGTCGAGGGGGTCACGGCCTTCCTCGAGAAGCGGAAGGCCGAGTTCACCGGGTCCTAGTCGCGACCGCGATGGACGCCACCCTCGAACGGCTCGTGGACACGCTGGGCCCGGACCGCGTGCTGCGTGGCGCCGCGATCAGCGAGGACGACTGGCACGACGAATCGCTCAAGGCCACCGGGCACGCCCCCGACATCGTGGTGCTTCCCCACTCGTCGGCCGAGGTGTCAGCGGTGGTCACGATCGCCCGGAATGCGGGCGCGCCGGTGACGGCGCGCGGTTCGGGCACGGGGCTGAGCGGGGCGTGCGTGCCGCGCGAGGGGGGCATCCTCATCGCGTTCCGCGAGATGGCGGCGATCCTCGAGATCGACGTCGAGAACCAGACCGCGATCGTGCAGCCGGGTGTCACCCTGCGCCAGCTCGACGAGGCGACCAACGCGTGCGGCCTGGTGTACCCGGTGTTCCCGGGCGAGAGCAGCGCGAGCCTGGGTGGGAGCGTCGCGACCAACGCCGGTGGCATGCGCGCCGTGAAATACGGCGTCACCAGACAGCAGGTGCTCGGACTCGAGGCGGTGCTCGGGACCGGCGAGGTGATCCGCACAGGCGGGAAGTTCGTCAAGTCCACGACCGGGTACGACCTGACCCAGCTCATCGTCGGCTCCGAGGGGACGCTCGCGGTGGTGACGGAGGCGACCCTGCGTCTCTACCCCCGCCCGGCATGCGCGGCGACGGTCCTCGCCCCGTTCCGGACGGTGGACGAGATTGCGAGGGCGGTGCCGAAGATCATCCAGAGCGGCGCCGCGCCACTCATCCTCGAGTACATCGACATGATGACGATGGCCGCGATCACCGCTGCCCGCGGGCTCGAGCTCGGTATCGGGCAGTCCGTGAAGGAGGCGGCGCTCGCCTACCTGGTCGTGGTGCTGGAGTCCCGCGACCAGAGCCGCCTGGACGAGGATATCGAGCGCGTGGGCGACCTGATCACGGACCTCGGGGCGCTCGACGTCTACGTGCTGCCTCAGCGCGCGGCGTCGGACTTGATCGAGGCGCGCGAGCGCGCGTTCTTCGCTGCGCGGGCGGCGGGTGCCAACGAGATCATCGACACAGTCGTCCCGCGTGCGCAGATTCCCGAGTTTCTGACACAGGTGTCTGCAATCGCCGGGGACACTGGATCCCTGGTGGTCGGCTGCGGCCATGCCGGCGACGGCAACGTCCATCTCTCGGTGTTCCAGTCCGATCCCGGTCGCCTCGACGAGGTCCTGCGCCGGGTCTTCACGGCGGGAGCGGCGCTCGGCGGCGCGATATCAGGCGAGCACGGCATCGGCACCGACAAGCGCGCTCACTTTCTCGCACTCGAGGATCCCGCCAAGATCGCGCTCATGGCTCGCATCAAGACGGCATTCGACCCCGACGGCATCCTCAATCCTGGCGTCCTCTTCGAGCCGGCCGGCGCGGCGATCGGGGTGAGCGGCGGATGATCGGCGGCGAGGCGCTGGTGCGCAGCCTCGTCGCATCAGGGTGCGACGTCGTGTTCGGCAATCCGGGCACGTCGGAGATGCATTTCGTCGCCACGCTCGATGCCGTTCCCGAGATGCGCGGCGTGCTCGCGCTGTTCGAGGGCGTGGCGACCGGCGCCGCCGACGGGTATGCACGCATGCACGACGGTCCGGCCGCGGTCCTGCTGCACCTCGGGCCGGGCCTCGGCAACGGGCTTGCCAATCTGCACAATGCGCGCCGCAGCCGGGTTCCGGTGGTCGCCGTCATCGGTGATCATGCGACGTACCACCAGCAGTACGACGCGCCGCTGCAGTCCGACATTGAGAGCGTTGCACGCAATGTCTCGCCATGGATCAGACGCAGCGAGACCGCTGCAGCCGCGGGCGCCGATGCCGCCGCGGCCGTCGCCGCATCGCTCGGGCCGCCGGGGCAGGTGGCCACGCTGATCCTCCCCGCGGACGTCTCGTGGTCAGAGGGCGGGGTCGTCGCCGATCCGGTGCCCCGAACCCGACCGGCCGCCGTTCCCGCGTCGACCATCGACGGCGTCGCGGCCATCCTGCGGTCCGGCGAGCGCACGACGCTCCTCCTCGGCGGGTGCGCGGTGCGGGCGCCAGGGCTCCGCGCGGCGGCCCGGATAGGAGCCGCCACCGGAGCGAGTGTCCTTGCGGAGACGTTTCCCGCTCGGATGGAGCGCGGCACCGGCATCCCGGCGGTTGAGCGCCTTGCCTACCTCGGGGAGATGGCGGTGATGCAGCTGGAGGGCGCCCGCCACCTGGTGCTTGCCGGCACGGCTGCCCCGGTCTCGTTCTTCGCATACCCCGGCAAGCCGAGCAACCTCGTTCCGGAGGGGTGCGACGTGACCGTCCTGGCCGGCAGTGGTGACGACGCCACCGCCGCGCTCGAAGCCCTCGCCGGAGCGGTCGGGGGTGATGCCGAACCGGCCGGTGCGGCAGCGTCGAGGCCGGGGCGGCCGAGTGGCGCACTGGGGGCCGACACCATTGCGCAGGCGATCGGCCACCTGCTGCCCGAGGGCGCCATCGTGTCCGACGAGGCGAACACGAGCGGCACGTTCCTGCCCCCCTTCACCGCGGGAGCGCCGCCGCATGACTGGCTGACCCTCACCGGCGGAGCGATCGGCCAGGGCCTGCCGGTCGCCGTGGGAGCGGCGGTTGCCTGTCCTGGGCGACCGGTGCTGGCACTCGAAGCCGACGGCTCCGCCCTCTACACACTGCAGTCGCTCTGGACGATGGCGCGCGAGCAGCTCGACGTCACCAGCGTCATCTTCAGCAATCGCCGCTACGCGATCCTCAGGATGGAGCTCGCACGAGTGGGTGCGACGTCCTCGGGTCAGCGCGCGTTGCAGATGCTCGACATCTCCCCGCCGGAGATCGACTTCGTCTCCATTGCACAGGGATTCGGGGTGCCTGCCTCGCGCCCCGAGACGGCGGAGGCCTTTGCCGATGCGCTGGAGCGGGCCCTCGCCGAGCCCGGCCCGCACCTCATCGACGCGGTGGTGCCGTCCCTGTTCTGACGTGAGCGAGTCGCTGCGCCGTGCAGCGCGTCCCGTGCAACGGCGTCACCCGCGGTACCGCTCGCCGCCGCGGATCGGGACCGTCAGCCAGTTCTCGCGCGGCGGGAGCGGGCAGCTCCAGCGCTCGTCGTAGCTGCACGAGGGCTGATACGCGAAGTTGAAGTCGAGGATCAGGCCGCCGGCGTCCGTGCCGAGATCGGCTCCCTTGGCTGTGTCGAGGACGTAGCGACCCGCGCCGTACGTCTCCTTGCCGCTGCTCGCATCCCGAAATGAGACGAAGAGCCCACCCGCGTAGTCGGCGAGCCAGAAGACCGACAGGCGCAACGGCTCCCCGTTGAGCGTGAATCGCGCCGTCCCGGCGCGCTCGGCGATGACGTGCCCGGACACCGAGTCCGGAAGCTCGAAGGACGCGCCATCGCCGCTTTCGACATCGGCGCGCACGCGCAGGGCGCGATCGTACGGGTAGTACTCGGGGCTCGTGTCATCGCCTCGCCGGTCAACGGGGATGGGGCTTTGCGGGTGCGTGCGGTAGAGCCTGTCGCGCCCGCGCTTCCACAGATCCCATGCTGCGGCCGGGTCGGAATCTGCGCGCACCGCGGCGTAGAGCTCGGCGACCTGCCGCCGCCAATCCGCGAGCTCGAGCCTCGCGTCGATCGCCGCGGACCCCTCCCCCACGGTTGTCATGCGCCCGAGTTGGGCGCTGCGGCCCGACGCCGGTCGCGCGCGCCGACACGGTCGACGAACCTGCGGAAGAGCGACAACGCCCAGCCGTCCTGGCCGAGCAGCTCCTCAGGATGGCACTGCACCGCGACGACGAGACCGTCTGACAACTCGATGCCTTCGACGACGCCGTCGGGGCTGCGGGCCGTCACGTGCAGTCCCGGTGCGACGTCCTTGACGGACTGATGGTGAAGGCTGTTGACCATGACGGTGTCGGCCGGGATGACCTTCGACAGCTCCGAGCCCGGCGCCACGTCGATCGGGTGGGCAAGGAGGTCGCGCGGGTGACCGTGCATGTCGTGATCGTCGATGTGCTGGAAGAGCGACCCTCCGAGCGCGACATTGATCACCTGCTGACCGCGACAGATGCCGAAGACCGGGACACCCGCATCGACTGCAGCGCGGACGAGCGAGATCTCCGTGCGATCGAGGGGCAGATCGACATCGGCGGTCTCCTCATTTCGCACCTCACCGTACAGCCGCGGATCGACGTCCCAGCCACCCGGAACCAGGAGGCCGTCGATCTCATGGATGATCGCCGCCGCGCCATCGGGTTCGAAGCCTTCGGGTCGCGTGTCGAGCGTGACCGGCTCTCCCCCGGCGGTTTCGACGGCGCGGAGGTAGGTGGCGTAGTAGTCGCGTCCGCGGAGCAGGCTCCACGTGACGCCGATCTTCGGTCTGGAGATGTTCGGATCCTCCGCAGGTGGGCGGCGTGAAGCGTGAGCACGCCCAGCGAACCAGCCTATCAGCACGCCGTCCCGCCACCGGAGAAGCTGCATGTCATGATGGCCCCGCATGGCGCTTGAGATTGCCGATCGCCGGGCGGTGGCGGTCGACCGTCGCGTCGAGACCTCGATGCCGACCGTTGCCCCGGTGTGCATCGACGGCGTGGCAACCGCGGTTCCCTCGCATCGGGTCAGCGGCGACGACGTGCTCGGTCTCATCGCGCAACTCTGGCCCCGGCTCGAGCGGCGGATCAGCCTCTTTGCCGATGAGCTGGCGGGCACGCAGCGATACCTGGTTCGGCCTCCGGCCGAGGCCCTGCTCCCGTTGACGCCGGGCGAGCAGGCCGCGCGATACGCGGCGGAGGCGACGCCGCTCGCGATCGCCGCGGCGGAGCGCGCGCTGGCCGGCAGTGGAGCAACCATCGACGATATCGGGCTGCTCGTGGTCTCGTCGTGCACCGGGTTCGTGCTTCCCGGCATCGACGTCCACCTCGTCAACCACCTCGGCCTCCGGCGAGACGTCCGGCGGATGCCCTTCATGAACTTCGGGTGTGCCGGCGGCGCGGCTGCCCTGTCGTCGGCGACCGACTGGGTGCGGGCGCACCCGGATCGCTCCGCCCTGGTGGTCGCCGTCGAGGTGCCGTCCCTGACGTTCCGACCGGCCGACACCTCGGGCGACAACCTGCTCAGCGTGCTCGTCTTCGGCGACGGAGCGGGTGCCGCGGTGCTCCGCTCCGGAGGCGTGCCCGGCCGTCTCGGGATCGGCGTGACCACCGGGCGCCTGGTGGCCTCGAGCACGGAGGCGCTCGGGTTCGAGCGCGCCGATGACGGATTCCGGGTCATCGTCTCCCGCCAGCTTCCGCGCATGCTGGAGTCGACCCTTCCGGCGCTCGTCGAGGACTTCATCGGCGCCGCGTCCGACCTCGACGTGATCGCGCTCCATCCCGGTGGGGTCGCGATCGTCAACTCGGTGGTCCGGTGCCTCGGGCTCGATGAGCGCCAGGTCGCCGCGACGCGGATCGTGCTGCGATCGACCGGCAACACGTCGTCAGCCGCGCTCTTCTTCGTGCTCGCGGAGATCGCGTCCCGGCTGCCGTCGGCGGCGGGTCGCGGTCTGGCTGCGGCATTCGGCCCCGGGCTCACCGTGGAATTGCTCGAGTTGCTCTGGGCCGCGTGAGCACCCGGGCGCGGACCGGGCTCGTGCTGGCGATGGGGCTGCAGCGGCTGGCTGAGCTGCGCATCTCGGCGCGCAATCGGGCCGCCGCCGGGGGTGGCGAGCAGGCATCGCCGTCGACGTACCCCGCGATGGTGGCCGTCCACGTCGCCCTGTTCGCGGTGAGTGGCTGGCCGAGGCCGGGACGCCGGATCCCCCGTGCGCTCGAGGTCCTCGCGCTGTCCGGGCTCGCGACGTCGGCAGCCCTGCGCATCTGGGTGATCGGCACGCTCGGGACCAGCTGGAACGTGACCGCGCACGTCCGCCCGGATGCGCGCTTCGAGACACGCGGCCCGTATCGGTATCTCCGGCACCCGAACTACCTCGCGGTGGTGCTCGAGTTCGCCTGTCTTCCGACGGCGGTGGGTGCGGTGCCCGAGGCGCTTGCGCTCTCGCTCGCCAATGCCGCGGTGCTCGTTCCTCGGATTCGGGCGGAGGAGCGGCTTCTGGACGCGATTCCGGGCTACCGGGACGCGTTCCGCGGGGTCCCGCGCTTCATCCCGCGGCCCGGCCGGCGGAGCCGTCAGATGCCGGCCAGCGACAGCCAGTCCCGCGGCGAGAGACTCCAGAAGGTCTGATACCCGCAGTTGATGGCGAGCAGCTTGCTCAGCGTGCGTGCGTCACCGGCGGCATGCGCGATCGCGCGCCGGCTCAGCCACGGACTTCGTGCGATGAGCAGGGCGAGCTCGGTCAAGCGGTGCCGGTCGCGGACCAGGCGGGCGTGGTCCGCGCGATAGGCCTCGGTGGCGATGCGGCGTCCGGTCTGGCCAGCGAGCAGCCCGTCGACGTGATGGGCAAGCCGCTCCGCGAGGAGCATCCCGATGGCGAGGCCCTCGCCGGTCGTGGGATCGTCGTAGCCGGCGGCATCACCCACGAGGAACACGCGACCCGCGGCAACCCTTCGGGCGCGCTGGTGGAACTGGGCCGCACCGAGCGGGCCGGCGACCAGCTCCGCCTCGCGCAGCGCCGGGATCGCGGCCCGCGCGGCGTCGGCGTACGTGCGCGTGGTGACTGGTGCGCGCGACCTCCGCGTGAGGATGGACACGAGGAGGAGGTCCGGCGCAACGGGCGCCTCGTACCACTCGTGCCCCCGGCAGAACGAGACGGCAATGGCGTGCCGGTCACCCGTGTCCAGACGCCAGTGCCCCGCGAGCCCGTATCGGCCGCTGCGTGGTGACGGGACGTGGAGCCCAGCCCACGCTCGGACCCTGGAATGCAGCCCGTCGGCGCCGATGATGACCCTGGCGCGGACCTCCTCGTGGGGCGTGATGACCC
This sequence comes from Candidatus Dormiibacterota bacterium, assembly GCA_963848445.1. GTDB lineage: Bacteria > Chloroflexota > Dormibacteria > Aeolococcales > Aeolococcaceae > Palsa-851. Next base: position 172,872 of record CAWKDT010000001.1, read on the forward strand.
CCTCGACCTGCCCTGCCGTGTTGCGGAGGAGTCCGGTCACGCGCTCCCCTTCCCGCATGGTGATGAATGGCTCGGCGCGGAGCGCGTCGACGAGGACCGCGTCGAATCGTGTCCGCCGGATGCCGAGTCCGGCTGCGGTGCCGCCGCCGGGAGGCGTGGGGAACGGCGCGTATGCCCGAGGTGTGGTGGCCTCGTGGCGGTACATCACACCCTCCAGCGCCGCGCGCCCGTGGCCATGACCTCGTCGTGGAGCCCGAGCCGGCGGAGCACGCCACGCCCGGTGGCATCAGGCCTTCGCCGCACGCCTTGTCGCGCGGAAACCGAGCGCGATCGAGCACGAGCACACGGTGCCCCTGGCGCGCGAGCAGGAGGGCCGTCGTCGCTCCGCTCGGGCCGGCGCCGACGACGGCGACGTCGGTCTGCACCACGGACGCACTCTCGCAGAACCGTCTCCAGAGACGTGGGTGTCCGCACGCGCTTGGCTGGACCCCGGGGGATGATGGCCCGGTGAACTTCCTCCAGGGGCTTCATGGAGCGGTCGCGCTCGCGCTGCTCCCGGCGCTGCTCTTCGCCGAGGAGGCAGGGGTCCCCTTGCCCTTCGCGCCCGGCGAGCTGACGCTGCTGGTCGGCGGCTTGCTGATCGCCTCCGGGGGTCTGAATCCATACGCGTTCGTCCCCTTGGCACTGCTCGCATGTGTCGCCGGATCGCTGGTCGGGTACAGCTGGGCGCGCGCGGTCGGCGACAGGGGCCTCCGCAGTCTCGCGAGGCGACTGCGGCAGCAGCGTCACCTCGATCGAGTTGAGGACCGGCTCAGGACCGCCGGGTGGCCTCGCATCGCGATCAGCAGGCTGATCCCTGGACTTCGCATCTACACGACGCTCGTCGCGGGTGCCGTGCGGGCACCTCGACGGGAGTTCGTCCTCGCCATGGTCTCGTCGACGGTCATCTGGGTAGCTGTCTACGTCGCGCTCGGTATTGCGGTCGGACTGCCGGTCGAGCACTTCCTGAACCAGATCCAAAAGCTGGCCGTACAGGGCGCGATCCTGATCGCCATGGGCGTGGGCTGTTACATCGCAGTGCGAAGGACACCGTCATCGTCCGGGGCGGGACTCGTGCGCGTCCCGCGTTGGGTGCGGGTGGTGATGGCAGCCGCGCTCGACATCGGCGTCGTGGCCAGCGTGATCACCGGGCTTCTTGCGCTCGGACGCCTGCTCGGTGTCGGGTTCACTGCGAGCTGGCTGGACGCAGTGATCGCCGTGCTCGTCGTCGGGGCCTTCTACGTGGTCGTCGCGCGACGCAGCGGCGGTGCGACCGTTGGCGAGATCCTGCTGCAGACCAGCTACGTGGCCGGCATGCACGTGCCTCTGCATCCCCGGGCGGCGTTCGAGGCTGTCCATAGCCTGGTGACGCACTCCGACGACGAGCTGACGGCGACCAGCGACGTGTTGCGCGCGCTGGGTGACCCGGATCGGCTGCGCCTCGTCACGCAGCTCCTCGACCGTCCCCACACGGTGGATGAGCTCGCCATGCGGGCGAAGCTGACGCCGTTCGAGGTGCTGCACCTGCTGGACCGTTTTCGATCCACGGGGATGCTGGTCGTGGCCGGGCAGGACACCGACGCGACCTACGGCATCCGGTCTGATCTTCGCCCGGTGCTCGCGCAGCTGGTGGCGATCATCGGGTCGTCGCCGAGAGCGCTTCAACCCTGAGGGCGACGCGACCGGATGACATCCGGCGATGAACCGGCCGCACCGACTGTGAAGATCGTCGATCGGTAGTACTCGAGCTCGGCGATCAACTCGCGGATGTCGTCGAGCGCTCGATGCGTCTCCTTCTTCGCCGGCGCGCGCGCCAGGACGTCCGGATACCATCGCCGGCAGAGTTCCTTGATGCTCGAGACATCGATCGATCGGTAGTGGAGAAAGTCCTCGACCTCAGGGAGCTGCGCCGCGAGGAACCGCCGGTCGGTGCCGATTGAGTTGCCGCACAACGGAACCGTGCGCGGCTCGGCGATGTGCGCTTGTAGGAACTCGAGAGTCCGGCGGCCGGCGCCCTCCAGCGTGAACGCCGACATTTGTATCGCCGCGAGGAGACCGGAGCGTGTGTGCATCGCTCTGACGACATCGTCCATCTGGTCCAGCCGGCTGGACGTTGCATGCACGACGATGTCGGGGCCCTCCGCGATCGGTCGGAGCTCGTCGTCGGTGAGCAGCGTGGCAATCTCGACGATCACGTGACGCGCCGGGTCGAGACCGGTCATCTCCAGGTCCATCCACGCGAGCACCGGACGATCCTAGCCGCCCCACCTGCGATGAGGCGAGCCGGTGGAGCGATGCGAGCTCATCGATCATCACCGCCGGTTGAGGTCGGAGCCGCCGATGGCCTCGATCTTCTGGAGAACGGGGCGGCCCACATCCGTGGGACCACGAGACTTATCGTCGGGGCATGTCATCCAAGGCGTCCGCTGAGGCGCGCAGTGCGGAGGCGGCCGGCTCGGGTGTCCGCCTGGCCGAGCTCATGTCCGCGCTCTCCATCGCCACCGACCTCGGGATGGGGCAACCGCTGGAGACAGCCCGTGGACTGCTCACCCTGCCGCAGCTGACCCACGAGAGCTTCGCCGGGCACTGCGAGGTCGCGCAGCTGCTGGCCCGGCGGCTCGGCCTGGCCGGGTCGCTGATCGTGTGCCTCGGCCAGCTGTACGAGCGCTGGGATGGCAAGGGCCAGCCTCCTGCAGCACATCGGGGCCATCCCGCAGGCATAGGCGCCACATGGGACCCCGGCCGCGCAAGGCGGGCAGCCGTCGATGGTTGTCCGCCTGCGCATCGACCTCGTCAGAGGGTCCCCACCACCAGCGCGCACACCGCTGCCAACGCCGCTGTCGCCGGAATGGTCAGCAGCCACGCGACGAGGATGTTGCGCGCCACCCCCCACCGCACCGCGCCGAATCGGCGCGTGGCCCCGGCGCCCATCACCGCTCCTGAGACCACATGGGTAGTGCTGACCGGCAACGCCAGTTGCGTGGCGCCCTGGATCACCACCGCCGCCATGGTCTGCGCGCAGAACCCATCGACCGGCTCGAGCCGGATGACGCGCATCCCCACCGTCCGGATGATTCGCCAGCCTCCCGCGTAGGTGCCGAGCCCGATCGCGGTGGCAGCAAGGAGTACGACCCAGATCGGTGGGGACGGGAACATCGTTCCGCTTGGCGACAGCACTCCGGCGCTGACCAGCGCCAGCGTGATCACACCCATGGTCTTCTGCGCGTCATTCGCACCGTGAGAGAACGACACGAAAGCACCTGACAACACCTGGGCCAACCGAAAGCGACGATTGAGCGGACTCGGGTGTGAGCGACGGAACAGGTTGATGGTGAGCACGGTGAACAGGTATGCGAGCACCAGCCCGGCCACGGGCGACGAAATGAGGGCGATAACGACTGGAATCACCGATCCCCACGTCAGGGCATCAACCCCATACGCCACCAGGCCCATACCGATGAGCGCGCCGATCAAGGCGTGCGACGAACTCGACGGCAGACCGAGGCGCCAGGTGATGAGGTTCCAGATGATCGCGCCGACGAGTGCGGCAATGATCATCCCGAGCGACACCCCCTGATGCGGCGAAACCAGCCCGCCGATCGTGTTGGCCACGTGGGTGTGCAGGACCTCGATCGCCACCAGTGCACCCGCGAGGTTGCACACCGCCGACAGCGCCACCGCCGCACGCGGAGCCATTGCGCGAGTGCTGATCGACGTCGCCACCGCGTTCGCGGTGTCGTGAAACCCGTTGGTGAAATCGAAGGCGAGCGCGATGAGGATGGTGACGATGAGCAGCGGGGTCGCCCCCATCAGGCGTTCTTGATGGTGATCGCCTCGATCACGTTGGCCACGTCCTCGCACCGGTCGAGCGAATCCTCGAGGAGCGTGTAGAAGTCCTTCAGCTTGATGATCGCAATGGCGTCGTACGCGCCGCTGAACAGGTCCCCGATCGCGCGCCTCGACGTCGTGTCGCCAATGTTCTCGATGCGATGTACTTCGATTTCGTGCTCACGAATGCCGGTCTTCGCCTCGAGCTTTGCGACAGCCGCCTGCACCTCGGTCGCCGCATCGACGAGCAGGGACGCCATCGATTTCGCCGCTGCGGAGATCTCTGTGATGCCATAGAGGATGATCAACTCGGCGATCTCATCGACGTAGTCGAGAACGTCGTCGAGTTCCGAGGTCAGTGCATGGATGTCCTCGCGTTCGAAGGGCGTGATGAACGTTCGGTTCAGCGTCCTGATGATCTCGTGGGTCAGTTCGTCCCCGGCGTGCTCGAGTGCCTTGATCTCGACGTGGCGGGAGGGCATGGCCGCGATATCGTCAAACGAGGCTCGCAGCAGTTGCGAGGCAGCCACGACATTCGCCGCCTGGCGATCGAAGAGGGTATAGAAGCGTCGCTCGCGGCGCAGGAGGCTCCAGGGCATGGGCGCCGCGATCGTACGCGGGGAGCCTTTCCATCCGATCGTTTTCGCGGGTGACGCCGGCTGCCACGATCCGGTGGTCCGGCTGCCACAGAGCGCCGACCCTCATGCTCGATCCGCCGGGGTTGCCGCACTCTGTCCTGAAGCTGAGTCCCGAGCCGACCGACGAGCACCGCGGGTAGGGGCCCCGCAGGGGGTTTGAGCCATCACGGAGGCCACCCAGCCGCCTGAGCGCGGGGCGGTCGCGAAAACCCACGAGTGGCGCCGGCGACCCATCCTCAGCGCGCTCGTCCGTGCCGGTGTCGTCCTGGTGCCCGCTGCGGTCGGCATCGGCGTTGGGGCGGCGGCGAGCCGGCTCCTCCCCCGCCCGGACGGCGCCGGGATGACCGTCGTGTCCTTCCTCGCCGTGGCCGCGGTTACCGTGCTCACGATCATCGTCGTGGAACGCGCCGCGCGACGGTTGCTACCCCTCGCGGCCCTCCTCAGCCTCTCGTTGCTCTTCCCGGACCGCGCCCCGAAGCGATTCGCAATGGCGCGCCGGGTCGGCCGGCCCCGCGACCTGCAGCTCCAGCTTCAGGCGCTGCGCGACAAGGGTGTTGAAGGCGGCGAGGTCGCGTACATGCAGCGCGTGCTCGAGCTCGTCGCCGCGCTGAGCGTGCACGACCGCCAGACGCGCGGGCACTCGGAGCGCGTGCGAGTGTTCGCGGACATGATCGCGGAGGAGATGAAGCTGCCGCCCGCGGATCGGGCCCGCCTGCGGTGGGCATCGCTGCTCCACGACATCGGCAAGCTGCTCGTGCCGAGCAAGATTCTCTCGAAACCATCCGCGCTCAACAGCACCGAGTTCGACACCGTGCGCAAGCACCCGGAGGAAGGGGCACGCCTCATCGGTCCCCTGCGGAGCTGGCTTGGTGAATGGGCCGATGCGGTCGAGCATCACCACGAGCGATGGGACGGGTTCGGCTATCCCAACCGGCTTGCGGGTGAGCGGATCTCGCTCGCAGGACGCATCGTCGCGGTGGCCGATTCCTATGAGGTCATGACGGCGGTGCGTCCGTATCGAAAGCCGATCGGTGTGGCGGCCGCGCGTCAGGAGCTGGTGAAGTGCTCCGGAGCGCAGTTCGACCCTGTCGTGGTCCGGGCCTTCCTCAACATCGGGATGGGACGGCTGTGGCGCGTCGTTGGCTTCGGCTCGTGGATCGCTCAGATGCCGATCGTCGCCTGGATCGATCGCCTCGGCTGGAACTGGGGCACCGCAATCGTGTCGGGATCGACCGCCATCGCGCTCACGGCCCCGGGGATGATGCCGAGCCCATCGCCGTTAGGCGCGACGCCGTCGACACCGATCGTGCTGTCTGACGGCGGCGCACCACGGCACCCCGACGGACAGTCGGGGTCCGGCGCACCCCGGAAAGGAACCGCAACGGCGGCGTCCGGCCGGGGATCCGCCGCACCGGGCGGTACGAGCACCGCCGGCGGGTCCGCCGGCACGTCGGGCTCGAGCGGCTCGCAATCGCCGGGCTCGCCGGCGACCCCGATCCCGACACCATCCGTCCCTTCGACATCACCCGCCGGACCACCGCCGGACGCCACCCCCACGGCGACACCGACACCCGTGCCGGATCCACCGCCCGTGGTCACGGTGCAGGTGGGTGGCATCGCGGTGCTCGGCAGCCTCAGCGGCTCAGGGAGCTTTACGGACAGCAACTTCGCCGGTCGCACCTTCACGGCCACCGTCGACTACGGCGACGGGACCGGAGTGCACGCGCTGACCCTGAACGGCCCCAACTTCGGGCTGTCTCACACGTACAGCACGCTTTTGAAAACGTACACGCTGACGGTGATCGTGACCGACAACGACGGCGTGTCAGGGAGCGCTTCGGCCAGCGTGACCGCGGTCCTCTGATCGCCTCGCTGGGTCACGATGCGTGGCGTCGCCGAAAACGAACGCAAGGGCCGGAAGTGTGCAGTCACGGGCCCGGAGCGGCCCCTTCCCGGCCGCGCTCAAAGGGTGAACACAACGGGTCCTGATGGCCAAGACGCCTGACGGTATAATCACTTTCAGCCAGGCCAACCGTACTCGCTCCTCTGCAACCGGACGATACGTCGATGCTGGCGGACCCCAAGGAGAACTCGTGCTGCAACCGACCCGCGCAGACCGTTTTTCATTCGGGCTCTGGACGGTGGGCTGGCAGGGCGTTGACGTGTTCGGCGTCGCCGTCCGCGCACCGCTAGACCCGGAGGTGGCCGTGAGCCGGCTCGCCGAGTTGGGCGCTTACGGTGTGAGCTTCCACGACAACGACGTCTTTCCGTTCGGCGCATCCGCAGCCGAGAAGAGTCAGGCGATCGCGCGCTTGCGCCGCGCCGTGGACAGCGCCGGGCTGGTGATCCCCATGATCACGACCAACCTGTTCTCGCACCCCGTGTTTCGCGACGGTGGCTTCACCGCCAACGACCGGGAGGTGCGCCGGTTCGCCATCCGCAAGGTCGCGGACAACCTTGACCTTGCCGCCGAGCTCAGCGCGCAGACCGTGGTGTTCTGGGGTGGCAGGGAGGGCGCCGAGTCGGGTGCCGCCAAGGATGTTCGTGCCGCTCTTGACCGTTACAAAGAGGCGTTCGACATCCTCACGGGATACGTCATCGAGCGCGGCTACGATATGCGTTTCGCGATCGAGCCCAAGCCGAACGAACCCCGAGGCGACATTCTGCTCCCCACGATCGGGCACGCTCTTGCGTTCATCGGAGCGCTCGAGCATTCCGACATGGTCGGTCTTAATCCGGAGGTCGGTCACGAGGAGATGGCGGGGCTGAACTTTGCACACGGGCTTGCGCAGGCGCTGTGGCACGGGAAGCTGTTCCACGTCGACCTCAACGGCCAGCACGGTCCGCGTTACGACCAGGACCTCCGCTTTGGCGCCGGGAACGCGCGTGGCGCCTTCTGGACCGTCGACATCCTCGAGTCGGGTGGCTACGAGGGTCCTCGCCATTTCGACTTCAAGCCGCCGCGCACTGAAGACATGGATGGCGTCTGGGCGAGCGCCGCCGCGTGCATGCACAACTACCTGGTGCTGCGCGGCCGCGCATTGGCCTTCCGCGCGGACCCCGAGGTTCAGGCTGCGCGAAAAGCGGCTCGACTCGACGAGCTCGCGCAGACCACCCTTGGACCCGATGAGACGCTGAGCTCGATGCGTACGCAGACATTCGATGTCGACGCCGCTGCTGCTCGAGGGATGGCGTTCGAGCAGCTCGACCAACTGGCGCTCGACTACCTCTACGGAGTCCGCTCGTAAACCCACGGACTGCGATGGGTAGGAGTGCGCTCGTCGGCATCGACATCGGGACGAGTGCCGTCAAGGGTCTGGCGGTCGACCCCGACTCTGGTTCGGTGCTTGCGAGCGCGGAGTGCGGCTACCCGGTCACGTCACCTCACATCGGCTGGATGGAGCAGCGACCCGACGACTGGCTGGAGGCAACGCAGAACGTCCTCGACAGCCTCGAGACCGGTGTGTCCGAGGTGCTCGCCATCGGTTTCTCGGGTCAGATGCACGGGTTGGTCTGCATCGACGAGTCTGGTGATGTGATCCGCCCCGCGATCCTGTGGAACGACCAGCGCTCGGCACCCCAGTGCGAGTCGCTGGAGGCGGGAGGCGGGCGGGATCGCCTCGTGCGGCTCACCGGGAACCGCGCGCTCCCCGGATTCACCGCTCCGAAGCTGCTGTGGATGCGCGAGCACGAGCCGGCAGCCTACGCCCGGATCCAGAGGATCTGCCTCCCGAAGGATTACGTGCGTGACCGCCTGGTCGGAGGCCATCGGACGGACGTCGCCGATGCCTCGGGGACGCTCCTCCTCGATGTCGGCACGCGGCGTTGGAGTCGCGAGCTGCTGGCGGAGCTCGACATCCCGCAATCGTGGTTGCCTGACCTTGCGGAGAGTACTGACGCTGTCGGAAGGTTCGACGGCGTCGTGGTGGCGGCCGGTGCCGGTGATCAGGCGGCTGCGGCAGTGGGCGGTGGGATCCTTGGACCTGGCCCGCTTTCGGTCGTATTGGGCACATCCGGGGTTGTCCTCGCCGCCACCGATGGTTTCCTTGCCGACCCCGAAGGCCGCGTTCACGCCTTCTGCCATGCCGCCCCGCAGCGGTGGCTGGTGATGGGAGTGATGCTGTCGGCAGCCGGCTCCCTGGCATGGTTCCATGACACCCTCCTGCCCGACGTCGACTACGACGCGATGATCGGAGAGGCAAAGGCGCTGTCCCCTGGCTGTGCCGGGCTCGTCTTTCTCCCGTACATCAGCGGCGAGCGGACGCCGCACGCCGACCCGCACGCACGCGGAGCGTTCTGCGGTCTGTCGATCAGTCACGGGCGCGGCGCCATGACTCGAGCGGTGCTGGAGGGGGTCGCGTTTGCACTCCGCGACTGTCTTGACACCGTTCGCGGGACCGGGGTCGCCTCCGACCGTGCGAGGGTGTCGGGTGGCGGGTCGGGTAGCCGCCTCTGGCTCGAGATCGTCGCGAGCGTCCTTGAGGTCCCCCTCGAGATCATGGCGACGAACCAAGGGTCGGCGTTCGGCGCCGCGCTGCTCGGTGGCGTCGCTGCCGGAATGTATCGTGACCTCGAACAGGCCACAGCCGCGTGCGTCCGCGTTGCCGATGTCATCGACCCGGTCACGGCATGGATCGAACCATATCGAGAGACCCAGGCCCGCTTCCGCGCCTACTATCCCGCCCTGCGATCGGTCGACTAAGCCGGCCTCGCGAGCGCCCGTTTCAACGCCGACCTGCGTTCCGACGAGCCCGCAGGAACCGATGAGGGGTCGTCCAGGACGGGGGTCAACGCGAGCTCGGCCGCACCCAACAAGGGAGCATCGGCGCCGAGTTGGGCAGGTCTGATCTCGATCGCGTCGAGCGCGGGCGCCATCACGCGAACCTGCAACTCCGTCTGGACGATCTCCTCCACGAGAGGCCACATCTTCCCGAGGAAGCCCCCGAGCACGACTCGCTGAGGGTTGAAGACATTTACGAGCCCCGCCAGCCCCGCTCCGAGCCAGCGACCGCCCTCCTCCACCGCGGGCAGCGCGACCGGGTCACCCCAGGCCGCCTCGCGGAGCAACCGGGTGACGGCTTCCGGCCGGTAGCTCCGCTCCGATCGTCCCGCGCGGCGGAGGAGCGCCGGGCCGGCGATCTCGGTCTCCCAGCAGCCGATCGCACCACACCGGCAGCGGACGCCCATGGGGTTGACCTGGACGTGTCCCACCTCTCCGGCGCATCCGGCCGCACCTACCAGCGGACGCCCGTCAATAACCAGGCCGCCGCCAACTCCGACTTCGCTCGACAGGTAGATGAGGTGATCAGCGCCGACGCCGGCCCCCCACGTGTACTCGGCGAGCGCTCCGAGGTCCGCTTCGTTGGCAACGAGCACCGGCAGATTGGATCCGAGCCGTTCAGCGATGAGACGCCCGAGTGGGACGTCCCGCCATCCCAGATTCGGAGCGAAGTGCACGAGCCCGTCAGCCCGCCGAACGACGCCGGCCACCGCGATGCCAACGCCGGCGACCCAGCAGCTCATCGGAATCGACGCCTGAGCCGCCCTGATCAGCTTCCCGACGTCTTCGATCGTCTGGTCCACCGCGAGCCGCCGCGGCTGATGCGTGGTCCGAGCGATGTGGAGGATGCGACCGCCCAGCCCGACCACGGCCGCAGAGAGTGAATTGACGGCGATCTCGGCGGTGATGACCGCTGCGCCCTGGGGGTTGGGGCTGGCCACCAGCGACGGACGTCCCGGCATACCGAGGCGGGCCGGATCGCCCTCGAGGACCAGCCCACGGGCGCACAGGTCGGCCACGAGCTCGGCGATCGTGCTCCTCGTCATTCCCAGGGCGGCGCCCAGCTCGGATCGTGAGGCCGCCCCTGAAGTGTGGAGAAGACGAAGCAGGAGGCTCAGGTTATGGCGGCGGACGAACTCAGGGGAGGACATGCTGCTCATCGGCCGGCATCCCCACTTCGGCACGGATCATCGGAAGGGTCAGGCTCGGGTCTGGCTGCCACGGCGAGAGAGGACATCGATGGTGCCGGCGGCCAGCAGGACGAGCGCCACGACCACATCGATCCATTCGGACGTGACTCCGATCAGGAAAAGCCCGTTGTAGATGCCGCCGATGACGAGGCCACCGAGCACGCCGTGGATCGTCTTTCCGCGGCCACCGAAGAGACTGGTACCCCCGATGACCGCGGCAGCGACTGCCAGCAGCACATAGCTGTTGGCCTCCTTGATCACGTTGGTGGTGATCGAGACCTGCCACGAGGCGAAGAGCACCCCGGCGATCCCAGCGGTGAGCGCCCCGAGCACGAAGCACCACGTCCGGATGCTGGGCAGGCTGATGCCGGCCCGGCGCGCCGCCTCGGGGTTGCCGCCAATCGCGTACACGTAGCGGCCGAATCGGGTCCGCTGGAGCAGTGCGGTCCAGCCGAAGAGCACGACAAGGACGATCGGGATGATGAACGGCAGTCCGTCGATGACCCCGAAATGGGCGCGGTTGACGTTGCAGACTGCCACGACGACAACGCCGGCCGCAGCGGCGACGATGATCTTGAGCAGGGTCAGGCTGGCGGGCGGCGCAACGAGACCGGACCGGCGGCGCCGGTTGTCCCGGTACCACTGCCAGCCCGCCGCCACGACCGCGACAACGATGAGCAGGATCCAGCTGACCGCAGGACTGAACTGCCCCCAATAGAGGTGGTATACGAAGACCTCGTCGTTGAAATGGGGGTTGCCGATACCGACGAGGCTGCCGCCGAGAACGATGATGCACACCCCTTCGAGGATCAACAACCCGCCGAGGGTGACGATGAACGACGGCATCTTGAGGCGGGCGACCAGCGTGCCCTGGATCAGTCCGACCGCCGAGCAGATGAGCAGCGAGACGATGATCGCCAGCCACCACGGCCAGCCGAGGCCTGCGGGCTGGATTTCCTCGGCGACGAGAACCGCCCCCAACCCCATCACGAGGCCGACCGACAGATCGATCTCTCCGAGCAACAGCGCGAAGATCTCCGCCATCGCCAGGAGCATGTAGATCGTGCTCTGTTCGATCAGGTTGACGAGGTTCTGCGGCGACAGGAACTTTCCGTTGGCGATCTGGAAGGCGACGGCGACGATGATGAGTCCGAGCAGGACCGGGAGGACGCCGCTGTCGCCGCTGCGGATGCGCTGCAGCCAGACGCGCAGGTACTGGCCCAGGGATTGGGCCATGATCTCCGGGGGCAGGTCGGCGGCGGCGCCGTCCGCGGCCGCGGTCAGATCCACCAGCGGGCCGGCCGGGGCGGGCGCGATGGCCACGATGGGGTCCTCGTTCTCGGTCTGGGCCATGGCTCAGGCTCCCCCCGTGGTCGGGGCGCTGGCAACGCCCACCGCGGCCGCATGCGCCTGCATCTTGGGTCCGCCGGTGGTCATGTACTCGATCACGCTCTGGCGGTCGAAGCCCGACGCCGACCCCTCGGCCACCATCCGCCCAAGGTGGAGGATGGCGATCCGGTCGGCCACCTGGAAGACATCGTTGAGGTTGTGCGAGATCACCATCACCGCCAGGCCATGGTCGCGCAGGCGGCGCACCAGGTCCAGCACCATCCGGGTCTGCACCACCCCGAGCGCCGCGGTGGGCTCGTCGAGGAGCACCACCTTGGAGTTCCACATCACCGCCTTGGCGACCGCGACCGACTGGCGCTGACCACCCGAGAGCGATGCCACCGGCTGGCGGATGGACCGCACCGTGGTCACCCGCAGGCTGCTCAACGTCTCCGCGGCCGCCCGCTCCATCGAATCCTCGTCGAGCAGTCCGCGCCGGAGCCGCTCCCGGCCCAGGAACATGTTCTGCACGATGTCGAGGTTGTCGGCCAGCGCAAGGTCCTGATACACCGTCTCGATGCCCAGCCCGGCCGCGTCCCGGGTGTTGCGGATGTGTACCGGACGACCCTCGAAGAAGATCTGCCCGTGGTCGGCCTGGTGCACACCGGCGATGCAGCGGGTCAGCACCGACTTGCCGGCGCCGTTGTCCCCGCAGAGCCCCGTGACCTGGCCGGCGGGCAGGTCCAGGTCCACCTGGTACAGCGCCTGGACCGGGCCGAAGTGCTTGTCGATGCCCCGCAACTTCAGGAGCGGCTCCACCGCGGCCGACGTCCCGCTCGCCGCTCCCCCGGGGTCGTGATTCATCTCAGTCGCCTCAGACACGGGACACGCTCCCCGTACGGGCGCCCCGGCGCGACGACACGTCAACGAGCACGGCGATGAGCAGCACGACCCCCGGAAGGATGTACGTCAGCGGTGTGGAGTACGCCCCAAGCGACAGCAGGGAGACCCCGTACGCGATGCCGCCGATCAACAGGCCGCCGAGCAGAGCGTGGATCGGCTTCCCACGCCCGCCGAAGAGACTGGTGCCACCGATGACCGCGGCGGCAACCGAATACAGGATCAGCTGCCCGGGATCCGCCGCGTTGGTGCTGTACTGCCCGTAGAAGAACGACCCCAGCAGGATCCCGCCGAACCCGGCGGTCGCCGAGCAGAGAGCGAATGCACCGGTGCGCACCCAGGCGAGATTCACGCCGGCGCGGCGAGCTGCCTCGGGGTTGCCGCCGATCGCATACACATAGCGGCCGAATCGCGTGCGCTGCAGGAGCAGCGTCCAGACGCCGACGATGACAAGGACGATCGGGATCACCTCGGGCACACCGGGTGGCAGGTTCTCCCCGCAGATCGCGACGACAGCCGCGCCTCCGGCGGCGATGAACGCAATGCGCATCGCGATCACGGCGGCCGGGGGGGCCACAAGTCCGCTCCTGCGACGCGCGCTCCCGCGGAGCCATATCGCCGCGCCCGCGATCGCGACCAGCACCGCAAGCGCCACCCACCCCACCGTCGGGTCGATGACTCCCTGCACCAGGTTGTAGATCACGCTCTGGTTGGGCACCTGGGAGCTGACGGTGAGCGTGCCGTCAGCACCGCCCAGGATGATGATGACGATGCCCTGGAACAGCAGGTAGCCGGCAAGGGTCACGACGAACGAGGGGATCCGCAGGCGCGACGCGAGCGTCCCCTGGAGTGCGCCGATGAATCCGCAGCAGACCAGCGTCATCAGGATCGCCGCCCACCAGGGCCAGTTGGGCCCGGGGTCGACCTGTACGAGCTTGAAGGCGATCGTCCCTCCGAGGAGTGCGACCGAGCCGATGGAGAGATCGATCTCTCCGAGCAGCAGGACGGAGATCTCGGCCGTGGCAAGCACGACGTACACCGTGCTCAGACCGAAGATGTAGACGAGATTGCTGGGACGCAGGTACGCGTTCTCCGGCGTGATGATTCCGAAGGCAACGGCGACGATGATGAGTCCGAGCAGGACCGGGAGGACGCCGCTGTCGCCGCTGCGGATGCGCTGCAGCCAGACGCGCAGGTACTGGCCCAGGGATTGGGCCATGATCTCCGGGGGCAGGTCGGCGGCGGCGCCGTCCGCGGCCGCGGTCAGATCCACCAGCGGGCCGGCCGGGGCGGGCGCGATGGCCACGATGGGGTCCTCGTTCTCGGTCTGGGCCATGGCTCAGGCTCCCCCCGTGGTCGGGGCGCTGGCAACGCCCACCGCGGCCGCATGCGCCTGCATCTTGGGTCCGCCGGTGGTCATGTACTCGATCACGCTCTGGCGGTCGAAGCCCGACGCCGACCCCTCGGCCACCATCCGCCCAAGGTGGAGGATGGCGATCCGGTCGGCCACCTGGAAGACATCGTTGAGGTTGTGCGAGATCACCATCACCGCCAGGCCATGGTCGCGCAGGCGGCGCACCAGGTCCAGCACCATCCGGGTCTGCACCACCCCGAGCGCCGCGGTGGGCTCGTCGAGGAGCACCACCTTGGAGTTCCACATCACCGCCTTGGCGACCGCGACCGACTGGCGCTGACCACCCGAGAGCGATGCCACCGGCTGGCGGATGGACCGCACCGTGGTCACCCGCAGGCTGCTCAACGTCTCCGCGGCCGCCCGCTCCATCGAATCCTCGTCGAGCAGTCCGCGCCGGAGCCGCTCCCGGCCCAGGAACATGTTCTGCACGATGTCGAGGTTGTCGGCCAGCGCAAGGTCCTGATACACCGTCTCGATGCCCAGCCCGGCCGCGTCCCGGGTGTTGCGGATGTGTACCGGACGACCCTCGAAGAAGATCTGCCCGTGGTCGGCCTGGTGCACACCGGCGATGCAGCGGGTCAGCACCGACTTGCCGGCGCCGTTGTCCCCGCAGAGCCCCGTGACCTGGCCGGCGGGCAGGTCCAGGTCCACCTGGTACAGCGCCTGGACCGGGCCGAAGTGCTTGTCGATGCCCCGCAACTTCAGGAGCGGCTCCACCGCGGCCGACGTCCCGCTCGCCGCTCCCCCGGGGTCGTGATTCATCTCAGTCGCCTCAGATCAAGAAGTCTTCGGTGGCTCGTACGCCGACGGGCCTGTCCTCCCACGTCGTTCCGGCACCCGATGCGCAGCCTCTCGCCGCATACCACGCGAGACGTGCGTTGTGATGAGAGGCCGGGCCGTCCCGAGGGACGGCCCGGCTACCTCATTTCGCAGGCATTCGCCGGGGAATGCCTGTCAATCGACTACGAGATACTGGCCGCGGTGCATGCCGCCGCGCCGGCGATGGCGCAGATGTCTGATGCGGGATCGAAGCCGTCCTTGACCACGGTCGCTTCCATGTTGGACGCATCGACCCAGACCGGCACGAGGAGCGACGCCGGATCGGTGATGCTGGGGTCTGCGGGACTCACGGTCGTGCCGTTGAGCAGCCCCGCGGGGATGGAGTTGCCGGAAAGCAGGATGGTGGCCATGGCGACCGCGTCCTGAGCCTCCTTGTACACCGCCTTGTAGACCGAACCGCACTGGTAGCCCTCGAGCACCCAGGCCATTCCCTGAGCAGTCGCGTCCTGGCCGGTGGTGGGGATCGTCTTGGCGGGCACGTTGGCGCTCTTGAGGTCGTTGATGACTGCGTTGGCGAGCCCGTCGTTGGCCTCAATGGTGGCGTTGATCGAGGGATGCGCCGTGAACTCCTGCTGGAAGATCGTGCCACCCTGGGTGTTGGACCAGCCGGGTGCGAAGTTCTCACCAACGAGCGTCATACCCTGGCTGTTGGTGGCGCCCGCGGCAACGGTCTTGGCCACCTGGCTCCACACGACCTTGTTGTAGCCGGTGGCGAACGAGATGGCGTTCGGGTCGGTGTCCTCGCCGCCGTTCAGCACGAAGACCTGCGGGCTCTTGACGCCCCACGAGGTGACGCAGGTGAGGAAGTTTTTGCCGATGAGCTCCCCGACCTTCTCGTTATCGAAGCTGACGTAGTAGTTCTTCAAGCCCTTGACGAACGTGGCACGGTCGTAGCTGATCATCGTCACGTGCTTGGCCGCGGCCAGCTGCGCGATGGCCGCTCCGGTCGGTCCGTCGAGGGGGCACATGATCAGAACCTTGGCGCCCAGGTTGATGTCAGCTGTTGCATCGTTGAGCTCGGTCTGGTCGCTGCCCTGTGCGTTGTCGATCCGGAACTGCTGCTGGTTGAATCCGGCGTCCGCCAGCGCTGCGGTCAGATACGGTGCGTCGAAGTTGACCCAACGGGTCGACGATGTCGTGTCCGGGAGGATGACGCCGATCAGGAGCGAGTTCGCACCCTTGGCCGCATAGCCGGTCAGGGCCTTGAACTGGCTCATCGTCGCGTTGATGTCCGTGCCGAACGAGGTGACGGTGATACCCGACGGGACACCCGGGTTGGTGCCTCCGCCCGATCCCGACGGGGTGCCCGAGCCGCTTCCGCAGGCCGCGGCCACGAGGGCGGCTGCACCGACGACGGTCAGCCGGCTCGCCTTCGACAGACCATGGGACCCCCGGCCCCTTATTCCATCTTGCAAACGCATCAGACCATTGCCCTCCAAACCAAGTCGGCAGTTTGTGAAGCCACCCGCTCCGCGAGCGACCGGCGTCGTGAATACGTCAATCCACCGAACGTCTCTGAGGCAGCGTCCGGATGGTTGGTCAAGCGAGAGGGGTTTGTCAACTCCTCGAACGAAAAATCACCCCAACGGGGGATGCTCCTCCCGATGGCGTTCATCACGAGGGGGGACGCCATCGGCAGCGGCCGTGTCCAGACGAGTAAATGATGAGTGCCCGCATCCATGCCTCCTTGGGTGGTCTTTCCGTTCGATCGCGATGGACGCCCAATGGCGCTCGCAGTAGTCACTGGTTGATGGCCGCCGCCCGAACGTCGGGCTCCTCGATCGAGGCGAGATGCATCTCGACCGGCGACATCACGTAGCGATCGCTCTCTTGGAGACCGCGCGCAAGCGCCCCGAGGACGCCAGCGCGAGCGCCGAGTGCGCTCGTCGTGACCTCGGTGTGCTGCGCTGCCGTCGACACCGCGCGCCGGTTCATCGAGTCGCGGATCGCGGAGAGGAGCACGTCGCCGGCGAGCGCCAGCTCGCCGCCGACGATGATGCTCTGCAGGCTCAGGAGGTTGCAGAGATTCGCGACGGCAACTCCGATGTGGCGCCCTGCATCCGAGATCGCCCGCCGGCAGCCGATGTCGCCGGCGGCGCTGAGCCGGAGCACGTCGACGATCGTCAGATCGTCCCCATGACTGCGGTGGAGCAGATCGAGCAGCGCCGGTGCGCCCGCCAGCACCTCGAGACAGCCTCGATTCCCGCATCTGCACATCGGGCCGTTCTCTTCAATGGTGGTGTGGCCGATCTCGCCGGCCGTTCCACCGGCCCCCCGGTAGATGTGACCGTTGAGCACCAGGCCGGCCCCGATTCCGGTGGAGATCTTCAGGTATGCGAAATCTGACAGCCCGCGGCCGCTCCCCCACATCCCTTCGGCGAGCGCGCCGAGCGTTGCGTCGTTGTCGACCGAGACCGGGACCTTCATCGACTCGCGAAAGGAAGCGGCGACGTCGATGTCAGCCCATCCCGGAAGAATGGTCTGCGAACTCAGGCGGCCGGTCGCCGGGACGATCGGTCCGGGGAGCCCGACGGCAAGCCCGATCAGCTCGTCGCGCCGGCGGCCGCTCTTCTCCAGGAGGCGCCAGACCGTCGCCTCGCACCGAGGGATGCTCTCGGCGGCGCGGTGTCCGAATGCGAGGGTCTGGTAGTCCTCGGCGACCACGTTGTGACCGAGATCGCCAATGGCCACACGCATGTGCCGATTGCCGAAGTCCACCCCGGCGACCAGGCCGGCGTCCGGTTTGAGGGTCACCTCGTAGGCGCGGCGGCCGTTGCGGCGGACCAGCGTGACGTTCGCGGCGCCTTCCTCCGTCATCTCTCGAACGATGTTCGACACCGACGCCGGGGACAAGCCCGTCGCTCGAGCAATCTCGGCCTGGGTGAGGCCGCCACTGGCGCGGAGGACGTCATACGCGTCCTGTCGATTGGCTCGACGCAGGTCCGCGAGGGACCCACCGTGACGCCTGGCCCGCATGACCGAACTGTGGTCCTTTCTCTTGCCTGTTGTCAAGCCTTGAACATACGATGGGCGTTTTGCTGTCGTTAGAGTTGATAGCTTGGCGTCATGCGCGGCCCGGACGCGGACCGCGCAAATGCCTCAAGTCCCCCGTCCGGCGATTGGGACAGCCTCGACAAGGGCACGCAACCGCACTGGACTGGAAGTGGGAACCCGCTCGCGATGACACCGGACAGGTCTGACGAAGGCCCTGAGAGATGACGTCAAGAGTGTCGGATACCGTACCGACGGCCTGCTGCTCCGCGGCGCACGATGGGTCGCCGCGGGTGGCCGCGGGGGCTCAGGACGGAGAGACGCCTACCCGGCGGCCACCCGAGCCTATTCCTGGTCCGTCGGGCGCACCAGGACCTCGTTGATGGCCATGTGCCGTGGACGCGTCACGATGTAGGCGACGATGCTCGCGATGTCCTCGGCGCGCAGACGTTCCATCTTCGCGAAGCGCTCCGCGAGACGCGCCTGCACATCGGGGCGATTGTGACTCGCAAGCTCGGTGTCGACAGCGCCTGGTTCCACGAGTGACACGCGCACGTGGCGCGTGGTGATCTCCTTCCGCAACGCATCGCTGAAGGCTCCGACCCCGTGCTTGGTGGCTTCGTACACCGCGCTGCCGCTGCGAGTCTCGCGCCCGGCGACGGAGCTGATGTTCACGAGGTCCGCAACACCGCGGGCGCCGTTCTCCGCTGCACGCAGCAGGTGCGGCAGCGCGGCGTCGGTGCAATGGAGCAGACCGAGCAGGTTGATGCTGATCATGCGCTGCCACTCATCGACCGGCGCTCCGATCACCGGCCCGAGCAGCATCACGCCGGCGTTGTTCACCATGGTGTCGAGCCGTCCGAGCGTGTCCACGGTCTGATCGACCGCGGATCTGGCCTGCGCCGCGTCCGTCATGTCGGCGGTGATCACCAGCGCGGTGCCGCGCTTCGCGCGCAGCCGGTTTGCGAGGCCGTTGAGCCGATCGGAGCGCCGGGCGACGAGGGATACCGCAGCGCCGAGGCCGGCGAGTGCGACCGCCGTCGCCTCTCCGATGCCGCTCGACGCGCCGGTCACCAGTGCCACGGTGCCCGTGAGCGGTGCCTCGAGCGGTTGCGCGGTCACCCTGCTAGCTTGCCACGGCGTCGCGATGCCCCGCCCCCCGCACACCGGGACCGCGCCATATGCGGTGCTAGGCTCGAGCGATGCAGCGGCGTCTCGCGATCGCCACGCTCATCACCACAGTCATCGTTGCGTGCGGCGAAACGCCACGGCCGGCGGCCACCGGCCATTCCACCACGCACGAGTCCGCGACGCCCACAACGGTCCCGTCGAGTGCGATCGCGATGTACCTCGCAGCGGTCGCGGACCTCCCCGAGACGCTGGGCCCGGACGTTGCCTCATACAACTCGACGTGCAGTGTCAACGTCACGTCCACCGCGTGCGTCAAGACCCTCGAGCAGTTCGGAACCGATATGGATGCTTTCCGCGGGACGCTCGCACCCCTGGTGGTGCCGCCCCAGTTCCGCACCGGCGACACGGCGTTGAAGAAGGCGCTGGCTGACCTCGTCGGCAGCCTGGCCACTCTGATCACCGCGATCAGCGCCGGCGATCCGGGAGTGGAGAGCGACGCCGGCGGGACGGTCTCCGCGGAAAGCGAGATCTTTCCCGCGCTCGGCATCGTCGCGAACGAGCAGCAGTCGACACCAGGCGCCGCGTTCGCGACTGCGGATCACAGCTTCTCGGTGGTCATCCCGAAGGGGTGGTCGGACGTGACCGGCGACGCGAATCTGCTCGCGACCCACCGTCTGACCGGAGCGGACCTCGTGGCGGTCCAATGGGACTACCTGGGACCGACCGCCGGGCTCACGGTCGCGTATGTCTCCGTGCAGGAGGTCACCCCACCCCTGTCCGCGGCGGGGATCGAGCCGTATCTCAAGACGGTCGTCGGTGGGGTCACCCTGCTCACGCAGCCGGCCGTGTTCATCGTCGACGGCGCGCACGGGCTCTTCGACAACACGAGAGCACCCAGTCAGGGGAACGAATACGAGGCGCAGGACATGGTGGTCGACCACGCCGGGCGAACGTTCGAGATCGACCTCACCGTCCTGCAGTCCGCGTTTGCAAGCGAGCTCCCCGGGTTCGACAGCCTGATGAACTCCTGGCGGTGGACCGCCGCTTGAGGGGCGTCTCCCACCCGTCCACGGCGAGATCGCATCGCCTGCGCGCGCCCGGGCCGAACGCCGTGGTTCACTTGCGGCTGCGTAACACGGTCATCGGGAGCAGGAGGCCATGGACAGCGAAGGCTACGGCTACAAGTCAGGTGATCGCAGCATCGGGAGGCTGCTCGACGACATGCGCACGCTCTCACCCACGGGCATCGAGCGCGTGGCGAGTGGCTGGGAGCTGCACGGGCTCGCCAACCTCGACGCGTATCACGCCGCGGAGAAGGCCGCGTTCCATGCCATCGAAGCGGCCGGCCTCACGACCGCCTGGGACTCGCTCCACCGCGAGGTCCTCGACCTCACCGAGGGACGCACGTCGCTCGTCTCGTGGAAGGCCGAGCACGGGCAGATGGGACATCATGCGGAGGCAGCGGCGCTCGGCGCAGCCCTCGCCCTTCAGGCTGCGGGGCACCTGGACCGTTCGCACACCGAGACACTGGCTCGCCCGATGGCCGAAGCGCTGCCCTGGCTGATCTCGCTGCCCGGCGACGACGGGTAGCCGCGATTTACGCGTTGACCAGCTCGTAGTCGGGATTGAGTATCGCCAGCCGGCGCCGCCACGACCCGACCATTCCCTCGACGATCAGTCTCGCTCCAGGCTGGATCCCCGGAATCTTCGGCCGTCCCTGAAAGACGAGCAGCAGGATGCCGGTGTCATCCGTTATCTCGCACTCCAGATTGGTGGTGCCCTTCGCAGTCTGGACACGAAGCGAGCGGATACGTCCTGCGATCCTCACCCGCTGACGGAATGCAACCTCGTCGATCGCCACGGTCCCGGTTGCCCGCTGCGCGAGTGCTCGATCCACCCCCGCGCTGCGCGGCGTCTTGCGACGCTGAGGATCAATTCGTACCGCGCCGGGGCGGAAGACCCGCCGTGGCTTCGTCTCCACGTTGAATGGAACGATCGTCGCCGCGACATGCGCGACCGTTCCCACGGCGTCGGCGATCCGATCAGCGGTGCGATCGTGCAGCAGTCGCTCGAGACGCGAGTGGAACGCCCGGCGCGGAAGCAGCACCGTGCACTCGGTCTGCCCGTCGGCCGCGATGTCGGCGACGTATTCGAGCGCGGCGCGCTCGAGGCGCCGGTCCCGGCACTCCACGATGTCGAGCGGCAGGTGCAGAAGGCCGAGTCGCTCCCACTCATCCTTGAGCTCCTCGGTTGCGGCTGTGTCGATGTTGAAATGGACCACTCGCAGCTCATCCGGTCGCAGCGTGCGCGCGTACTGAAGGGCGCGCGCGGATGCCATGTCGAGCTGGTCGACGAGGACGACGACCTCGTGTCGTTGCAGCACAGGGGCTTCCGTTGCAGCGGCGGCCCCGGTCTCGAGCTGCTTCTCCTCCTCCACGTACTCTCGATGCAGCCTGATCAACCCGTAGTACATGGGCGGACCCACAACCGCGACAATCCAGGCTCCCTCGGTGAACTTGGTCACCAGCAGGATTCCGACCACGGCGAGTGACATGGTCCCCGAGAACGCGTTGACCACGACTCCAAGCTTCCAGCGCCGCTCGCGCAATCGCAGGTTGTGCTTGACCATGCCGAATCCCGCAAATGTGAATCCGGTGAACACACCGACCGCGTAGAGCCCGACCAGCGCGTTCAGCTGCGCCTTGAACGCGATGATCAGCAGGATGGCGACCACCGCAAGGACGAAGATGCCGTTGGAAAACGCGAGCCGGTGGCCGCGCTTGGTCAGCTGCCGCGGGAGAAACGAGTCACCGGCGACGAAGCTCGCGAGGTAGGGAAACCCATTGAAGCTCGTGTTCCCGCCGGTGAAGAGGATCAGCACCGTGGCCGCCTGCACCACGTAGAAGAGCGCCGAGCCGACCCATGTCGAACCGAGCACGTAGCGCACTTCCTGCGAGACGACGGTCGGCGTGCCGGCCTCGAACGGGACCGCGTGCGTCAGGTGGGCAAGAATCGACGTGCCGAGCACCAGGAAGCCGAGGATTGCGCACATCGTGACCAGTGCCTTGCGTCCGTTGCGCGCCACCGGAGGGCGGAAGCTCGAGATGCCGTCAGACACGGCCTCCATGCCGGTGAGCGAGACGCCGCCGTTCGCGAACGCCTTGAGGCAGTAGAAGACGCCCAGGCCCATGAGCCATCCGCCGGTCTGATGGCCGACGGGATAGCCGAGTGTGGCCGCGCTCGGCAGCGCGTGTGCCTGCAGGGTTCCCAGCGCAGCCTTGACCAACCCGGTGATCACGACAAACGCCAGCGATGCGATGTAGAAGTACGTCGGAATCGCAAAGAATGCGCCCGCCTCGCGTATCCCCCGCAGGTTGGCGAACAGCATGAGGAGGGTCACGCCGATGGTGATCGCGACCGTGTACGGCACCAGAGTCGGATACGCCGAGGTGAGCGCTGCGGTACCGGCCGATGTCTGCACCGCGACCGTCACCGTGTAATCGATGAGCAGGGCCACCGCCGCGACCTGCGCAACCTTGGGGCCGAAGTTGTCGCGAGCGACGACATACGATCCGCCGATTCTCGTGTAGACCCCGATGACCTGCAGGTACGAGAACATGACGAAGAACATCACCGCCAGGATCGCCAGCGTGATGGGGATGACCATGCTGAATGCGCCGATCCCGATGATCGGCACCATGATGCGCAGCATCTCCTCGGTGCCGTACGCTGACGACGAGATCATGTCGGGAGCGAGCACGCCGATCCCTATCGGCGTGGCGAGCCGCTCCTGCGTGAGCTGCTCCGAGATCATCGGAGGCCCGAGGATCCGGTTCTTGAGGCGGTACGCCCACGATTCCGGATAGGCGAGGGCGCTCAGCGGTTCCACACGCTCCGGGGCCAATCGCCGCGTCGACGGCGCCTCGGGCCGGGGCTCTTCCACGGCCGCAGTATGCCCCATGCCCAAGACGCGGGCACGCCCACCCGTTGTCCGAGCGACCTGCTTGAATGGAATGGTGCACGTCGTCATCTGCGGTTGCGGAAGGGTCGGATCCGGCCTCGCCCGCACGCTCGAGGCCGAAGGACACTCGGTCGCGATCATCGATCGGTTCCGGAAATCCTTCCGGCGTCTGCCGGCCGATTTCAAGGGATTGACGGTCATCGGGTCGGGATTCGACCGCGACGTCCTCTCTGAAGCGCGCATCGAGGAGGCCGACGCCTTTGCGGCCGTCACATCAGGAGACAACTCCAACATCCTCGCGGCGAGAATCGCCCGGGAAACCTACGGAGTCGAGCGTGTGGTCGCCCGCATCTACGACCCGCAGCGGGCCCAGGTCTACCAGCGCCTCGGGATCCCGACGGTGGCGACGGTCACCTGGACCGTCGATCAGGTCCGGAGCTGGCTACTGCCGGAGGAGTTCACGCCGCGATGGCGCGACGCCTCCGGCTCACTGCTGCTGATCGACCGGGTGCTTCCCGAGCATTTCGCGGGTCGCAAGCTGGCGACACTCGAAGCGCAGGGCAAGGTTCGTCTCATCGCGGTCACGCGGGCCGGCGTGCCACGCCTCGATACCGCCGCACTGGTCGGTCAGGATGGCGATCTCCTCCACCTCATCGTGCTCAAGGACGAGCTGCCCGCGCTGGAGCAGCTGCTGAGCGCCGATGCGGTCGCCGCCGAGGTGTCCGCATGAAGGTTGCGGTTGCCGGGGGTGGAAGCGTCGGGATGGCGGTTGCCGCCGATCTGAAGCAGCACGGCCACGATGTCATGATCCTCGAGGTCGACCCCGAGCAGGTCGCACGGTTTCAACCGCACGTGGACGTGCGCTGGACGGTCGCCGACGCATGCGAAGTATCGTCGCTGCAGGCGGCAGGTATGAGCGACGTGGACGTGATGGTCGCGGCCACCGGAGACGATGAGGACAACCTCGTCATCTCGCTGCTGTCCAAGCAGGAGTTCGCCGTGCCGCGCGTCATCGCGCGCGTCAACAACGCGAGCAACCAATGGCTGTTCACCGAGAGCTGGGGCGTCGATGTCCCGGTCTCGACGCCCCAGCTGTACACGTCGCTGGTCGAGGAGGCGGTGTCGGTCGGCTCCCTCGTACACCTCATGAGCTTCGAGGGCGCCTCGGCGCATCTCCTCGAGGTGACGCTCGCCGACACGTCACCGGCGTGCGGGATGCAGATCGCAGATCTCGGACTGCCCCGCGAGGCGGCGATCGTCGCCCTCGTCCGCCGTGAGCACATGATCATCCCTGACCCCGAGACGCAGCTCTATCCCGGCGACGAGGTGATCGTTCTGGCCATGGTCGCCTCAGAGCAGGCGATTCAGAAGATCCTCGTCGGCTAGGAGCGCCTCGGTGGGCCGCGAAGAGGGTCGCGTGCGCGACT
This sequence comes from Candidatus Dormiibacterota bacterium, assembly GCA_963848445.1. Taxonomy (GTDB): domain Bacteria; phylum Chloroflexota; class Dormibacteria; order Aeolococcales; family Aeolococcaceae; genus Palsa-851. The sequence goes on from CAWKDT010000001.1 coordinate 197,340, forward strand.
CCCTCCATATCGAGGAGCATCCCGGCCGGGGTCCCGCGACGGTCTGGCTGCACCACGGTGTTGGATCGACACGCGCGTGGGACGCGTGGCTGCCCGGGGTGTCAGGAGGCCGGCGTGCGATCGCGTACGACCGCCGCGGTTTCGGGCGGTCGCCACACGGCCGGACCTTCACCGCCGCAATGTTCGACGAGGATGTCGCGGACCTTCGAGCGATCCTCCGCGGGCGCGGGGACGAGCCCGTTCACCTCGTCGGCCACAGCGACGGCGGCACCGTCGCGCTCCTGCTCGCCGCGCGCGCTCCGTCCCTCGTGACCAGTGTCGCGGTCATCGCGGTGCACGTTCGCGGTGACCCGGTGACCGTGGCTACACTCCGCCGCATGGGTCCGCCGTCCGAGTGGCCTGAGCCGATGCGGCGCAGCCTGGCCCGTGCCCACGGACCGGACTGGGCCGGCGTGGCGGGTCGCTGGCACGCACTCTGGACCTCCCCGGCATGGGCACATTGGAGCATCGTCGACGAACTCTCGTCGATACAGAGCCCGGTGCTCGCGATCCACGGCAGTCACGATGACCTCGCGCCAGGGTTGCACGCGGAAACGCTCGGCTCTGCAGTCCCGGGCGCCCGACTCACGTGGGTGGACACGGACACCCACGACCCGCATCGCGTCGAGCCCCAACGCTGCGCCGCCGGCATGCAGCGGCTCTGGGCGGACGCGGAGATGCGCGCAGGGCGCGGTCATGGCTGAACGCTTCAACGCGGCTGAGTGGCTGCTCGATCGCAACGTGGAAACCGGCGCCGGTGAGCGGATCGCGCTCCTGTCGGGCGACGCGCGAATCACGTACGCGGAGCTGCTCGCCTCGGTCGAGGCCGCTGCCGGCGGCCTCCGGCAGCTCGGCGTCCGCCGTGAGGAGCGGGTGCTGCTGGCCCTTCGGGATGGCGCCGAGCTGGCCACCGCGATCCTCGCCGCGATGCGCATCGGAGCGGTCGCCCTGCCGGTCAACCCGCTGCTCCCGGCTCGCGACCTGGTCGCGATCGCCGTCGATTCGAGGGCTCGGTGCGCGGTGATCCCCGGCGACGCGGAGACGCTGGCGGCGGCGCTCGAGACCGAGGCGCCTGACCTCGCGATCACCATCCACGTCGGCGCGGACCCTGCGGGCATGGCACCCGGCACGCTCTGGTCAGAGGTGCTCGAAGCCGGCGGCGACGCATCGATCGACGCGACGTCGAGCGAGTCACCGTGCTTCTGGCTCTGCACCTCCGGCACGACGGGACGCGCCAAGCTCGCGATGCATCGCCACGCCGACGTGCGCACGACGTGCGAGGGGTATGCCGCCGAGGTTCTCGCCGTCGCTTCAGAGGATCGACACCTCTCGGTGGCGCCGATGTTCCACGCATACGGCTTCGGGAACTCGCTGACCTTTCCGCTGTCCGCCGGGGCGCAGACGATTCTCGAACCGACGCGCCCACCGACACCCGCCCTGGTTGCGGGTCTGATGCAGCGCCACCGGCCGACGCTCTTCTTCGCCGTTCCCACCTTCTATGCGGCCGTGCTGGCGTCCGACCTCCCCGAGTCCACATTCGCTCCGCTTCGCCAGGCGGTCTCGGCGGGTGAGGCGTTGCCCGCCGAGCTCTTCGCACGCTTCAGGGAACGGTTCGGCGTCGAGATCCTCGACGGCATCGGCTCCACCGAGATGACGCACATCTTCATCTCGAACCGACCCGGCCGGGTGGTGCCGGGCGCCTCCGGCACCCCGGTCGCGGGACACCGTCTGCGCATCCTCGATGACGAGGGCGTGCCGGCCCCGATCGGATCACCGGGCCAGCTGTGGGTCTCGGGTGCGGCGGCGGCGACGGGGTACTGGTGCCGGGGCGAGGAATCGCGACGGACGTTCGCCGGCGAGTGGGTCGCGACCGGGGATCTGTATTCCGTCGACACTGAAGGTGTCTACCGCCATCTCGGCCGCCGAGACGACATGCTCAGGGTCGGGAGCGAATGGGTGTCACCCGCCGAGGTCGAGAGCGTCCTGCTCAGCCACGAGGCCATCGCCGAGGCCGCCGTGGTGGGTGCGCTGGGCAGCGACGGGCTGATGCGAGCGGTCGCCTTCGCCGTCGCGCGCCCAGGCACTGCGCTCGACGTCGACGAGGTGCTCGTCCGGTGCCGCTCGCTGCTGGCGGGGTACAAACGTCCGCGCCGGCTCCTCGTGGTGGACGCGTTGCCGAAGACCGCCACCGGAAAGGTCATTCGCGCCGAGCTCCGCCGCGACGCGACGATCGCGCTCAGCGAAGGCGGCGCTACCTAAAGATGTACGCGCCGCGTTCAGCGGCGCTCACCCCACGAGGCCGGCTACCTAAAGGTGTACATACCTGTATTCGACCGGCTGGCCGTTGATCCCCGACGCCGGCGGCGCGATCCAGCCCGCCATCTTCCCGGGCTCGAAGACGGGCTTCATCAGGGAATGGACGAACTCGTAGTCCGCGGCCGCCGGCAGCCACGAGGCTTCGTTGCGGGCCCACGTCTCCGCGTCGATCAGGGCACCGTCCGGGGTCACGAAATGGCCGGCGAAGGCACCGACTCGGCGGTTGAATCCGTGGTGGGGCAACGACAACGTGGCGTCGATTCCCGACGACTCGAGGATGCGGTTCCAGCGGCGCACGCCGTTGTTGCAGTCGGTGAAGTACTCGGCCCGCAGATCCTGGTTGAGCGCGGTCAGCGCCGGGACCTCGGCCGTCTCGATCCGCCCGTCCACGACGGTGTCGATCGCCGCGACGGCATCGGTGAGCTGATGATCGTCAGCCCTGCGTTCCTCCTGCCAGCGCCCCTTCAAACCCGCCGTGTAGTAGTTGGCGACGTTGGTGGACCGCTCGCCGCCGAACAGGTCGAGCGACACGCTGTAGTGGAAGTTCAGGTACCGCTGGATGATCGCGAGCGGGATGCCTCCGTGCGGGCCCACATCGTCGGTGTCGTGCTCGCGCATCAGCTCGGCGGTGCGGCGGACGACCCGGTCGATGCCCGTGGTGCCCACCATCATGTGGTGCGCCTCCTCGCGCAGCATGAAGCGGCAGGTGCGTGACAGCGGATCAAAGCCGCTTTCGGCGAGCGTGCCCAGCTGGAACTTGCCGTCCCGGTCGGTGAAGTACGTGAACATGAAGAAGGCGAGCCAATCGCGCGTCGGCTCATTGAATGCGCCCAGGATTCGTGGTGTGTCGACGCTGCCGGAGTGGCGCAGCAGCAGCAGCTCCGCCTGCTCGCGCCCCTCGCGGCCGAAGAACGCGTGGAGCAGGTAGACCATCGCCCAGAGGTGGCGGCCCTCTTCGACGTTGACCTGGAACAGGTTGCGCAGGTCGTAGAGGCTTGGGGCCGTGAAGCCGAGGAGCCGTTGCTGCTCCACCGAGGCCGGTTCGGTGTCGCCCTGGACCACGAGCAGCCGCTGGAGCTCCGCCCGGTACTCCCCGGGCACCTGCTGCCAGGCCGGGGTGCCCATGTGCTCGCCAAAGGCGATCTGCCGGTCAGGCTCACGATCCGCAAGGAAGATGCCCCAGCGGTACTCCTCGAGCGGGATGTGCCCGAAGTGCGCCCAGCCGTCGCGGTCCGCGCTGATCGCCGTTCTGAGGTAGACATCACGCGCGATGAGGTCGGGACCGAGATCCTTCCACCACTGCATGAAGCGCGGCTGCCAGGCCTCGAGGGCACGCTGCAGGCGGCGGTCGCTGCGCAGGTCCACGTTGTTGGGAATCCGGTCGGTGTAGTCGGCGTCGAGGCTCATCTCAGGTGCGTTCCCTCTCGAGCACGGCGCGCCGGCCGGTTCCGTAGCGCTGCAGCGCACCGGCCGGGCCGACGGCGTTGGGACGGGTGAAGATCCAGTTCTGCCAGGCGCTCAGCCTGCCGAAGATCTTGGTCTCGAGCGTCTCCGGTCCGACGAACCGGAGGTTCGCCTCCATGCCGGTCAGCGCGTCGGGGCTGAAAGAAGCCCTCGCCTCGAGCGCGATGCGCAGCTCATCCTCCCAGTCGATGCTGTCCGGCGCGAAGGTCACGAGCCCCAGTGACGACGCGGCAGCGGCATCGAGCCGCTCACCGATGTGGCCGAAGGCGGCGTCGAGCTCGGATGCTCTGCCGTAGAAACGGGACCCGGTGCGGGAGAGCCCATTCCCCATCGGAAACAGCGTGGCGTTCGACTCCGTGATGACGATCGTCGCGGGTTCGTCCCCCTCGGACATGGTGCCGTCGAGCATGAACTGCTGGTCGCAGGTCAGCGCAAGCTCGAGGAGCAGCCCCCCGAAGCAGCTCCCGGGTTCGATGGATGCGATGAGGCTTCGGCTGCTCACGTCGAGTCGCTTGAAGACCCTCGCAAGCAGGCGAACCACCTCGTCGATGAACCAGCCGTCACCACGGTGCTCGAGGAGGAAACGGTCGTGGACAAGGACATCGTCCATATTCCCGGCGGTCCTCAGAAGCCACGTCCCGATTGCAGGCTCGTTGACCCGCAGGTGCAGCACGAGGTCGTCCAGCTCTCGCGCGACCGCGAGCGGCCAGTAGGCGCAGCCGAGCGAACGCGCCGATTCCGCATCCGCCGGCGGAGCGCCGTCCGGGCCGCGCACCACGATCGCGGCCACGCCGGTACGGCGGTCCAGCGAGGCACGGACGTGCTCGTAGACCAGGTCGTCGCCCTGGATCGCGACCCGCAGGGGATCGAGCCTCACCCCCTGCCCCGGCGCGGGTCGCTCCACGCGCGCTGCCACCTGGGCCGCATGCGCGGCAGCCGCAGCGTCGAACCCATTTCGAGGGAGCATGGCGTCGACCAGTCCCCACCTCAGTGCGGTTGGGGCGGTGACCCCCTCGCTCCTGGTCACGAACACGTCCGCAAGGTCGCGCCGGACATGACGTTTGTCGACGAGCCGGGTGAGGCCTCCGGTGCCGGGCAGGACCGCGAGCAACGGAAGCTCCGGCAGCGAGACGGCCGAGGATCCGTCGTCGATCATCAGGATCTCCGCGCACGCGAGCGCCAGCTCGTAGCCACCCCCGGCAGCGGGACCGTTCACCGCGGCGATGTACGTCTGGCCGGAGTGCGCTGACGCGTCCTCGATCTCGAGACGCGTCTCGTTGGTGAACTTGCAGAAGTTCACCTTCCACGGATGCGACGACTGCGCGAGCATCCCGATGTTCGCACCGGCCGAGAAGCACCGATCCTTGGCCGACGTGATGACGACGGCCCCGACCTCAGGGTGCTCGAAGCGCAGCCGCTGCACCGCGTCATGCAGCTCGATGTCGACCCCCAGGTCGTACGAGTTCAGCTTCAGCGCGTAGCCTTCGCGCACCCCACCCTGCTCGTCGACATCCATACGGAGGCTGGCGACGCTGCCATCGATGCTGAGCCGCCAGTGCCGGTAGCGGGCAGGATCCGTCGCAAAGGACACGGCCGGCGCCGGCGGCGGCGCAGTGTCAGCCGCGCTGCGCTGCTCGGCGGTCTCGAGCGCCATCGATGCACACCTCCGGGTTCCGGCGACGTCTTTGCATTATGGTCACGCATCCCGCGGCGCTCCATCCCGGACGGCCGAACCGGTACCCTCATCGTCCGGGTGGGGTCCTCAGCATCCCGAGGCGCCCCGGACAGGCATCAGCGGCCGTGGAGGGAGTGCAGATCAACGCCGAGCCAACCGCGATCCTGCTTGCCACCGACGGGACGGCGGCGAGCCAGAACGCGCGTGCCGCCGCCGCGCACATCGCGCGGGCCGCGAATGCGGCCCTGCACATCGTCCATGCCTGGTCCCCGAGCACCGCGATGGGCGAGGCGGAGCACGTCGCGGAGCGCATCGCCTCGGCGGTGGCCGCCGACGAGGCAAAGCTGATCGAGGAGCAGCTGGGCTGCCCGGTCGCCGCGGTGCACACGCCGTCCGGGTCGCGCGCGCACGCGATCCTGGCAACCGCGCGAACCGTGAGTGCGGGGATCATCATCGTCGGGGGACGCCGCCTCGGCATCGTCGAGGAGCTCTTCACGTACCGGGTCTCGGAGGACGTCGTGCACCGCTCGTTCCGCCCGGTGCTTCTGGTCCGCGACGACGGGCACGCCTGGCCACCGCGGCACGTCGTCGTGGGTTGCGACGGCTCGGCTGAGGCGAACCTGGCTTCGGGGCTGGCCGCCTGGCTCGCGCGGCTCTCTGACGCGGATCTGACGCTGGTGACGGTCATCCAGGATCACAAAGCGGCTGCGGACGCCGTGAGCGAGGGGGAGCGCCGGCTTGCGCTCTGCGCGGAAACGGCCCGCGATCATCTGGACTCCGAACGTATCGCCACGCGGGTCGTGACTCATGCCGACGTGCCGGACGCCCTGCGCGAGGCGTGTCGCTCCACGGGTGAACCGCACCTCCTCGCGATCGGTGCCAGAGGAAGCAGCGCCGGCGCGAGCCCCGGGTTCAGCGTGTCCCGCTCGATCACGCACCACACGCACGTGCCGCTGTTGCTGGTGCCACCGCCGACTCACGAGCGCGGCGACCTTCGCCGCTGACGCACATCAACCTCGTCGAGGCAGCACGCCTTCCCAGCGAGGACGTTCTCGCTGCTCTCGGATCGAGCGACCAGGGACTCGCGTCATCGCAGGCCGCTGAACTGCTCGCGAGCCAGGGCGGCAACGTCCTGCGGGTACACCGGGTCACGCGGCTCGGCGTGCTGTTGCGGCAGTTTCGCAACCCGCTGCTCCTGTTGCTGCTCGGCTGCGCAGCCATATCGGGATTCACGGGCGACCCGACCGACGCCTTCATCATCGCCGCGATCGTCGCCCTCAGCGTCTTCTTGAGCTTCTTCAACGAGTACCGCGCAGAGAGCGCTGTCGAGGCGCTGCACGCGGAAATTCACCATCGGGCCCTCGTCCGGCGTGATGGGCACGATCAGCTTGTCGACACGACCGGGATCGTGCCGGGCGATGTCGTCAACCTCGAAGTGGGCAATATCGTCCCGGCTGACATGCGACTCCTCGAGGTCAACTCATTGGAGTGCGACGAAGCGGTTCTCACCGGCGAGTCGATGCCGGTTCCGAAGTCGTCGGCGCCGCAGCCGGACGCCACAGGCGTCGACCTTTGCTCCTGCGCCTTCATGGGGACGATCGTCCACGAGGGAGCAGGTCGCGGCGTGGTGGTCGCGACCGGCCTTTCGACCGCATTCGGTGCCATTGCATCGGGGCTTGCGGAGCGCGCCACGGCATCCGCGTTCCAGCAGGGGTTGAGCGGATTCTCGACGTTCCTCGTCCGCATCGCGGGCGTGCTCTCCATCACGATCTTCATCTTCAACATCGCATTCCACAAACCGCTGCTCGACGCCCTGCTGTTCTCGCTGGCGATCGCTGTGGGGATCACCCCGGAGCTCATGCCCGCAGTCGTGACGGTCGGGCTGTCGAGCGGTTCACGAGCGCTGGCCCGCAAGCGAGTGCTCGTCAAGCGGCTGGTCGCGATCGAGGACCTGGGCAACATCGAAGTCCTCTTCACGGACAAGACGGGCACGCTCACCGAAGGCGCAATCACGTTCGATCGTGCCCTGGCGGCCGGCGGAGACGCGTCCGACACGCCGTTGCTGCTCGGTCTCGTGTGCAACGAAGCGTCGGTCGGCACCGGAGGACCGGTTGGCGGCAACACTCTCGATCAAGCCCTGTGGGCAAGCCCTCAGGGTGCTGCACTCGGCCCCCGGTCCGGCGGTCCGTCGGCGTATTCGCGCCTCGCAAGGGTGCCTTTCGATCACGAGCGCCAGCTGGCATCGGTCCTGGTCGACGGCCCCGACGGCCGGCTGATCGTGACCAAGGGGGCTCCCGAGGCGGTCTTGGCACGCTGCGCCGCTGTCCCACCCGCGGCGAACGCCACCCTCGAGCGCCTCTTCACGGCGGGCGCCCGGGTGGTTGCGGTGGGGACTCGCGCCGTTTCGGGCGCTACGCTCACGGGCGCCGACGAGCGGGACCTCATCTTCAACGGCTTCCTGACGTTCGTGGACCGACCGAAGGCCAGCGCAGGGCAGGCGATCGCCAGGCTGAACGCCCTCGGCATCGAGGTCAAGATCATCACCGGCGACAACGGCACCGTGGCGGCCACGGTCTGTCGGGAGATCGGCGTCGACCCCGGAACCGTGATGACGGGTCCGGAGATCGAGGCGATGGACGATGCAGCCCTCGCGACGGCCGTGACCACGACGAAGGTGTTCGCCAGGGTGAGCCCCGACCAGAAATCGCGGATCATCAAGGTGACGAGGCGGACCGGTGTCGACGTCGCGTTCCTCGGCGACGGCGTGAATGACGCGGTCGCGCTGCACCACGCCGACGTCGGGATCTCCGTCGACTCCGCGACGGACGTCGCCAAGGACGCCGCTGACATCGTCCTTCTCGAAAAAGATCTCGGCGTCCTCGCGGACGGCGTCGCGGAGGGCCGGCGCGTGTTCGCGAACACCATCAAGTACGTGCTCATGGCGACGTCATCCAACTTCGGCAATATGTTCAGCGCCGCCGCCGCATCGGTCTTCCTGTCGTTCCTGCCGATGCTTCCCTCACAGATCCTGCTCAACAACCTGCTCTACGACGCGGGACAGCTCTCCATTCCGACCGACAATGTCGATTCCGAGACGCTCGCGCGTCCGGCTGCCTGGGATCTGCGGTTCGTGCGCCGTTTCATGCTCGTCTTCGGTCCGGTCAGCTCCGTGTTCGACTTCCTGACGTTCTTCGTCATGCTGTCGTTGCTCAATGCCGGCCACAGCGAGTTCCGCACCGGCTGGTTCGTCGAGTCGCTCGCCACCCAAACTCTGATCGTCTACGTGATCAGGACCCGCCGCGTCCCATTCCTTCGCAGCCGGCCGAGCAGCCTGATGCTCGTTCTTCCCACCACCTGCGCCGCGATCGGGGCGATCGTGCCGTTCACGCCACTCGCCGGCGTGCTGGGGTTCTCGCGGCTCCCGCTCGAGTTCTTCCTCATCCTGCTCGGCATGGTCGTCGTCTACCTGTGTCTCGTCGAGGTCGCGAAGGTCGCCTTCTATGCCGCGCATCCGAGCCGATTCGAAAAGGCGCCGTCGACGCACGCCACCAGGCACGCCAGGCGCGTGAGCAAGCGCCTCGCGCACTTCACCCGTCACGGAGGGAGTCCCCTGCGATCCCAGCGGGGGTAACGTGGAGGTGCGCAGACTGTCCGACGGCCGGAACACCGGAGGAGCACAGCGATGAACGAGATCGACGAAGAAATTGTTGACATCCCTGAACCGGAGCGCGCCTTGGCCGTTCCGACGGTCGATACCTCCGCGGTCGACCCCGGCGGTGACCTCCCGCCGCTCCCGGACCGTGAGCCTGGGCTCGGTGAGGACCCCGCGTACGACCCCGGCGGCATGGGCCGGCAGCCGGACGTCATCGAGGATGCGGAGGATCACGGCTGACCGCCTGATTCGCGGCAGGGCCTTTCAGCGTCCTTCTCGGGACCTTCAGCAGTGGCCGCACCTCGCGGACAGCGAGAACATGGGAATGGAACCCATCAGCCCCGACTGGAGGTGACACGATGGCAGAGACCAGGGGTCTGACGCCCGTGTATCCGAATGACGTGCTCGGCAGGACCTTCGCCGACTTTCTTCGCTGGCCCGTGTTTCCGCTCCTCGGTTTGACGCGTGAGTTCCCGATGCGCCTGGAGGAGTTCTCCGACGACGGCCATCTCGTGATCCGTGCGGAGCTGCCGGGCGTCGATCCGGACAACGACGTCCAGATCACCATCGACAACGGCCTGCTCACCATCAGCGGCGAGCGGCGGAGTGAGACGAAGTCCGGCGACAAGGGCCGGCACTTCACCGAGATGCAGTACGGATCGTTCACCCGGACGATCCCGCTTCCCGACGGAGCGAGCGACAGGGACGTGACGGCGAGCTACCGCGACGGGATCCTGGAGGTCCGGGTACCTCTGGCGGAGCCGCCGCCGCCGCAGCCCGCCAACCGCATCACGATCAACCACTGAGCGACCCCGAGTCCGCCGGCACCCCCACCGGCGGGCTCATTCACCCCCTTCGGGGCGCTTTCGTTGCCGTCGTGATTCAGAGATGGCTCCTGGGCAGGCTCACAATGGTGCCGTGGCGAAGAAGGCGGCGTCCAAGCACGGTCATCCCGAGAGCCTGACCGACAAGGCATACGAGAAGGAGTTACGTCGCCTGCAGGTCGAGCTGGTCAAGCTGCAGGAGTGGGTCCGGGCGACCGGGTCTCGCGTCGCGGTGATCTTCGAGGGACGTGACGGCGCGGGCAAGGGCGGGACGATCAGCCGCATCACCCAGTACCTGAACCCCAGAGTGGTCAAGGTGGCGGCGCTCCCGTCGCCGTCGGACCGCGAACGATCTCAGTGGTACTTCCAGCGCTACATCGAACATCTCCCGTCCGCGGGCGAGATCGTCCTGTTCGACCGCTCCTGGTACAACCGGGCGGGCGTCGAGTACGTGATGGGCTACTGCACGCACGACGAGCATCGGCTTTTCCTCCGTCAGTGCCCGATCTTCGAGCAGCTGCTGATCAACTCCGGCCTGATCCTCGTCAAGTACTGGTTCTCGGTCAGCGACCAGGAGCAGGAGAAGCGCTTCCAGCTGCGCCTGCACAACCCGCTGAAGCACTGGAAGTTGAGCCAGATCGACCTGGAGTCCCGGCTTCGGTGGGTCGAGTACTCACGTGCGAAGGACATCATGTTCGTCCACACCGACACGCCGGAATCGCCGTGGTACGTGGTCGAGGCAGACGACAAGCAGCGCGCCCGCCTCAACTGCTTCGCCCACCTTCTCTCGAAGGTGCCGTACAAGGACGTCCTGCAGACCCCGCTGACCCTGCCGCCTCGCCAGTCGGACGACGGCTACGTGCGCCCGAGCCGCGACACGTACACGTACGTGCCCGACCACGTCGCGGCGATGCTCGGGGATTGAGGGCGGATCCCGCCGTTCGCGAAGCGCCTCAGGCGGCGGGGGACCCCGACCCCAGGTCGCCGCTGCCGAGCGTCCCGGGCGGGCGGTAGGTGCGCACCGCCTGCGTCTTGTCGAGCCAGTCGAGCAGCACCTTCGTGAACTCCCTGGTCGCCTCGATCTGCGGGAAGTGCCCGCAGTCGTCGAGGATCACGAGCCGCGCGTCGGGCACCTCGCGCGCGGCGCGATGCGCGTGCGCGACGGGGAACACCCGGTCGGCGCGTCCCCACACGATGAGCACCGGGAAACGAGCGCTGCCGATGCGATCGAGCGCGGAGATCGCCTGGCCACCGAGGTGACTTGCAGAGCGCAGTGTTGCGGTGAACGCACGCTGCGCCGCGGGGTCCTCGAGCCCCTCGAGGAGTGACTCGAACTCCTTCCGATGGGCTGCCGGCTTCACGAAGAACGGGTCACCGGCCGCACGGCTCAGCAGCTGGCCGGCGATGTTGCGCCCGCGACGGATCGCCGGGTGGAACAGCACGCGCATCGCATAGCGCGGGAGCACGGGAATGGTCGCCGCACGGAAGAGCGGATGCAGATCCCGCCCGAACCCGGCGCTCGACACCAGGCCGAGCCGTCCCACGCGCTCCGGGTACTGGTACGCGAGCATCATCGCGATCCCGCCGCCGAAGCTGTGGCCGACGACGGTCACGAGGTCGAGACCGAGCGAGTCGAGGGCGTAGCGAACCGCCGCAGCCTGAGCGCCGATCGAGTAGTCGGTATCGGGCTTGTCGCTGCGGCCGCAGCCCGGCAGGTCGATGGCCACCACCTCGTGGCGGCGGGCTAGTGCCGGGATCACGCTCGCCCACGCGTCCGAGGAGTGCGCGATCCCGTGCAGGAGGACGACCGGATCCCCGCTGCCGCGACGGGAGATGAACACGCGCGTTCGTGAGGGAAGCTCGACCCAACCGTCGGAGGAAGCCGGAAGACGCATGGAGATTCCTCGATGCACGGACTGCGCCGTCTGGCACCTAGCCTACGTTCACAGCCTGCAGCTCCGCCAGTGCCGAAGGTCAACGGACCATCGGCGGCCCGTCTCATGACCAACGGCCCTTGGGTGGGGCGCGAGATCGGTTCACGCTGATCGCAGGGACTCCGACCATATCCGAGGTGACGAAATGATCCGTTTCGCTCCGCTCGCCGCCGAGGGCGACGACTGATGCCCGCCGCCGGGTTGACGGCTTCCCAATCACTCGACGCGGCACGCGTCACGGAGCTCGACGCCTTCGTGGATCGTGCCCGCGAGGCGGCGGAGGCCTTCCGCCGGCTCGACCAGGAGCAGGTCGACGCCATCGTATCCGCCATGGTGGTCGCGGGCCTGAAATCGGCGGTCGAGCTCGCCGCGCTCGCCGTCGAGGAGACGGGCTTCGGCGTCTTTGAAGACAAGGTCGTCAAGAACTTCGTCGCGACGGAATTCCTCTCCGACTACCTCAAGGACAAGCGCTCGGTCGGCGTCATCGACGAGGACACCGCGAGCGGGATCGCCCACGTCGCCGAACCGATCGGCGTTGTCCTCGCCATCACCCCGATCACCAACCCCACCTCGACCGTGCTCTTCAAGGCGATCGTCGCGGCAAAGACAAGGAACGCCATCATCTTCCGCCCGTCGCCGTACGCGTTTCGCTGCGGGACGCGGGTCGTCGAGATCCTCCGCGAGGCGGGTGAAGCCGCCGGCATGCCGCCCGGCGCCCTGCAGATCGTCCCCGACACCGACAACGAGGTCACCCACCATTTCTTCCGGCACCCGGGCATCGATCTCATCTGGACGACCGGTGGCGCCAGGATCGTCGCCTACTCGCAGGCAGCGGGCAAACCGTGCATCACCGTGGGACCGGGCAATGCGCCCGTCTACCTGCACCGCAGCGCCGACATCAAGTGCGCCGCGGTCGACATCCTCATCTCGAAGACGTTCGACAGCTCGGTGATCTGTCCCGCGGAGCAGACGTGCGTGATCGATTCGGCGATCTACGAGCCGGTGATCGCCGAGTTCGAGCGGCTGGGCGCACGGGTGCTGAGCGCCGACGAGATCGAGCAGCTCAGCGCCTTCGCGTTCGACTGCGAGCACGTCAACATGGCCGCGCTGGGGCAGCCCGCAGCCGAGCTCGCGCGGCGTGCCGGGTTCTCGGTGCCGGAGGGCACGAAGGTCCTGCTCACGCCGCTCCCGGATGACCTGGACGCCCTCGCGGCGCATCCACTGATCCGCGAGAAGCTGATGCCGGTGCTCGGCGTCGTCCGCGCACGCGACGAGCAGCGAGCCATCGACGTCTGCGTCCTGGTGACCGAGCACGGCGGGCTCGGACACACGTCGGCGATCTACGCGCGCGACGAATCGATCATCGAGCGGTTCTCGGCGGCGGTGCGCACCGGTCGCATCCTCGTCAACGCTCCCACGGCGGTCGGAGCGCTCGGTGGTGTCTACAACTCGCTGACACCGACGTTCTCACTCGGCTGCGGCACTTGGGGCGGCTCCGCGACCACCGACAACGTCAACTACCGCAACCTCCTCAACATCAAGACCGTGTCGCGCCGGCGGGTGCCGCCACAGTGGTTCCGCGTCCCGTCGGACACGTACTTCAACGCCGGCTCGCTCGAGAGCCTTCGCGAGGTGGAGGCACGCCAGATCGTGGTCGTGACCGACGCCTTCAACGAGAAGCGCGGCGCGGTGGACGAGGTTCGCAAGCACCTCCGGACACGCCCGCTCAGCGTCTTCTCGCACGTCATGCCCGAGCCCGACGAGACGATCGTGCAGGAGGGCGTTCGACTCCTCGATCAGGTGCAACCCGACGTGATCATCGCCGTCGGCGGGGGTTCGGTCCTCGACGCGGCCAAGGTGATGCGTCTCGTCTACGAGCACCCCGAGGTGTCGCTCGCCGACCTCGCACTCCCGTTCCTCGACGCCCGCAAGCGCGTCGCGGTGTACCCGACCGGCACCCACAGAGTGCGCCTCATCGCGATCCCGACCACCGCCGGCACGGGCTCGGAGGTGTCGCCCGCCGCGGTCATCACGATGGGACGGACCAAGGCGACGCTCGTCGACTACTCGCTCGTGCCGGACATGGCGATCGTGGATCCAACGCTCAGCCTCAGCATGCCGCCCGCCGTCACCGCCGACACCGGCATCGACGCGCTGACGCACGCGCTCGAGGCCGCGGTCTCCATCTTCGCCTCGCCGTACACGGACGCGTTCTGCGTCCAGGCCGCACGCCTCATCTTCGACAACCTGCCCGGGGCGTACACCGATGGCGGCGATCTCGAGGCGAGGACCGCGATGGCCAACGCGGCGGCGATCGCCGGCCTCGCGTTCTCGAACGCGTTCGTCGGCGTCAACCATGCGCTCGCCCACGCGGTGGGTGCTCGGTTCGGCATCCCCCACGGCCGGGCCAACGCGATCTTCCTCCCCCACGTCATGCGCTACAACGCGTCGCTGCCCACCAAGTTCATGCCCGCGCCCGGGTACTCCGCATACGTCGCGCCGGACAAGTACGCGCAGCTCGGGTGGATCCTCTTTGGCGGGCGCACCGATGATGAGCGCCGTGCACGCCTCCTCGAGCACGTCGAGGGACTGCTCCGGGCGGTGGAGATGCCGCGAAGCCTCAAGGAGGCCGGCGTCGACGAGACCGAGTTCCTCACGGCGCTCCCGGATCTCGCCCGAACGGCGTTCGCGGATCCGAGCATCAGGACCAATCCGCGGATGCCGCTGCTCGCCGAGGTCGTCGATCTCCTCCGTGCCGGCTATCGCGGAGAGGTTCCGGTTACAGCGCCGACGGTGCCTCCGGCATCGAAACGCTCGCGACGCTGATCACGGACTGACCGTTCCGGCGCCACCATCCTTCGAGGGTTGGACCTTCCAGGTCGCGGATGCGAAGCCGCTGCCACGCACCCTCGGATCCACCGTCGACGTCCTCCACGACGACCGACCTCGTGTCCCGGCGCAAACCCGCCCGCAGCGCCTTGAGGGCGCTCTCCTTCGCCGACCAGATCAGGGTGACCAGGAGATCGTGCTCAGCCGGAGATGCGGCGCCCGCAAGGTCGCGCTCAGACGTGGTGAACCAGTCCTCCTCGAAGACTTGCGGGCGCTCCTCGATGCGCTCCACGTCGCAACCGATCGCGAGGCGCGGCACCGCGACGGCGCAGAGACCCGTCCCCGCGCCGTGGCTGATGGAGATGCTCACCTCGAGGGGGGCGCCGTCCCACCACGCGTGCGGCGCACCGTCCTCATCACTGCGGATCTCGACAAGGCCGGCGGATACTGCGAGCGCTCTGCCGACTGCGTGTTTCGCCACCCACCGGCCGAGGCGCCAGTCGGCTCGCCGTTTGGCGCGAGCCAAGGCGTCGAGCGTCTCGCGCTCGGCGGGGAGCAGCCACGTGTCCTCCGCCGCCACATCATCGCTGCCACACAGCAGATACCCGATCACGGGGCCGGAGCGGGGTCCGCACGCTGCATCGCGGTGTGACCGGCGACATCGACCTCGATCGAAGCGAGCTCGCGCTGCATCCCCCGTTCGACGGCGTCGATGAGATATGGGCGCAGGCTGTTCGCGGTGATGATCCGGTGCACCGATCCCATGCGCTGAGCGCGCTGCACGGTGTGGATCGAGTCGAATTCCGCGGCGACCTCGCCGAGCTTCTCGCGGCGAGCGTGCTCGAGCATCGCGGCCATCCGGGCACGCAACGGTGCCTTCTCGGAACCGCTCGCCGCCTCGACCGCGGCGGCAAGCTCGACGACGCGCGGATCGGCCCTGGTGCGCTTCTCGACCTCGCGGGTGAACACCACGGCCGCGGCCGGCGCGCCCCCGATGACTGAGGCGAAGGAGCCCTCCACGGCCGCAACCTCGAGATGCTCGTTGAGAGTCGCAGAGAAGACCACGAACGCGCCGCCGTGATAGCGGGAGACAACACAGAAGACCATCGGCCCCCGGAAGTTGACCACCGCGCGGCCGATCTCCGCCCCGAACTCCAGCTGCACCCGGCGCATCGACTCGGGTGAGCCGTCGAAGCCGGAGAGATTCGCGAGCACCACCAGCGGCCGGTTGCCGGTCGCGCCGTTCACCGCGCGTGCGATCTTCTTCGACGACTGGGGGAAGAGCGTCCCCGGCGTCCAGTGATCGGGACCGTCGGCAGGGATGAACCCATGCCGGATGAGCGGGTGCGACTCCATCCCGATGAGGCACACCGGATACCCGCCGAGGTGGGCATCCCAGACGACGGCATTCGCGGCGTCCTCCATGTCGGTCCACCGTTCCAGCGGACGATGGTCCTGGTCGATGACGGCGCCCATCACGGCGCGAATGTCGAAGGGCTTCTTCCGTCCTGGATTGAGCTGCGCCGAGAAGATATCCCCGACATGCGCGAAGTCACCGCTCGAACGCTGCGGGTGCGGCGCGTCGCGGACGTCGCGGTCAAACGGATCGGCGGTCACCGTGCGACGCGGGAAACGCTCCCCCGGGGCTCGATACGTGTGCTCGTAGTGACGCAGCAGGATGGAGCAGGCAGCGACCAGATCGCCCGCCCAGTACTGCGCCTGCCCGTTCGGGCCCATGATCCTGCCGTAGCCGCCGATTCCGAAGTTGTCCTCGGCCGACACGCTCCCTGAGTACTCGAGCGCCTGCTTCCCGGTCAGGACCATCGCACCCTGCGGGGTCATGATGAGGATGCCTCGCGTGTGCATGAGCATCGTCGCCTCGGCGTTCCAGTACGGCTGAGCGCCGACATTGATCGCGTCCACGACGAGGTTCACCTCGCCGCCCCCCTGGGTGAAATCGATGATGCGACGGAGGACCCTCGCGATCCAGTCCATGTTCTCGGTCCCCGAGTCCATGGCGATTCGCGCACCGGACGACAGCGTGAACCACTCGAGCGGGACCCGCATGCGCTCGGCGAGGTCGAGTGCCGCGATGATCCGGCGGCACTCCGGTTCGGCGAGCGCACCCAGGCTGCGGCTCGGATCGCCGAGGAGGATCACCCGCGCCATGCCCTCCGGATGCGTGGGAGTGAAGTTGCGGATCACGCCTGCGACGAGATTGGCGCTGTTGTGGCCGGCAGGCCGATCCACCGAGACGAACACGCCCGCGGCATCGAGGTCGTACTCGACGAAGTCACCCGGTGGGAAACCACCGGACGTGCCGTCTGCTGTGGGGGCGAGCAGGCCCACGATCTCGTAGGGATACGTCAGCCCCCTGCGGCGCATCGACACCACCTTCTGCGTGTACTCGTCAAGAGGGAGCAGCGGGCGCTTCGATGGTTTCGTGACACGCAGAACGATCGCCTCGGCGCCTGCCGGATGGGTCAGGTGCAGGACGAGGGGACGCAGGACCCCGCGTCCGTCGCGCATGCTGACCTCGACGTCGATCCGGTCGAGACCGAGATCCTCGGTGTCGGGAGCAAGCCGTTCGGCGATGGCACGTACCTCGCTGAGCTCGAGCTCCAGCGGTGGCAGGAGGTACAGGGTCACGCGGTTCCACTGCAGGCGCTGATCCGACGTCCGGTGGGACTGGAACCGGCGAATGTCCGCGAGCGCCTCTGCGAGCATCCGCTCGAGCGACGGCAACCGCGCCACCCGTCCGTCCGCGTCGCGGACCGGCGTGACGTCACGCACCTCCGCCATCACGACGAGGCGTTCGTCGCGGGGATTCGCGCGAGCGACCCCGCGAAAGGCGTAGACGTCCTCCGCCGAAGGCAGTCGCTCGATGGTGAAGTTGCGCAGGCGCCCAAGCTGGAGCCGCTGGGCGACCATGGGGTGCAGCCCGCGAAAGAGCCGGTCCTCGCGAAAACCGGTGCCGTGCCGCCGGAAGGTGAAGTGCTGCGCCGATGACATTCCGAGGCCCAACCGGGGCTCCGTCACCATGACCACGATGCGGTGGACGGTCGCGGGAAGCGTCGCAGCCGCTATCTCTCCCCGAAGATGCGCGGCCAGCTCGTCGTCACGCTGGGCGGGATCCCATCGCCACATGTACGCGTCGATCACGGCCTCCGCTCCGTCCGGGACATCGACGACCACTCGGCGCAGTGCGCGGAGCCTCGGAGTCAGCTGGCCCATGAGCGCGAAGGTGGTGACCACACGGATTGGAACGTTGTGATGGACATAGTCGGCCACCGCGGCGGGCCGCCCCTCGACATCGATGATGTCGAGCTCTTCGAGCTCGCGAGTGCGGTAGTAGCGGCGCGTGAGGACCTCCAGCATCACCGCGCTGAGCTCCGGCGACGCTTCGGGGAAGCGGCTGGTCAGCAGGTTGTGCATCGGCTGCGGGCAGTCGACCAGCGCGCGGATGTGGTCCGCGCGGTCAGTGTCGGGATGCAGCTCGAGGTGCTCGATGTGCTGCCGCGCGTCGTCGTAGACCAGCTCGCGTGCGCGCTCCATGAGTGGGTGGTCGAAGTACCGGAAGCGAACCTCACGAGCCAGGTCGGCGATCGCGGGATGCCGGTGGCGGGCCGCGGTATGGACGCGGTCGAGGATGACACGCAATTCGTCGGTCGCCGCCGGAGCAAGGTCGCCCGCGTGCTCTTCGAGGTGATCGAGCAACGACAGCACCGCGGGAATCTGGGCGTCGGCGCGCTGTTGAGCGCGAACCAGCCAGTAGAGGCGATCCTCGAGCTCGGGCGTGCGCGTGAGCGTTGTGATGCCGTAGTGCGAGAGCGCTCGCTTGAGGCTGTCGGTGAACGCTGCCGGCAGCGAGTCCGCGTCGAACGTGCCCAGGTACCCATGCAGCCACTCCTGGTCGCTCCTCCCTGGACCCGCAATGTCTGTGGTCGCATCAGGTTGCCGCCGCGACAGTGCGCAGACATCCGCGAACGTGCTGAGAACCTCGTTCTCGAGTGAGCGCAGACCGTCTTCGACCGTGTGCCCGAGCGCGCAACCGCGGGAGTATTCCGCCAGTGCAGCGGTCGCGGTCTGCGAGTCGACGTCGTACCCGAGCATGAGGCGGCGGAGCACGTCGAGCGATCGGCGGCACCGGTCCTGTGGCTCCTCGTCGCTGCTCGTCGCCTCTGGCAGGGACAGCGGCTCGCCGCGCCTGATGGCCGTCGCCGCGCCATCGCCAGCTGCTTCGACACGGAGCAGCGGCTCGCCCGCCCCCACTTGAACATTCGACTGAACCAGCACGCGGCTCACGGTGCCGGCGAAGGGTGCGACGAGCGGCATCTCCAGCTTCATCGCCTCGAGAACGGCGATGACATCCCCTGGCGCGACGGTGTCCCCCACCGCGACGCGTACGGCGACGACCACCGCGGGGAACGGGGCTCGTACAACTCCGTCGTCGTTGCGGCTGGCACGGTGCTGGACGCCGTCGATCTCCACGATGTACCGGCCGCCGTGCTCGACACAGAGGACGTGGTACGTCTCCCCGCCCCATCTCACCCGGCGCTCGAATGCGCCGAGTTGCTCGGTCTCGAGCTCGATGGTTCGCCCGTCCAGCTCGACCCGTGCGGTGGTCGGACCGAGACGTTTGACGTGAAGACGCTGGCGATACCCGTGCATCTGCAGGTCGATCGTTCGTCCCACGGCGGCGCGGACGGCAGGGCGCCCTCGGGACGCCGACGCGAGGAATCGCGCCTGATCGATCGCCAGCTCGGCCTGGTCGACCTCGACGGCTGCGATCGCCAGGGCCAGCTCCGCATGCGGACGTGGCCATGACGAGGAGCGGTCGGCGTGATCGAGCCAGCCGATGCCCGCACTGCCGTCGACCACCTCAGGTCGCTGCACCAGCTCGAGCAGGAACGCGCGATTCGTGGCGCCGGCTTCGACCACCACCGTCGTCTCGACGAGCGCGCGGTGCAACCGGGCAAGCGCCTCGCCTCGGTCCCGTCCCCAGGCGACGATCTTCGCCATCACCGGATCGAAGGCCCCCTCGATCACGTCGCCCTGGACGACCCCGGTATCGACGCGCACGCCTGGCCCCGACGGCGGGCTGAAAACGGCGACCCTCCCCGGCGAGGGTGTGAACTCGTCGTCCGGGTCCTCGGCGCTCAGCCGGATCCCGATCGCGTGGCCACGCGCCGGAGGCTGCGTGCCTTCCAGCAGCCCGCCCTGGGCGATGTGCAGCTGGAGCTTCACCAGGTCCGCTCCCGTCGTCATCTCGGTCACCGGGTGCCCGACCTGGAGACGCGGCGTCATGCCGAGCAGGGAGATCCTTCGGTTGGAGGGTTCGAGCAGGAACTGCACCGTGCCGACCCCGCGATATCCGGATCGTTCGCACACGCGGCGGGCGCCGTCCTCGACCTGCCGCTGCTCCGCAGCAGTCAGCGCCGGGCAGGCGGATTCCTCGAGCATCTTCTCGCCACAGTGCCGTATGGAGGAGTCGCGCACGCCGAGGACCCAGACGGTGCCGCCGGCGTCGGCGACGACCTGCACCTCGAGATGCCTGGCGGTGACGGCCTCAGCGTCGCCGGACCCCGTATACAGCGGCATCGCGCAGTCCGACGCGAACAGCTCGAGTGCCACGGGATCACTGAGGAGGCGAAGGGTCTCGGGGCCGGGCCCCACGAGGAGGACGCCGGCGCGCCTGCACAGCTCGGCGAAGGCAGGATCCTCGGCGGCGAACCCCCAACCGGCCCATGCGGCGTCGGCACGCGCTTCCGTCAGCGCTCCTTCCAGGACGTCGAGGTCGGCGTATGCGCTGTGAGCGGCCGCTCCGCCGGTGGGGAGCATGGCCGCGCCAAGCGCCACCGCCTCGTCGGCCTCACGGACGAACAGCGCGTGACGTTCGGGCTCGGTGAACAGCGCGATTGTGGTGATTCGCGTGCCGCGTTCCTGGTTGAGCTCGCGCACGGCGCTGATGAGGCGCAACGCGGCTTCGCCCCGGTTGATGATGGCGATACGCTGGATCTGAGCTGTCAGGCCGCGTGCCGCCGGCGGGGCGAGCGCGGTCGACTTCACACTGCGGTCACCACGTCGCGCTCGCGCGGCTGAGGTTCGCCAGTGGCGCGGTCCATGACGAAGCCGATCACGTGGTTGATGGTCGGGAAGTCGCGGAGCTTGAGGTTCTCGTCGCGGTGGATCGAGTAGGTCTCGCGGATCACCGCGAAGATCTCCGCCTGCTTCACCGTGTCGACCCCGAGGTCCGCCTCCATGTCCAGCTCGGGATCGAGCATGTCCTGGGGGTACCCGGTCTTCTCGGCGACCAGGTCGAGGACGGCCTGACGGATCACCTCGCGATCCAATCCTGCGCCGCCCGGCGCAACAGGCGCCGTGGTCAACGGCAACGCCGCCTCCGTGGGCGTGGGAGCAATCGCGGTTGGGGTCTCCACCACCGTCGTGGCTTCGGCCGGGTCAAGCGGCGATGGGGTCGATCCGTTGCTCGTCGGGGTGCCGGCGGGCGCGGTGGCCCGGTCCATGACGAAGCCGATCACATGGTTGATGGTGGGGAAATCGCGGAGCTTGAGGTTCTCATCGCGGTGGATCGAGTACGTCTCGCGGATCACCGCGAAGATCTCCGCCTGCTTCACCGTGTCGACCCCGAGGTCCGCCTCCATGTCCAGCTCCGGATCGAGCATGTCCTGCGGGTACCCGGTCTTCTCGGCGACCAGGTCGAGGACCGCCTGACGGATCACCTCGCGATCCAGCCCTGCGCCGGACGGCGCGGCGGCCTCGGTCGCGGCAGGGATCACCGCATCCATCGCGGGAGCGGGGGCGGTCGTTGGCACGGGAACGACCGGTGCTGCGACCGTCGTGGTTTCCGGCACCGGAGCGATCGATCCGTTCCCCGGCGCGGCCGGGGCCGGCACCGTCGCACGGTCCATGACGAAGCCGATCACATGGCTGATGGTGGGGAAATCGCGGAGCTTGAGGTTCTCATCGCGGTGGATCGAGTACGTCTCGCGGATCACCGCGAAGATCTCCGCCTGCTTCACTGTGTCGACGCCGAGGTCCGCCTCCATGTCCAGCTCCGGATCGAGCATGTCCTGCGGGTACCCGGTCTTCTCGGCGACAAGGTCGAGGACCGCCTGACGGATCACCTCGCGATCCAGCCCTGCGCCGGACGGCGCGGCGGCCTCGGTCGCGGCAGGGATCACCGCAAGCATCGCGGGAGCGGGCGCGGTCGTTGGCACGGGAACGACCGGTGCTGCGACCGTCGTGGTTTCCGGCACCGGAGCGATCGACCCGTTCCCCGGCGCGGCAGGGGCCGGCACCGTCGCACGGTCCATGACGAAGCCGATCACATGGTTGATGGTGGGGAAATCGCGGAGCTTGAGGTTCTCATCGCGGTGGATCGAGTACGTCTCGCGGATCACCGCGAAGATCTCCGCCTGCTTCACCGTGTCGACCCCGAGGTCCGCCTCCATGTCCAGCTCCGGATCGAGCATGTCCTGCGGGTACCCGGTCTTCTCGGCGACAAGGTCGAGGACCGCCTGACGGATCACCTCGCGATCCAGCCGCGCCGGGGTGGCAACAGCCACCGGCTCGGTCGCCACAGGCACCACCGCGGCCGGCTTCACGGCCACCGCGGGAGTGACCGCAGGCTTGGCCGGCGCCTTGGGGGCGCGCGGCGCCGGCGCGTCCTGGTGCACCCGGAGGGTCCGCTTGACAACTTCGACCTCGGGGTCCGGGCGGCCGCTGATGTCGGTCAGCCAGCGGGTCCACGCGATGCGATCGATCACGCGGTATGCGTACCCGAGCTGGTCCGGCTCACGATGGAGGCCGTCTGCGGTGGGTGTCCAACGCACCAGGGTCATCGCGATCTGGGAGCCGAACCCCGCTGCGAGACGCAGGGCGTAGCGGATCGGGTACGACCCGCCCTTGGACAGATTCAGGGTTCCGAGGTCGGGATCGACCTCCTTGTAATTCGGGACGGGCGGCACGATGCCCGTCTCCAGCGCCTTGATGGCGACGACGTCCTCGATGCCGACGCCCATCGGATGTCCGGTGAAGCCCTTCGTGTTGGCCACCACCACCGAGTTGGCCGCGGCGCCGAACACCGCGCGAAGCGATTCGACCTCCGCCGCGGCGCTGCCGCCGCGAGCCGGGGTGTAGGTCTCGTGCGACATGAACAGCAGTGATTGAGCGATCTCGTTGCGAGAGACGCCCCAATCGCGCTCTACGTTGGCGATGAGCGTCTCCATCACCTGGGTGATGTGCGAGGGGTCGAGCCGCGTGCCGTGGAAGGCACTGTTTGCCGTGACGGCGCCAAGCACCTCGCAGATCGGAGCGACGCCCCGCTCTCGCGCGGCCGACGCCGATTCGACGACCATCGCAGCCGCGCCCATGCCGATCAACATGCCGTGCCGGCGACGGTCGAACGGCAACGCGGCCTCCTCGACGACGCCATCGGTTGCCGCAGCGCCCGTGGCGAGGAAACCTGAGGCCACCCACTCGAGCATGTGGCTGGAGGTCACGTCATCAGCCGCGACGATCACGACACGCCGGCAACGCCCGGCGTGGATCCAGTCCTCGGCGAGCGCGACCGCCTGTGTGGTGCTGGCGCAGGCTGAGTTGATCTGGGTGTTGGGGCCGCGCGCACCGACGAGCTCGGCGAACTGCGAGTGGCCCATGGACAGCGCCCTGAACAGGAACCGGCGATCGAAGGCGTACGGGTTGCTCTCGGCCGCGGCACGCAACGAGTGGATGCGATGGTCGATCTCGGTGAGCGCCTCCACGCCGGCGGTCTTCTCCACGTGCGCGCGAAGCGACTCCAGCTCGTGCAGCTCCTCGCGGCGGGCCCGATCCCGCTCGTAGTCGGTGACCATGGTGACCAGCGAGTCGCCGCCGGGGAAGGCCGAGGCGAAGATGACGCCCGTGTCGTCACTCAGCGCTTCGGCGAGCTGGTATCGCTGCGCCAGCTGGGTGCCGAGGCTGGTGGTGCGGAAGCGCATCACCATCGGGATCCCCGCATCGCGCAGCGCGTCGATGCCGGCGCCAATCGCCAGCACCGTGGTGCGGTCGAGGGCGGGAACCCGCTCCGCGCTCACCCCGTACTGCTCGACCAGGTCGACATCGCCACCGCGGCCCGCGAGCTTGATCACGTCCGCGGCGTCGTCGATGACCTCGAAGCTCGGCGTGCCGTTCTCGCGCTTCACCAGGCGCGTGATGCGCTTGTCGAGGATCGCCTCGCGAATCTTGGTCGGGATGACATCGATGAACTGCTCGCCATCGAGGATCCGCGCCAGGTTGCCGTCATCGAAGACCTGCGCGCGTGGCAATCCAACCGCCGCACCGGTGATGACCACCGGCTCACTCCATCGCTCCGCCGCCTCGGCGAGCGAGGGGGCCGCGCCCGGCGAAGCCTGAGGCCGGGCATCGTCATCGGGGGTCGTGCTTGGAGTGGCCATGGTTGACGGTGTCTCCGTGGAATCGTCGGTGGACTGCGGTGAGTGATCGGGGTCTTCGGCGGCGCTGATGCCCCTCCCGTGGCCGGCGGCGTACAGGCCGCACAGCGCTTGATTGAAGGAAACGACGTCTCCGACCTTGGGATGGTTGGTGAACAGGCTCACCACGTCGTCGCCGAGGACGTCTTCGGTGAACCCCTCGAGCGCCTTCTTGGGGCCGACCTCGATCATGACGCGCGCGCCTTCGCGGTAGAGGGTGCGCAACCCGGTCACGAACTGCACCGGTGACGCGACCTGACGTGCGAGGAGGTCGAGGGCCTGCGGCACCGACCCTTCGCCTGTCGGGTAGAGCTCGCCGGTGACGTTGGACACGATCGGCAGAATCGGCGGTTGCAGCCCCAGACGGGTCAGCGCGGTGCGCAGCGGCTCGCTGGCCGGCGCCACGATGCTGGTGTGGAACGCGTGGCTCACAGGGAGCGGCACGACCGTCCGGCCCGCGTCGGAGAGCTTCCGCATGACGGTCTGCACGGCGGCGGTTGCGCCACCGATGACGGCCTGCTTGGTGCTGTTGAAATTCGCGACGATGCAGCCGTCGACACCGGCGACCGCGGCCTCGATCTCGTCGAGCGGCGCGATCACCGCTGCCATGAGGCCCCGGTCCTCGACGTCGAGGTGGCTCATCTCGCGACCCCTCGCGCTCACCGCCTCGAGCGTGTGCTCGAAGGTGAGGACTCCCGCCGCCATCAGCGCGCCGTACTCGCCAAGGCTGTGGCCCATGACCATGTCCGGCTTCACGCCGTAGGCATCGAGCAGGCGCGTGAGGGCGAGATCGGCGGCCATGATGGCCGGCTGGGTGATCTCGGTCTCGCGCAGCGAAAGCTCCGCAGTCTCGATTGCCGTCCTGTCAGCGCGATCGACGAAGATGTACTCGCTGAGCGGCCGTCCGAGCAGCGGGGTCATGATCGCATCCGCTTCATCGAAGGTTGCGGCCACGATTGGCTCGATCTCACGAAGTGTCGCCAGCATGTTCGCGTACTGGGATCCCTGGCCTGTGTACAGGAAGGCGACCTTGGCGGGCGCACCGCGTCCGCGATGGATGCCGCGGGCCCGGAGCGCCTTCCACATGCCTGCCGCGTTCGAGTGCTCCTCCATGGCGAGCGCGCGCGCCGCGAGTCCCGCTTTCTCGGCGAGATCGGCCGCGTCCGTGTAGTCGATCGCCACG
Organism: Candidatus Dormiibacterota bacterium; assembly: GCA_963848445.1. Lineage (GTDB taxonomy): Bacteria > Chloroflexota > Dormibacteria > Aeolococcales > Aeolococcaceae > Palsa-851. The sequence goes on from CAWKDT010000001.1 coordinate 222,750, forward strand.
CGCTCCGCCGCACGCAGATCGCTCTCCATCGGCGCAACCGGTGGCGGCGCCACGCCCGCACGCGCGGTCTGCGTCGCGGCGGCCAGTCGCTCACCCAGCTCCTGCCGGGTCGCCGCACCCACGACGAGCGCCCCGCGGAGCGGCGGCTTGGCCGTCACCGCGATCGGGGCGCTGACGCCCCCAGACGGTGCCGTATCCGGCGTGCCTGAGGGCGGCGGCGAGCCATCGGTGGGAGCCGCCATCGCGAAGCTCTTCGATCCGTTGCCGTTCAGGCGGCCAGGGATGTACTCCTCGAGCACCGCGTGGAAGTTGGTGCCCCCGAACCCGAAGGCGCTGACACCCGCGCGGCGTACGCCCTCCCCGCCCGGGGTGGGCCACTCGGCAAGCTCGTGATTGACCCGAAGCGGCGAATGCGCGAAGTCGATGCCCGGATTCGGGACGCGCGCGTTGATGCTCGGCGGGAAGACCTTCTCATCGATCGCGAGGACCGCCTTGAGCAGCCCTGCAGCGCCGGCGGCAGCCTTGAGGTGGCCGATGTTCGACTTGACCGAGCCGAGCGCGATCGATCCGTACGGTGCGCCGGCCCCGCCGAAGACCTCGGTCATCGCCTGCGCTTCGACGACGTCGCCGACCGCCGTGGACGTTCCGTGCCCCTCGATCAGTGTCGCGGTCGCGGGTGAGAGCCCCGCGGCGCGCCAGGCGCGCTCGATGGCGAGACGCGGGCCGATCGGGTTCGGCGCGGTGATGCCCTTGCCCTTGCCGTCACTCGATCCGGCGATGCCTCGGATGACCGCGTAGATCCGGTCGCCGGCGCGCTCGGCGTCGTCAAGACGCTTCAGCAGGAGCAGCGCGGACCCCTCGCCCGGGACGAAGCCGTCAGCGCCTTCGGCGTACGGACGGGTACCGGTCGCCGAGAGCGCGCGGATCTTGCAGAACTTCACATACGTGCTGGCGGACAGGTTGCCGTCGGCGCCGCCTGCCAGCACGGCATCGAAGTGGCCGCTCATGAGCCCCTCGACACCCGAGCTCACCGCGGCGAGCGCGGACGCGCAGGCCGCGTCGGTGATGAAGTTCGGCCCGTTGAGGTTGAGCATGTTGGCAACCCTGCCGGCGACGACGTTCGCCAGCTCGCCGGGCATGGTGTCCTCGGTGATCACGGGGTAGTGACCCATCATCGAGTTGTGCGCCTCGGCGATGATCGCCTCCTGCGCCTCGTTGGACAGTGACTTGAAGCGCGGGCTGTGCTCGAGCTCCCGGACGAACTCCGGGAAGGAGACGCGCAGCGACGTGCGCGCCTGCTTCTCGCCGCCCATCGCGTTGCCCAGGATCACGGCGGTGCGTTCGAGGTCGAGCGCGCGATTGGGCCATCCGTAATCGACGAGCGCGGCGCGAGCGCAGTTGAGCGCCCACTTCTGCACGTCGTCCATCTGGTCGGCCACACGCGGCGGGAGTGGCAGATGCCACCCGATCGGGTCCCACTCGAAGTCGCGGACCCAGCCGCCGATCTTGCTGTACGTCTTGTCAGGCGCCTGCGGATCCGGGTCGTAGTACAGCTCCGGGTCCCACCGTGCGGGATCGACCTCGCTGATGCTGTATCGGCCAGTCTTGACGTTATCCCAGAAGCTCGCTGCGTCCGGGGCATCCGGCAGGATGGCCCCGACTCCGACAACGGCGACTGCTACCCGAGGGGTTTCGCTCATGTCTGCTGCCTCACCGTGTGGCCACCAGGACGGCGTCGCCCTCCGGGGCGACCGTCTCGCGGTCGTAAAGGATGTCCGCGACGTGGTCCATGTCGGCGAGGAGGCCCGCCTGAGCACGATGCGCGTCCGCAAGACGAAGTTGGTCCTCGATGGTGCTCAGGGCGTACGTGCCGGACTCGGTGCCGTCACTGCCCCACACCCAGCGCAGACCCTGCTGGGCGACCAGCATCGCCGCGTCTCGAGCATAGATCCTGCTGAGCGAGGCGACCGCCTCGGCCGGGAACCGTGTCGCGGCCTTCGGCGACAACCCGCCTTCCGCTGCCGCACCGGCGCGGCGTGCAAGCGCACCCGCGCCTTCGACGAAGGCGATGAGCTCCCCAAGACGGAAGAGGATGTGCTGATTCCGGGTCAGGTGACGCTCGCGACAGAGCTCGAGCAGCGCTGCGAGCGAGTGCGCAGCCAGCGCGGCGGTGCCGGCCCCGACTTCGGGATGCTGCTCGTGGAGTTGCTCGAGCAACCGAGCCTGCTCGTGGTAGTGATCGCCGCGTGTCTTGATGTGCAGCTGCCAACGGTCGCGGGCGATCGTCATCTCCATGATCTCCGAGGTGCCCTCGTAGATCGTCGTGATCCGGACGTCCCGCTTGATCTTCTCGACCATGTAGTCATGCGTGTAGCCGTAGCCGCCGAGCGCCTGGATCGACGCGTCCGCGGCGAGGTTGCCCGCCTCTGTCGCGAGGTACTTCGCGATCGCGCCCTCGGTGTTGAGGCTGCCCTCGCCTTCGTCGATGCGCGTGGCGGTCTCCTCGATGCACGCGCGCGCAGCCTCGAGACGGACCACGTTCGGGACGATGAGCTTGTGCGTGTAGCCCTGCTTCTCCGACAGCGGCGAGCCGCCCTGGACGCGGTCTCGTGAGTACGCGATCGCGCGGTCGAGCGCGGCCCACCCGGCGCCGAGGCCGAACGCCGCGACCATCAGACGAGTGAAGCCGAACACCTGCTGCGCCTGGAGCAGACCCTGCCCCTCGACTCCGCCGACCAGGGCATCCGCACTGACCTGGACGTCGTCGAGCATCAGCGCCGCGGTGTTGCTGGCCCGAATCCCGTGCTTGTCCTCGGGCTTCCCGTGTTCGAAACCCGGGATCCCGGCATCGATGACGAACCAGGTCGGGCCGCCCGGCGCGTTGGCGAGGATCGAGTAGAGATCGGCGACCCCGCCGTTGCTGATCCACTGCTTGCGCCCGGTGATCCGGTATCCCGTGATGACCCCGTTCTCCTCGACGCGTGTCGCGGTGGTGCGGAGCGCCCCGAGGTCGCTGCCGGCCTCGGGCTCGGTGGCGCCGTACGCCATGAGAGCGCCCTTCTCGGCGATGCGACCGAGCCAGCGCTGCTTCTGCTCGTGGGTGCCGCCGAAGACCACGGGATCGCTGCCCAGGAACGTGGCCAGCACGCCCGTCGCGACGCCAAGGTCGATGTTCGCCATCTGCTCGCAGACGCGATATACGTCGAATGCTCCCCCACCCATGCCGCCGTACTCGTCCTCGATGAAGAGCAACTGGATCCCGAGACCGTCGCCGCACATCGCGCGCACAATGTCCATCGGGAACTCATCCCGCTCGTCAAATCCGCGCAGGACTTCCTCGCCGAGGCGAGCGTGTGCGAAGTCTCTGATGGATTCGAGGGCAAGGGCCAGGCTGTCGTTATCGAGACCCTTGGCCATAAGTCACCACCTCGTGTTGTTTGCTCTCACGCAATCGTCCTGTGACCGAGGGGGTTGCCACCAGAGGCGGAAGTCAATGACTGGGTCCGCCTTTGGACCCTCATCGGCGCGACGCGGCTTCCTCCGTGGACGCGGCCGCCTGGAGCAGCCGGATTGCATTCGCGTCGCCCCCACCCGGCAGCGCAATCGAGCGGTATCCGCGCATCCTGACGAGGATCGTGCCGGCGCTGTCCGTGACGACCACGTCGAAGGCTTCGTCGTCACGCGCGGTGGCCTGCGCGGTCACAGCGCCCACCGCCGGGGTCCCCGCCGCGGCAGCCTCCACTCGCTCGATTCCGAGAGGGAGCGCCAGCCGGCCGGAGGTCGCGAGCTCCCAGATCCCCGCGGTCTGCAGGCACAGCTCCAGAAGGCGAGGCTGCAGCGTGAACGCCGACGTCATCGGGGTGTGGTCGTCAGGAAGGTCCGCGGTCAGCACACCGGTCGCGAGCCGGCCCGCCACGCGCTCCTCCGCCACCACCTGGTAGGCGGGGCCGTGAAAGAGCACGTCGTAGATCGTGTGTGCGGAGATCGTCGGCCCGGCCTGCGACGCGACGGCTGCCACTTCCACACCGACGGGGGTCCTGCTCAGACGCACCTGCCCGCGAAAATGCGTGGTGACCTGCGGCTCGAGACCGGCACGGAGCTCGCGGATCCCGATCAGGCGGCAGTCGGCGACGAGGTCGGGTCCGTCCTCCCGGAAGGTGGCACGTAGTGTGAGGGTCCTCGGCTGCCCGCGATAGAACTTGAGCGGGGCGTCGAAATGCATGTCCTCGACGGCGGCCACCGACCAGCCCGGCAGCGGCAGCGACGCCAGTTCGGCGAACGCCTCGACACCCATCACGCCGGGGAGCAGCGGCGTCCCCTCCATCGCGTGATCGCGAAGGAATCCCTGCTCGGCCGGGTCGAGCGTCGTCCGGACCGTCAGCCCGCCGTGGATACCCATGCTGACGTCGGCGCCGATCATCGGTCCGTGCACAACGGCCGATGGGTCGAGGCCGCCCGTTTCGTTCCATTCGTCGAGCATGAGACCGAGGCGATCCGCGATCACCACCTCGCCGCGTGTGCCCCCGGCGCTCAGCTCGCGGCGCACCACCGGGACTCCGGCGTCGGGCCCGAGCATGTCGATTCCGGCGAGCTCCATCATCTTCGGGATCGATCCGCGCGTCGCCATGCCGATACCGGTCCAGGCCGTCCAGTCGACGGCGATGCCCCGCGTCGCCGGGCGGCTCCGTCGCAGGTTCGATGTGAGCTTGCAGAGCATGTCGTTCGCGGCGCTGTAGTCCGTCTGCCCGCCGTTGCCGAACCGCCCCGCAACCGACGTGAACGCCACGGTCGCGCCGAGCGGCATGTCGCCGATCGCGTGCATGAGGTTGAACCAGCCGTCGGACTTGACGTCGAAGACGAGGTCGAACTCTCGCGGCGACTTGTCGGGAAGCAGATGGCTGATCTCGATCCCGGCGGCGTGGATCAGCACATCGATACGGCCGTGCATGGCGCGGATGCGATCGACGACCGCCGCGACGGCGTCAGCGTCGGTGAGATCGAGACGGTGGTAGTGCCCCGTGCCGCCGGCGGCGCGCACTGCGGTGAGTGCCGCGAGCGCCGCTTGCTGGCGCTCGAGGCCGGCGAGCTCGCGCTCCACGGCGACCGGAGTGGGGCGTTCGCCCCGCGCCGTGATGCGTTCGATGAGGTCGTGCTTCAGCGCGGCTCGGTCCGCGACGATCCTCGCCAGGTCGGCGTTGTCAGGATCAGGCTCAGGCGCGAGATCGAGGAGATGGAACGATCCACCCGAGGCGGCGGCAAGGTCGGCGACGATCGCCGAGACGATGCCGCCGGCGGCGCCGGTGACCACGAAGACGGTGTCCCTGGTGAACGGGATGCCCGGCTGGCCGTCGGCCGCCGGCCGCTCCTCGAGGCCCACCGTCCAGCGCAGGCCGGACCGGTGCCCGATCTCGACCGCCCCCGGGTCGCGCAGCGTCTCACCAACGAGGCACGCACTCACCGTGTCGGGCGTCGCGGCGTTCTCGACATCGACGCACTTGGCGAGCGCGGTGGGGTGCTCCCGCTTGTATGCCTTCGTGAACCCGCTCACGGAGCCACCGAGCGGAGCCTGCGCGCCGGCGTCGTCGTAGCCGTGCTTGCCGCCGAGGCGAACGGCGCTGACGAGGAAGGTTCCCGCCGGCGCTATCGAGTTGTAGAGCGTCCGCATCGTCGTGGACAGCAACTTGATGCGGACCCGGAGCGCCTCCCGCCAGCCTGCCAGGTCCATGGCGCGGAGGTCGCCTTCGGCATCGAGTGCCGGGAGCCAGTACACGCCGTGGATCGGGCCTGCATCGAGCCACGACCGCAGCCGGGCCTCGAGCGCAGCGGCATCGGCCGACGGGTCGAGCACCAGGGGTGTGACATGACGCGCCGCGAGCGCATCGAGCAGCGTCCCGGACACACCGCCGGTGTCCGGCATGACCACGATGCGGCTGCCGGGTCCGAGCGTGACACCGGTGGGGAGACAGAGAGATAGAGCCGGCCTGAGCACCGGAACCGGCACCCGGCGCGGGACCGCGTCAGACGCGCTGAAGTCCGGCGCCTTCGAGATGGCTTCGGGATCCGCGCGCGACTGCACCACCTCGGCCGCCGGCTCCCCGCCTGTTCCGAGGCCCGCGGCATACAGGCCGCACAGGGCGTGGTTGAAGGACGCGATGTCTCCGTGCTTGGGATGGTTCGTGAAGAGGGCGATCACGCTCGGGTCGTCACGCAGCACGTCACGCACGAACCCGTGCAAGGCGTGCTTCGGTCCGACCTCGAGGAACACTCGCGCGCCGGCATCGTGCAGCGTGTGCAGGCTCTTGATGAACTGCACCGGCGACGTCAGGTGCCGTATGAGGCCGTCGATGACCCCGGGTCCGGACCCGGGCTCCATCGAGTAGAAGTCGCCGGTGAGATTCGACACGATCGGAACGGAGGGCGGCCGGATCGTGAGGCCGCTCAACGCATGGCGCAGCGCGGCGCCGGCCGGGGCGACGATCTCGGTGTGGAAGGCGTGACTCACGTGCAGCGGCACGACCGAGGATCCCTCCTGCTGCAGTGCTTCCTTGACCCGGTCCATCGCAGCCGACGCGCCCGCGATCACCGCCTGGGTCGTGCTGTTGAAGTTGACGATGTGCACATTTCCATCGGTCGCGGCCACCGCGCGTTCGATCACCTCGAGCGGTGCGAAGACGGCGGCCATCTTTCCGGGATCCGGCGCCTCGAGCTGCGCAACCGCGCGGCCGCGGGCGCTCACCGCCCGGAGCGCATCCGCGAAGCTCAGCGAACCGGCGGCGACGAGGGCCGCGTACTCGCCCATGCTGTGACCCGCGACCATGTCCGGCGCGATGCCGTGTGCGCCGAGCAGCCTCGCGATGGCGATGTCGACCGTCAGCACGGCGGGCTGCGTCACCGCCGTCTCCTCCAGGCGCTGCGCGGCGAGCCCTTCGTCGGAGCTGTCCGACGTGGTGAAGATGAGATCGCTGAGCGGTCCGCCGAGGATCGGCGCCATGACCGAGTTGGCTTCGGCGAAGGTGGCCGCCACGACGGGCTCCGCACGCCGGAGCTCCCGCAGCATGTTCACGTACTGCGAACCCTGCCCGGTGAAGAGGAACGCGAGCTTCGGCGCCGGGCCGTGACCATGGAACACGCCGACGTTGGCGAGGGCCCCCCACGCGGCCGACTCGTGCTCGTTCTCAAAGGCCTGGAGCGCGCGACGTGTCTTGTCGGCCAGATCGGCGGCATCCGAGTAATCGATGGCCACGCGATGATCCGCGAGCAGGTCGGCAGGCGCCGGCGGCGCGGGAAGCGGAGCCCGGCCGTTCTCCGCGTCGATGAGCACGCGGCGCAGCCGCTCGACGACGGTGCGCTGGTCGGCGCCGCCGACGACGAGCGCACCGCGAACCGAATCCTCGGAGCGCGCCTCGGCCGCCGTTGGATCGGCTGACGCGACGGTCACAACCGGGGGCTCGTACCGCTTCGCAACAGTGGTCAGTCGCGGCAGCCCCTTCTCCAGGGCTCCCGGGACGTACTCCTCGACGACGGCGTGGAAGTTCGCGCCGCCGAAGCCGAATGCGCTGACCCCGGCCCGGCGGACGGCACCCGGCTCGACCTCCCATTCGCGCAGCTCGGTGTTGACACGGAAGGGCGAGTGCGCGAAGTCGATACCGGGATTGAGGTGCTCGCAATGCAGGCTCGGCGGCAGCACCTTGTGGTGGAGCGCGAGGACGGTCTTGAGCAGCCCGGCGGCGCCGGCAGCAGACTTGAGATGGCCGATGTTGGACTTGACGGAGCCGAGCGCCACCGAACCGTCCGCGAGCCCGGCCTCACCGAAGACCGCGTGCAGGCTCTCGACCTCGACGACGTCGCCGACCCTCGTCGATGTCCCGTGCCCCTCGATGAGGTTGACCGTGCCCGGCGACAACCCGGCCCGCTGCCACGCCCGTTCGAGCGCGAGGCGCTGACCGATGGGGTTGGGCGCGGTGATCCCCTTGCCACGGCCGTCGCTCGAGCCGCCGACACCTCGGATCACGGCGTACACCGTGTCGCCGTCACGCTCCGCATCCGCGAGCCGCTTCATGAGGAGCACCGCGCCGCCCTCACCCATGACGAAGCCGTCGGCGCCGTCCGCATACGGCCGCGTGCCCGTCGCCGAGAGGGCGCCGATCTTCGAGAACTTCACGAAGAGGTTGGCACCCATGTTCCGGTCGACTCCCCCGCCCACCACCGCGTCCACCTCACCGCTGACCAGCAGTGAGAAGCCCGCGTCGAGCGCGGCGAGCGTGGATGCGCATGCGGCGTCGACGGTGAACCCCGCGCCGCGGAAGTTGAAGAGGTTGGCGACGCGGCCGGCGAGGATGTTGCCGAGCTCCCCCGGCAGCGTGTCCTCGTTGATCCGCGGGAACCGCTCGTCCGCGCCGTCGCGCAGCTCGTCGAGGATCGCCGCCCGCACGCGGTCCGGCAGTTCGCGGAAGCTCGGCGCCTGGCGCATGAGCTCCGTGTACTCCGGGAAGTAGATGCCCATCGTGGTGAGGTAATGCCGCTCGCCGCTGATCGCGCCGCCGAGGATCACCGCGGTCCGTTCGGGTTCGAGCGGGCGCGACGGATAGCCGTAGTCGTCGAGCGCCGCCTTGGTGCAGGCGACCGCCCACTTCTGCGTGATGTCGACCTCGTCGGCGACGCGCGGAGGCAGCGCCAGATGCCAGCCTCCGGGATCCCACGACCAGTCACGGACCCAGCCGCCGATCTTCGAGTACGTCTTCTGAGGGGCCTTCGGATCGGGGTCGTAATACAAACGAGGGTCCCAGCGGTCGGGTTGGACCTCGCTGATGCTGTAGCGGCCCGACGTGATGTTCTTCCAGAAGGTCCGGACGTCGGGCGCGTCGGGGAGGATGCACCCGAGCCCGACGACGGCCACCGCGTGAGCGCCGCTTGCATCGTCCATGTTGTTGATCCCTTGTCTTGTCGTCATTTGTGTCTCAATCTCACAGCGCCTGGGGGAACACGGCGCCCGCGACCTGATCCATGTCGGCGAGAAGGCCTGCCTGGGCGCTGCGGATGTCGTGAATCCGAAGCGCGGTCTCGAGCTCCGCGGCAGCCGGCGCCACGTCCGCGCCGATCAGCCAGCGCATGCCCTCCTCGCCCACCTTGAGCGCGGCCTCACGGGCGAAGATGCGCGCGATCGCCGCCTGCGCCGCGGTGGTGAAGCGGACATCAGCCTTGGGATGCGTCCGGCCGTCGGCCGCCCGCTGCGCACGCCGCGAGAGGCCTGCGGCGCACTCGGCGTGGGCGATCCAGTCGCCGAGGCGGAAGAGCACGTGCTGGTGCCGGGTGAGGCGACCGATGCGAAGCCGCTCCATGGTCTCGGCGAGGGAGTGGAACGCGAGCGCCGCCACGTCCGCCCCGACCTCGGGATGCGCCCCGTGGACGGCCTCCATCGCGGCCGCCTGCTCGTGGTAATGGCGTCCGCCCGTCTTGAGATGCAGCTGCCAGCGATCGCGGGCAATGGTCATCTCCATGATCTCCGAGGTCCCCTCGAAGATCCGTGTGATGCGGGCGTCACGCGCGATCTTCTCGACCATGAAATCGCGCGTATAGCCGTAGCCTCCCAGCGCCTGGATCGATGCGTCCGCCGCGGCGTGGCCTGCGACCGTCGCCATCAGCTTTGCGACGGCGCCCTCGGTGTTGAGCGCGCCCTCGCCGGCGTCGATGCGCTCGGCGGACTCCTCCAGCAGCGCTCTCGCGGCCTCGAGACGAACCGCGTTCGGAACGATCAGCTTGTGCGTGTAGCCCTGCTTCTCGGAGAGGGGTCCGCCCGCCTGCACCCTGGTCCGCGCGTACGCGATGGCGCGGTCCAGCGCCGCCCACCCCGCCCCGAGGCCGAGCGCGGCCACCATGAGGCGGCTGTATCCGAAGACCGTCTGGGCGACCAGCAGCCCCTGCCCCTCGGCATCGCCGACCCGCCGGTCGGCGCCGACGGAGACCCCGTCGAGGAACAGCGCCGTGGTGTTCGACGTCCGCAGCCCGTGCTTGTTCTCCGGCTTCCCGTGCTCGAAGCCCGGTGCGCCCGCGTCGACGATGAACCACGTCGGGCCGCCCGGTGCGTTGGCCAGCACCGAGTAGTGGTCGGCGATCCCGCCGTTGGAGATCCATTGCTTCTTGCCGGTGAGCCGGTACCCGGTCACCGCTCCCGCCTCCAGGACAGGCTCCGCCACCGTCTTCAGCGCCCCGAGGTCCGACCCCGCCTCCGGCTCGGTGGCGGCGTATGCCATGAGCAGCCCGTCTGCCGCGATGCGCGAGAGCCAGCGTGTCCGCTGCGCCTCAGTGCCCCCTCGCGAGATGACGTCGCTGCCCAGCGACCCGACCGACATGCCGACGGCGATGCCGACATCGACGCCCGCGAGCTGAGCACACACTCGATAGACGTCGAATGCGCCGCCCCCCATGCCGCCGTACTCGACGGGAAGGAACAGCAGGTGCATGCCCAGCTCGGCGCTGTACATGGCTCGCAGGTCGTCGACGGGAGCCGCATCCGCGGCGTCGAGCTCGAGGAGCCGCTGGTCGGGGAAGTGGCGCGCGGTGAAGTCTCGCAGCGCCTCGAGCGTCAGACGGAGCGTATCGGCGTCGATGTTCTCAGTCGCCGGGTGCTGATCGAACGGACGAATCTCGAGTGCCGGGTTGACCGGAGGGTCGGCGAGTCCGGATGCGTGCCCTTGGCCCACCACCACTGCGATATTCCTCGTGACGGCTCGATGTCGATTGAATCCAGCCTGCTCGCGGCGAGCCGCCGGAGGCTAGTGCCGGAGGTCACAAACCGAGATGGGCAATCGGTCTGTATCGCGGACGATGCGCGATGGCGCCGGCGTCAGCCCGCGGGGATCCGCTCGAATCGCGCGGTGAAGTGGCGCAGCGCCGGCGGCTCGTCGACGATCCGGTACCCGCGGAGGTCGCCGGCGTGTTTCGCGACCTCCGCACACACCGCGACGACGTAGTCGATGTGGCTCTGCGTGTAGGTCCTCCGCGGGATCGCCAGGCGTACGAGGTCGTGCTCGGCCGGATGCTCCGAGCCGTCCGGGTGGCGGCCGAACATCACCGTGCCGATCTCGCAGCTTCGCACCCCGCCCGTCTCGTACAGCGCGACTGCGAGCGCCTGACCCGGATACTGCAGGGGCGCGATGTGCGGCAGCATCGCCCGCGCATCGATGTACACGGCATGCCCGCCGGTGGGCTGGACGGTCGGCACGCCGAGCCCGGTCAGCGCATCCCCGAGATACGCGGTGGAGCGGATCCGGTAACGCAGGTAGTCGTGCTGCACCACCTCGCTCAATCCCTGCGCGATCGCCTCGAGGTCGCGGCCGGCGAGGCCGCCGTAGGTGGGGAACCCCTCGGTCAGGATGAGCAGCGTACGGCACCGTGCCGCGAGGGCGTCATCGTTCATGGCGAGCCAGCCACCGATATTCGCGAGCCCATCCTTCTTCGCGCTCATGGTCATCCCGTCGACCAGCGATGCCATCTCGCGCACGATGTCGCGCACGGTCCGGCCGCCCTGGCCCAGTTCCCGTTCGTGGATGAACCACGCGTTCTCGGCGAACCGGCAGGCGTCGAGGAACAGCGGAACGCCGAACCGGTCGCACACCGCGCGCACGGCCCGGAGGTTGGCCAGGGAGACGGGCTGGCCGCCGCCGGAGTTGTTCGTCACCGTCACGAAGACGACGGGAACCGCACCGGCGCGGGATCGGAGCAACTCCTCGAGTGCCCCCACGTCCATGTTGCCCTTGAACGGATGCCGCGATGCGGGGTCATGTCCCTCCGCCGCCAGCAGGTCGACCGCCTCGGCGCCGGTGAACTCCACGTTGGCGCGTGTCGTGTCGAAATGGGTGTTGTTCGGCACGACCTTGCCGGCACCGCCGATCGCCGTGAAGAGGATCTTCTCGGCGGCTCGCCCCTGGTGTGTCGGTATCACGTGCCGGAACGGGAACAGGTCGCGGACGGCATCGAGGAAGCGAAACCACGAGGGAGACCCCGCGTAGCTCTCGTCCCCGTGCTGCACGGCCGCCCATTGATCGCGTGACATCGCGCCCGTCCCCGAGTTCGTGAGCAGGTCGATGATCACGTCGTCGGCGTGGAGCGCGAAGAGGTTGTAGCCGGCCTTCCGCACCGCTTCCTGCCGCTCCTCCGCCGTCGTCATCCGGAGCGGTTCGACGGAGTGGATGCGGAACGGTTCGATGATCGGCTCGAACGGGATCGGCGGCATGTCGCTCCTCAGCTCACAAAGGCCGGACGCGCGCCCGTCAACGGGGCACGAGCACGCGCGGCCCAGCCTCGAGATTGCCCGAAGATCGGTAGCGGCGCCGCCTGGCCTCCTCCCGTACGGCAGGCGGCACTGCGCGAAGGGACCGGAGGCTCGCTCCCATGGCCCGGGCAACGCGACCGATCCATGGGTCGTCAGGCGGTTCTTCCGCGATGACCGTGTCGACGATCCCAAGCTCCAACAGCTGCGCCGACGCGATGCGCTGCGACTGAGCGAGCGCAGCGGCATGGCCGGTGTCCCGATACAGGATCGCCGGCGCGCCCTCCGGGGCGATGGCCCACAGCCATGCGTGCTCCGCGGCGATCACGCGATCGGCCGCGAAGAGCGCGAGTGCGGCGCCGCCGGAACCCTGGCCCAGGAGCACGCAGACGGTGGGCGGGCGCACCGACAGCATTCGCATGATGCACCGGGCGATCTCGCGGGCGAGGCCGGTCTCCTCGGCATCGATGCTGAGCGTCGCCCCGACGGTGTCGATCACCGTGACGAGCGGAAGACCCAGCTCGTCCGCCAGCGCGAACCCGCGCTCGGCCAGGCGGAGGTCTTGCGGGGACATCCGAGCGCCACCGGGCGCTCGCCGGTTCTGCGCGACCAGCACCGCGGCTACACCGTCCACCCGGCCGAGGCCGGCGATGCAGCGCTGCTCCTCGACGGGAACCGCCGGCGGCGCGATGGAGTTCCCTCCTGCATGCGGGTGCCGCCGGACGCCACCACCGCGAGCAGCGGAATCCGCAGGCTCTGGGCGCGCTCGAAGGCGCGAGCGAGGCGCTCGCCGGCAGCGACGCCGATGCTGCCCCCGAGAAAGCCGAACTCGCTGACCACGAGCGCGAGCGGCCGCCCGTCGATACGCGCCATCCCGGTGATCACCAACTCGTCGGCGCCGGATTTCGCCGCTGCGTCGGCGAGCCGGTCGCGGTACGGACGCGTGTCGACGAAGTGCAGGGGATCGCTCGACACGACGTCTCGATCCCATGGTTCGAAGCACCACGGATCGGCAACCTCGGCGATCACCGCATGTGCGCTCACGGAGCGACTGCGCTCCTCGCGTGTTCGAGCTCCACGACGGTCCCGGCCCGGCCGTCGACCGCGTCGGCGATGCGATCGAGCGAGGTGATGACGGCGCGACGCCCGCCGGATTCGACGAAGCGGATCGCCGCCTCGACCTTGGGCCCCATGCTGCCGCTTGCGAAGTTGCCGGCGGCGGCCAGCTCGCGCAGCTCACGTGTTGTCACGGCGCCGATGGGCCGCTCCCCGGGGGTCCCGAACCCGATGGCGGCGCACTCCACGTCGGTGGCGATGACGAGGACCCGCGCCGACACCGCGCGGGCCAGCACCGCGGCGGCGAGATCCTTGTCGATCACGGCTTCGATGCCCGCAAGGCGGCCATCACGGCGGACGACGGGGATGCCGCCGCCACCGGCGGCCACGACAATGAGCCCCGCGTCGACCAGGGCGCGCACCGCGGGCGCGTCCAGCACCTCGAGGGGCTCGGGCGACGCGACGACGCGACGCCAACCCTTGCTGCCGCGATCCTCCCAGGTCTGGCCGTGCTCGATCATCACACGGGCCTCTGCCTCAGGGAGGTACCGGCCGATCGGCTTGGTGGGATGGCTGAAACCCTCGTCCTCCGCCGCCACGAGCGTGCGGGTGACGAGCGCGGCGACAGGACGTTTGACCCCGCGCTCGGCGAGCACTCGGTCGAGCGCGTTGAGGATCATGAAGCCGATCGTTCCCTGCGTCTGCGCCCCGCACCAGTCGAGCGGCACCGGGGGCACCACGGTCGCCGCGACCTCGTTCTTGACGAGGATGTTGCCGACCTGTGGTCCGTTGCCATGAGTCAGCACCACGGAGTGGCCGGCAACCACGACGTCACCGACGCGCTCCATGGTCCGCTCGATCGCCGCGATCTGCGCCTGCGGCGCCGCGCCTCCATGCTCATCGGTCATCGCGTTGCCGCCGATGGCGATGAGCACACGCTCCGGTGAAACAGTCATGGCGCTCGTCCTTCTGTGGTTGTCGCGCTCGAGGCGCTCTCCCGCGGGAGCGTTCAGCCCACCGTGACCGGCTCGCCCATGGGCACAACGTGCTCGTCGGGCGCCGGTGTCGTGCTCTCCACGAACGAGCGGCAGGACCCGGCCGGCGAGCTGGTGATCCAGTTGTCGATCGGTTCCTTGTCGCGCATGGCACGCCAGACGTCCTCGAAACGCATCGGCATGTGCACGAGCTCCGCCCCGGTCGCCTGATGGATGGCATTGCCCACAGCCGGGGCAACCGAGATCATCGGGTGCTCACCGACCCCTCGCGCACCGAACGGCCCGTCGAGCTGAGCGGTCTCCACCGCGATGCTCACGACCTCCTCGGGGAGGTCCTTGGCGGTCGGGATCTTGTTGTCGGTGAACGACGGATTGAGCAGATGACCCTGCTCGTCATAGATGTAGCCCTCGCAGAGCGCGGTGCCGAGACCCTGCAGCATCCCGCCGACGCACTGACCGCGCACGAGCGCCGGGTTGATGACCCTGCCCACGTCGAACACCGAGGCGATCTTGAGAATGTCGAACTCGCCGCTCTCGGGGTCGACCTCGACGATGACGCCGTGGGCGCCGTAAGTCCAGTCGAGTGCCGGCAACCCCTGACCGGTCTCCTTGTCCAGGTTGGACAGCCCCTGGGCCGTGTAGCGTCCGACGCCGACGAGCGGCCCGCCGATCCCGTTCCCGTTCGGGTACGCGTATCCGATCGAAAGGGCGGCAAACGTGACCGATGCCTCCGGGTTGTGCTTCACAAAGACCTTCTCGGCGTCATGGTCGAGGTCAGACGGGTTGCAGCGGAGCACCTGCGCCCCGACCGAATACGCCTGCTCGAGCAGGTCCTCGCAGGCGAGCACCGTGGCGTTGCCGCTGAGGATGAGGCCCTTGGAGGCGACGGTCTGCCAGTCGTACGGCTCCTTGTCGGTGTCGGTCTCGATGGCGACCTTCACCTTGCTCACGGGGAAGCCGAGCGTCTCGGCCGCGATCTGTCCGATCGCGGTCGCACTCCCCTGTCCGATCTCGCTGAGCGCGAGGTTGACGACCACGGAGCCGTCCGAGTTCATCTTCACGACCACCGCGGTCGCGGTGAACGAGGGCATCGCCGGCGCCTTGTGCAGGGTCGCGACCCCCTTCCCGATCAGCCGGCCGGTGCGCGCCTGGCGCTCCAGCTCCGCCGCCGTGAGCGTCCCGTAATCGATCGCCTTGGCGGCCTCGTCCAGGCACTTCCGCACGTCGCCGCTGTGATCGGTGATCCGCTCCCCGGTGAGGGTGATGGAGCCGGGATGGAGCAGGTTCTTGCGCCGGAACTCCAGCGGGTCCATGCCGATGGCGAGCGCGACGAGCTCCATGTGCCGCTCGAGGCCCCAGAAGAACTCGACGTGCCCGAAACCTCGGTACGCGGTTCCGTATGGCTTGTTCGTGTAGATGGTGTACGCGTCGACCCAGGCGTTGGGGATCTCGTACGGTCCCGCGGCGGAGTAGCTCGACGCGCGAGTCACGTTGACCGCGTAGTCCGCGTACGCACCTGCGTCCCAGTACATGGTCATCTTCTGCGCCGTGATCCTGCCGTCGGAGCGCACGCCGGTCCTGATCCTGTAGGTGAGCGCGCTGCGGCACGGCAGCAGGCTGAACTCCTCTTCACGGGTGGCCTGCAGCTTCACGGGCCGGCCGCCCGCCTTGCGAGACAGGCACGCGACGAGTGGCTCAAGGTGGATCCCCGCCTTGCCGCCGAACCCGCCGCCGACATGCGGCACGATCACGCGGACCTGGTTGAGCGGAATTCGCATGGCGGAGCAGAAGAGGCTGCGCACGGTGAACGGCGACTGCGCGCTCGTCCAGAGCGTCACCTCGTCGCCGACCTTCCACTGCGCGATGACGACATGCGTCTCCAGCGGCACATGCTGCACCGAGGGATTGGTGTACTCCCGCTCGATGACCCATTCCGCCTCGGCGAACCCCTTCTCGATGTCGCCCTTGCGCATCCGCGTCAGGTTCGCGACGTTGGTCCCGGGCTGCGGGCTGAAGGCCGCCTCGACGAACGAGTAGCTGCCGAGGTCGGGATGCACGAGCGGGGCGTCGGGCTTGATCGCGTCCATCGGATCGAGCACGGGCGGCAGTACCTCGTACTGGACCTCGATCAGCTCGACCGCCTGCTCAGCGATCTCCACGGTGTCCGCTGCGACTGCTGCCACCGCCTCGCCGTAATGCCGGACCACGTCCTTCGCGAGGATGTCCTTGTCCACCACGTAGAGGCCGAGGCGATAGTCGAGCTCATGTCCGGTCAGGACGGCGTGGACCCCGGGGAGCGCCTCCGCTTTCGACGTGTCGATGCGGATGATGTTCGCGCGAGCGTGCGGGCTTCTCTTGACCTTGGCATGGAGCATGCCGGGCATGACCATATCGCCCGTGTACAGGGCGTCACCGGTGAGCTTGCCCACCACCTCGACTCTCGGGTGGCTCACGCCGACCGATTGCGATGCGGATCCGTTCGTGTGCTCAGACATACTCCAACTCCCCCTTGTTCGCCGGGGTGAGTTGCCCCGATGCGTCCAGCACGGCCTCGATGATCTGCACGTACCCGGTGCAGCGGCAGAAGTT
The DNA here is from genome assembly GCA_963848445.1 of Candidatus Dormiibacterota bacterium. GTDB lineage: Bacteria > Chloroflexota > Dormibacteria > Aeolococcales > Aeolococcaceae > Palsa-851. The sequence goes on from CAWKDT010000001.1 coordinate 239,658, forward strand.
GCCCTCGATGGCCGCTTTGATCTCGGCGACATTCGGTTTGGGATTGCTCCGCAGGAGATCCCTGATCGACATGATCATGCCGCCAGTGCAGAATCCGCACTGCACCGCGTGGTTGCGGGCGAACGCTGCCTGGATGACCGACAGCTCCCCGTCGTGCGCCTCACCCTCGATCGTGTCGACGACGCCACCGCCGGCCTCCGCTGCGAGGACGAGGCAGGAGTTGACAGTCTTGCCGTTCAGCGCGACGGTGCACGCGCCGCACTCGCCGGCGGCGCAGCCTTCCTTGGTGCCGGTCAGCCCAACGCTCTCGCGCAGGAACCGCAGCAGTGTCCAGTGGTCCTCGATGTCGCGCTCATAGAGATGACCGTTGACGGTCACGGAGATCCTCATCACGCCACCTCCTTGAGCACCCTGCGCACGAAGACCTCGACCATGTGCTCCCGGTACTCGCGGGTGCAGCGCAGGTCGTCGATCGGATTGACAGCGCCACGGGCCGCGGCGACGACCGCTTCAACCGGGGCGGTTGACGAGAGGTCCGCGATCAGCAGCGGCGTCGGAGCGCACGAGCTGATCCCGAGCCGCAGCGTGCCGTTCTGCCGCATGGCGGCGACGCCGACGATCCCCAGATCGTGGCCCTTGATCCGCTTGAGCTTGCAGTACGCCGCGCGGCCGGCCGCGGCGCTCGCGGGGACGATGACCTCCTCGAGGATCTCACCGGGTCGCAGGACGGTCCGCTTGACCCCGGTGAAGAACTCGGTGAACGGCACCTCGCGCTGGCCTTCTCTGGACGAGATCACCGCACGCGCTCCCAGGCAGAGCAGCGCCGGGGCCATGTCCGAGCACGGCGACGCGTTCACCACGTTGCCGATGACCGTGGCGCGGTTGCGGATCTGGTGCGACGCGAGGTCCCGCGCGCACGCGATGAGCAGCGGATAGGCATCACGAACACGGGCGTCGAAGAGGACGTCGTTGATGGTGACGCCGGGGCGGATGACCAGGCCTTCGGTATCGCTCCAGGACATCGCCGAGAACCCTTCGACATTCTTGAGATTCACCACCAGCTTTGGATGTGCAACCCCGTTCCGCATGTCGATGAGCAGGTCGGTGCCTCCTGCCAGAACGCGGGCCTGCTCGCCAGAATCGGCGAGCAGGCTGAGCAATTCCGTCCGTTGCGTCGGGGAGCGATACGCGAAGGCGGCAGCCATTGGAGTCAGCCGCAGTCGATGATCGCCGCGACCGGTCCGCCACCCGCCGGGCCCTGATGCACCGCGGCAACCGAGACGAAGATCGCCGGGTCACCGGTGCACGCCGCGACCACGCCGCCGACCGCGGCCTTGATCGCACGGTGCCAGTGGACGTCCGAGTCGTCGAGCATGATGTTGCGGCGCCCGTGCACGCGACCGGTGGGATCGGCCTCGCACTTCAGGAAGACGTTGACCAGCTGATGGTCGAGGTCACTCGCCCGCGGGCGATCCGGAAGCTCGAGCCCCGCCGACCTGATGGCGGCCCAGACACCTTCCTGGTCGATGGCGTCACGCATGACGCTGTGCCCGGCCCGATAGTGCCCGCCGATGCCGCGGAGGTTGCCGACAACCACGATCTGTGCCCGGTCGAGCTCGACGCCGGAGGAGCACGAGGCGACCGACGAGTACAGGGAAAGGTCGTGGAAGATCTGCTCCGCGGTCGGCATCTTGATCTCACCGAGAGCGACGGCGATTCCCAGCGCGGTGGTCGCGTTGGAGATGTCCATCGAGACCCCCGTCTCCTCGGTGACGACGGTCTTGCCACGCGAGCGCGCGTCGGTGATCGTCTCCATCGTCAGCAGCGGCGTCTTGGTCTGCACGTAGTGCACGTCCTTGGGGTCGGTGATCCCGGCGCGCTCCATCGCGACCTTCACGCCGGCGGCGACCTTCTCGACCATCGCCGGACGGCCGATGTCCTCGGGAAGGATCTGCTCGCTCATGGCGTATCCGACGGTGAGCCGGGGCTCGTCCGTCTTCGGCGCCTTCGCCGGATCGATCGTCGCGAAGATCGTCGCGTGCGGCGAGAGGATGCCGTCGGTGCCACCCGACCACACGATCGGGATCTCCTTGACCTCCGACATGGGCCTCGTGCCCTTGGCGACGAGGACCTCGCGGAAGGCGCGGTCGGCGAGGATGCGCGTGTAGTCGTTCACACCGCCGTTGCCCTCGGTCTTGCCGACGACCGCGACGACGCGGTCAGCCTCCATGGTGCCGTCGTCGATGAGCTTTGCCAGCCCTGAGGCGTCACTGACACCCTCGAGAGCGACCTTGCGGACTTCAATTGGATCAGGCATGACATTCTCCTGCCGGGCTCGGCCTCCTGGGGCGAGGCGCGGCTGGTTGGTTTGATTGATTGTTCTTGTCGTTGATTGCTGATTCAGTGACTCGAGCCGGCTCCGCGGACGCGACACTCTCCGGCATCGCGCCGCGGAGCGGCGCGTCCCGTCAGACGACGACCTCCTCCGGGACGATCATCGTCTCGTTGGCCTTGACGACCGACGCGGGGACGTCGAAGACCAGCTCGGCGCCGGTCATCTGACGTGCGTAGTCCTTGATCGAGGAATCCCAGTACTTCTTGGTGATGTAGTAGACGCGCGCTCCACCGAGCTCGTGCTGCACGTCCGGCCACGGATAGCTGGGCTGCGCCATGCCGAGGCCCCAACGATGCCAGCCGTTGTAGCTCTCGTACGTGGCCCAGAACTCCTTGTTGCCGAGCACCTCGAATGCGTAGTACGCCTTCGCGTAGTACATGACGGCGCCGATGCGGCCACCGCGATCGAGCGCCATGCTGTGCAGGCTGATATTGACGTCGTCGCTCATCAGCCGGCCGTTGCAGAAGCCCACCCACTTGCCGTCGACGAGCCCGACGAGCGTGTACGGGTCCTTGAGGCGCTTGCGATACCAGCCGAGGATCTCGGCGTAGACACGCGCACCGACGATGTCGTAGAAGTCGTGGTCGGACTCCATGATGCGCTTCACGTACATCATCATCGCGGGGGCTTCCTCGATGCGAGCCTCGCGGATGTACATGGTGCGGCCGTCCTTGAGCGTGATCATGGCGCCGGGCCAGTGCTTCATCTGCGAGGGCGGTCCCTGCAACAGAGGCTCGATCTCCTGCACGTCGAGCATGATGTGGTCCTGGGAGACTTTCTCTGGGGCTTCGAGCAACATGGGTGACACTCCTGTGAGTACAAGCTATTTCTGACTAGAACCGATGGCCGTCCTGGCATCCGATGAAGGGTGCTCCGGCCATCCGCTGTTCCCCCACTCCGTCAGCCCCTCACCGACGAGTTGCCGGTGAGGAAGGCTGAACGGAGCAGATCTCTCTATGACGGGCCTACCGGCCGACCGGAATCCGGACTGGCGGAGGCGGTGCTGTGACGGGACCAGGTGCTGGTCCGAGGACCGGCGGCGTCCCGAGCGGGCCACCGACAGGGCCGGCGGCTGGAGGTGTGCTGACGACGGGCTCAGGCTGACCAGGCTCCCCGTGGCTGAAGATGCCGAACCGGGAGAGGTAGTTCATGAGCTGGTAGGCGACGATGCAGCTGAACGCGCCCATCGCGATGCCGTTGAACGAGAACTGATTGCCACCAGAGCTGAATGACCAGGTGTAGTTCGCGGCGCCGATGATCAGCGCGATCGCCGCGGGCATGAGGTTCACCGGGTTCTTGAAGTCGACGTGGTTCTCGACCCAGATCCTCGCGCCGAGGACGGCGATCAGACCGTAGAGGACGGTCACCGCCCCACCGAGAACCCCCAGCGGGAGGCTGAAGATCAGTGCTCCGAACTTCGGGATGAACCCGAGGCAGATCGCGAACAGTCCCGCGACGATGTACGCGGCCGTCGAGTAGACCCTGGTTGCCGCCATGACGCCGATGTTCTCCGCGTACGTGGTGGTGCCGCTGCCGCCGCCGAGGCCGGCCAGCATGGTTGCGAAACCATCACCCATATATCCACGTCCGAGGGACCTGTCGAGGTTGCGCCCGGTCATCGAGGCGACCGCCTTGATGTGGCCGGTGTTCTCGGCGATGAGCACCAGGACGACCGGCACGATCACGAGGATTGCCGAGCCGCTGAACGTGGGAGTGTGGAACGTGGGAAGCCCGATCCATGCGGCGTTCCCGATGGGCTTGAAGTCGATCTGGCCCTGTGGGATCGCAACGAGATACCCGATGACGACACCGAGCAGGATCGCGATGCGTCCGATGAACCCGCGCAGCAGCACGGTGCAGAGCAGGATCGCTGCGAGGGTGATGAACGCGGTCAATCCCTGAGCGGTGAAGTCCGACGCCGCGGTGGGCGCCAGGTTGAGGCCGATCAGGGCGACGACTGCACCGGTCACCGCCGGCGGCATCAGCCACTCGATGGCCTTGCTGCCGTACTGGTTGACCAGGGCGCCGACGATGAACAGGACGGCACCGCAGACGAAGATGCCGCCCAGTGCGGCTGGAATACCCCCGCCGGCCTTGGCGATCAGCACCGGCGAGATGAAGGCGAAGCTGCTGCCGAGGTAGCTCGGCAGGCCCATGCGCTGGCCCCGCCCGCGCGTGATGAGGATGAAGCAGATCGTGCCGATCCCCGAGAAGAAGATCGTGGTGGTCGGCGGGAACCCGGTCAGGACGGGGACGAGGAACGTTGCCCCGAACATCGCCAGGACGTGCTGCATTCCGAGACCGATCGTCTGTGGCCAGGCCAATCGTTCATCGGGTGATACCACCTCCGTTGGGAGGACGTGCTTCCCATCTCCGTGGACGGTCCAGAGCGCTGCCATGTCTCCTACCCCCTAAGTGGGTGTGGGTCTGATACCGCGGAGCTCATGTCCCCTACACGGTGATGAGGAGCCCCGGGCGCAACTGTGAGGGTGTGGAAACAGCGGCTTCGTTCAAGGCGTTTCGGAGCGGCCCGACTACCTTGTCGATCACCGTCACTTCGTGCGATCACGTTGTCAGTCTCGCGTGACACCCACGCGACTGCCAGGGTAGAAGGTCCCCTGTTCTCACGGTTCTACGTCCCAAGGAAAGGGACCGGATGGCTCCTGCGTTTTCGTCTTGACCGGATCTAGGCTTCGGTCATGCACCAGGATCTCGCGACTCGTCGCCGGGTCTCGATGCATGAGTACAGCCCGCTCACGCCCACCCGCGCGGCGGTGGCGAGCACCGCGATCGCCGAGCTCCTGGCAGGCCCGCCGCAGAAGGCTCGGGTGCTGGGCGCGTCGGGGTTCGCTCATTACCTGGCTCTCGATACCGGGCGAAACGGAATCACCGTCGTCGCGGTGCTCGCCACCGATGCCGTCCGGCTCCCGCTCGGCCTGGTGATCGCCGATCGCCTTCCCGACATCACCCTCGAGGAAGACATCGCCGTCGGAGGCGGCGCGGTGAGCCTCGGTCCGGTGCAGATCTGCGCAACTCGATGGTTCGATCCCCGTCCCCTCCTCGTCAAGCCGTACCTCGTCGATCGCATCGACGAGGCGGCGAGCCTGCTCGGCCAGCTGCCGGCGGACGCACACGGGCTCCCGGAGGAGCCGCTCGAGGCCATCGCACCATGTTTGATGGACGGCGATCCCACGCCTGCCCTCAATGTGATCGGGCGCGGACCGGGGCTGACCCCCGCGGGCGACGACGTCGTCGCGGGCGCCCTTGCCGCGATCGCCCTCCGAGGGCGGCTCCCCAGAGAGACCACCGACACGGTCCTCACGCACGCGGCGACCAGGACGACGTCACTGTCCAGCTCGCTGCTCTGCTGCGCCGCCTGCGGCCAGGTCGTTCCCCAGGCCGCCCGCTTTCTTTCGGCGCTCTGCGGCGCCGCACCGCTTGATTCGGCGCTCGACGACCTGCGTGCGGTCGGCGGCACATCGGGCACTGCGCTGGCCATCGGTCTCGTCGCGGGCGCGCGAGCCGTGGCCCGCGCGCCACAGGAGGCTACGTTGTGACTACGTCGGTCGAACTCCGGCACGGGGTCTACCGCGATTCCGTGAAGCTCATGCAGATCTCTCGCTCCCTGTCGGATGCGCACGGCGTCCAGGCGGCGCTCGTCGCCATGGCGACACCGCTCAACCTCGACCTGCTCCCGAGGCTCGGCATCGATGCGTCGACGGCAGCGGGCGCAACGCCGAACGACCTCCTCATCGCCGTGCGCACGGACGACGAGGACTCCATGGCAGCGGCACTCGCACTCCTGACCCAGCTCCTCGCCGCTCGCGACGCGCAGTCCGGTGGCGACGGGTTCGGTGCGCCGGTTGCCCCGCGCACGACGGCGAGCGCGGTGAAGCGTTCGGGCGCGGGGCTCGCCGTGATCTCGGTCCCGGGCCGCAACGCGTTCGTCGAGGCGATGGACGCGCTCCGCGGGGGAGCGTCGGTGATGCTGTTCAGCGACAACGTCTCCGTCGAGGAGGAGATCGCCCTCAAGGACGAGGCGACCCGGCGCGGATCGCTCGTGATGGGGCCGGACTGCGGGACCGCCGTGGTCGGCGGCGTCGGTCTCGGCTTTGCCAATGTGGTGCGCCCGGGGCCTGTCGGACTGGTCGCCGCATCCGGGACGGGAGCGCAGCAGATCTGCTCGCTGCTCGATGCCGCCGGCGTCGGCGTGAGTGCGGTCCTCGGCACGGGCGGGCGTGACCTCTCGCATGCCGTCGCCGCACGATCGACGCTGCGCGCCCTCGAGATGCTGGACCAGCATCCTCAGACCGAGCTCGTGGTGGTGCTGTCGAAGCCGCCGGCGCCCGACATCGCAACGCTGGTTCGTGACGCCGTGAGCCACATGCGGACTCCGACCATCGTCGGATTCCTCGGCCGCGGCGAGCCCGACCTCACCGTGGTGAATTCGCGCATCCTCGGCGCGCTCGGCCTGCCGTCGGTCCCGCCGCGCGAATGGCTCGCCCCAGGGGAACGCCGTCCGCGTCAGGGCATGCTGCGCGGCCTCTTCTCGGGTGGGACCCTCTGCGATGAGGCGATGCTGATCGCCGCCCAATGCCTCGGGCCGATCCATTCCAACATCCCGCTGGAGCCCGGCGTGGGCTCTCGGTGACGACCTCCGCTACGAAGGGCATCTCATGATCGATTTCGGCGATGACCGCCTCACCCAGGGGCGCGCGCATCCCATGATCGATTGGACCCTGCGGCTCGACCGGCTTGCCGAGGAGGCCGCGGATCCTTCGTGCGCGGTCGTGCTGCTCGACGTCGTGCTCGGCTACGGATCGCACGACGCGCCCGCGGAGGTCCTGGTCCCCGCGCTTCGCGATGCGCGAGCCCGGGCCCGGGCAGACGGGCGGGATCTCGGCGTGGTCGTATCGCTGACCGGGACATCCGGCGACCCGCAGGGCCTCGACGCCACCGCCCTTGCGCTGCAGGAGGCCGGGGCCAGCGTGCATCTCTCGAACGCCGGGGCCGCACGAGCCGCGTCGGCGCTCGTGGCGCCAGTACTCGTGGAAAGGACAGCCTGAAATGACCACCATCACGCCGTCGCTGCTCGAAGAGCCGAAGACCATCGTCACCGCGGGGCTGGCGCTGTTCGACGAGGCACTCGCCGATCAGGCCGTTCCCGTGACACCCGTGCAGTGGCAACCGCCGGCGGGCGGATCCGACGCCGCGCTCGCGGCCGTCGCCGCCGACCTGCGAACCCCGGATGCGAATGCGGAAGCGGCCCGCCGGCTGACCACCGCACGTGCGCACTGGGTCGACATCGCGCGCGCGGGCGACGTGCTCGGCCTGGGAGCGGGCGAGTTCCTGCACGCCGGACCTCCGATCGAGTGGAAGGACGCTTCCGGGCCCGTCCGGGGCGCGCTGCTCGGCGCCATGGTGTACGAGGGCCTCGCTCCCAACGTCGAGGACGCCGAGCGCATCGCCGCGAGCGGCGGTATCGCGCTCGCCCCGTGCCATTCCCGGCGCGCGGTCGGACCGATGGCCGGCGTGATCAGCGAGTCGATGCCCGTCGTGGTGCTCCACGAGACCGAGTTCGGCGGCACCGCATACGCGACGCTCAACGAGGGGCTCGGCAAGGTCCTCCGCTTCGGCGCCTACGACGCCGAGGTCATCGAGCGGCTGCACTGGCTCGAGAAGGTGCTCGCTCCCCTGCTCGCTCAGATGCTTCGGCGCCACGGCCCGGTCGATCTGCCCTCGATCATCGCCCAGGCGTTGCAGATGGGCGACGAGACGCACAACCGGAATCGCGCGGCGACGTCGCTGCTGCTGCGGGAGATCGTCCCCGACCTCATCGAGATCGATGCTCCAACGTCGAAGATCGCGGCGGCCCTTCGATTCATCAACGGCAACGACCATTTCTTCCTCAACCTCTCCATGCCCGCGGCCAAGGCCGCCGCAGATGCGGCGCGCGACATCCCGGGCTCGACGATGGTGGTGGCGATGGCCCGCAACGGCACCGAGTTCGGCATCCAGACGTCCGGCACCGGTGACAATGGTTCACGGCGCCGGCGCCGATGGTGAAGGGGTTGTACCTGGCCGGCTTCGGACCCGAGGATGCCAATCCCGATCTCGGGGACTCGACGATCACCGAGACCGTCGGTCTGGGTGGGTTCGCGATGGCCGCCGCGCCGGCGATCGCCCGCTTCATCGGCGGCGAGGCCGCGGATGCGCTCCACCACACGCTGTCGATGTACGAGATCACCCTCGCCGAACACCCCATCTACCAGATCCCGGTCCTCGGATTCCGCGGAACGCCGGCGGGGATCGACGTGACGCTCGTCGCGAGGTCAGGCATCCTCCCCGTCGTCAACACGGGGATCGCAGGCCGGCTCCCCGGCATCGGCCAGGTGGGAGCGGGTCTGGTCAATCCGCCGATGTCGCTGTTCGTCGACGCGGTCAAGGCCCTCGCCACGCCGGGCGACGGGCGGCCGCTGACGGAGCGGCTGCCCCCGGCGGCGGGCGGTCGGAGACCCAGCGGTGGCTGACGCGCTGACGCTCGTCGTTGCCGCGGGGCGGCTCCGCGACGGCCGGGTGGCCGATATCGGGATCGCCGGCGATCGGATCACCGCGATCAGCGAGCCGAACTCGCTGCGCGCGCCGACCGTGCTTCCCGCCGACGGCCGGCTGGTGACGGAGTCGTTCGTGAATGCCCATCTCCATCTGGACAAGGTGCACACGCTCGACATGGCCGGCGACGCGGCGCTGATGGCGTACACCGCCGGCTCGATGGGGGCGGCGATGACCGGCATCGAGCTCGCCCGCGCGGTCAAGGAGCGGTACGACCGGTCCTGGATCCTGCCGAACGTACGGCGTGCGCTCCAGGACGCGGTCCGTCACGGAACGCTCCACATCCTTGCGTTCGCCGACGTCGACACCACCGGGAGGCTCGAGGGGTTTCAGGCGGTCGTCGATGCGCGCGAGGAGTTCAAGGATGTGCTCGACATCCGAATCGTGGCGTTCCCGCAGGACGGCGTGCTCCGGGACCCCGGCGCCGCCGAGCTGTGCGAAGCGGCGATGGCCTCAGGAGCCGACGTGGTCGGCGGGATCCCGTGGATCGAGTTCTCCGACGCCGACGCCGCCCGTCACGTCGAGTGGGCGTGCTCGCTCGCGGCGCGGCTCCGATGCCGCGTCGCGATGCTCGTCGACGATGCGAGCGATCCGTCGCTGACGACAACCGGGATGCTCGCTGAGGCGATGCTCGCGCATGGGCTCGAGGGCCGGGGAATCGCGTGTCACGCACGCGCCGTCGGAAGCTACGGCGAGCCTGCGCAGCGCCGCCTCGCGGGACTCGCGCGACGAGCCGGCCTCGGGTTCGTCAGCGACCCGCACACCGGCCCGGGCCGGCTGCCCATCGACCTGTTCGATCGCCTTGGGGTCGCGATCGCCCTGGGCCAGGACGACATCGAGGACGCGTACTACCCCTACGGCCGGAACAACATGGCCGAGGTCGCCTTCCTCGCAGCCCACTCGCTGGGCTTCCTGGCCAAGACCGACCAGGAGCGTCTGCTCGACTTCGTGACCACCGGCGCGGCGCGCGTGCTCGGCATCCACGACCACGCCATCGCGGAGGGAAACATCGCCAACCTGGCGATACATGAGTGCGAGGATGCTCCGGGGCTGCTCCGCGACCACGCGGCCCCGCGGTGGGTGGTCAGCCGAGGGCGCCTTGTTGCCGAGACTCACACGCAGACCGATTTCACCTGGGAGCAGCGGCGCCGCGGCTGACTCAGAGCGTTCGGTCAGGTTGGCGCCGGCCAACCCCCGCCGCGCCCGTCGATGTAGATGGGATGCTCCGGCGGCTTCCCGTCGAGCCAGTACGCGTCGAGACGATCCTGCGTCCATCCCCGGCCGCGCAGAAACGGCTCGTCCAGGAGCTGCATCCCGGTGAGCGACGGCGGCTCGGTCCGCACGATCTCCATCAGCGCGTCGCACAGGATGTCCGGCGAGCGCCACTGCGTTCGATCACCGAGCCCCCAGTTGATGCTCGCCTGACTCTCGATGATCGTGACGGGCCATAGGGAGTTGCAGGCAACGCCGTCCGCAGCGTGCTCCGCGGCGATGCCGATGGCGAGCCGGGTCATCCCCATCTTCGTCGTCATGTACGCGACGTGGCCGGGGTTCGGTTCGGTGCCGATGGGTGGGGAGCAATTGACGATGTGGCCCCACCGCCGCTCGACCATGTGCGGCAGCGCGTAGTAGGAGCAGAGGTAGGCGCCGCGCACGTTGACCTCCCACATGAGGTCGTAGCGCCGCCGTGGCGTCTTGAGCAGCGGTTGCCACCACATCGCACCGGCGTTGTTGACCAGGATGTCGATGCGACCGAAGCGTTCGACGGTCCTCTCCACCATCGCTTTGACCTCCGCCTCGATACGTACGTCGACGCGACAGGCGACCGCGGTCCCGCCTGCCGCGGTGACCTCATCGGCGACCGTGTGAATGCTGCCGGGCAGCCAGTCGATGCCCTGCTCGGTCTTGCCGGTGATCACCACCGACGCCCCCTCGCGGGCGAACCGCAGCGCCATAGCCCTGCCGATGCCGCGGCTCGAACCGGTGACGATCGCTACTCTGCCCGCAAGGGGACGTTCAGTCTCGGTCAAAGGTGGCGTGATCATAGCGATGGCCGGGTGACCCCTCAGGGGCAGAACGATCCCGAAGCCCGGAGCCCACGAGGCGGAGCTCAATTCGGGACGGGCACCCAACCGGAACCCGCTGGGGTGAAGGAGGAGGCTGCGCTCCCCTCGCGATCACCAGGGGGGTGCGGCATGCACATCGCCACCTCGGCGAAATCGACCGAACGGTTGATGTGTGATCGAGGGTGTCGCGCCTACCGTGGGGCCTATGGATGAACACACCGTTCTGGACACATTCCTTTCGGCGCTGACCGCGCGCGACTTCACGCGACTCGCAGCGTGTCTGGCACCGTCGGCTCAGGCGCGTCTCTTCCTGCCCCGGGGCCCTGAGGTTCGCAGCGGACGAGACGAGATCACGCGACGTTTCGAGGGCTGGTTCGCGCCCGCCATCGCGTTCGAGGTTCTTGATTCGAGCTGCGAGCCGATCGCCAATCGGCATCGGCTCACCTGGCGATTCCGCGTGAGCCGTGACGGTGGGCCCTTTGAGGTTATCGAGCAGCTCGCCTTCGTGGACGCGACGCCCGGCGGGATTGCCGGCATCGACATGCTCTGCTCAGGATTCCTTCCGGTCGAGCCGGAGCCGGCGTCGACCGCTCGGCCGGCAGCCATGGCGGAGAAACGCACGTGAGCGGGTGACGGCGGGCGCCCGGACCTTCGCCGTCGCGTAGCCCCACACGCCGGCCGCCACGCGCCTGGATAATTGGCCGGAAAACCGGCACAGGGAGAGCCGATCACCTTGGGAGTGGAGACGGCGGGGTCGCCGTACGGCCTCCGCCTGGCCGAGTTGCTCGCGGCGGTGTCGCTCGCCACCGACCTGGCACACGACGTGCCCGCCGAAAGTGCGCTGCGGGACGCCGTGCTGGCGGTGGGGTTCGCCCGTCGCATCGGCACGACCGGCCCCGAGTTGTCGGACGTCTTCTACCTCGCCCTCCTCTACCACATCGGGTGCACCGGCGCGGTCGCCGCGCAGAGCCGGCTTGGCGCCGGCGACGACAGAAACGTGCGTCGATGGATGTCCGAAGCCGACTACGCGAACCGCCCCGCGCTCATGCGTGTCGCCATCACGAAGCTCGCGCCCCAATGGGGTTCGACCGGCTTGGTGCAGGGCATCGCCGCGCTGGCGACCGCCGGACGCGACCTGCCGGAGGCATTCGCGAACATCGCCGAGGTGGCCGCACGGCTTTCGCGGCGACTCGGGGCGAGCCCCGGTGTGACCGAGGGGCTGTGCCACGCCTACGGGCGTTGGGACGGCAAGATCTTCTCCTCGCTTCCGAGCGGCGATGGCCTGTCAAGGACAGCGCGCCTCGTGCATCTCGTGCACGTCGCGCAGATCTATCACCAGGTCGGCGGTGTGGACGCTGCCGATGCGGTCGTGCGGCAGCGAAGCGGTACCGAACTCGACCCTGAGCTGTCCAGGCTGTGGTTGGAGAACGCTGCAGACCTCTTCGGTGTGCTGTCAGCGGAGTCAACGTGGGACCAGGTGCTCGAGGCAGAACCGGAACCACATCGGCGCGTGGGCCAGGCGCATCTCGACGACGTGAGCGCCGCGCTCGCCGATTTCGTCGATCTTGCTTCACCCTTCACGCGTGGGCATTCAGCCCACATCGCGCGGCTCGCCGAGGCTGCCGCGTTGCACGCGGGGCTGGACGCGGCGGTGGCGGCAACCGTTCGGCGTGCAGGGCAGATTCACGACCTCGGCATGCTCAGCGTTCCAAACCGGGTGTGGGTGAAACACGGCCGGCTCAACCCGGCCGAGTGGGAGCGCGTGCGGCTGCATCCGTATCACACCGAGCGCATCCTCGGTTTCGCCGCGCCACTTCGCGAGGCAGCGGTGATCGCCGGCCTCCACCACGAACGGCTCGATGGCTCCGGGTACCACCGCGGGCTCACGGCGAAGGCGCTGCCGCTCAGCGCCCGGATCCTCGCGGTTGCCGAGATCCACCGGTCGATGAGCGAGGAGCGCGCGTGGAGACCCGCACTGACGCCGGCCGAATCCGGGCGGCAACTGCGTGACGCGGTCGCGGCGGGAAGCCTCGACGGCCGGGCGGTCGATGCCGTGCTGCTTGCGGCCGGAGAGCGGCAGCACGGTGGACGGTCGGTGAGGGCGTGGCCCTGCGGGCTCACCGACCGCGAGGTCGACGTGCTGCGGGCGATCACGCGGGGACTGTCCAACAAGCAGACGGCCCGGGAGCTCTACGTCTCCCAGGCGACGGTGCACACGCACATCATCAACGTGTACGGCAAGATCGGTGTCAACACGCGGGCGGGCGCGACGCTGTTCGCGTTCGAACACGACCTCGTCGAAACGGCATCGCAGGGATAGATCGACCGAACGGTTGATTCGAACGGTGACATCGACCGCTAGGCTCGATTCTCACGGACACCTCACCACCTGTCATCCGGTGAACGAACGTCCTGGATCGCATCATCCGCACACGGGAGGAACCCTCGATGCCTCTGTACATGGACCACCACCACAAGGTCGACGGCCTCACTGCCGAGGCGGTTGCCGGCGCTCACCAGCGGGATCTCGAGGTGCAGGCGAAGCACGGGGTCAACTACGTCAAGTACTGGTTCGATGAAGGCACCGGGGCGGTGTTCTGCCTCGTGGAGGCTCCGTCGAAGGAGGCTGCCGCCGCCGTGCACAGGGAGGCCCACGGGCTCCTCGCCGAGGACATCACCGAGGTACAGGAGGGCGCATAACGCCCTCCTGCGTTGCGATCCGCCTGAACCTGGGGCGAGTTGCGCGCCCCGGGCGGGCACCGCGATCCCCGTCAGCAACCGAGCGTGAGCGGTGGAGTCCGATGTCTCACGACGATGCCGTCGGATCGGCCACCTGAGCGGTGAAGAGAATGGCACCGGAGGTGGTGTCACGGATGAGGAACAGGAATGGATGGTCGATCGCGATCAAGGTGACCGGTGCCTCGGGGCCTCCCCCGCCGAGGCCGCCGACGACGGTCGCCGCGGCGGCGGTCGTCCCGATCTCGTCCACATGCACGAGCGCCCGCTGCAGTACCAGGCTCACATACAGCTGGCCGCTCGGCAATATGCCACTCAAGTCCGCGGCCGGCGTGAACGCATCGGTCATGCCAAGAGCTTGGAGAATGGGGATCAGGGACTCCGACGACGCGATGTTGAATTTGGGCATCGTCAGGTCCAGATAGGTCGGGGTCATCTGCTGATCGATCGAAGTCAGCATCGCCGGCGTCAGGCTCGCATCGAAGGCGCCGATGGTCTCGGAGGTCGGCATGATCACGTCGGCCGCGAAGTGACCCCCGACGTACGGAAGCTCGACTGCGGTCACCCCGGCGCCGATGTAGGCGGGCAGCGTCCAATCGCCGCCGCGCATCATCTCAGCCATCACCTGGCTGTTGTCGGGCCGGAAGAAGGGCAGCGCCTGCGTGTAATCGGGAATGAACTGATACTTCCAGTGGGCGTCGAAGTAGATCGCGTCGGCCAGCAGCAGCTTGAGCGACTGAACTTGTTCCGCGTCGACCACCGTGGGAATCATTCCGTGAGTGGCGTGGCTGACCCACTTGTTGATGAGCGTGGCAGCACTCTTCGGGTTGCCGTTGAAGTCGACCAGGCTGGACGGCGCTGCGAAGTTCGTTGCCAGCGTGTTCAGGAACGCGGAGTCGAACGGCAGACCTTTCTGCAGCCATATCGCGTTCGCCACGTCGAGTGATATGCCGTCCGCATGCGCGGTTGCGAGCAGCGAGGCGTCGAACTGCTTCCAGGCAGCCGCCTGCTGCTCCGGGGTCACACCCGCGTCGTGCATGACCGCTGCGATCTGCGTCTGGGTTTCGCCCTTGGCGCCGAGCTCGAGCATCGCGAGGGCGGTTGCGACGCTGTACGCGGAATCTACGAAGTTGGCATTCGGCTTGCTGAGCTCGAGCTGGCGCAGCACGTCGACCGTGAGGGCGTTGCCGTCTGCGGCCGCTGCCGTTTCATCCTGCGCTGTGACGGTGATCCCGGCAAGCAGATTCGATGGCTCAGGTGTCGGCGAGGCACTCGGCTGAGCCGTTTGCGCCGGCGATGGAGTCGCGGAGGTGCTTGCGCTTGGATGGTTCGCGGTGGTACTGCACCCGGTCGCCACGACAGCGACGACGACCACGGCGAGAATCCCCAGGTGCCGACGGCCCGGGTGGGTGGGCGGATGGTGAACGTGGCCTGACACGGCGTGCCCTCCGACGCAGAGTAACTGCGATCAAATATTGAACAGGCCGCTTCCGACGGAGGTTACGCGCGTCAAGTTTCAGAGAATGGAGCGCCCGGGAGAACGACGTGGCCGCAGCCTCGGCGGCAGGAGACCGCGACAATGAATCCCCGTGGAGATCACCGCGACTGCCGCCCTCTTCGTCGTATCCGCGCTCGTCAGCCTGGCCACGAGCTGGCTCCTCGTCTCCCGGCTCGAGCGGCTGGGCGAGCGTCTCGGCATGTCAGAGGTGGTGCTCGGCATGCTCGCAGCACTGGCTGCCGATGCGCCTGAGATCACGTCTGCGATCAGCGCCATCTCCCAGCACCGGCAGCAGGTCGGCGCGGGTGTCATTTTGGGCTCCAACGTCTTCAACCTCGCCGCGCTGCTTGGACTCGGTGCCGTCGTGGCGGGGTCCATCGGCCTCCACCGTCGGGTCATCGTCTTCAGCGGCGTCGTCGCAATGTGGATTGCGGCTTCGTGTCTCGTCGCCGTCATGGGGCTGATTTCCCCGTTCGCAGGCCTGGTCCTCGTACTCGCCGGGTTGGGCTTCTACGCGGTCGCTGTCGGCGCCGGCGCTGAGCAACTCACAAGGCTGCGTCTCCCCCGCCGATGGGCCGCATGGCTGAGCACCGCGATCATCGAGGAAGAGGCCGAGGTTGGTCCCGCGGTGAGGACACGGCCCGGTGGAGCACGCGACGCCGGGGTGGCGGCAGCGGCACTCCTGTTGGTCGTTGCTGCCAGCGTTGCCATGGAGCGGGCCGCGTCATCGCTGGGCACACGGTGGGCCGTGCCCGAAATCGTGGTCGGCGGTGTTGTCCTCGCCGCCGTCACGAGTCTGCCGAACGCCGTTGCCGCCGTCTATCTCGCTGCGAGGGGGAAGGGATCTGCCGCGCTGAGCACGGCCGTCACCAGCAACAACCTCAACGTGGCGCTCGGCCTGCTGATCCCGGGAGCGTTCCTTGGGCTCGGAGCTCCATCTGCGCAGACCACGCTGGTGACCGCCTGGTACATCGGTCTCACCGCATTCACGCTGCTGATTGCGTATCGCAGTCGTGGCCTGGGCCGCGCCGACGGCGCCGCGATCATCGCCGCCTATGCGGTCTTCACCGGCTCGGTGCTCGCGACGGCGTCGTCGGTCTCCCCGGATCCGAGACTCGCCGTCATCCCGGCGCTCGTCACGGCCGGTTTTCTCTCGGCGCGCGCCGTACTCTCACGCACGGCAACGTCACCCTCTCCGACCGCCGTGGATCGGGACACCGATGACACGAACATGGCGCTTCGCCCCAAGTCAGACCATCTCGAGGGAGGGTCGAGCGCCACACGCTGATACCCGCAACCGAACACGGTCGCTGCCTGTGAGCGCCTGCGATGCGTTTCCCCCTCGAGAGCCCGGCGCGGGAGCGCCGAGGCGTCGGGTCAGCGCCAGGTCATGTTGATCGAGCGTTCGAAGTTGACATATCCCGCACGCTGAAACGCCGCTGCCATGGGGGTGTTGCCGAGGTCGGTGGCCGCCCGGATGCGAGGCACGCCCTCCGCAGCAAGAATTCGAGTGCCCTCGGCGAGGATGGCGTCGACGAACCCATGGCCACGGTGCTGGGGCAGCACCGCGATGTACGCGATGACCGCGTTGTAATCGTTGCGGGCTGGGATCACAAATCCCACTGTAGGGCCGTCCGGCAGCGTCGCTATCCGCCACCAGCCCCTGGGGCTCGAGTACCGCGTGAACTCGTCCTCATATTGACTGACCGCCACCTCGCGGGCGGACATCCGGCTGAGGTCGGCCTGGCTGTGCGCGTCGAGCGTCCCATCGAGGGCCGCCGTCAACAGGCCGAGCAACTCCTCCTCGTCTGCCATGGAACGGAACCGCAGCCCTGGACTTGGTCTCTGGATCGGCGTTCCCGGCTGCCACTCGAGGCGGAGGCGCTCGACAAACAATCGCGCACCAGTGCCCTCTGCAATCGTCATCCGGTCCTGGAGGGCCTCCCGGGTGGCAGCGTTTTCGCGCCAGTCCGACGGGACGAACCGGAGGTATTCAGGTGGATGTGCGCCGGTCGGAATCGTGGCGGCGATCGCGGTTCGGAGCATATGCACACCGACGCCGATGCGATCAGGGTCGGGGCCGTCATCGTCGATGTCGAGAACGTCGAGGAGTGCGGGCGCATCAGCTCCCGGGCTGCCCCACCACGCAGCCCTGGCCACAAGCCGATCACCTTGAAGCGCGACCCACATCCACTCCGGCCGTCGATGCCCGTCGGCGAGGTCGCCCTTCAGCTCCTCGTTGATGACGTACGGCAGTCGCGTGAAAAGCGCGAGCTCGCCGGGGCCGGTGATGGGACGGACGGTGATATCGCTCAGGTCCGCTCGCACGGCGCCCTCAGGTGGACGTGCCGATGTGGTCGGCCCTCCTAGGTTGGCCGACGTAACTCGCCGAGATTGGGACAGCGGGAGACGAGGCTCGAACTCGCGACCCCTACCTTGGCAAGGTAGTGCTCTACCACTGAGCTACTCCCGCGGGTTTGTTGATCTCGCTTAGAGCGTTTCCTACGGAGCTTCTCATCCAGTGGAGCCACTCCTTCGGATCGGATCGGTGCTCGTGGGCGGCGTTCATAGTAACGGCCCCACGTCCGACTTGGCGCCTCTCACAGCGTTCCGAACCAGGTGGTCAGCGCGTCACGCAATCCGGAATCGGTGCCCTCGCCCACCCAGGCGACGTAGCCGTCGGGCCGGATCAGCACTGCTGTGGGAGCGGTGACCGCGCCCAGCACCGGAAGCTCCCACAGGCCGGCGTAGTCGGCATCGATCATCTGAACCCGGTCGGCCCATGGAGTGATGTCATATCCGCCCGCCTCGCCGAGGTTGAGCAGCACCGGCCTGGCGTGATGCAGCACGGTGAACATCCGGATCGGGCCGGCGGCGGTGACAAGATCCAGATCGGGCATGCGGCGCCCGAGCAGCGGATGTCCCTCACCGAGGTCGTAGTGGATGTCCAACCCCGAGATGACTCCGGCGAGCCACTTGCGAGGTTCTTCCATGCGCGCCAGTTCCGAAATCACGCCGACCAGCGCTTTGATGCGATCGTCCTGACGCTGGAGCGCGGTCTGGGCCATCGTGTGCTGCAACGCGCGGGCCGCCACCGGATGCCGCTCGTGCTGATACGTATCCAGGAGGCTGTCCGGGGAAATGCCGCTGACCACCTGAGCCAGCTTCCATCCCAGATTCACGGCGTCCTGCACGCCGAGGCTCAGGCCCTGTCCGCCCGCCGGGTAGTGCACGTGTGCCGAGTCGCCGGCGAGCAGGACTCGTCCCACGCGATAGGACGCCGCCTGACGTGTCATGTCAGTGAACCTGGAGATCCACACGGGGCTGTGAACCCCGAAGTCGGTGCCGAAGACGCTGATGAGCGCGGCGCTCAGATCGCTCAGGGTGGGCTCAGTGCTGGGCCCGATCTGCTGCTCGGTGACGACGACCCGCACCGTCCGGCCGTCCTCCAACCTGTGGAGACCATGGACGCCCGTTGCGTCGTTGCGGACGCCGCGGGGTGGTTCCTCGGTCACCTCCACCTCGGCGATCAGGTTGCTTCGCGTCGGATCCCATCCCGGGAACTCGATGCCGGCTGCTTTACGGATGACGCTCCGTCCTCCGTCGCATCCGACGAGGTACTCGGCGCGCAGTGACTCGCGGTCGGACAGTTCGACGTCGACACCAGTGCCGTCCTGGGCGAAGCCGGTCACCTCGCATCCGTGATAGATCTGCACGGGCAGCTCGGCGATCCATGCGGCCATGATTCGCTCGATCCTGTTCTGCCAAATGCCGAGCGTATACGGATGACGAGTTGGGAAATCGCTCATGTCCAGCACAGTCGTGCCGAGCATGGCGGCCTGAACCGTCTGCCCTTCTGCCAGGAACCGGTCTGCGACCCCACGCTGATCGAGCACCTCGATGGTGCGCGAGTGAAATCCGCCGGCGCGTGAGCCGGCGAGCACGTGATCGGGCCGCCGCTCGACGACCGCGACATCGACGTGTGCCAGCGCCAGCTCAGCGGCCAGCATCATTCCTGTGGGACCCCCGCCGGCGATGAGCACCGCATGCCTGGCCATACACCAACCCCTTCGCTGTTCGTACGTTTTTGAATTCGGGCGCAGAGTCTTGCGCACGACCGGGGCCTTGCCGCAAGGGCCCCGTGCGCGCTACATTGAAAGTGGGCCCGACGCCGTGCCGAGGCCCCGCATGCAGCGGGTGATCCGCGCAGCCGGTCAGACCTGCGCCGCCGCCTCCAGTCGCTGCGAGGCGATCCAGCGCTCGAGGCAATCCCCCGACTCGAATGAGGTGATCAGCGCGTAGCGCGGACCCGGGCCGGGGTTGTGCACCACGTGGTAGAGGCGCTCGGTGTCGAGCACGAGCTGGCGGCGCGGGTGCAGCGGAATACGCAGTTCGGTCGAGGGATCGTCGCGGACCTCGCGCAGGATGAAGGTCGATCCCTCCGGCGCGTTGAGCTCGAGCCAGGCGCGAACCACCCAGCCCTCGCCGTCCGGATTGAGGCGGTTGTTGTCGTCCTGATGCAGCTGCCGCAGCGCGTCGGCCTCCGACGAGGGGTTGAGCTTGATGACGCGCACCCGCCCGAACCGAGCGCCCACCGCCTCGACGTACTTGCAGAGCGTGGGAGCGATCTCCCGGTTCGAGGTCCACACACCGTCCTTGTCCGGCTTGCCGTGATCCCAGAAGCCGGCACACTCCATCTGGCCTTCCGCCGAGGCGAGGGGCGCGAAGTTGGTGTCCCCGCCGGACTTCCAGTCGACGTACTCCAGGCGCTCCCACTCCTCGGGTGGAATTGCCGGTCCGTCCCGGAGCACGACCGAGCCGTTGGCTGCGAGCACGTCGAGTTTCTGGTAACCCATCGATGATTCCTCTCGATCTCGGATGACGCGGGTTCAGCAATCGTGGGATCGCCCGCTAAGGCTACACGCGGGGGCAGGCCGTGGCACGTCTGCTCCCGGCTAAGCTGACCCCGGTGACCGACGATCTTGCCCTCGCGCTCGAGCTTGCCGACGTCGCCGACGGCATATCGATGGAGCGCTTCCGAGCTCACGACCTGAAGATCGATGCGAAACCCGACCTCTCGCCAGTGACCGAGGCCGACCATGCGATCGAGCGGTATGCGCGCGAGCGCATCGACGCCGAGCGACCAGGGCACGCGATCATCGGCGAGGAGTTCGGCGCCGCAGGCGACCCTGGTGCAACGTGGCGCTGGGTGATCGACCCGATCGATGGGACGCGGAGCTTTGTGCGCGGCAACGAGACGTGGGCGACGCTCATCGCCCTCCAGCGCGATCGCGAATCCGTGGTGGCCGTGGCCTCGGCGCCCGCGATGCGGTTGCGCTTTCACGCCACACGCGGAGGGGGATCCTTTCTCAATGGGCGGCCCATCCACGTGTCGAGGATCTCCAACATCGCCGAGGCGCTGATCACCCACACCGCCATCCGGGGATTCGTCATCACGAATCAGGCCGACCGGCTCGTGGCGCTCGCCGGGCGATGCTGGGATGCACGCGGCGTCGGCAACTCCATGTCGCACCTTGCGGTTGCCCGCGGCAGCGCGGATATCGGTTGGACATCACGCGCGAACCTCTGGGACTATGCGGCGCTCTCGCTGGTGGTGACCGAGGCGGGCGGGCGTTTCACCGATCGCAGCGCCGATGACGCCAAGCTCGGCGGGACCGGGATCTCGTCGAACGGGCTGCTGCACGATCTCGTCCTCGAGGCCGCGGGGTACCCGGAGGTGGCGTCATGAGGATCGGCACGCTGCGCGACGGGAACACGGTGCGGCCGGCACTCATCGAGGACGATCGTGTCTTCCGGCTCGACGACATCCTCGGCGCGATGGGCGGGGTCTCCGTGACGGTGCCCGACGCGGCGGATGCCGCGGCCGCGCTCGCGCTGCCGGAACTCGCGGCCGCGTCGACGGGGTGACCCGCGAGGATGGGCGGACCGCCGACATGATCTTCGACGTGGCGACGCTCGTCTCGTACATCTCGGATGCCTTCACGCTGGAGCCGGGTGACCTCATCCTGACGGGCACGCCTTCGGGCGTCGCGATGGGTCAGCAGCCGTCGCCGTGGCTGCAGCCCGGCCAGCTGTGCGAGGTTGAGATCCCCGGGATCGGGACGATCGCCAATCGGATCGTCGCCGAGGGTTCCGTCTAGGGGTCGTCCGGGCTCAAGGCCGACTTCCAGATCAGAGGTGGATCCCTCGCATCAACATGCCGAGCGCATACGCCTCGGGCGTCACGGGTTGATCGGCGCCGTCGCGCTCACCGTCCGATTTCGACGCGCTGTCCGGGAGCATATGGAATGCGCCGGCCATGACCAGCTGATGGATGTCGGGGGCGATCGCGTGCACGAGCTCACCGAACTTTCCGACGCGCGTCGAGACCTCGTGCGGCCGTTTGATGAGCGCCTCGACCACCATGTCGGCCGCCTCATCGGAGCTGATCGTGGGGAAGTTCCTGTACATCCCGGTCGGCGCGATCATGGGCGTGCGCACCAGCGGCATGTGGATCGTGGTGATCGCGATGCCCTCACTCGCAACCTCGGGAGCGAAGCACCGCGAGAATGCGTCCAGGGCGTTCTTGCTCGCCACATACGCCGCGAACCGCGGAGGATACGCCTGCCCGCCGATCGAGGTGATGTTGATGATGTGCCCGTCGTGCCGGTCACGCATGCCCGGCACCACCGCCATGATCAGCGCGATCGCGCCGAAGTAGTTCAGCCTCATGGTGCGCTCGAAGTCGTGGAAGCGATCAAGCGAGTCGAGCACGGAGCGCCGGATGGAGCGCCCGGCATTGTTGATGAGCACGTCGACCCGGCCGTGGTCGGCAACGACGCGCTCGATCATCCGGGTGCAGGCTTCGTGGTCGCTCAGGTCGGTCGGGTAGACGTATGCGGCGCCACCCACGCTCGCCACCTCGGCGCGCATCTCCTCGAGCTGCTCCGTCCGTCGCGCCACGCCGATGATCGTCGCCCCCGACTCGGCCAGGTGCTTGCAGACCGCTCGCCCGATCCCGCTCGACGCTCCGGTGATCACCACCACGCGGCCGCCGGCAACCCGGCGAAGGTTGCCCGGGGTCGGGAGCTGGGGATCGAGATGCCGCTCCCAGTAGTCCCACACCTTCCACGCGTACTCGTGCAGCGGCGGGCAGGCGATCCCGCTTCCTGCGAGGACCTCCTCCGCGCCGGTCGCGTCAAAGGTCGCCGTGTAATTCATATAGGAGAACGCGGCGTCCGGGATCCCCAGACGGGACAGTGCCTGCTCGCGCATGCGCTTCACCGCGGGCAGCGAGCCCATCGCCGAGACGACCCCACCGGGAATCATCCGCGCCATGCGCCGGTCGATCCGCAGCGCGAACTCGGGAGCGTGCGCGGCGCGGCAGAACGTGTTGAGGGTATCGCCGAGGGAGAGCGGCGCCGGATCGACGACGTGAAACGCACGGCCGTCCAGTCCGTCGACATGCGCGATGTGATCGATCGCCTTGACGACGAAGTCGACCGGAACCACATTGAACGGCCCACCCTCGGGGCCGATGAACGGCACCCACTGTGGGAAGGCGTCCCGCATCTGCTGGATGAGCTTGAAGGCGTAGTAGGGTCCGTCGACGCGGTCGGCCTCGCCCGTCTCCGACGAGCCGATCACCATGGCCGGCCTGTAGACGCGCCACGGCACCGTCGCCTCCTCCCGGACGATGCGCTCGGCCTCGTGCTTGGTGCGGTAGTAGGGGTGGTCGAGCTCCTGCCCCTCATCGAACATCGCCTCGGTGAACGAACCCTTGAAGCGCCCGGCGACCGCGATGGAGCTGACGAGGTGCAGGCAGCCCGCGCCAACCTCGTTGGCGAGCTCGACGACATGGCGCGTCCCGATCACGTTGGCGCGCTCGGTCTCGTCCGCCGGCGCGAGCAGGTCGTAGACGGCGGCCAGGTGGAACCACTGCGCGCCGCGCACCTGCTCCCGGGCGTCGGCGGACAATCCGAGGCCGGGCTCCGCAAGGTCGCCGCTCAGCGCGTGCAGTCGCTGTCCGCCGGGGTCGACCCGATCACGTTGGGCGGCGAAACGAGCGCGAGAGCCCTGGCGGACGAGTACGAAGACGTCGCCTCCACGGGCAAGGAGCAGGGGCACGAGCTGACGGCCGATGAACCCCGTCGCGCCGGTGACGAAGTAGCTCACGCGCCGGAGGATAGTGCTTCGCGATCGAGCGCGTCCGGCAGGGGCGCGCAGTCCTTGACCCCGGGTCATTGCAGTCGCTAGGCTCACGTCCATTCAGCAGGCGGGGTCCACACGAGAGGCACAAGGGAGTACGCATATGGGGCAAGGAACTATTCGTCGTGCGCTGATCACCGGCGCGATGAGCGCCGTCGCGGCGGGCAGCGCTCTCCCCGGGGTGGCCCTGCTTTCGCAGTCGGCCGTGGGACCCGTGCCCATCCCGGCGATCACCGGCAACCTGGTCGGCCATCTCGCCGGCAGTCAGGTGCCGACGACGGCGGAATGCATCGCCGACTTCGCCATCCCGTGCTTCTCGGGCAGGCAGCTCGAGAACCACTACGGCCTTCCCCAGCTGTATGCCGATGGGCTCAACGGCAAGGGCAGGACCATCGTCATCGTCAACTCGTACGGTTCGCCGACGATTCGGGCCGACCTGAAGACATTCGACTCGGAGCTCGGATTGCCGAACCCGTCGCTGAGCATCATCCACCCGGTCGGCGCCATTCCGCCATTCGATCCCACCGACGGCACGATGGTCGGCTGGGCCGAGGAGACCACCCTCGACGTCGAGATGTCGCACGCGATGGCACCCGGCGCGAAGATCCTGCTCGTCGAAACGCCGGTCGCTGAGACGGAGGGCGTGACCGGCTTCCCGCAGATGGTTGCGGCGGAGAACTACGTGATCAATCACCACCTCGGTGACGTGATCTCGCAGAGCTTCGGAGCGACGGAGGAGACGTTCCCCACCGCCCAGTCGCTCCTCAACCTCCGCAGCGCCTTCAAGAACGCGGCGGCGCACAACGTCACCGTGCTCGCGTCCTCCGGTGACAACGGCGCGACCAACGCCTTCGCCGACGGGTCGTGCTGCTATGCACGTCCGGTGAACTCGTGGCCGTCCAGTGACCCGCTGGTCACCTCGCTCGGCGGCACCCGCGTCCATGCCAACGCTTCCGGCACCGGCGCGGCGCCGGTGTGGCGCGACAGTGTCTGGAACGACCCGAACAGCGTCCTCGACGGCGATCCGACCGATCCGACCACCTGCTGCGGCGGTGGCGGCGGCAAGTCGGAGATCTTCTCCCGACCCGCCTACCAGAACTCGGTCGCTGACGTCGTCGGCGCACACCGGGGCACACCGGACGTCTCCATGAGCGCGGCCGTCGACGGTGCGGCGCTCGTCTACCTGAGCTTCGAGCCGCTCACTCCGGGCTGGTACCTGTTCGGTGGCACCAGTGAGGCGTCGCCGCTCTTCTCGGGCATCGTGGCAATCGCGGATCAGGCCGCAGGTCACGACCTCGGACTCCTGAACAGCAAGCTGTATGCGCTTCAGGGTCAGCCCGACTCGGGCCTCGTGGACGTCACCCACGGCAACAACAGCTTCACCTTCTACAACGCGCACAACAAGCTCGTCACCGTGCACGGGTTCAGCGCGGGTCCCGGCTACGATCTGGCGAGCGGTCTCGGCACCATCTGGGCGCCGGACTTCGTCGCGTCCCTCGCCGACTGACCACAACCGCCGACTGACACACGGAGGGCCGGGTCGATGACCCGGCCCTCTATTCTTGTGACCGATATGCCTGAGCCAGTCGTCGTCGCCCTCGGCCGCTCCCCCATCGGGCGCGCCATGAAAGGTTCGCTCGTCAACGTCCGCCCGGACGACCTCGCCGCGAGCGTGGTCACCCAGGTGCTGGATCGCCTGCCCCAGCTCGACCGCGACACCATCGAGGACCTCATCTGCGGGTGCGGTCTGCCCGGCGGCGAGCAGGGCTTCAACCTCGGCCGCGTCATCAGCATCCTGACGCGGCTCGACGTCCCCGGGACCACGGTCACCAGGTATTGCGCGTCGTCGCTCCAGACCACGCGGATGGCGGCGCACGCGATCCGCGCGGGCGAGGGCGACGTGTTCCTGAGCGTCGGCGTCGAATGCGTGACGCGGTACATGAACGGCACGAGCGACATGTCGCAGTGCCAGAACGAGCGCCTCCAACCGGGCAACGCCGAGGGCTTCCCCGACATCTACATCGCCATGGGTCAGACCGCGGAGAACGTGGCGGCTCGCGATGAGATCTCACGTGAGGAGATGGATCGGTTCGCTTTGCGGAGCCAGCAGCGCGCGGTTGCCGCCCAGGACGACGGGTTCTTCGAGCGCGAGATCGTTCCGATCGCGCTTCCGGACGGCGCCGGGACCATGACCAAGGACGACGGTCCGCGGCGCGAGACCACGATCGAGAAGCTCGCAGAGCTCAAGCCGGTGTTCCGCGAGGGCGGCAGCGTGACCGCGGGGAATGCCTGTCCACTCAACGACGGTGCGGCCGCGGTCGTGGTGATGTCCGACACGCGCGCCAGGGAGCTGGGCATCCAGCCGCTGGCGCGGATCGTCGCAACCGGCCTCACCGCGCTGGAGCCCGAGTTCATGGGGCTCGGGCCGATCGCGGCATCGAAGCAGGCGCTGCGCCGCGCCGGCATGACCATCGACGATGTCGACATCGTCGAGATCAACGAGGCATTCGCGGCCCAGGTGATCCCTTCCGCGCGTGGCATCGGCATCGATCCGTTCGACGATCGCCTCAATCCGCACGGCGGGGCGATCGCCCTCGGTCACCCCTTCGGCATGACCGGCGCTCGCATCCTCTGCACCCTGCTGAACGGGCTCAGCACCGTCGGCGGGACCATCGGGCTCGAGACGATGTGCGTCGGTGGCGGTCAGGGAATGGCGATGATCGTGGAGCGCCTGCAGTAGGCAGCCGCAGGGAACGCCGTTAGCGCAGGACCGATGTGCGCGGGCTCGACGCTCGCCCCGGCAGGCGCACCTCCACCTCCGCAGGCGCGTGTTCCCCACCGGCGCGCCGCCTCGGTGTCCGGCTCGCGAGGATGATCGCGGCGAGCGTTTCGACCATGCCGTCCGCCTCGCGCCGATCCAGGATCAGCGGGGCGAGCATCACGACGCTCCCCTGCCCGCCGGGGAGGGCGAGGATCCCGCGCCGTTCGAGGTGGCGCAGCAGGGTCGTCGCGCTGAGACTGGTCTCGATTCCCACCATCGAGGCGCACCCGCGGACGTCGCGGATCTCGCCGAGACGAAGGGCGCGAAGCCGCGTCTGCAGCCGTTCTCCCGTCAATTGGGCGAGCGCGCGAACCGTCGGGCTGAGCGCGGTCCGGATCGTGGCGTTGGCGGCCGCGCAGATGAGCGGCTGGCAGGAATCGTCGGGCTGAGTGCGGGCGAGGCGAGCCCGTCGCGCGATCGACGGCCCGATTGCTGCGACGCCAAAGGGCAATCCGCCGGCCAGTGACGATCCGAGACAGACGATGTCCGGCTCGACGCCGGGCCTCGACGACGCAAGGGTGGGTCCCATCCGCAAGGCCGTCCTGCTCTCGTCGACCACGAGCAGCGCGCCGGCCCGCCGGCATCGCTCGGCCACGGCCGCGAGGAAGCCATCCCTCGGCACGCGGACGCCCGCGTCGACCTGCACGGGTTCGACGATTACCGCGGCCACACGTTCATCGAGGGTGGCGTCCAGCGCATCGAGGTCGTCGTATCCAATGCGCACCCGATCGAGGCCGCGACCGGCGATGTCGATCGTCGGTCCGGCGAAGCCCGCCGGCGCGGCGCCGATGGGCGACCCATGCTCAGAGCCGCGCATGGTGATCAGACGCCGGCGCTCCGTTGCGGAGGCGATCCACCCCACGGCCAGATCGATCGCCGCCGGCCCCGACGACGTGAAGCTGACGTGCGTCAACGGCACCGGGATGATGAAGCTGAGCGCCTCGAGCAGCTCCTCGCGGAGGTCGTACTCGAATCCGGGCGGCGCCGTGGTGAAGGCGTCGAGCTGGCCGGCGATCGCCTCGACAACCCGCGGATGGTTGTGCCCGAGCAGCGTGCTCGCGCCGCTCGAGGTCAGGTCGAGATAGCGGCGGTCCTCGTCGTCCCAGACGTGCGCACCCTCGCCCCGGACGAGCCGCAGCGAACGCGACGTGCGATGCAGCTCATTGAGCCACCGATCCGGAAGAACCGCGGTCACCCGGCAACCTCCACGTCAACCGCTATGTCGCCTAGCGTACAGCCGCCGGAAGCCGCGTGCCCGGCGCTTTACAGCGGGTGGTCGCGCGAAGTACTCTCCGTTTGACCCGCGAGCATCGTGCGACGCGTTCGCGATGTTGGGCGGGAAACGCACATCAGGGGGGCCGGCGTTCGGGGGAGCGCCGGCCCCGTCGCTTCCAAAAGGCGCTCTAGTCGCCGGTCGCGACGGGGCGCTCCGGGTCCGTGATCCAGTCGCTCCACGATCCGGCGTACAAGGCGGCCTCGATGCCCGCCATGGCCATCGCGAGCACGCTCTGGGAGGCGACGACACCGGAGCCGCAGTAGACGCCGACCGGCATGCCCGGGCCTGCTCCGGTCGCGGAGAAGCGAGAGGCCAGCGCCTGGGCCGGGAGCAGCGTTCCGTCGCGCTCGAGCGTCTCCGGCGCAGGGAGGTTGCGTGCACCCGGGATGTGCCCGGCGACCGGATCGATCGGTTCCGTCTCCCCGCGAAATCGCTCCGGCGCTCGCGCATCAACGAGGACCCCGCGGCTCGCGATATCGGCCGCGCCGGCCGCATCGAGCACCGGCATGCCACCCGGTGTTGCCACGAAGTCGCCGGCCTCCGGGTCAGGCTCACCCCCGGCTGCGACGGGGAGCCCGGCGCCGGCCCACGCCGCAAAGCCACCGTCGAGCAGGGTGACGTCGGGGTGGCCGAAGTAGCGGAGGAGCCACCATCCCCGGGCGGCTGCCATGCCGGTGGCCGCGTCGTACACGACCACTGGGCGCGCGCGACTGACGCCATGCCGGCGCATCGCCGCTTCGAACGAGGCACGGTCGGGGAGCGGGTGGCGTCCCGCGCCGGGAGGCGCGCTCAGCTCTTGATCGAGGTCGACGAACCGGGCCCCGGGGATATGTCCACGCAGGTACTCCTCGATACCGGGTGGTCCGCCGAGCACCCAGCGGACATCGAGGACAGCCGGCGGGTTGTCGCTGTCGAGGCGTGACGCAAGGTCGTGACAACCGAGCAGGAGCGATACCATGGGTTCAGGATCCCCCAGTGTTGCGCAGCGACGAAACCGCGGCCGCTGCCACAGCGTTATCACTATCGATCGGGAGCGTCAGACGCGCCCTCAGACCGAACAATGGTACGGTGGAATTGAATGGCTGACCAGACTTGGCGGGGCCGGGGCGGCCTGGTGGCCGGCGTGGCCTTTGGCGGACTGCTGCTGACCTCCTGCTCCCTTCCCGGCACCCAGGCGCCGGTTGGAGCGGTCAAGGTCAACGTCGCCGGCGCACCCGTCGTCGCGCCGCCTCCGTCGATCACCGTCAGTCCGGCCAATCAATCGCAGCGGGTTGGATTGGACGCACCGATCGTGGTCACCGCCAGCTCCGGACACCTCGACACCGTCTCGATCACCGAGGCCGGCACCTCCGCCGCCCCGGAGGGCGTGCTCTCCCCCGACGGGCGCACGTGGAGGATGACCCAGCCACTCGATCAGGGCGCGCACTACACGGTGGTCGCCACAGCGTCGACGAGCGCGGCATCCACCGCCACGGCGAGATCCACCTTCACGACCCTTGTGGCGTCCTCCCGCCTGCTGACCGGCATGACACCGCTCGACGGTGAGACCGTCGGGGTGGGCGAACCGATCGATCTCAGGTTCAACACGCCGATCCCGGCCGCCCAGCGTGCTGCGCTGCTCGAACGCATCCAGGTCACGTCGACCCCCGCGGTGCAGGGCGCGTGGCACTGGTTCAGCCCGCAGATCGTTCACTTCCGGCCCGAGACCTTCTGGCCGGCGGGCACCAAGGTCACCGTGACCGCGAATCTCAGGGGATTCGGCGTCGGCGGCGGCATCTGGGGACTCGGTGACTGGTCGTCGAGCTTCACGATCGGCGCCAAGCACGTTTCGCTCGTCAACAACAAGACGCACACGATGCAGGTCTTCAACAACGGCAAGCTCTGGGCCACCTACCCGGTGAGCCTGGGCAAGGGCGGGTTCGCGACCATCCAGGGGACGCTCGTCGTCCTCTACAAGACCTACGTGGTCGTCATGAAGTCCTGCCCGACCTTCCACACGCCGGCGGCGTGCATCCCCGGTGGAGCCCAGTACTACAACGACCCGGTTTACTACGACACCGCGATCTCCACCAGCGGGTACTTCATCCATGCGGCACCGTGGTCGGTCGGCTCGCAGGGCCGCGCGGACGTCTCGCATGGCTGCGTGAACCTCAGCAACTCGCGGGCGATCGCGTTTTACAACTTCAGCGTTCCGGGTGACGTGGTCCAGATCGTGAACACCGGCTACAACGCCTCGTACGCCGACGGCGAGGGCGACTGGCAGCTGCCGTTCGCCCAGTTCTCGAACACCCCTGGGCTCGGTGCGGTGTGGACCGGACCCACCGGCGTGTCGTCGCTTCCCGGCCGGGTCTCCTGATCGCACGGCGCGCCGACCTCGGCGGCTGACTCGTGCGCGCGATCATCGTGACGGCGCCGGGAGGACCGGAGGTCCTTCGCATCGAGGAGATCCCTGACCCGACGCCGCGCGACGACGAGATCCTGGTGCGGGTGCGCGCAGCCGGGGTCAACCGCGCCGACCTCCTGCAGCGCATGGGCGCGTATCCCCCACCGCCCGGGGCGAGCGAGATTCTCGGGCTCGAGGCGTCGGGGGTGATCGCCGGCGTGGGCACTGCGGTGGCGGGTCTCGCCGAGGGGGACCGCGTCATGATCCTCGTCGAAGGTGGAGCCTATGCCGAGCTCGTCGCGGTCCGCGCCGCACAGGCCGTGCGTGTTCCAGACAACATCGACATGGTCTCGGCAGGCGGCGTCCCAGAGGTGTTCATCACCGCGCATGACGCCCTCTTCACGCGCGCCGGCCTGCAGCCGGACGAGACCGTCCTCATCCACGGCGGTGGCGGCGGGGTCGGTACCGCCGCGATCCAGCTGGCGCGGCGGCACGGGTGCCGCGTGCTGGTCACCGCCGGGAGCGCCGCGAAGCTCGAACGCTGCGCTGACCTCGGCGCCGACGCGGGCATCAACTACCGCTCGGAGGACTTCGTCGCCCGCACCCGTGAGCTGACCGACGGCAGAGGCGCAGACGTGATCATCGACATCATGGGTGCCGCGTACGCTGAGCGGAACGTCGACGCCGTTGCTCCCGACGGACGGATCGTCGTGCTCGGCATGCAGGGCGGCAGCAGAGGCGAGATCGATCTCGGCGTTCTGATGCGCCGGCGGGCGGCGTTCATCGCGACTGCGCTTCGCGCACGCCCGGCGGCGCAGAAGGCGGCAATCGTCGCCGCATTCGCGCGTGACGTCGTACCCGGGCTCGCTGATGGCAGCCTCCACCCCGTGATCGATCGCACCCTGCCGTTGGAGCGCGCGGACGAGGCCCATCGCCTCATGGAAGCGGGTGAGGCGACCGGGAAGATCGTGCTCGACGTCGCCGGGCGTGCCTGAGACCGACGTCTGGGCGGCGTGGCTGCGCCACGGACGCGACGGCGGCAGCGCTCAGATGCGCGCGGGCAATCTCGAGCGCCTCGCGACGCTGCGCGACCGGATTCTCGATCGCGCCGGCGTGCGCCCGGGCGAAACGGTCCTCGACGTCGGGACCGGGCAGGGCCTGCTCGGGATCGGCGCGCTGGTGCGCAACGCGCCTGACGGGCGGGTGATCTTCTCGGACGTCTCGGAGCCGCTGCTCGCGGACTGTCGGGCCGCCGTGGAACAGGCATCGGCGCTGAGGCGGTCGAGGTTCGTGGTTGCGTCCGCGACCGACCTTTCGGCGATCGAGAGCGAATCCGTCGATGTGGTCGTCGAGCGCGCGGTGCTCCTCTTCATCGAGGATCGGGCGAGAGCGCTGGCCGAGTATCACCGGGTCCTCCGCGCCGGCGGCCGTCTCTCGCTGGGTGAGCCGCTCAACTCGTGGATGGGGTTGGACCGTCCCGGCTACGTCTGGGGATACGACGTCACCGAGGTGATCGACCTGGAGCGCAAGCTCCACGCTGTGGATGAAGCCCTCAACGCGCCGGCCGCTGCGCTCGTCCGCGGGTTCGACGATCGCGACCTCGTCGCTATGGCTCGCGCGGCCGGCTTCCGGCGAGTTGACGTCCAGACCGACCTTCAGCTCGCACCGCCACCGTCCCGCGACGACCTCGACGTCTTCCTCGACACCGCGCCCAACCCGCTGGCGCCCACCACACGGTCGCTGATCGACGCCGCCCTCACTCGCGAGGAGGCCGGGCGTTTCGTCGCGGCCCTGCGTGACGCGCTGCACACCGGCCGGGGCGAGCGGCGTCAGGCGATGACGTACCTTCGGGCGGCGAGATGATCGGGGACCTCACCACACGACGGTGGGACACGATCGTCGTCGGCGCCGGGCACAACGGTCTCACCGCCGCCGCCTACCTCGCCCGCG
This sequence comes from Candidatus Dormiibacterota bacterium, assembly GCA_963848445.1. Taxonomy (GTDB): domain Bacteria; phylum Chloroflexota; class Dormibacteria; order Aeolococcales; family Aeolococcaceae; genus Palsa-851. The sequence goes on from CAWKDT010000001.1 coordinate 271,603, forward strand.
CCGGCCGAAGCGTTCTGGTCCTCGAGGCTCGCGATCGCATCGGTGGCGCATGCACGCTCGAGCGTCCCTTCCCGGATCAGGGGTATGTCGTCAGCCCGTGCGCGTACCTGGTGGGCCTCCTCCACCCCCGCGTCATCGACGAGCTCGACCTTCGGCATCATGGGTACCAGGTCCACGTCGTCGATCCGCACCTCTGGTGTCCGTTCGAGGATGGCACGGCCCTGAGCCTCTGGGACAGCGCGGACCGGAACCGCGAGGTCGTCACGGCGATGAGCCCGCGCGACGCCGACGGGTTCGCGCGCTACGAGCAGCTCTTCGCGCGCATCCGCACGGCGCTTCGCACGGAGCCGCACGACACCTGGGCCGGCGACGCGCCCGGTCGACCTGCCCTCGAGGAGCTGCTCGGGCACGACGCCGAGCTCATCGAGGTCATGTTCGATGAGCCGATCGCGTCAGTGGTCGAGCGCCACGTCCAGGACGAACGGCTTCGCATCGCGCTCCACGGGCAGGGACTCATCGGCACCTGGGCGGGACCGCGCGACCGCGGCACCGCGGCAATCCACGCCATGCACTCGATGGGAACCATCGAGGGACGGCAGGGCGCCTGGGGCTACGTCCAGGGTGGCATGGGCACCATCTCCTTCGCCCTCGCCGGCGCCGCGGAGGCGGCCGGAGCCGTGATCTGTCGCAACGCTCGGGTCGCCGCCGTCGAGCCCGGTGAGGCCGTCCTTCTCGAGGATGGAACCCGCATTGCCGCACGGACGATCGTTTCGAACGCCGACCCCCGGAGCACGCTCGCGCTCTGCGAGCAGGACGCGCCACCCGCCTTTGCCGACAAGGTGCGCGGGTGGCAGATGGAAGGGCCGGTGCTCAAGATCAATTGCGGGCTCTCGCGTCTGCCGGCCTTCTCCGCCGCCGGACCCGGCGTCACCCCCCATCGAGCCATGGTCACGATCGCGGGCACGATCGACGAGACGCAGGCGGCCTTTGAGCGGAGCAAGGCCGGCGAACCTGCGCCGCGGTGGGCCGAGCTGTATTTCCACTCCGCGTACGACGCGTCGGTGGCGCCTGACGGCAAGCACGTGATGAGCGTGTTCGCTGAATACGCCCCCTACACGCTCGCGAGCGGCTCCTGGGATGCCCGGCGCGACGAGGTCGCCGACGAGGCATTGCGCGCGGTCGCCCGCTTCGCGCCCGACATCTTCGAGTGCATCGAGGCGCGCCAGGTGCTCGCTCCGCCCGATATCGAGGCGGCGACCGGGCTTTCCGGCGGCCACATCTTTCAGGGCGAGTGCCTGCCCGACCAGATGTGGGATCGGCGATTCACGCCACGGACGCCGATGCCCGGCCTCTACATGTGCGGCGCGAGCACCCATCCCGGCGGCAGCGTGATGGCGATCAACGGACGCAACTGTGCGATGGCCGTTCTCGCCGACGCCGCGCGCTGACCGCCAGGCGGGCATGACCGCTACCCGCGGATGCGCAATGCATTCCTGATCAGGCTCATCTCCTCACGATCGGCGACGCGTAGCGCGAGCAGCACGCCGGCGTAGATCAGTACCGATGCCGCGACGACCACGAACAGCAGCACGCGTCCCTGCGGGTTCACGAGGTAGATGAAGAGCCCCATGACGAGGCCGGCGACGACGGCTTTCCAGGAGGTGCTGATAACCCGGATCACCCCGAGCTGGGCGCGGAGCACGAACCATCCGACGATCACGAGCGCTGCCTCCGTGACCACCACCGCCCAGCTCGCCCCGAGATAGCCGTAGCGCGGGATCACCACGAGGTTCACGCCGACGTTGATCACCAGTCCCACCAGCGCGACGAACGCGAAGACATTCTGCTTGTCGATCGCGTTGAGGGTCGCGGCGAACGTGTTGTCCGCGAACATGAAGACGATCGCCAGCGCGAGGATCTGCAATGACGGCGCTGACTGCGGAAACAGCTGGAGCAGGCTGTTGAACTGGGGGGCGAGCAGGAAGACGCCGACCGTTGCCGGCCAGCCGAGGATCACCAGCGCTTTGAAGAACTTCTCGGCCATCGGGAGGACGCGATCCGGCGATCGCCGGTGATAGAGGGACAGCACGGGGAACACAACGCTTCGTAGTGCGAACGGAATGAAGAGCAGCGACTCGAACGGCTTGTACGCCAGGGTGTAGTAGCCGACCTCGGTGTTCCCGCGGAATCGCTGCAGGATCGGCACGTCAACCTTGAAATAGACGGTGGTGATGATGAACGTGATCCCGAGCGGTATCGCGATCCGCACCCAGGGGAGCAGCAGGCCCCGCTCGAAGCGGATACCGGGACGGAGGACGCCCTTGGCGATGAGCACCGTGCCGAAGTAGACGCATGCGAGCGCGTAGCTGATCGCGTACGCCCAGAGGAAGTACCCGGCGTCTGCATGGATGTTGACTCCCACCAGGACGAGCCCGAGCACCACGAGCGTCTCCGGGATGATCTCGATGATCTCGAACGTGAGCCGCTGCATTGCATACAGCGTGTTGCGGAGCAGGAGCTGATATCCGGACAGCACGAGGATCGCAAAGGATGGGATCAGCAGCGAGCGCAGTCCGGCGATGTACAGGGCGAGCAGCAGGAGCGGCAATCCCACCACGGAGCCGACGAGCTTCACCGAGGCGACGTTGTTCCAGTACCTCGACAGCTCATCGGTGTGGCGCGCTCCTTCGCGCACGTACAGCGCGGAGAATCCCAGGTCGGTGAGTGTTCCCACCAGCCCCACGTAGGTCACCGCCGTCTGCATCTCACCGAAATTCGTCGCGGCCAGCGACTTGGAAACGATGATCACGGCGATGAGCGCGATGATCCGGGAGATCACACGCACGACGAGGATGAGGAGCGTGTTGCGCAGCGCTCGCATCCCGAGGCCGCCGGGCACATCCGGCGTGCCGGCGCCGTCGGGCGCGACTTCGTCCTGCAAGGCGCTCATTCTATCGTCGCCCGTCCGCAGTGCCAGGTTGACGAGTTCCACTCGATACACTGGCCCGGCGCGCAGCCGAGGAGGAATACCCAATGCCTGATGTCGCCACCGAGCGACTCCGCAGCGAAGCAGCCGAGCAACGCACGAACGGGGGCCCGTTGCTGGCTCGCACGCTTCGCGAACAGGGCGTCACCACGGTGTTCGCGCTCGCGGGCGGCCATATCCTGCCGTTTCTCGACGCCTGCCTCGACGAGCAGATCCGTGTGATCGACACCCGCCACGAGGGACCGGCGGTGCTCGCCGCGGAAGGCTGGGCGCTGGCAACCGGGGAAACGGGCGTCGCCACGGTCACGGCCGGTCCTGGCTTCGCCAACGGGCTGATCGGCCTCCTCGATGCGGCCGCCTGGAGCGTTCCACTCGTGATGCTGTCCGGCCGCACCGGTCACTCGCGCCAGGGCCGGGGTGCGGTGATGGACATCGACCAGCGCGCCGTCGCCGCTCCCCTCGCGAAGTGGTCGGCGACCTGCTCGGACGCCGGCCGCGTCCCCCGCTACGTCGCCGAGGCGATGCACCGGGCGAGAAGCGGCTGTCCGGGTGCGGTCTATCTCGAGGTGGACGCCGACGCGATGTACCGGCCCGCAGCGCCACTCGACATCTGGACCCCGGGATTCGCGTCGGCGCCGTCGCGGCCGTCGGGGTCCACCGAGGACGTCGGCGCTGCGGTTGCCGCGCTCGCGACCGCGGCGCGCCCCGTCATCGTCGCCGGGAGCGGCGCCTTCTGGTCGGGCGCCGGCGAAGCGATTTCGCGGTTCGCCGAGCAGGCCCGGATCCCGGTGATCACCGCAAGTGCGGCTCGCGGGATCGTGCCCGATTCGCACCCGTGGAGCCTCGGTTCGCTGGTGCACGGCGGCCTCGCCATCCCCAGCGCAGACTGCGTCCTGGTCCTCGGCTCCGCCTTCAACGCCAATGTCATGTACGGCGGCGCGCCCCTGTTCGGCACCGACCAGACGATCATCCAGGTCGACATCGCCCCGGAGCGTGTCGGCGGGAATCGATCCCCCGACGTCGTCGTCATCGGGGACATCGCGTCGGTGATGCGTGACCTTGCCGGCGCCTGGGGCTCGGCGCCCCCGGGCCGCGACGAATGGCTGACCAAGGCTCGCTCCCTGGCGGCGGCGTCGCTCGGGTTCTGGGATCGACAGGTCGACGAGCACACGGGTGACCTCATCCATGCCGGCGCCGCTGCTCGCGAGGTCGCGTCGCTGGTGCGTGAGCGATTCAAGGGCGGGGCGACACTGGTGGCCGACGGTGGTGACGCCCTCGCCTGGGCGCTGGCCTACTTCGACGCCGAGCTGCCCGGTCATCTCCTCACCACCACGACGGCGCTGGGGACGCTCGGCGTCGGCATGCCCTTCGCGCTCGCCGCGCAGGCCGCCCGGCCCGGCGAGCGGGTCTTCCTCTTCACGGGCGACGGCTCCTTCGGGCTGAGCGCGATGGAGGTCGACACCGCGGTCCGCCACGGCCTCCCGATCATCGTCATCGTCTCGAACAACGGGTCGTGGGGCGACGTCCAGCACGAGCAGGACGAGGCCTTCGGCACGGGACGGAACGTCGCGAGCTCGCTTGCCGGCGCCCGCTACGACCGCCTCGCCGAGGCGCTCGGCGGTCACGGGGAGCGGGTCGAGCGTCTGGAGGAACTGCGTCCGGCGCTCGAGCGATCCATCGACAGCGGGGTGTGCAGCGTCATCGACGTGCGGACCGACCCGGCGGTGCTCTCCGAGCTCCTGCGCATGGTCCCGCACCTCCACCTGATGTAGGCGATGCGGGCCGTCAAGCTCGCCGACGCGCATCTGCTCGAGCTCGTCGACGCTCCCGACCCGGAGGCGGTTCCCGGCGAGGTCGTCGTCCGTGTTGACGGGTGCGGGATCTGCGGCTCCGACCTCAGCTCGTACAAGGTCGGGCTCTTCACCGATGCGGTTCCCGGGCACGAGCTCGCCGGTGTGATCGAGACCGTCGGCGACGGCGTCACCGGCTGGCGTCCAGGCGACGAGGCGGTCATCGATCCGAAGATCCCCTGCGGGGTCTGCGACGACTGCCGGAACGGCGCCTCCCACCGTTGCGCGATGGCGCTCACGGCGGGCATCGGCTTCGCCCGCGACGGAGGCTTTGCCGAGCTTGTGGCGGTGCCGGCGACGCTGCTGCACCGGCTGCCTGCGGGACTGGCCCTCGAGCACGCGTGCCTGGTCGAGCCGCTGTCGGTGGCGATACACGGCGTGGAACGCGCCCGGCTTCACCCAGGTGACGGTGCCGTGGTGATCGGCCTCGGACCGATCGGCCTGTTCACCGTCGCAACGCTCAGCGCACGGGGGATCGCGCCGATCGTCGGCGTCGACCCGGTGGAGGACCGCCGCCGGCTCGCCCTCGAGCTCGGCGCCACGAACTCGGTGGCTGAGGTCCGTGAGGCCCGCAGCTTCACGAGCCCGGTCCCGGCGGTCATCGAGTGCTCAGGGCATGCGCCCCTGCTTCAGGCCGCCGCCGACCTGGTCGCTCCGGGAGGCCGGCTCGTGCTGGTCGGGGTCCCGTTCGGCGAGACGAGCGTCGCTCCCCTGATGTGGGTCACCCGGGAGATCGAGATCATCGGCAGCATCGCCTCGAGCGTCGCCGACTTCGACGAGTCGATCGCCATGCTCGGCGCGGATCCCGGTCTCGCGCGCGTGGTCACCCGGCGCGCGTCGCTGGCAGAGCTCCCCGTGGTGTTCGAGGAGCTGATCACGCCCTCTTCGGGCGGGAAGGTCGTGGTCGATCCGCGGCTTTGACCGCGGGTTCGGCTCGCGTCTCGAGCGGTACCGGGGCCATGGCGCGCCAGCAATACCAGGCCGCCATGCTGCGATGGGGACGGAGGGGATCGCCGAGCGGCGCGAGCTCCTTCGGGGTCGGAGCGGTGGCGAGATCGTGGATCCGAGCCCACCCGTTGCGGACGCCGAGATCGTCGACCGGCCAGACGTTCGGGCGGCGCAACTGGAAGATGAGGAACATCTCCGCCGTCCATCGCCCCACTCCTCTGACGGCGACCAGCCGCTCGACGATCTCGTCGTCTGCGAGCCCGTCGAGGTCGTGCGTCGGCACGGTGCCGTCGGTGAACTTCGCCGCCAGGTCGATGACGGCCGCGAGCTTGTTCGCGGAAAGTCCGGCAGCTCGCAGGGTCTCCGGCCTGGCCGCGAGCACCGACTCGGGATGCACCGGCGCACCGCCGAGGGCGGTGATCACCCGGCCGTGGATGGTGCTCGCCGCAGCGCCCGCGAGCTGCTGGAACACGATTGCGCGCATGAGGGCCTCGAATGCCGAGTCGGCCGGCTCGCGGAGCTCGGAGCCGAGGTTGGCGTCGACGATGCGTCGAAATGCGGGGTCGGCTCGCACGATGTGCGCCGCCGCTGCGGTGCGTTTCGTCATGTCGTCTGCGGCTCCGTGAGCGTCGCGAGCCCTTCCACGACGTGCGCGCCGGGAAGTCGCAGCAAGCCGGAAGGCGCGAGCCGGATCTTCATGGACCTGCTGCCACCCCCGATGACGACCGTCTCCTGATCCATGACGCGCGCGTCGATGTACAGCGGCAGTGCATCCGGAAGGCCGAACGGAGTCACGCCGCCGATCATCATCCCGGTGAGCGCGCGAGTCTGGTCGGGAGCCGCGAATGATGCCTTGCGCACGCCGAGCAGATCGCACACCGCGTGATTGACGTCGAGGCGGCAAGTCGCCAGCGCCACGCATGCGCATGCGATGCCCGGCTCCTTGCGCGCGGCGACCACGATCGTGTTGGCCGATTGCTCCGGCGCCACCCCGTACCGGGCGCAGAACGCGGCAGTGTCGGCGAAGTCCGGGTCGCAGGGCATGACCTCGTGATCGACGCCCAGAGCAGCGAGACGGTCGCGCACCCGGGCCTCGATCAGCGATCCGTCCTCAGCGGGCATCGCGGTCACCGACGACCGCCGGCCGGGCCCTCCCCCTTGCAGCGGGGACGCGTCAGCACGGCCGGAACGTAGAGTAGAGGCGCAGCATGCGAATCTCAGCTCCCAAGGAGACGGCGCCCGGAGAGACCCGGGTCGCGCTCGTCCCTCGCTCCGCCACCCAACTGGTATCCACGGGCGCAACGGTAGCCATTCAGGCGGGCGCCGGGACGGCGGCGGGACTCACCGACGCCGCGTACAAGGAGGTGGGCGCCGAGGTCATCGGCGATGCGACCTCCCTGCTCGCAGACTCGGACATCGTCGTCGTCGTTCGCCGGCCCGGGACCGACCTGATCGGCCATCTCAAGCGCGGAGCGATCCTCGTGGGCGTCCTCGAGCCGGCGGCAGATCCGGCCATGGTTCGGGCGCTGATCGACAAGGGGATCACCGCATTCCGTCTCGAGGCCATGCCCCGCATCAGCCGGGCCCAGGACATGGACGTGCTGTCATCGATGGCAACGCTCGCCGGGTATCACGCGGCGGTCATGGCCGCCTACCGCCTGCCGCGCATCTTCCCGCTCATGATGACCGCGGCGGGGACGATCACCCCGGCGCGCGCCCTGGTGCTCGGCGCCGGCGTCGCCGGGTTGCAGGCGATCGCGACGTGCCGCCGCCTCGGCGCGGTCGTCGAGGCCTTCGACGTCCGGCCCGCCGTCCGCGACCAGGTGGAATCGCTCGGGGCGCGGTTCGTGGAGACGGGCGTGGAATCCGACACGGCTCAGGACACGGGCGGTTATGCGCGCGAACTTGCCACCGACGCGCAGGAGCGCCAGCGCCAGGTCCTCGCCGAGCATGTCCGCGACTCCGACGTGGTCATCTCCACAGCACAGATCCCCAACCGCAAGGCGCCGATCCTGGTCACGGCGGACATGGTCGCCTCCATGCGGCCTGGATCCGTGATCGTCGATCTCGCCGCAGCCGGCGGCGGCAACTGCGAGCTCACCAAGGCCGACGAGGAGGTGAACGACCACGGCGTGGTCATCCTCGGCCCGACCAACCTTCCCGCGTCGATCCCCGGCCAGGCGAGTCAGCTGTACTCGCACAACGCAACGCGGTTTCTCACGCAGATGGTCAAGGACGGCCAGGTGCATCTCGACTTCGATGACGAGGTGATCAGCCAGACGTGCATCACGCACGAGGGCAAGCCGGTGGGCGAGCAGATCGAAGCGCTGCTGCAGGGGGCAAAGGCGTGAGCAGCGGACAGACCCTCGCGCTCGGGGCGTTCATCTTCGCACTTGCCGTCTTCGTGGGTTTCCTGCTCATCTCCAAAGTGCCGACGATGCTCCACACGCCGCTGATGTCGGGGACGAACTTCATCCACGGCATCGTGCTGGTCGGTGCGCTCACCGTCGCTGCGGGGGTGCACGACGGGCTCGGCTACGTGATCGCGATCGCCGCGGTGCTGCTCGGCACGCTCAACGTCGTCGGTGGCTGGGTGGTCACCGACCGGATGCTCCAGATGTTCAGGCGACGTCCGGCCGCGGACGCGCACAAGGCTGACACGCCCCCGCCGGCGGACCACTGACGACGATGCAGCCGTCCGCGCTCACGACCCTCGGCTACATGCTGACCGCGATCGGCTTCATGTTCGGCATCCAGCTGCTGCGCTCACCGGCGACGGCGCGGCAGGGCAACCGCGTCGCGGCGGTGGGCATGCTGCTCGTCCTCGGCATCACTGCGGCGCTCATCCACAACACGGGCAACTGGCCGCTGATCATCCCGCCGATCATCATCGGCACGGCCATCGGGGCGGTGTCGGCGCGGCTCGTGCGCATGACCGCGATGCCGCAGATGGTGGCGCTGTTCAACGGCATGGGCGGTGGCTCCGCCGCGCTCATCGCGTCGCAGGATTTCCGCACGGCGGTGGCGTCCGGAACCGCAACCCCGGATGCCACGTGGGCGATCATGGCGAGCTGCATCATCGGTTCGCTCAGCTTCGCCGGCAGCATGGTCGCGTTCGCCAAGCTGCAGGAGCTGATGCCGGGTCGGCCGCTCACGTATCGCCTGCAGAGCGCCGTCAACGGGCTGATCCTGCTGGTGATCCTGGGCCTCGCCGTGTATCTCATCGTCGGCGATCAGAACCTCACGCTCTTCGCGATCTTCATCGTGCTGTCGCTGCTCCTCGGCGTGCTGTTCGTCGTGCCGATCGGCGGCGCGGACATGCCGGTGATCATCTCGCTGCTCAACTCCTTCACCGGCCTGGCGGCGGCGATGACCGGCTTCGTGCTGAGCAATGACGTGCTGATCGTCAGCGGCGCGCTCGTCGGCGCCTCGGGAACCATCCTCACGCTCGCGATGAGCAAGGCGATGAACCGGTCGCTGTTCAACGTGCTCTTCAGCGGTTTCGGATCGAAGGTCGAGGCTGCCGGGACGGCCGCGGCTGAAGGCGGAAGCGTTCACCCGACGACGGTCGAGGACCTCGCACCGCTCCTCGCGTTCGCGCAGCTGGTGGTCTTCGTCCCCGGCTACGGGATGGCCGTGGCCCGCGCGCAGCACGAGGTGAAGGAGCTCGCCGACGAGCTGGAGAAGCGCGGCGTCAGCGTCGAGTACGCGATCCATCCGGTCGCGGGACGCATGCCGGGCCACATGAACGTGCTGCTCGCTGAGGCCAACGTGCCGTATCCCCAGCTCAAGGAGATGGACGCCGTCAACGGCGACTTCCCGCGCACGGATGTCGCCGTGGTCATCGGCGCGAACGACGTCGTCAACCCCGCAGCGCGCACCCAGAAGGACAGCCCCATCTACGGCATGCCGATCCTCGACGTCGACGAGGCAAAGACCGTGGTGGTCCTCAAGCGCAGCATGGCAACCGGGTTCGCGGGCGTCGACAACCCGCTCTTCTACAAGCCGAACACGCTGATGCTGTTCGGCGACGCGCGCACCTCGGTGGCGGCGCTGGTCGCCGAGGTCAAGAAGCAGTAGGCGCGGTTCCGTTCGCGGCGACGCTGCGCAGCGCGGCGAGGAGATCGGCCGGCGCGGTGTCCTTGACGACGTAGCCCACGGCACCGCTCTTCAGCGCCTCGACCATGCGCTCGTGCCCGCCAAAGGACGTGAGCATCATCACCCGCGTCCCCGGCGCGGACTCCACGAGACGGCGTGTTGCCTCGATACCGCCCATGCCGGGCATCGAGAGGTCCATGAGCACGACATCGGGATGGACCGTTGCGGCCAACTCGAGCGCCTGCTCACCGGACTCCGCGAGACCGACGACCTCGAGGTCGGTCTCGTGGCTCAGGAATGACGCGAGGCCTTTGCGGACGACCGGATGGTCGTCGACGATCATGACGCGGATCATTGCGGCTGACATTCCATGGTCACTCTACCCGATGGGAAGCGTGAGTACGACCAACGTGCCGCGGCCCGGCTCGGAGTCGACCGTGAGCGTGCCGCCCGCCTCCTCGGCAAGCTCCTTGATTGCCGTCGTTCCAAGGTGTCCTTCGGCTCTGCGGCGTGCAGCCTCGTCCTCGCTGAAGCCCTTGCCATCGTCCTGGATGCTGAGGATCGCCGAGCCCTCCTCGGTGACGAGTTCGACCGTGACGTTCTTCGCTTCCGCGTGTGCTGCCACGTTTCGAAGGATCTCCTGCGCGACACGGAAGATGAGGGCTGCACGATCCTCGCGCAGACGCAGGTCCGGCGGCAGGTCGAGCCTGGTCTTCGTCCCCTTCTTCTTGATCTCGCGCAAGACCTCGAGCAGCGCGGCCTGCAAGTCCCTCGCGACGGAGCGTCGGCGGCGACAGCTGGATGATCAGCGTGCGCAGGTCCTTCATCGCACGCCTCGTCTCGTCGGCCGAATCATCGAGCAGCTTGAGCAGATCGTTCGGGGCGGTCTCCCCATTCGATTCGGCCTTGAGTTGCGACGACTCGGCGGAGAGCGCAAATGCCATCCCCGCCAAGTTCTGCACAACCCCATCGTGAAGATCGCGTGCGATCCTCCGGCGCTCCATCTCCGACGCCTCGACCGCTTTCAGCAGGAGGCGCTCACGCTCCTCGTGATGCGCGGCGCGTTCCCGTTCGTGCGCCTGCGCCCGCCACGCGAAGAGGACGAGATAACCCTGCAGCAGGATCATCGGCGCCAGCAGCGCCATGAATCCGCCCACGTGAAAGTACTGATGCATGATCACGAAGGTGAACGCCGCAAACCCGTATCCGATGCTGTACGGCAGCACGCCCAGGCTGTTGCGGACGACGTCGCGCATGTGCACAGCCGGGTTGGACGCGCGGATCACTCCTGCGAGCAGTGCGTGATTCACGAGATGTTGGGTCACACCCGCCGCGAGCCCTGCCGCGATGAGTGCCCAAGCACTTGTGGTCCCGGCGATCGCGTTGACTCCGTGGAACGCCTCGTACGCCGACACGTTCGAGAGGAAGTGGTTGAAGACGTTGAAGACGGTTCTGAACCAGCCGTTTCTGGCCCGGCGTGCCACGCCGATCGCTTCCGCCAGCGCCGCGACCGCGGCACCGATCGGCCCGAGTGTCACCGACAGCCCGAGGTTCACCAGAACCGACGGCGAAAACACGAACATGCCCTCGGTCAGCTTCACGGCGAACAGCGCCATCAGGAAGGTCGCCAGCGACCCCGCGGCGAGAGTCGCCAGGTCCGACTTTCCATCGAAGACGATTGCGTTGCCCTGCCATCGAATCGTGATGACCGAAATGGCGATCCCGAGAACGCTGACGAGCGCCACATACGTGACGAGCGGCGCCGTCAGGACAACCCGCGCCAAGGGCGCGCTGGGAGGCAGGAGCTCGAGGCCCCGCACCCGCGTGATCGCCCGCCGCAGCGGACCGAGGGCGTCGACGTGTCGAGGGGAGGACGCTACGTCCTGTGCCACCAGACGATCCTATTGCGTGACGCCCGAGCGGGACGTCCGCGCGACAGCATTGTCAGGGGTGTCGCGTGCAGACCCAGAGTCGATGTGCGGCGGCTGGAGCGAGTAGCGCATTCGTCTCCACTGGCGCATTCCGTCGTGCCCGAAAAGGCCGCAATTGCTTCGCACGCGTCGACATCCTGGCGATTTTTGGCAAGAGTGAGGGCGTCTTAAGACGTACGTCCTCACCCGCGCTACACTCCACTTACAACCCGAGTGTCGGCGGTGGGTCTCAAAGCTACCGCGACGCAAGTTCTGTGGAGGTACCCATGGCGAACTGGGGCGACAACTCAAGCTGGGGTTAGCCCAAGCATGTGGCCCACGGCTTACTGTAGGCCGGGAGCGTAACGATCTTTTGGACGATGCGGTCACGACCTGATAACGGTTCGATCGCATCGTTACCGTGAGGGGACCGTCGGCGAGATGCCGGGTGCGCGAAGTTTGACGCGCCCCGGCTCCGCTGCTTAATCGCGCCGTACGATTGAGCCTCACAGGCAGACCTCACGAGGAGTCCCCACCCTGATCGCCTCCCCTGAAGCCTCGGCGTCGAAGCACTCACGCCTGGGGATCAGCGGACAGGCCTGGCGGTTCCTGATCGCTGCCGGCACCTCCTTCTACGGTGACTGGCTCACCACGGTCGCACTCGTCGTGCTCCTCTACCGGCTCACCGGTTCGCCGATCGGGCCGGCACTCTACATCCTCGCCCGTGTCGCGCCCCGGGTTTTGGGGCCCCTCCCGGGTGGTGCGCTCGCCGATCGATTCGGGCCCGCCCGCATCGCCGCGTCGTGCGCCGCGCTCCAGGCGGTGACCACCGCGTCGATCGTCGTGTTCGCGGAAAGCAAAGTCATCTGGGCGATCTACGTCGCGGTGATGGCCGCGCAACTCCTCGGCTCGGCGGCGCAGCCCAGTTACGCGGCAATCGTTCCGCGGGTCACCACCCCTGACCGCCTCGGACGCGTGCAGGGCAGCTACGCAGCGCTCCAGAGTTCCAGCATCCTCGTCTCCCCCGCGCTCGGTGCCCTGCTCCTTCCGTTCGCGCCACCTGAGGTCCTGATCGGCATCGACGCTGCGACCTTCCTGGTCGCCGCGGTGCTCCTGGCAACGCTGGTGGCCGTGGGGCGCTCCACCGAGTTCGGACGTCGCCTCGGTGCGCGGTGTGGCGGCGGGCATGCGCGTCGTGACCCGGGATCCCATGCTGCGGTTCCTGGCCGCCGCGTCGGTGACGAATCCCGCGGCGGTCACGACCCTGCAGGCGGTGCTCGTCGTGGCGGCCAGGCAGCACTTCGGGTACGACACAGACGTCGGCTGGCTGTATGCAGCGGTTGGCGCGGGAGGCCTCCTCGGCACGCTGCCGGTGATCCGCAAGACACCGTCGCGCGTGGGGTTGCCCTGGATCATCGGCCCATCGGCACTCGAGCTCGCCCCGCTCGCCGCCTTCGTCTTCACCACGAATCTGGTCCTCGCGATGTCCCTCCTCTTCGCGAGCTCGATCGGGGCGACCCTGTACCAAACTCGAGGCACCGTCGGCCTGCAGCAGCGCGTCGGGCGCCAGTTGCTCGGCCGCGCAAACGCGGTGCTCGGTCTTGCGGTGTATGTCGGGATGCTGGCCGGCGCGATCGCGGCCGCGGCGCTGGTCTCGGCCATCGGCTGGGAGGCGACGGTGCTGACCGTGTGCACGACGAGCGCATGCGTGCTGTTCGTCGCGGCCGTCAGCGAAGCCGGGCGGACGAGCACCTGAAAGCCTTGCGCTCTACGCCGTCATGCAAAGAGTTATCAATGTTCGGCAAAGAACCGTATACCCGGAGAGCGGGTAGCAAACGCTGCGACTGCGGATAGCGCACCCTCCCGACGGTCGAGTTCGCGACCCATCAGTCGCGGCGTGACCTCGTGTCGGCGGAATCCATTGGAGGCGGAAGTGACGGCGCAAGGCGCAGCCTGGGGCTGATCCCCAGCCGATGACTCCCGAGCACGCTCGGGATCTCTGAACCCGTTGGTGCGACGTCGTGGGCATGTGCCCGCGGCGTCGTGCTTTGTCTCCCACACCGGGACACGGAGCGCACATGCCGATCGACACCGGCCGGTTCTTCCCGGCGGCGGCCCCGACCCGGCCGGCAACTGACAGGTCGGCACGGCTGCTGATCGCGGCCGGGGTATCGACCTACGGCGACTGGCTCACGGTCGTCGCGCTGGCCGTCCTGCTGTTCCGGCTCACCCACCAGGCGGAGGCACCTGCGGCCTACATCCTCGTACGGGTCGCCCCACGCGTGCTGGGTCCCGCGCCGGGCGGGTCACTGGCCGACCGGTTCGGACCGGGACGGGTCGCCGGCTGGTGTGCGCTGGCACAGGGAGTGCTCACCGGCGCGGTGGTCGTGTTCGCCGGCAGCGGTGCGCTGTGGGCGATCTTCGCCGCCGTCGCCGGTGCCCAGTTCCTCGGGTCGATGGCCCAACCCGCGTACAGCGCCTGCATCCCACGGGTGACGCCGTCACACCGGCTGCTCCGGGTCAACGCGATCTACAGTGGGCTCTTCGAGTCGAGCGTGCTCGCCGCGCCCGCTGTCGGCGCGCTGCTGCTTTCGCTCGTACAGCCGCAGGCGCTCGTGGCCGCAGACGCCGGGTCATTCGGGGTGGCGGGAATCCTGATGCTGTCCCTGCAGGTCGGCCCGGCCCGGGCGACCTCGCTCCGGGACCGCGGCCCTGTCAGGGCATCGACGCTGGTCAGGCGCGACCCGATGCTGCGCTCGCTCGCCGCATCGTTCTTCTGCACGGGCGTTGCCATCACCGCGCTGCAGGCGGTCCTGGTGGTCGCAGCGGCGCAGCGCTTCGGGCAGGACACGAGCGTCGGCTGGCTGTACGCCGCGGTCGGAGCGGGAGGCGTTGCCGGCAGCCTGCTGCTGCTCCGATGGCGCCCAGCCCCGATCGGGGCGCGCGGTGTTTCGCTCGGCTTTCTCGTCGAGATTGTGCCGCTCGCGTTGTTCGCGCTGATCGGCAATCTTCCGGCCGCGCTGGCCCTGCTCGCGCTCAGCACCGCGGCGGGTGCGCTGTACCAGACGCGCGGCCAGACCGCGCTCCAACAACGCGTCGCCGCGGGCATGCTCGGCCGCGTGAACGGCCTCATGCGGCTGTTGCTGTACTCGGGGATGCTCGTGGGCGCGGTCGCGGCGGTGGCGCTGGTGCAGGTTCTCGGATGGAGCACGCTCGTGCTGACAACCGCCGCCGCCGCGACGGGGGCCTACCTCGCCGCGGTCCTCGCGCTGCGCACACGTGCACGGCGCCCCGACGAGATCACGCTCGCCGGGACACCGATGCTGCGTGCTTCAGATCAGACCGCGACCGCTTCGCGGACCTCCTTCTCGATGGGCAGTCCGACCGAGTTGCCCCACTCGCTCCACGAGCCGTCGTAGTTGCTCACGCGGGGGAAGCCGAGGAGGTACGTGAGCACGAACCACGTGTGCGACGAGCGCTCCCCGATCCGGCAGTACGTGATGACCGACTTGTCGCCGGTGACTCCCTGCGCCGCGTAGAGATCGCGGAGCGCGCCGGCCGGCTTGAAGGTGTCGTCGTCCTGGATCGCCTGTGCCCAGGGGATGTTCGCGGCGGTTGGGATGTGACCGCTGCGCTGCGCGCCCTCATTGGAGTATTCGGGAGGCGCCGAGATCTCGCCCTTGAACTCCGCGGGTGAGCGGACGTCCACCAGCGCTCCCCCGGCGGCGTCCAGCGCACGCTCGACATCGCCGCGAAACGCGCGAATCGACGTGTCGGCGTCGGACGCCACGTACGAGCCGGCGCTGAAGGACGGGGTCTCCTCGGTGACCTCACGTCCCTCGTCGATCCACTTGCGCCGGCCGCCGTTGAGCAGCCGGATATCGGGATGACCGTAGATGCGGAACGTCCAGAAGGCAAATGCCGCGAACCAGTTGCGGAAATCGCCGTAGAGGACGAGCGTCGTGTCTTTCGTCGCGCCGACCCTCGACAGCAACTGCTCGAACTGCGCCTTCGAGAGGATGTCGCGACGCACGGTGTCGTTGATGTCGCGCTTCCAGTCGACGAGCGCCGCGCCGGGGATGTGACCCAGCTCGTAGGCCGCCGAGGGATCGTAATCGACCTCCAGGATGCGGACCTGGGGATCGGTGAGGTGGCCGGCCAACCACTCGGTGGTGACGAGCACCTCCGGATGTGCGTATTCGGTCATGAGAGGGACTCCTGAATCTGCTGTCTGCTTGTTCCGATGACGGCGACGTTGCCTGGCGGTAGCGAACGGCGCGGCGGTTCGGTGCGGCGCTGCGCGCCCGTCCGCCCCAGCGGCTCAGACCGGACAGATGGCCCTTCCGGAGCGGATCCGACCCCAGTCCAGCCAGCGGCGGCGCGTCAGCGGCGGTGTCCGATCCATGTGCGCTCGATCGTAGGAAATCCCGACCGCTCAAGTCAAGTTTCAGCCCGACCGTCGACCGCCGGCGGCGGCATCGCGTCAGCCGATCCGTCGACCCAGGAAGTACCCGCGTGTGGTCTGAACCTCGGCTCCCTCATAGGGCGAGCGCACGAGCCGCGCTTCGAATGAGAATCCGGCCGATTCCATCGCCGCGGCGAGCAGATCAGCATCGAAGAAGCAGAAGTCCATGTCGACGCTCACACCGAGCATCTCGTCGCTGTGCACGGTGACGTCACCGTGCTCGCCAAGGTGCACCGCGACAAGCAGCAGACCGCGCGGGGCAAGCGTCCGGCGGAATTCGGCCAGAGCGGTGCGAAGGTCGGCGTCCGCGGTGAGATGGATGATCGAGTAGAACGCGACGATGCCGTCCCAGCGGCCGTCGGGGGCATCCAGCCCCGTCATGCTTCCGACCTCGAAGGCGATATCCGGATGGAGCTGCCGCGCTCGCGCCACCATGAGCGGCGAGAGATCAACTCCCGTGACGGCACAACCTCGCTCGGCGAGGAACGCGCCGATGTGACCGGGGCCGCACCCGATGTCGGCGATGCGAGCCCCGGCGCCGCGCTCGGCCTGCACCTGGTCCGCGAACGCCGTCAGCAACGCGCGATCGAGCGGCTTTCGGCTCAGTTCGTCGTGGATCGCCTCGACGTATCGGTCCGCCACCGCGTCGTAGCTTGTGCGGACCCGCTCGAGACCCTGGGAGCCAGGCGCCGCGATTCCCTCGCCGTTCACTCGCGCCGCTGCCCGGGCTGTGCGTCGGCTGTTATGTTCGCCGTCTGATGGGTCAAGGATCCGCCCGTGGCGCGGCAGCGGCTGTCGATGCTCTGTGCCTCGCGCTCTTCGTCATCCTCGGCCGCGAGAGTCATGACCTCGCCTCAGGAATCACCTGGTATCTCACGGTGTTGTGGCCGTTCCTCGTGGGGTGGTTCGCCATCGCGCTGCTGTGTCGCCTCTACACATCATGGCCGTCCCGGTGGTCGCTGCTCGCGCTGACCTGGGCGGCAGGCGTTGCGCTCGCGCTCGTGCTCCGCGCTGTCGTGACCGCTCGCGATACGCCTGTCGCCTTCATCATCGTTGCATACGGTTTCGTGGGCCTCACAGTCTTCGGCTGGCGGCTGGGGCTGCGCGGCGTGAGCCTGCTGCGTCACCGAGCCTGATGCTCTGAACCGGCCTACACTCGGCGGATGGCCGGCGTCATCCTCCTGATCGTCCTGGCAGTCGGCGTCGGCGCGGTCATCTGGTGGGCGTCGGCACTGCCTCCGACTCGGCCCCGGCCGGACAGCCGCTATCGAGGCCGGACGTTCATGTCCGTCGACCGCAAGGTGAAGCGAACCAAGCCTCGTCGCTGAACGGGACCATCGACATGTGAACGGTCGGCAGGAGGTGGCGAGCGGGGCCGCGAGTCACGCCTCGCGGCCCCGCTTCAACGCTCAGTCGCTGGGGATGCCGTTCGCCGGTGGTGTCGCCGCCGTCCCCGTGTACGTGGTGATCGCGCTGGACGCCTGATCCGTGGTGACCTGGACCGGACCGGCCGTGGTGGCCTTGCCGTCGGGTCCGATGATCGCCACCTGGACGCCGAGAAACCCGAGATGGTTGCTCGAGGAGAACCCGAACGGCGCCAGCCCCGGGCCGTCGGTCCAGTGAGCGTTCTGGACTGCCGCGACGATGCCGGCTCGCGTCGGGTTCCGGCCGGCAGCCTTCAGGGCCTGCACGAAGGTGTAGGCCTCGCCGAAGCCATACAGCACGTTGCCGTCCCAGGGCAGGCTCGGTGCGTAGGTGTTCTTGATGCCCTGGAACAGCGAGATCCACGGATTGCTGCTGTCGCTCGTCAGCGGCAGGTACGCGTCGGTGATGACCCCGCCGATCAACGCCGCGGGAAGCTTCGTGCCGAGCGCTCCGCCGGTGAGGATCCCGGTGAGCGTCGCCGGATCAGAGCCCACATTGCTGACGACGAACGTCGGGTGGTAGTTGAGACCGGCAGCGCTCGCCAGCGCGACGGCCGTGAACAGTGGGATCGAGAAGCTCACGATCACCTGCACGCCCTGCGCCTGGAGCGCGGCGATTGCGGTGCCCACCGCCATCGCCCCGGCGGATGTGGGCGTGTAGTACTGCGGCGTCGGCACCAGGGTCACGTCGCCGTTCTGCAGCACGTCGGTCACACCGACGACGCCGTCGGTCCCGAACTCGTCATTCGGGCCCTGTGCGAAGAATCCGACCTTCTTGCCCGCGAAGTTCTGGTTGATGTACTGGCCGAGAATCTTCCCCTCGATCGTGTAATCCGGCTGCCAGCCGAACGTCTCAGGGTACTGGGAAACGTTGTTCCAGCAGTTGCACCCCGATGCGACGAAGAGGTCCGGGATCTTCTCGCTGTTGATGTAATTGATGACCGCGAGGTGTGTGGGCGTGCCCAACGCGCCGAAGATGGCAAAAACGTTGTCCTGCAGGACGAGCTTCTTCGTCTGCGTCGTGGTGTTGGTCGGATTGTAGCCGTCGTCGAGATACGTGAAGTTGATCTTGCGCCCGTTGACGCCGCCATGTGCGTTGACGTACTTGAAGTATGCATTCGCTGCCGGCGCGATCTCAGAGTACCCCGCCGCCGCAGGACCGGTGAGTGGCTGCGTGCTCCCGATGTTCACCGTGGTGGCGGTGACCCCCGGTGCCGATGCCTGGTTGGTGCCCGAACCTGATGAGCTCCCGCACGCCGCGGTCAGGACGGCCGCGGCAACGCCCAGCGTTGCCAGCGCCCGGGTCCTCGATCGACTGAAGCCTGATCCCATGCCTGCACTCCTTATCGATTCCGTTGCCGCTGTTGCTGTGGTCACTGTGTGGGGGGTGCCGGGGATGCCGGCAGCGTACTCGTCTGACGGCGAGAGCGAAAGCTCGTTGCGACAACCCGGGCGATCGACGTGACCCCGCCCGCGATGCCACGCGGGAACACGAGGATCGCCGCGATGAGCACGATCCCGTAGATCGCGAGGGGCACGTTGTCGGCGACGTTGCTCGGCAGGTTGGCGCTGCTCGCGAATCCTCCGGTCCACGCGGGCAGGTAGACGATGATGAACGACCCGAGCACCGCGCCCGTGAGGCTGCCCAGGCCACCGATGACGACCACCGTAAGCAACGACAGCGACAGCGTGAGGGTGAACCCGGTCGGTGACGTGAGGTTCGTCCAGTAAGCGAAGAGTGATCCGGCCAGCCCGGCACAGACTGCGCTGATCACGAAGGCGAGCACCTGCGTGCGGGCCACGTCAACTCCAGCAAGGCGCGCCGCCACCTCGTTGTCACGCACCATCTGCAGCCTCCGTCCGGTGGTGCCACGCACGAGGTTCGCGAGCAGGAAGAACGTGACCAGGGCTGCGGCGAGGCAGATCCAGGCGAACCACTGCTCCGGCGTCACCGCGGCGAGCGCGTCGGGCGGGGACGGCGGCGACACGCTGATGCCCTGATTGCCGCCGAACAGAGCGGCGAAGTGCGTGGGGACCTGAGGGAGCGCCACCGCGAGAGCGAGCGTGGCGCCGGCGAGATACGGGCCGCGGAGCCGGGCTCCCGCGATTCCGATGATCGCCCCCGCGACCGCGGTGGTGGCAATCGATGCGAGCAGCATCAGGACAAGCGGGAGATCCGGATGCCATTGGAGCAGGACCGACGTTGTGTACGCGCCGATCATCATCAGCGCTCCGTGGCCGAGGGAGATCTGTCCGTTGAGACCCGTGAGCACCGTCAGGCCCGCCGCCGAGATGGCGTAGATCGCGACGCCGGCCACGTTGAAGTCGGTGAACGGATCGAACACGAACCAGGTGAGGGCACCGAGGATGACCGCGAGCGCGAGGAAGAAGACTCCGTGCCGCAGCAGCGTCGAACGTTGCAGCAGCGAGGATGTCCCGCCGGGTCGGGGGCTGATCGGATGTGCCTCAGGCGCCGGATGCGCCGTCTCGGTCGGCGGAGCGCCGCTGCCCATGCTCATACCTGGCGTTGCCGGCCGAATGTGAAGAGGCCCTGCGGCCGGAGCATCAGCACGACGATGAGCATCACGAACCCGCCGAGGGGCGCCAGATCCGATCCGATGTACCCGCTCACGTAGCTGAGGACCAGACCGACTCCGAGGGCCCCGACCACGGCGCCGATCGGGCTGTCGAGCCCGCCGATGATGGCTCCCGTGAAGCCGAAGACGAGCACCTCGTCCATGTTGTTCGAGTAGAGGAAGATCGCCGGCGCCGCGAGGACTCCTGCCAGCGCCCCCAGCAGCGCAGCGAGCCCCCATCCCAGCGTGAGCATCCTGCCGACGCGGATGCCAAGGATGCGCGAGATCTCAGGGTTGAACGCCGCCGCGCGCATGCGCAGGCCGAGCGTCGTGCGCTGGAACACCAGGAAGAGCAGCAGCATCGCCACGAGCACCGCCCCGACGCTGAAGAAGTCAAACGGCGACACATAGAGTTGCCCGGATCCCACCGTGATGTCGATGCGTGAGAACGGCGCGGGGAAGGACTGCGTCTGTCCGCCGAAGAGCATCGGCGCCACCGCTTCGAGGAGGATGAGCACCCCCAGGCTGAGGATCACCGCATTCAGCGGCGGCCGCGACTCCACCGGTCTGACGAGCACTCGCTCGGTGACGGCGCCGATCACGAGTCCCGACGCGAGCGCGATCACGAACGCGAACCAGTACCACACCCCGTGCTGGATCACGACGAGCGCGATGTACGTCGTGAACATCGCCATCGCACCCTGCGCGTAGTTCACGATTCGCGTCGCGCGCCAGATCATCACCAGCGCCAGCGCGACCGCCGCGTAGACCATGCCGTTGACGACGCCGTCGACGGTGTAGATCGTGAACAGGCGCACGTCAGAATCCCAGGTACGCGTGGCGCAGCGCGTCATCGCCGGCCAGACGCTCGGCGCGATCGCTCAGCGCGACCTTGCCGAGTGACAGCACCACGGCATGGTCCGCCACCGAGAGGGCGGAGCGGGCGTTCTGCTCGATGAGGAGCACGCTCAGATTGCGTTCGGTCACGAGCGTGGTCAGTCGCTCCATGATCTGGGCGAGGAGGATCGATGCCAGCCCCAGGGATGGTTCGTCGAGCAGCAGCGCGCTCGGACGTGCGACCAGCGCCCTCCCGATCGACAGCATCTGCCGCTCCCCGCCGCTGAGGTTGGCCGCCTGCACGGCGCGTCGTGCCAGCAGTGGCGGAAAGAGCTCGTACGCTTCCTCGATGGCGACCCGCTGGTCGGCCCGGTCTCGTCGCCAGAGGCCACCAAGGCGGAGGTTGTCGTCGACGCTGAGCTCGCTGATGATGCCGTGCCCCTCGGGCACGTGACCCACGCCGAGGCGGGCGATCGCCTCCGGGCTGCGGCCCACCAGCTGGGTTCCTCCGAGCAGCACCGACCCGCCCCGCGGCTTGACCAGTCCTGAGATGGTTCGGACCAACGTGGTCTTCCCGGCGCCGTTGGCGCCGAGGACCGCCGTGATGCTGCCCTCCGGGACCGACAGCGAGACCTGGTCGAGGGCGATCACGCCGCCGTAGGCGACCGTGAGGTCGCTGACCTCAAGCATGGGCGACCTGCTGGCCGAGGTAGGCGTTCGCGACGTCCGCGTTGGCGCGGATCGCCTCGGGCGGTCCCGACGCGATGACGCGACCGAGGTTGAGCACGGTGATGGTGTCGCTCACCGCCATGACCATGTCGACGTGATGCTCGACGAGCGCGATCGCCATCCGGCCGCGCAGCGTTCGCAGGAGGGTGATGAGCTCACCCACGTCGGCCGCCGAGAGACCCGCTCGCGGGCTCGTCGAGCATCAGCAGCGACGGACGCGCCATCAGCGCCCGAGCGATGATCACGCGCTTCTGCACACCGTGTGGCAGGGCGCCCGGGTACGCGCCGGCCCGATCGGCGACCCCGAGATCCGCGAGCGCCGCCATCGCCTCATCGCGGACCGACGCCCTGCGCCGATCCGCGCTCGGGAGCGCGAGCGCGTCGGCGCCGACCCGCGACCTCGACGGCGCCCCCGCCATGACGTTGTCGAGGACGGTGAGCGCCGGCCAGAGCCCGAGCCCCTGCAGTGTGCGCGCGATGCCGATGTGCGCCAGCCTCCATGCGGGCAGCGCCAGCAGGGAGCGGCCCTCGAACGTGATCGTCCCGGCGACCGGCGTGACAAACCTCGAGACGGCGTTGAACAGCGTCGTCTTGCCGGCGCCGTTCGGGCCGATGACCCCGACGATCTGATTCGCATGGACGGTCAGGGAGACGCCGTCGAGAGCGACCACACCCTCGAAATGCACGTCGACGCCCGCGACGTCGAGGATCACAGGTGCGGCACCTGCCGATCGATCTTCCACCTTAGGCGGGCTCGCTCAACCCCATGAGTGTCCGCCAGCGTACATTGATCGTCGAGCTTCTGCCTGACTTCCCCGCAGCCGGGTTGCTCCTGAAGCGGCCACCGATCGGGGGCACCCTCGAGACGGCGTTCCTCACCGAGCGGTCGTGAGGAACTCCCCTATCGCAGTCACCGCGGCATCGCTCGTCGCGATCGTGTAGTGGTTCGCGTCGATGTCCACCGCAGTCGCGGTCGGCACCGCGGCCGGGAAGCGCTCGCGATCCCGCCGGCTGACGATGAACCCCGTCCCCGGGATCATCTCGCGTGACGCGCTCACGAGCAGCACGGGCATCGTGAGGGAGCGCCACAGCCCGTACACCCCCGCCGCATCACCGAAGGCGAACGCCCCGGCGCCGAACATCACGTCCTCCATCACCGCCGCCCGGCTGGTCCGGGCTGCAACCCCGCCCTCGACCGGTTGCAGCTCGTACCGGTAGTACCGCTCCCAGTACTCGCTCCAGGGTTCGATGACACCGAGCTTCCTGACGATCTCGAGATACCCCTCCACCGACGGGTGGACGGCGCCAAGCCGCGCCACCGATGCGCCGATCGGACCCGCGGTCGACGCGTCAGGCGTGCCGCAGAGATCCACGAGTGCCACCCGGTGGAGGCGAGCCGCGTCCTGCGCAGCCGCCGCCATCGCCACAGCGGCTCCCATCGAGTGCCCGATCAACGAGAAGTTCGCCGCCCCCAGGTGGTCGGCGACGGCGAAGAGGTCGGCGGCGTGATTGACCCATCCGTACGTGCCTGGCTCGGTGACATCACTCTTGCCACGGCCGCGCAGATCCACGGCCACGAGCTGGACCGGCAACCCGAGCCGCTCGGCGAGGAACTCGAAGCTCATGAGATTCGCCGACAGCCCGTGGACGCAGAGCACGAGGGGCGCGTCGGGTGCGCCGTACCGCTTCGCATGCAGGCGGCCCGTCGCCAGGTTGACATCGAATTCGTGGGCCTCCACGACGCGATGGTGCCACACCGCCGTCCCCCGCGCGGAGCGTGTCTCCCCCTGCCGCCGAGGCTGCGAAATCGCCTAGCCGGCAGAAGCCAGCACGGGCTCGACGGGCTCGACGGGCTCGAACACGCGCGTGACGGTGCACCCACCGCCCCGCCGCTTCGCCTCATACATCGCGCTGTCGGCCACCCCCTGGACGTACCCGGAGTCGGTGCCCGATCGGGCGATGCAGCAGCCGATGCTCAGGGTCGGCCTCCCGCTCATGAGCTCGAGCCGGCTCACCGCCTCGTGGATGCGTCGAGCGAGCATCTCCGCACCTTCGACGGTGGCGTCGAGCATCAGCACTGCGAACTCGTCGCCGCCGACCCGGGCGACCGTGTCGCCACGCCTCACCACGGCTGCCATGGCCGTCGCCACGGCGCTGATCACAGCGTCCCCGGCGGCGTGCCCCAAGCGGTCGTTCGCCCGCTTGAGGTTGTCGACGTCGGTGGCGAGGACCGCAAACGGCTGCCGATCCGGCATCCGCGCGAAAGCGTGCTCGAGCTCGCGGCGGTTCGCGACGTTGGTCAGCGGATCGGTGAGCGCCTGAGCCTCCAGGCGCTGGTGCGCCGATGCGTTTGCCAGGGCGAGCTCGGTGACGTTCCCGAGCGTCACCAGCCGCTGGAAGAGCTGTGGCGAGATCTCGTGACCGCGACCGGAGGCGGCGATCACCCCGTGGAGGCTGCCCTCGAGCCGTATCGGGACGTACGCGCCGTGCGTGACACCGAGTTGCTCGTCCATCCGGCGGACCGCTGGTCCGCACGCATCGGCATCGATGAGCCCGTTCACCGGCTCCCCGCTCTCGATCACGCGGCGGAGGAGTGGGTGCTCGTCGGCTCGGAAGACGATGCCGATGGCGGTCGCGCCGCTCTCATCGCTGTCCGCGATGAGCTTGAGCGTGTCGCCGCTGACCGCGAAGTACTGCCCCCTGCGTGCCGCGTTGAGCTTCGGGGATGCGAGCTCCGACGACAGGCGCGCGGCGGTGGAGATCACCAGCGCCGGGTCAAGCGCCATGGTGAGGACACAGGTGGCATCCGCGATCACGGTGCTCCGCCGCGCCTCCTCGGTCGCCAGCGCCACCGACCGCTGCAGGCGGGCTCGGAGTTGGTGCGCGACGAAGCTCATCATCGAAAGCAGCGCGACCCAGAACAACAGGAGACGCGTGAGGACGATCGGAGAGTCGCCGGCTGCGATGCCGGTCACCGCAAGGGTGACGGCGATGGCCGGGATGAGCACCCCCGACTCCCACCGCTCCCCGTAGAAGGCGGAGAACATGAGCGGCAGGAACAGCAGGGAGTTGAGCCCGGTCGACCTGCCGGCCGAGTAGATGAGGCACCCGATCGCCGCGGTCGCCAGGACCAGGGGGAGCAGCCGGAGGCCTCGCGGTATGCGGGTCGAGGCTCCCACCTGGCGAGCCACCAGCACGAGCGCGGTCAAGACCACCGCCGCGAGCAGCCACCCGAGGCGCGGGGTGCCCGATGGCAGGAGCACGCTCGCGAAGGCGAAGACCATGACGACCGCAAACGGCAGCCGGCCCTCGTGGGCATCGTGAGCGGCGGACGACCGCTCCGTTGTGGGACGGGAGGCCACGGCCAGATCCTAGGAACGCGCGAGGCGCCGGATGCCCTCCTCGGCGCCCTTGTTACGGTCCCGAGAGATCACGCGACAACCAGTCTGGCGGCACCGAACCGGGCTCAACCCTCTCCGACCAGCGGCGACCGGGACGTCAGCGGACGGCGACCAGGACCCGGTTCGACAGGTGCTGCCAGAGGGTGCCCACCTCGGCGAAGCCGGCAGCGAAGAGCGCGGATCGATGGAACTCGTAGCTGTGGGCGTCGTTGTCATGCGGGTGGTCGTGACCTCGACGAGCGCGCTCCTCGACCTCCGCAGCGAACGCCGGCTCGGCCACCGCCGCCACCCACCACGCCCCGTAGTCCTCCGCATCGTCAGGCGGTTCGGGCCAGTCGGGTTGCACCTTCCGCGCTGCCGAGGCGATCGCCACCTGGTCGTGATCGAAGTCGAGACGATCGCCGTCGAGCAGGATCCCACCCGGGCGTACCACTGCCGCG
Source organism: Candidatus Dormiibacterota bacterium (assembly GCA_963848445.1). Taxonomy (GTDB): domain Bacteria; phylum Chloroflexota; class Dormibacteria; order Aeolococcales; family Aeolococcaceae; genus Palsa-851. Next base: position 297,267 of record CAWKDT010000001.1, read on the forward strand.
AGCGTGTCGTACAGGCGGAGGAGCTGCTCGAGGCCGAGCCAGTGCAGCGCCGTGGTCGAGACCGCCGCGTCGAACGGTCCCGGGAAGGGCAGCGCACCCACCCACTCGCCGCGGAGGTCGGCGTCAACGAAGCAGAGGCGCTTGTTGCCGCCAAGGGCGCCTCGACCGATGGCGAGCAGGACCGGGTCGGCGTCGACCGCGACCACAGTCGCGCCGGGAACGCGACCGAGCACCCGGGCGCTCAGCGATCCGGGCCCGCAGCCGAGGTCGAGCACCTTGGGCTCGGGTCCGGTGAATGCAGCAAGCGCATCGACGATCGCGGTGAAACGCTCCTCGCGGTCCGGGATGTGCCGCTGCTGCTGCGCATCCCACCGCGCCAGCCAGCGCCCCCAGTCCACACCGTCGGCCGACGAGCTCACCGCCTCAGCGTAGCGGCTTCAGCGCGCGACGGGACCCTGCGACGCCGCAGGCAGCGCGACGCTGACCGCGGCCCCGTGGCCGGCGCTGCTCTCGGCGTTGACCGAGCCACCGTGCGCTTCGACGACGTCTCGCACGATCGCGAGGCCGAGCCCGGAGCCGGTCGACCGTGGCCCCTTCACGAAGCGGTCGAACACGCGTGGCAACAGCTCCTCGGGGATACCCTCTCCGTCATCGCGCACGGTGATCCGCACCGAGCCCTCGGCGGCAGCCGCCTCGACGCGCACGCTGCCACCCCGCCGCGTATGTGCCAGCGCGTTCGTGACGAGATTGCCAAGAACACCTCGAATCCTGGCTGGATCCGCATCGATCTCGGCGACGTGCTCCTCGACCGCCGCGGTCAGGCGGACACCCGCGGTCGCCGCCTCGGGGCGGAACGCATCGACGGTCTCATTGACGAGCACCGCGACGTCGATCGGCTCCCGGTGCAGCCGCAGCCCCCCGCTCTCCGCGAGGGTCAGCGTCCCAAGGTCGTCGACGAGCATCTCGAGCAACTCGGTGGCGCTGATGATCGGCGCGAGGTGCTCCTGGTCCGCGGGGTAGAGCCCATCGGCGATCCCCTCCGCCTGCCCGCGGATGATCGTGAGCGGCGTGCGCAGCTCGTGCGCCACGTCGGCGAGGACGGAGCGACGCCGCGTCTCCTCCGCCTCGAGGCGGCTGCTCATGCTGTTGAGCGCGCGCGACAGCGAACGCAGGTCCGCGGGCCCACGCACCGGAACCCGCGTGGAGTAGTCGCCCGCTTCGATGCGGTGCGCGCCCTCGATGAGCGCACCGACCGGTGCCCCGAGCCGTCGCCAAACGAGGAAGGCGATCACCACCGCGAGGCCTCCGAGCACGAGCGCGGTGATCGCCACCGCCGTGGTGAACGGGGCGGAGCTCACCGCGCCGAACGCGCCGAGCAGCAACCAGACGACACCGACCATCGCGCTCAACACGACGAGGAGCGCTGCGGCGACGAAGCAGCCAAGGCGTCGCGCCATCCGCCTGCCGTGCCGCCGCCAGTCTGCCGGCACGCCGCCGGGACCCGGTTGACCTTCGGGCCACCACGGAGGGCGGCCGCCGCGTGTCCCCCAGCCCCACGGCGGACCGTTCCCGCTCATGCCGACGTGTCGACGAGCCGGTATCCGACGCCGAAGACCGTCTGCAGGTGCTGCGGAGCGCGCGGATCACGTTCGATCTTGCGGCGGATGTTCTTCACATGCGCGTCAATCGCGCGCTCGTACAACTCGACGGCGACGCCGTGCACCGCGTCGAGCAGTTGCGCCCTGGTGAACACGCGCCCGGGCTGCCTCGCCATGTGGAGCAGCAGCTGAAACTCGGTGGCGGTCAGTGCGACCGCCCGCCCATCGACGCTCACCTGCATTCGCGGCGCGTCCATCATGATCGAGTCGCCGACGCGCACCACCTCGTCGCGGATCGCCGCGAGCTGCGCTCGGCGCATCACCGCGCGGACCCGTGCGACGATCTCGCGAGCGCTGAATGGCTTGGTGACATAGTCATCCGCTCCAAGCTCGAGCCCGGCGACGCGATCCGCCTCGTCGGCCCTCGCGGTGAGCATGATGATCGGCACGTCGCCGCTCCGGCGCATGACTCGCGCCACGTCGAGCCCATCCATCTCCGGCAGCGCGAGGTCGAGGATGACGAGATCCGGGCTCGTTCGCGCGAAGACCTGGAGCGCGGCCTCGCCCGTCGCCGCGGTCGTCACCTCGAACCCTGCGCGTTCGAGGTAGTCGCGCACGATTCGCACGATCGCCGGTTCGTCGTCGACGACGAGGACCGTTTTCACTGCGTTGGCATCGTAGTCGGCCTTCGGGGCGGCGGCCACGCGCCGCCCCGGTGCGCGTCAGACCGATTGGGGCGTCTGCGCCGTCGGTTGGACTTCCGCGTCTCCGCGGGGTGCGAAGGCGCAACCGCCGTGCCATCCCATGCCGTGCCGGCCGTACCCACGCCGGTTCCAGCCCCGTGGCGTGAGGCCGAGCACCCGCGGCAGCACCAGTGTGCCGAGGAAGGTGATGGCGACGAAGCCGGGGTTGCGTGTCGTCACGCCGACCGCGGTTGCGGCACCGACGGCGACGAGGCCCCAGAAAGCGCGTCCTGCACGATACATGTCGATCTCCTTGTGAGAGTGTTGAACGGTACGTGCATCACTGTCGCGTCGAGTTGTGAACCACGTGTGAACCACGCGCAGAGGTCTCGCGCAGGGGCGGCACACCTCCTCGACGCCGTGTCCATCACCACCTTCATCCACTCCGAGATGAGGAGGGAGCCATGAGCTGCCTGGCAGCCCATGCCGGGAACGTCAGGCCCGGTACGACACCGGGTCTCGAGGGCTGCGATCGACGGTCAACTGGAAGATGTCGGGACGGCCGTAGTGGCCGGTGACATCGAGCGTTCTCCGCGCCGCATCGGCTCGCCCCGGATCGATGTCCGCCGTCAGGATGCCGTGCTCCGCGTGCAGCGGCCCGGCGACGATGGCGCCCCCGGGCGCGATGATGACCGAGTCGCCCGGGTTGATCCACTCGTCCGGATCGGGGAACACCTGATCACGCTGCGGGAATGCCGCGGGCACGTCGGAGGCTCGGAGGGAACACCCCGAGGAGATGACCCAGCAGCGTCCTTCGGCGGCGATGTGGCGCATCGAGGCGATCCACATCTCACCCTCATCCCACGTGGAGGCGACGTACACCTCGACGCCCTCGCTGTACAGCGCGTATCGCGGGAGCGGCATGTAGTTCTCCCAGCAGATGAGGGTGCCGACCCGCCCGACGGCGGTCTGCGTGACCCGCAGCCCGGTGGCGTCGCCCTGCCCCCACACCATCCGCTCGGGATTGGTCGGAACGAGCTTGCGGTGGCGGTTGGCGATCTCGCCGTCGGCTCCGATGGTGACGACGGTGTTGTAGATCGTCGAACGGCCGAACTCGCCGTCGCGCTCATGCACGCCGCACACCACCACGAGGCTGCGTTCGCGGGCCGCATCACGAAGGAGCCTGAGGCCGTCCGCGGCCAGGTCGATGCTGTTCTCGAGGAGCACCCGGTGGATCTCCCCGGTCAGCTCGTAGTCGTCGCCGGGTTTGAGCCGCCAGATCCACGCCGGGTAGCCGGGGACGTAGGTCTCAGGAAAGACGACAAGCCTGGCTCCGGCGTCGGCCGCGGCGTGCAGATGTCGCACCGCCGACGCGAGCGTGGCCTCCCGATCGAGCAGCACCGGCGGTTGCTGCACGATCGCGACTCGCACGCCGCCTGCGGCTGTACTCACGGATCGAAACTATAGGGATCCGCGATCAGCCGGGCGGCGTGCGGCGGGCGGTGGGACTAGCTGCTCAGACCGTTGCTGATGTTCGAGAAGACGTTGTTGACGCGCTTGCCCAGGGTCGAAAGGATGACGATGACGACGATGGCGATGAGGACGAGGATGAGCGCGTACTCGACCATGCCCTGGCCGTCCTCCGGACGGCGGCGGAGCCGGGCAAACTCCTCCAGAGCGAACTCTCTGCAGCGAAGGAACGTGTACTCCATTGGTGATCTCCTTACGGTTCGGCTTATGTCCACAGGCTGACGCCGAGTCTTGAACGCGGCCTGAACGGCCGGTCACGTCAGCCCGGACAGTCCTTCGCGGACGTGTGACGGTTTGATCCGGCATTGGCGGATACCCGCCATCGGTTGACATCCGCATTGGGTCTCGACGTGACTTCCCGGGCGCGGATGGGCGGCAGAATCTCCGGCGCGTTCCAGCCCCGCAGAAGGAGTCCGTGGCAACTCTCACCAACACGAGGTTGCAACGATCGTGCAGCACGCCGATCGGCTGGGATGAGGCCGCGGTTAGCTACCTCGTGGCATGCCCGACGACGCTCAGCCCGATTCCGGAGGGGGCACAGGCTGGCGAGTCCGCACAGCACGCCTCGTCACCGACAGTGGATGGGACGCGCAGCCGCCCCCGCTCCCTCCGTCGGTCGCGGTGCTCCCCCCCGGATCGGTCCAGGTCCCCGAAATGGCGCCCGGCCCGCCGGCTCCGCCTCCATTGCAGCCGCTCGGACCATTCTCAACGCCGCCCTCGCGGCCGCCGATGAGTCCGTCGCCGGGGGGCCGGCCGCGCCGCCCGCTTCGTGCCCGCCTCGCCATCATCACGGGGGTTGTGCTCATCGCCGGGGTGGCGGGCATCGGCATCTACACGGCGGCCCATCCGTCGCCGACGGTGGGCGTCCCGCTCTCGACACCTCCACCGACAACCCTCGCTGTGGTCCACTCCGGACCGGCGGTGCTCGAGCTCGAGTCGCTCACGGGCTCGGGAACAATGCGAACGCTACGCCTCCCCGGGACCCCGGAGCAGGTGCTCGAAACGCCCGATCGGTCCAAGGCCTTCCTGCTCGACACCGATCATGGCGACGTCATCCCAGTCGACCTGGTGACCGGCCATGTCGGCTCGCCGATCGCGGTCGGCAAGCTGCCGGTCGACGAGGCGCTCTCCGCCGACGCCTCGACGCTCTACATCACCGACAACCTCGGCGGGACCGTGATTCCCATCAACGCCTCGACCGGACGCGTCGAGCCGGCGCGACCGCTGACCCAGGGTGTGAGCTTCTACATCCCCTCACCCACCGGCTCGGGCGCGCTCGTCGGCGCCGCGACCGCCGCGGGTCAGCCCGGGGTCGTCTATTTCCAGAACCCCGCGACCGGCCCGGAGGCACCCCTCGAGATCGGCACGAATCCCGTGCAATCCGCCTTCTACAGCACGAACGGCGCCACCGTGTGGGTCGACGAGGAGGGTGCGAACAGCGGACCTGGAGAGCTCGTTCCGATCGATGTGGCATCGCAGACAGTCGGCACTCCCATCAAGCTTGGGGTGGCACCGTCGGCATGGGCGGTGACCCCGGACGGGGGGACCGACGTCGTCGTGAACGAGGTCGACAACACGCTTTCGATCGTCAACCTCCTGTCGCGCCGTGTTGTCGCAACGGTGCCTCTCGGGGCCACACCGACCGGCGTCGCCATCGACGCGACGGGCGCCACCGCGTGGGTCGCCTGCGCCCTGCAACGGTCGCTTGTCCCGGTCAGCCTGACGACCCACCGTGCCGGCGCTCCGATCGCGCTGGGCAATGCGCCCGGTGACCTTGCGATGCCAGCAGCGCCAGGGGTCGCATGGGTCCTCTTCCCCAGCTCCAACGGCACGGTCAACTTCCTGAAGGACACGCCTGGTCGGGTGCGGACGATCGCGGTCGGCAACGACCCCGAGGTGCTGATGGGCTCCGGATCCGAGAGCAGCTGGGTCGCCAACTCGCTCAACGACACGGTGCAACGCCTCGACGTCGCGGCGCAATCGGCGGGACCCGCGATACCGGTCGCGCGCGCCCCCGCGGATCTCCAGATGACCCCGGACGGCAGGACGCTGCTCGTGCTGAGCTTCGGCGACGGGCGCCATGCGGGGATGCTCACGGCGATCGACACGTCGACCTCCGCCCAGAGGACACCCCTGAGCGTGGGACCGCGCCCGTCCGACCTCACGGTGTCGCCGACGGGCGGCCTCGCCTTTGTTGCCGACTATCGGACGAACTCGATCAGCATCGTCGACGTGACGCATTGGCGCGCCGATGGAACGATCGCGCTGCCCTGCGGACCGACATCCCTGGCGGTCACCCCCGACGGCACCACGCTCTTCGCCGCGTGCGGTGACTCCGCGCGGGTCGTCCCCATCAGCGTGTCCAACCACCGTCTCGGGACGGCGATCGCAGTCACGAGTGATCCACGCCTGGTGACGCCACTGCTCGGGACGACGCTGATCGTTGCCGGCAGCAACGCGCTGCAGGCCCTCGACACCAACACCGAGACGATCGTGCGGAGCCAGGCTGAATCCGGCAACCTCGTCGACGTCGTCGAAACGACGGACGGCAGCATGCTCCTCGCAGTCGACAACTCCGGGGCGGCGCTCGTCGAGATCAGTCCGGACACGCTCGCGACCGAGAAGTCGATCGCCGTGGGAACCCGGCCCGGCGAGGTGGTTCTGTCGCCCGACAACTCGCATGCGTACGTCCTCGACTCGAGCGAGCAGAAGCTGTACGCGATCGACCTGGCGGCATGGGTGGTGAAGGCGACGATCTCGGTCTCGCCGAACGCCACTGCGATCGTTGCGCCCGCCCCGGTCGTCATCCCCGCCACCTGAGCGTGATCATCGCCGCGCCGACCGCTCCGCCGCCACCGCCACCGCCACCGCCCGCGCCGGCCCCGCCACCCCTTCCACCGCCCGCCTCGGATCGCAACAAGCGATACGCCCTCGGGCTGTTCGCCGCCGCGATTGCGATTCCCGTGGTCGCGATCGCATGGCTGCTCATGAGCGGCAGCGTGCATGCCCCGCCCGCGGCCACATCGCAGTCCAACGCTGCTGCGGGGGACGCGAACGTCGAGGCGGGCATCGTCAACATCAACGGCCTGATCCCGGAAGGCACCATCGCGGGCACCGGCATGCTGTTGACGTCCGACGGGGTCGTGCTCACCAACAACCATGTCGTCGCGAACACGACCTCGCTCACCGCGCAACTCGCAGGACGGGGGCAGGTATATCAAGCGTCGGTGATCGGCGTTGACCCGACGCAGGACGTGGCGATCATCAAGCTCCAGGGCGCGTCAGGGCTGCCGACTGTTTCGTTCGACCTTTCTGGATCCCTCGCCATCGGCGATCGCGTCACGGGTCTCGGCAATGCGCTCGGACGCGACGGCGCACCGGTTCCCGCCTCGGGGACGGTGACGTCGCTCGACGAGACGATTCAGGTGCAAGACGAGTCGGCGACCATCAGGGAAACGCTCGACGGGGTGCTCTGCTTCGACGCCCCGATCCAACCAGGGGACTCGGGCGGCCCGCTCCTCAACTCCAGCGGGCGCGTCATCGGCATGGACACCGCCGGCTCTGTGAACGCCGCAAGCGGAGGCGGTGCCCTCTGGGGGTGCGCCATCCCCATCACCCGCGCCATGAGCATCGCCCAGCAGATACGGGCGGGCACCGCATCGCCCTATATCGAGTCCGGTCATCGCGGAATCCTCGGGGTCAGCCTCGACAGCAAGTCGAGTGTCAGCGGCGCTGCGGTTGATGGCGTCACTGACGGCGATGGAGCCGCGGACGCGGGCATCGGCCCTGGGGACGTGATCACCTCGGTGGCCGCGATTCCGGTGCAGTCGGTGTCGGATCTCAACAGCGTCATGCAGGACCGGCGCCCCGGCGACCGCCTCACGGTCGTCTGGCGTGATGCGTTCGGAACGATGCACTCGGCCACGGTCACGCTCAGCGCCGGGCCCCCAGCGTAGCCACGCTACGGGCGCCGGTGCTGCGGGGGTATGCTGGGAACGTGGCCGGGCACGGCTCAACCCCCTAGGCGGACACCCCCCTCCTCTCCCCGCCCTGGAGCCCTGCCCGGCCATTTTTGTGCCGGTGGCGAGGTGAACCATGCCTCCCCGAGCGATTGGCCCGTTTGCGTAGCCTGCCCCTCCCGATCGCGGAGGCCCTCAGCGCGCTGACGGGTTCGACGTCCTCACTCGCTGACGCAATGCGGCGCGGGTCGCACGGCGCCCCGCACGCATGAACTCGGGCCACATGACGTTGTCGAGGAATTGCCGGTACAGCCCAATGCCACGAATCACCTCGTACGGGACTGGGCTGATGAGCCTGACGTCATCTACCTCGCGTCGCAGCCGCGCCAGGTTGTCTCGGGCGAGCTGGATGTGCTGGATCTCGCGCACCTGCGACGCCGCGTAGAAGATTGACCCGGGTCGCTCGAGCCAGCCGGTGATGTCCTCACCTTCGAACTCCTTCGGATAGAACCCGTTGATGGCGACGACCACATCGGGCGGCGGCTCGATGTCGAGCACGGGACGCACGGGCAGGATATCGGCGGTCCCGCCGTCGTAGTAGTGGTGGCCGCGGTACGGAACCGCCTCAATGAAGAGCGGGAGCGCGATGGCCATGCGAACCGCGCGCGCGACCGCGAGGCGTGGGTGCGTTCGAGGACCGATGTACTCGACGCGGTTGCGCTCGACGTTCCACACCGGGGCGTACGCGGGGATCGGCATGTCCGCAAGGGTCATCTCGCCGAGCCATTCGCGGTACCACGCTTCGATGCGCTCACCTCGCAGAAACCCGTTGAAGCCGCGCGCCCGGGTTGGGAGCACCTTGACCAGTGCCTGCCAGTCGGCATCGACGAGGTCCGCGGGGCTGAGCCCCAACGTTGCGCGCGCCACCTCTTCCGCGCTCCGTCCCGCCGCGATCGGGAAGCCGAAGAGCGCGGCCCCTGAGCACACCGAGATCATCGCCGGCCGGACGCCGGCCTCTTCGAAGGCACGCGCTGCGCCGACGAGCGACGCGAGAGCCCCGCTGCCTCCCGTGGTGAGCAACGCCACGCGCCGCGTGCGGAGCGCCGGCTGTGGGGCCGCGCTGAAGCGCGGGAACGGATGGCGGTCGACGTAGATCGGTGGATCCCCCGGCAGCGGGAGCACGGCGCGACGGAGCGCGCGAAGGAAGGTTGCGTCCCGACGGACGCCATCGGCCAGCTCGCGCGCCATGGTCACGGCATTGAAGTACTGCCTGATGCGGAGGGCGTCGAATGCGCCGTCAAGCGGGGTGGGTCTCATGCCCGAGCACCGAGCAGAACGAACCGTGTTGATCTCATTCGGCGTTCCGTCAGCAGCGGAATCGAACGCTCATGAGGTCACCGGTCGTACGGCGCCCGCATCGGTCACCGAGTGACGGCGGAGGTGCGCAAAGCGGCACGCGATGCCGAGGACGGATGCGGCCGGGATGAAGACGCTCCCAGAGCAGGAGGCTGCCCACGCCGAGCAGCACTCCGTTCACGATGCCGAAGGCTTTGGATCCTTCATCGCAAACACCCCTGAATCCGGCTGATTCGACGCATTTGACGGTAGGAGCCGAACGACAGGACTTACGCCTGCCGAACGTCATCACCTGCAGGGCCGTTGGTCATCACGCCCGCGCGGAGCGGATGATTCGAGCCGCGATGTCGTCGCGGTCTCAACCCCCGTCTCGTACGTCTCACTCAGTCCGGCACGAAGGAAGGTCGGTCGGCTCTTTCTCGTCACGTCCTGGCGCGGTACTGAAGGAAGACGAAGCCGCTGCCGAATCGACGGTGATTCAGCAGTTCCAACTGGACGCGGATATCGCGCGGCAAGCACGGCGTCCCGCCGCCCACCACGACTGGGGCGAGAAACAGCTGCCACTCATCCACCAGCCCGGCCTTGATCGCGTGTGCGGCGAGGCCGGGACCGCCCACGGTGATGTCGTGGTCATCGCTTGCCTTCAACTGGCGCACCGCCTCCGGGTCGAAAAACCGCTCGATTCGCGTCCGGGCGCTCGACGGCGCGGTTAGCGTCGTCGAGTACACGATCTTGTCGGCCGCCTGCCACATTGCGGAGAACTCCCGCGCGACGGGTGACTGACCGGCAAGGGTATGAGCGGTCTCCCAGTACACCATGGTCTCGTACATCCGGCGCCCGAAGAGGTAGGTGCCGACCGGCCCCTCGAGGTCGTTCACGAAGGTGTGCACCTCCTCGTCCGGCGCGGCCCAGTCGAAGTTCCCGGCGTCGTCGGCGACATACCCGTCGAGCGAGGTGATCGCCGAGTAGATCAGCTTGGCCATACTGAGGCACTCCTTCTCGGAACATTTGGCGGCCTGCGCCACAGGATGCATGAGGAAACGCCCGTCAAGGACCATATGAACAGCCAAACCGGGCACGAATCCCACGTACTCTCCCCCGAACCGCCGGTCGGTCGCGTCTACCGGTCCTCGCGCAGAATCCGGCTCTCCGACGCGGCGCAAGACGGACGCCTGCGCCTCGATGCCATGGCTCGCTACATGCAGGACGTCGCGTCCGACGATGTCGCCGACGCCGACGCGGACGACCAGGCCTACACGTGGGTCGTCCGGCGCACGGTCATCGACGTGGTGAGCGCGTTCGGCGCCGACAGCACGGTTGCGCTCTCGACGTGGGCCAGCGCCACCGGGCCGCGCTGGGCGGGCCGGCGCACCACCATCGCCGGCGACGCGGGAGGCCGAGCGGAGGCCGAGAGCCTCTGGGTGCTCATCGAGCGCGAAACCTCGCGCCTCGCCCGGCTCCCTGCCGCGTTCGACGCGCTGTACGCCGCATCAACGCTCGGACGAACGATCTCCACGAAGCTCGACCTGGATCCCGAGCCATCGGCAGGCGCGCTCCGCGAACCATGGCCGCTGCGCGCCGCCGACATCGACGTCCTCGGTCACGCGAACAACGCGGTGTACTGGGTGGCGGTCGAGACGGCGATCGCATCGAGCGCGCAGCAAAGCAACGCGATGGCCACGTCGCGGATCCGGGGCGTCCTCGAATACAGGAATCCCATCGACCTCACCGCGCATACCGAGCTGGCTGTCGCGGCATCACGATCCGAGCTGTCCGCGTGGCTCCTCGACGGCGAGCGCACCGCCGCCTGTGCCATCGTGCGGTTCGAACCGCGCTGAGCGCGATCAGACCCTGGCGGTCCCCTTCGCCTCGAACGCCATGGCGCGCTGCAGCGCCGCAGCGCGGAGCTCATCGGGAATCTCCACCGGTCCGCCGATGACGGCCGCGTTGATGCTCGCCTGCGCTGCCTCCTCGACCACGCCGCCGATGAGGATCGCCAGATCGGGGGTGCGATGGAAGACGAGGACGCCGTGGTTGGCGAGCAACACCGCGGGAACGCCCGGCGTCACCGCTGCACGAATGTTGGCGACCGCCTGATCCGAGCCGCGCGGCCCGTACGCGGCCACAGGCACTCCGCTCGGCAGGCCGAACATCGCCAGCGCTTCGATCCAGCACCCGATCGGACGATTGGCGACGGCATACGCCGTCGCGTAGGGGGAATGTGTATGGATGACGCAGCCGACGTCCGGCTGAACCGCATACATCGCCGTATGCATCGCGACGACCGCTCCCTGGATGGGCGGCAGGTCTCCCTCCCGCAGCGTGCCGTCCAACCCGATTCGCACGACCGCGGAAGCAGGGTGGTTCCTGAGCGAAGGCGCGGCCGTGAAGTACATCTCGTCCGCACCGGGGACGCGCAGGCTGACGTTGCCATGCCCGTTCGCGGAGATCGCACCGCTGGTGACGACGCGATTCGCGACGTCAACCACCTGGCTGACCACATCGTTGTCCATGTCGCCTCCAACTTCCGAGATCGAGCGATCCGGCGCGCATGCTACATGGTCGGTGGCACGAGGTCCGATCGACCGGTGCTGGGCGGGCAGCGTCAGGTCAGCTGACGTTCGCGATTTGCCGGCGACCCGTCCGAACTCGGCACCACCGCCCGGCGCGAAACGACCAGGCCGGCCCCGAGGCCGCTCACCGCGGCGACCGCAATGCTCAGCAGCGCTCCGGCGAGGCCCGGCTTGGCGGTCATCACCAGAACGATTCCCGCGGCCAGCGCCACCCGGATGGTCCACGACATGACGAACTGCATGCCGCGCAGGCGGTCGATCGCCGCCGGGTCGCCGATCGCCGTCCGGACGCGTGCACCCAGCCGGATGCCGTTCACCGCACCCATGACCGCGATCACGAGCCATGCGAACACGCCGACAGCGACCCACGGGACCCACCCCCACGAGCTCAGCATCATGTAGAGCCCGGGGATGAGGATGGTCACGACGGAGACCGGGCCGAAGACACGCCCAAGCCCGGCAACCCCCTCCCATGCGCTCACCTGCTCGCTCGTGGTTGCCTGACGCAGGTGAGCGACGCCGATGCCCTCGACCGTGAAGGCGGTGACGAGCACCATCGCACCAACGATGTGGATGAAGAGCGCAATCGAATACAGCGTCATCGCGAGTCCCCCTGCTCACAGCATGATCTTCCCGCCCGCGACATCGATGGTCACGCCGGTGATCCACGACGAGGCGGACGATGCGAGGAACAGCGCGGCAGCAGCCACGTCCTCCGGCTGGCCGACACGTCCAAGCGGGAACGCCGCGCCGAGCGCGTCACGCTCAGCCTCCGTCATCCAGGCGCGCATGCGGTCGTTCTCGATCGCCGACGGGGCGAGACAGTTGACGCGGATGCCGTCCTTGGCGAACTCGCCGGCGAGGTGCCGGCTCAGTGCGACGACGCCTGCTTTCGCGGCGGCGTACGCTGCCGACGATCGGGCCGCCTGACGCGCTGCAGACGACGCCATCGTGATGATCACGCCCGAGTGCCGCGCGATCATTCCGGGGAGAAAGGCGGACACCGTGAGGAACGTCGACGTGAGGTCGCTCTCAACCACCTCGCGCCAGTGGGCGGCGTTCTCTGCATCGGTGGGAACGGGCATGCCGTTGCCGCCCGCGAACGCCGCGACGACATGGACGGGCCCGAGTTGCTCCTCCACCGTGCGGCGCAGACGATCGACGTCCTCCTCCCTGGTGCAGTCCGCCGTGACCCCGATAGCGATGCGCCCGTGAGCGGTGATCGATTCGACGGTTGCAGCGATCGCTGTGCGGTCACGACCCACCACCGCCACGGCAGCGCCGCTGGCGGCCATCGATTGAGCCGTGACGGCGCCGATTCCGCGGGATCCCCCGGTGACGACGGCTACCCTTCCCGCCAGATCGGGGTATGTCGGAGGCGCGGTTGCAGCGTCCATTGGTTTACAGCATACACGGTGTAAGCTATAATGCAAGCATGAGCCCGCGCCCGTACCGGATGCAGCAGCGCTTGGCCGGCATGGACGCCACTCGCGCCCGGATCGTCGAGGCTGCCCGGGAGACACTGGCCGGCGAGGAACAATTCACGCTGGACGGCGTCGCCCGCAGAGCGGGCGTCGCCCGCCTGACGATCTACGACCGCTTCGGCTCACGCGAGGCGCTGGTGGAGGCGGTCTTCGACGACCTCGCGGAGGCCGGAGGCCTGGTTCGCTTGCCGGAGGCGTTCGGCGATCCAGACCCGGTCGCGGCGCTGAACCGCTTCGTCGAGATCTTCTGCGGCTTCTACTCCACCCACCGCCTGCTGCTGCGACGCCTCAACGCTCTGGCGGTGCTTGGACGTGGTGCCTCAGGCCAGCACGACCGGAACCTGCGCCGGCTGCAGGGGCTTCAGGTGCTCCTGAAACGCGTTGCGGAGACTGGTCGCGCCCACGCTGCGACCCCAACAGTCCTCCATATCGCGCATGTCCTCACGGGGTTCGCGTTCATCGACGAGCTTGCCGGCCCTGACCGGGACCCGAACGATGTCGCTCCGGATATCGCGGACTTGGTCCGCCGGATCGCGTCGATCGACTGACGTCAGACCTTCGTCCGGCGGCGCATCAGGTACCAGACGGCCGCGATCACGATGACCACGATCACGACGATGTAGACGACGATCTCCTTGGTGCCGAAGACGTGAAACGCGAGCATGATTCTCCCCTTCATATGCGGTTCCGGGTGGGCGGCTCTGGACCCTGGGTGGATCGACCGCCCACCCTAGCGTTTCGGGCGCCATCTCCGCGCATCGAGACCCGGGGAACAGCCGTCGAGCGGGCTCACCGATGGGCCGTTCGACACCACGGCACTACACTCTGTCGGCATGCGACGCCGGGAGCTGGCCGCCATCGACGTTGCCCGCATGCGTGGACTCGAGATCGGTCCCCTGGCCGCTCCGAGGGTGCGGAAGGATCAGGGCCCGGTCCGATACCTCGATCACGCCAGCACCGCCGAGCTCAGACGCAAGTACGCAGACGACCCGGTGATCAAGCATCGTCTCGATGACATCGTCGACGTTGACTACGTGATCGGAGAGAACGCGGCCATCTCCGACGTCGTCGCGGCGGACACCCCGTTCGACTATGTGATCGCGTCGCACGTGTTCGAGCACATCCCCGATCCGATCGGCTGGATGCGGGACCTGACCCATGTCCTCCACCCCGGCGGCATCCTCTCGCTCATCATCCCCGACAAACGATTCTGCTTCGACATCAACCGGTCGTTGACGGAGGTCAGCGACCTCGTCGATGCGTATCTGCGCCGCAGCCGGCGACCGAGCTATCGCCAGACCTATGACTTCTTTTCGAAGGCCATCGCGGGTGTGGTGGACGCACCCTCAGTTTGGGCGGGCACGGCCGACTACAGCCTGGCCGTTCGTCAGGACTTCGACGATCCCGACATTGCCGCGCTCGATGCCTGCCGGACCATGCAGCGATCGGATCAGTTCATGGATGTCCACTGCGGCGTCTTCACGTCGGATTCGTTCCTCGACGTGTTCGAGAAGCTGGCACGTCTGAACCTTGTCGATTACGAGGTGGCGGAGTTCTACCCCACCGAATACAACACCCTGGAGTTTCATGTCAGCTTGCGGCTGCTCGACGTCTCGGGCGACAGGCAAGGCGTGCTCGAGCTCCAGACCGCATCGGTGGCGCGCGCTCGGACCGGCGAGCGGCTTGCGAGCTCGACGTCGGCCGGCGCCGAGTCGAGACCGATCATGATCGAGGTCAGCCCGCTGGAACTGCGGGCGCTGACAATGAAGCGCCGGTCACTCGAACAGGTTCGGGCGAGACTGCATCGACGTCGGGGCTGAAGACACGTATAGACTTTCGTGCGGTTCGGCGACAGGAGGTGCGGCATGGGGCTGACGATGCTGTTGATCGGCACCCGCAAGGGGCTGTTGATCGCGCGGAGCACCGACGACCGTCGGAGTTGGGTGACCGATGACTTCCAGTTCCGGAACCAGGAGGTCTACTCCGTCGCGCTTGACACCCGGCGTGAGACGCCCCGGATCTTCGCCGGCGTCGGGCTTGGACATTGGGGGCCGCTGCTGACGTACTCGGACGACCTCGGCGCCACCTGGTCTCAGCCCGAACAACCGCCGATCGGGTTTCCGGCAGGCACCGACGCCGCCGTCGCACGCGTCTGGCAGATTCAGCCGGCCGGGGACCAGGAACCCGACGTGGTGTACGCCGGCGTCGAACCCCACGCACTGTTTCGATCAGACGACGGCGGGCAGCATTTTTCCCTCGTCGAGGGCCTGTGGAACCATCCCCACCGCCCGCAATGGGTGCCGGGAGGCGGCGGTGCCTGCCTCCACACCGTCCTGCCGAACCCCGATGACCCGGCTGACGTGCTCGTGGCGATGTCCGCGGCGGGCGTCTATCGCACCCGAGATGGTGGCGCGACCTGGAACCCCGCCAACCGCGGCATCCAGGCAGTCTTCCTCCCCGAGGAACAGCGGTTTCCGGAGTTCGGCCAGTGCGTCCACAAGGTCGCCGTTCATCGCGACAGCCCGGAGCGCCTCTACGCGCAGAACCACTTCGGCGTGTACCGGAGCGACAACCGTGGTGACTCGTGGGACCCGATCGAG
This sequence comes from Candidatus Dormiibacterota bacterium, assembly GCA_963848445.1. Taxonomy (GTDB): domain Bacteria; phylum Chloroflexota; class Dormibacteria; order Aeolococcales; family Aeolococcaceae; genus Palsa-851. Next base: position 313,050 of record CAWKDT010000001.1, read on the forward strand.
ACCGGCCTCCCGAGCAACTTCGGGTTCGCGCTCGTCGTTCACCCGCACCGCCCGGAGACGCTGTACTCGTTTCCACTCCAGGCGGACAGCGAGCGCTTTCCCCCAGATGCGCACTGCCGCGTCTACCGGAGCGAGAACGCCGGCGACAGCTGGGCTCCACTCTCGAACGGTCTCCCGACGGACCCGTACTATGCGGCCGTGCTCCGTGACGCCATGGTTGCCGACCGCGCCGAGTCGGCCGGCATCTACTTCGGCACCAGGCTCGGGGAGGTGTACGCGAGCAGGGACGACGGGGAGCACTGGGCGATGATCGCGGGACATCTGCCGGACGTGATGTCGGTGCGCGTCGCCACGATCGAGTGACCTCGCGCCTGCTCCTTCCCGCGGCGCTGCGCCGGTTTGCGGATGAGCGGAATGAGATCGAGATCTCGGGCGTCACCCTCGGCGCGGCATTGGACGAGCTCGCGACGCGATTCCCCCAGCTCGAGCGCCGGCTCCGTGACGAGCGCGGCGAGCTCCGGCCCCACGTGCTGATCTTCGTGGACGGCGAGAGCGTCCGCGGCGGCGCCGCGATGGACGCTCAGCTGAGCGAAGGCTGCGAGGTGTTCGTCGCGCCGGCGGTGTCCGGGGGCTGAGCTTTGCGCAACCGCTCCTGCAAGCGATCGGCCCGCAGCCTGGCCGCATCCACGACGCGTGCGTCGGCAAAGTACTCGAACTGCATCATGCTGATCAGGAACGAGACCGGAAAGTAGTGTCCGAGCCCGCGGCCAATCGCCTGGCGCTGGCTCCGATACGCATACCAGGCTCTCAGCTTGGCCACGACGTCCTTGGTGATGCGGACCTTACAGGTCGGCTGCGCACGAAGCGTCTCCGTTCGTGGGCTGGGGACGAGCTGACGGGTTCTCACCAGGAGCGTCACGACGCGCGGTGGCAGCGCCACGTACCAGAGGTCCACCTCGGGCCATCTCGTCTGCATCACGTCGCTCACCACCTCCGCGCACGCGATGTGGTCGAAGTGTCCGTACAGGCCGGCGTGGTCGTACGTGACGACGAGATCCGGCCGCACCTTGCCGATCTGGGCGTGCAGATATTCGGCGAGCTCCGGCAGGCGCCGGTGCAACTCGCCGTCACCGAAGTCCTGCTGGATCACGGCGCTGATGCCGAGGATTTCCGCCGCTCGCTGCAACTCCGCTCGACGAGTGCTTCTCAAGGCCTCGTCAACCTCGCCACGCGGATTCCCGCGTTCACCGTTGGTGAGCACCAGCAGGGTGACCTTCGCCCCGTTGCGCGCCCAGGCGCGAAGCGCGCCGCCGCAGTTGACGGTCTCATCGTCGGCGTGGGGAAAGATGGCCAGGACATTCCGGAAACGCCTGACGTCTGCGGTGGGAATGGAGCAGTCGATGCTGTAGAGCACGCCCGTGAGCCACACGGACGCAACGGCGGCCGCGGTCACCGTCAGTCGACTTAACGCTGCGGACGCCCGCGAGTTGCTCATGGCACCGGTCCTCCCATCGGGGCAGTGTGCACGCAGTGTCACCGGCGTTGTATCTGAGGGCGTCACGAGGTCCTGAACGCGGCGCCATGGCTCATCGCGGGACTCGTCGGCGCTCGCCGCCGGCGCTACTGCAGGAGCCGGATCAACCCGCGTGCGACAGGACCTCCAGGTCCGCGGTGGTCGTCGGCCGCCTGGAGGACTCGCTGGGCTCCGCTGAGGACGGGCCATCGGATCGGCCCGGGCGGCAGGATCATCGGGCGCCTGGTGACGAAGGGTAGCCGCAGGAGCTCGGTATCGCGCTCGAGCAGCAGATCTGCGGCGACGCGGGCGACGAGGGCCGACGGGCCGACCCCGTGGCCGCTGTACCCCAGCGCGAACGCGAGACGGCCGCTGTGGAGCCAGCCGACGGTGGGCAGGCAGCGGACGGTTGCCCCGACCGGGCCTCCCCACCCGTCGCTGATCCGGACATCGTCGAGCTGTGGGAACGTCTGCCGGAAGGTCTCCTCGAGGCGGCGGAACACGTGGGGATCCCGGTCGCGCCGGGGGTCAGGGCCGATCGACGAGATGGGCGCGTCGCGCCCGCCCCAGAGGATCCGGCCGTCGGGCGTCGGCCGGTGGAAGTGGGGCATCACGCGCCGGTCCTCGATCCCGACGCCGCGGCTCCACCCCACCCGCGCCCATTGCGCGGCGGTGAGGGGCTCCGTGCACACGATGTATGCGCACACGGTGAAGAGGAACCGGCGAATGCGCGGAATGATGTGCGCGTACGCGTTGGTGGCGAGAAGCCCGCAGTCGGCCCGCACCGCGCCATCCGGTGTCCGCACGATCAGCGATGAGGCTGTCACACCCATTCGCGTCATGGGACTGTGCTCGTAGATCGTCACGCCGCGCCGCTCTGCCGCCCCGGCGAGTCCAAATGCGAGTGCCGCTGGATCGACGAGGAGCGCGTTCGGCTCGAAGTGGCCCAGGCGAACTCCCTCGGCGTCCACCATGGCGCGGCATTCCGACGCACTCAGCGGCGCGACATCGTCGAGGCCGAGACGCGCAGCAGCGTCGAGGTCCTGCCGGATTCGAATGTCCTGCTCCAGACCGTTCGAGACCGTGAGGAGGCCCGGACGCGTGACGGCGGCATCGATGGCCTCCGCGGCGCAGAACTGCTCGATGTCCTCGAGGGTCTCCACCATCGCCGCGCGGGTCGCCTTTGCGGCCTCGACCCCCACCTTGCGAACGAGGTCGTGCAGGCTGCGGCCGACCATCGTCATCGCGAACCCGCCGTTGCGACCGCTGGCGCCGAAGCCCGGAGTCTCTCGCTCGAGCACGACGATGCGAAGAGCCGGATCGATCTCCGCGAGCCGGATCGCCGACCACAACCCGGTGAAGCCACCGCCGATCACGACGACGTCGGCCTGATGATGACCCTCCAGGCGAGGGCGAGACGGTTGCGGCGAGCGCGCTATCGCCCGCTCGTACCACCACCCCGGCCCCGACGACGTGGGGAGCGAGGAATGTCGTCGCGGTCCCCGAGTCTCCCGGATGTTGCACTTCCTGGTTGCGGGCATCGGCGTCAGGGGAGGTCGCGGTCGAACCGGACCGGATCTAATGCGACTGCGCCGGCGTGGGAGGGCCTGCAGCCGCCGCATCCGCGGCGCTGGCACGCCCGGTGAGCTCGACATGGAGGTCGGGGGGCAGCTGCGCCGGCTGCAGATCCCGGGCCATCTGGAATTCGAGCTCGTCGACCTTGGCGCCGAGCTGGACCAGGATGGCGCGGAGCGAATGCCGGCCTAGCACGAGGTCGGGGGCGCCTGATCCACGAAGCTTCGGCAGTGCACGCAGGATGTTGATGAGGGTGACGGCCCCGTCGAGCGCCTCGTCGTGCAGGCGTTGCGCGCCAATGGTGCCGAATTGTTCGAGCTCGGCACGCGAGCGAAGGACTGCCGAGAGGTCACGCGGCCGCTGGGTCGGCGCTCCTTCTGCCGGATAGGCAAGCGGTCGCACGGACTCGAGGTAGGCATGCCACCCGACGGCGACCTCGAAATAGACGCTCGCCCTGCGCTCGACAAAACGCGCATCGCTGACGGACGGCAGCCACCCATCCACGTAGCCGCCCACCTCGTCGCGGCGAGCCCGGCGCATGGCGATGTAGGCGCCAATCAGCCCGCTGCCGATCACGGCCACGACGACGATGACGACCTCCCACCAGGATGTCATTTGTCCAAAGGGTATCGCGCGTCGTTGCGCAGTGGCCGAACGATCCTCAGCACACGGTTCTCCACCGACGTCCCGTTCAGCAGCTATCCGTACGAGGGCGACGGCGCTGATAGCATCGGTTTCTTCATCGCCGCCACCGACCCCACGGCCCCGGCCCCGCCGAGCACGATCGACTCACCGGGCGGCTCGGCTAACCCTCCGGCACCGACACCACCGGAATCGCCGGCTCGTACCTTGGGATCGGCATCGGCGTCTGCGGCAGCTGTCATGTCCAAGTCAGCGCGCAGACGGATACGCACCTACCACGTCTCAGGTGCGCTGGGTGCCCGCGCCGTACGGTCGGCTCAGCGCAGTTGGGGCCTCCGATGGGGTCGGCGTTGCTGATGACGTTGGCAGGGTCGGCGCCTCTGTTCCGCCGGTGCGCCGGCGCCACGGGAGTAGCCTCGCCGCGCAGATGGTGCTCGGCGGGTGCGGCCGACGCGGTTCAACCCCATGCGCCCGTTTTGGGGCAGGCGCCACACAATAGATAGTAGGGTTGGGTCGGAGCGGCGGTGTGGGGATGCCTTCCGGTTGCCCCCCTTCCGGGATTCGCCTGCACCGCCGCTCCTTGCGGGACCGCGACCTCCGCGACGACTAAACAAGGCGCAGTCTTGGGGGTCGAAGATAGAACTCCGATAGGGCCAGAACGTTACGGACCCGCACATCGGCCCCCGGGTTGACCTTGAACGGCGTGGTGCCATCCCTTCTCAGAGTGGTATCTGCCCTATCGACGCTCGGTGAGGACGCCGATATCGTGCCGAGCATGCCCGACTCTGTTGCTCATTCCCCGGGGGAGCGCAGTTGAGCGCGACAGCCCTGACAGCGGGGAGTGTCTCAGCTCCCGTCCCACGCACCGATGACCGCCACCCCACGGAAGACCACGAGGCGATCGTCGTCGGTGCCGGATCGGCGGGGCTCGCCGCGGCCGCCGCGCTTCGAGCGTGCGCCTTCGAGACCGTCGTCATCGAGCGCGGGGAAGGGATCGGTGCTCGGTGGCGATCGAGGTATGACGAGCTGCGGCTCAACTCCTGGCGGCCCATGTCAAAGCTCCAAGGCCAGGGCATGCCGCGGGCGTATGGAAGGTACCCGTATCGCGACGATGTCATCGAGTACCTCGAACGCTTCGCGGCTGAACACCAGGTCTCGATCCGTTTTGGCACGGAGCTCCTCACGGTCGAGCGTGACGGCGAACTCTGGCGTCTCGACACCTCCGCCGGACCGATGCGCTGTCGCTACGTGGTGATCGCGACTGGTTGGGACGCCGTACCGGTGCTCCCCCCGTGGCGAGGACGAGCGTCGTTCGTGCCCGAGTTGATTCATTCTTCGGAATTCACGGCGGCACACCGGTACCGAGACCGTAACGTCCTGGTGGTGGGCGCAGGTAATTCCGGCCTCGACATCGCGAGCCACCTGGTCAAAGCCCGAGCCACGGTGACGCTCTCGATGCGCACCCCGCCGAACCTCGCCTCGCGAGATCTGTTCGGCATCCCGGGCCAACCAATGCTCGTGTATCTGAGCGACCACCTCCCCCGCCGTGTCGCGGACGCTGCGTTCGCCGTGGTGCAGCGAGTGAGCTTCGGCGACCTGAGGCCGTGGGGGATCCCTCGAGCCTCGTTGGGCGTGTATTCGAATTACCGCCGGCACCATCGCAACCCCGCCATCGACGACGGATTCATCGACTCGGTCAAGCGAGGGTGGGCGCGCGTCGTCGGTGAGGTGGACCGCTTGGACGGTGCCGATGTGGTCCTCCGGGACGGGACGCGTCTCCAGCCCGACGCGGTCATCTGCGCCACCGGCTACCGTCGCGGCTTGGAGATGCTGGTTGGCCATCTCGGTGTGCTCGACACAGACGGTGTGCCCACCCACCACGCCGGTGCGCCGGCGCATCCACGCGCACCCCGGCTCTACTTCTGCGGCATGTGGGGTCAGTTCAGCGGGCAGATTCGGCTCGCTCCGATCCACGCCCGGCGCATCGCGCGCGCCGCCACCCGGGATCGGCAAATAGCTGAGAGGGCATGAAGCGCGAGTCTCAGCGTGGAGCCGAAGCCCACCGTCACACGTCTACCGCGGCTGGCTGCTCGCGCTCTCTCTGAGTGTCATCGCGGTGAGCGTCTGGCGGGTCCGCCGCAATCACACACACGCCGGCTCGCGGGGTGAAGCGTTGATGACGCCACCACCCCACGCGTCATGCGGGCCTGGTGCTCCTGCAGTGACCTCGTCGCCAGCCACGTCCCTCGTCCAGGACGGCGCCATCCGAGCTTTCGTTATCGGGATGGACGCGCTGGATCGCGCGCGGCGTCTAGCCGAAGAAGTTCGAGATGTCTGACGCTGAAACCGCGTTGCCGAGGTAGCCCAACCCATAGACGCCTTCGATGGCACGGAGCACAGCGTAGTGGTTGATCGAGGTGCCGACCCCGCCCATACCCGCTGCGTGACTGCTGATCACCACCGTGGGAATCTGGTTGACCCCGCCGGCGTCGCCCTCATCCATAGTGACGATGACGGTCGCGTTGTAGTCGAGGAACCACGGCGACGCGAGGACGGGTTCCAGGTTGGCAGTGAGCCAGGCGTCACCTTGCCGAACCGAGCCGTCGTGCATATCGTCGGTGAGGTTTGGGGTGATCCAAACGAAGTCGGGGGCGATCCCGCTGCCGAGCGCTGCGAGCAGACGGCTCGAGCCCGGGTAAGGCAGCACATGAGAGGCGCATCCGGTGATCGCTGTGCTCTGTACAAACGGGTCGTGTTTGACTACGTAGCCACCGGCGTTGCTCCTGTCGCAGGCGGACGGCATCGACTCCATGTACGCGGTCCAGGGTACGCCTGCGGCGTCGAGTTGGCTCCCGAGACTGGGAGCGGTGAAGGGAGCGCAGCCGTCGGTCGTGCAGCCCTGAGTTGCCCCGGAGATGAACGCATAGTAGTTGGGCATAGACGGGTGGCTGACACCGTGAGCGTGCGTGAAGCTCGCGTACTTTGCCGCCAGTGAGCAGAGATACGGATCAGCAGAGCAGGTACCCAGGGTCGCGGCGTACCCCTTGTTCTCCTCCATGACTACGAGGACGTGCGCGGCGGACGAAGGTGATGAGTTCTTGTGAGGCGGCACACCCTTCGGCTGCGGCGTCGGGTGAGGCGTCACGGGTGTTGGTGTTGGTGTTGGTGTTGGTGTTGGGAGCAGCGTTGGAGCGATCGTGAACGTGGGAATCGAGGGGGGTGTGGGGGTGGCTCTGTCAGGTGCTTCGTTGCCGCCGCAAGCGGCAAGCGACGCGACGACCACGAGCGCCATAACCACCTCGCCAGCCGCGGTCGTCTGTCTCAACTCAACCGCGAGCCGACGAGGGTGGGCGACTGAGATGGGCTTGCCCTTGCAGGAGGTCCCGATGGCTCACGCACGACATACCGCGCAGGCTAAATCGATGAGCCTTACGGGACGGTGAAGATGGCGACGGGGTCCGAGCAACCAGGCCGCGCGCCGGCCCGAACCCGCACCCAGCGTAGGCAAGTCCGGTCGCCCCGCTGTTATCGTCGGCGCGGCCGCTCGTCGGTCGCAACCGCCAGGGAGCTCCTCGTGCCCAGACACCACCTGTCACATGTCTGCGGGCGAACGCGGCGTGGACATTGCCGGCGGTGCCACGACCGTGCGGCAGGCGCTACGAGCCGGGGTGATTGATGAGCTCACCCTCGACATCGCGCCTGTCCTGCTCGGTTCGGGGGAGCGCCTCTTCGACGGGATCGAGTATTTCGGCTTCGAGCCTGCCGAGGTCTTGCACTCACCGCTCACCACCCACGTCCGCTACCGTCGAATCAGCTGACTTTGCGGCCACGCTCCCGTGCTCGGCAGCACGATCATCTGCCCGGTTCAGGTGTAGACCGCGAAGCCGGGGTCGTCGGACGAATGACTCCATCCTGATAGCAGCCGGGACCCTCGGCCCCAACGTACATTGATTCGGCTCAAGTGTGTCTGTTGCACCGTGGGGTGAACGAGCGCGACGTCACCTGGCGGCTCGCCCGACCCAAGACCGCAGGTTGAATCTCATACCGAGGCCAGCGGATGGAGCCCAACCGGGTGCGCATCGTTACTCGCTGGCCTTACTCAGCCTTGGATCCGAAGGGCCCACGGCCGTTTGCTGACGGACCAATAGCCGAGCGATAGCCCAGTTCGAGCGTCAACGCTGAACTTCTACAACAGGAGTTCGTCGCCTTCGTGGCGGAGTGGGTCAGCTGGGCGGCGATGCGAGTGGCGGCGCCAGGGCCACGATCGGTATGCCGCCGCCGCCGGGGGAGCCCTGGCTATTGTTCGTGACGATCGAGAGGTTCGCGAAGATGGTTTGGATGTCGTGCGCCCACTCCGCACTGGCGCCCGGTGCACAGGTTTCGAACGGATAGCCCCAGGCCGCGTCGAATTTGCCCCCTTGCTCGACGCCGCACGTGCTGTTGACGACATCGGCGACGCTGCCAGTGGGACCGTACTCCGTGACGATGTTATTGACTGATCGATGCGCGTCATTGGCGATGTACGCGCCGTAGTCCTGGAATGCCTTCGCCAGGATCATCGCGGGTGGTGTTTCGAGGCCGAGAGTGTTCAGGTTGAGCGACGCGGGCAGGGCCAGAAGCGAGCCCATCCTGAGGTCCGGATTGGTCCCCGTGTACGTGGTGGAGGCGTAGCTATCGCAAACCGTCGCCGGCCAGGTAGGACAGGATGATGCGCTGCCAGCGTAGTAGAGGTTGGGCGCGTCGACATCGATCTGCAACGCGTGGTCAATTGCACCGCCTGGCACGAGCTCACCGAGACGGATAGCCCCACCCAGCGCGGAGAGATGGCTGCCGCCGTCCCAGCCCGACCCGCCGTCCCCGTACAGGTCGCCAGGTACGGGATCGAGCGGCTTGTCAAGTGTGCCGTCGGCGAAGCCGAGGCAATGCGCGAACGGTTCACCCTGGATCAGGGTCCGGCCGTCGGCAGCGACGGCAACGAGGGGCAGGTTGCTGGTCGATGAAGCAACGTAGAAGTCGGCGGGAATGGGGGCGGTGGTGAGGAACGCACCTGATGTGTCGCATCGTTGCCCGGAAGCTCCCGCCGCGCCTGCGGGGTTGTTGACGATGGTCATGGGCGGCGCCCCAGGCGTCATCACGATGACGTGCTGATCGCTCACCAGCGTTTGCTTCGTCGCCGGTATGAGGTTCGCCGGCTCATACAAAGCGCCAGACCCGATCGGCATGTTCCAGATGGATGTGCTCGTGAATGGCTGCAGGAACGGATCTCGATCGCCCTGCAACGCAAAGGCCTGTGACACCACGCCGCCCACCCCCACCGTCACGGTCTCCGGTGAGGACGCGATGTAGCCCCTATCCACCACAGCGACGATGTACGTGCCCGGAGACACGCCGCTGAACGTGTAGGCACCGCTGACGTCCGTCGTCGTTGTGCCGCCGGCGGTGCTCCCGCCGGTGCCCGTATACGTGACAGCCGCACCGAACACCGGCTGCGATGGCGTTTCCGTGTCGCTCACCACACCGCCGATGCCGCTGCCTGCCGTCAGGCTGAGGTTGATTGCCGCGACGGTGTTGGCTGTGACCGTCACCGTCTGCGGCGGCGGCGAGGTGAAGCCGGTCGCAGTTGCATCGACCGTGTAGGTTCCTGGCGGCACGCTCGTGAGGGTGTAGGCGCCGCCGGCAGACGTGGTCGTGGCGCCGCTTCCTCTCGTGCCGTTGGTGCCGGTGTAGGTCACGGTGGCGTTCTCGATCGGCTGCGCCGGGGTTTGGGTGTCCGACACGGTGCCGCTGATGCCGCTCGCGTAGGTCAGCTGGAACCAGCCCTCGACGTCGAGCAGCGCATTGACCTTTCCGGCGGCGTTGAACAGATCCACGTCGCCGCTGCGCGCGTCGCCGGACGTGTCGACCGCCACCACCGCCAGGTTGGGAACCACCTCGCCTGCGCTGAGGTTGATGTCGGAGACCGAATGCCCGCTCTGATTGGCAGGGTAGATCGTCAGGTACGTCGAGGCGGTGGGCGCGATCGCCGTGAGATTGGCGATCACCGCGACGGCCGGCGAGCTCGCGCCGGTCGCCGGCAGTCCGCCTTCACCGGCGACGACCACCGCGTCGATGCCCCCGGGACCCAGCGTCTTTCCCGCACAGGGCAGTCCCGATCCACTCCTGGTGTCGCAGATCCGGGTCGGCGTGATTGCCTGGTATTGCGCACCCGAGGCGGCCGATCCGCCTCCGAACCACCCGTCGGCGTCGAGGAGCACGTTGATGGTGCCCGCCGCGTTGTACACACAGATCGATGTGTCCGCGTCACCGGACGCTGCGGGGCCCAATTGCACCATCACCCGGTTCGCCCGGACCTCGCCGGCCTTCAGGTTCAGCGTCGAGAACGGGGGCGCGTGGGAGGCATTGTACGCACAGGTTCCGCTCGAGGTGGTCGGGAACACGGTCAAGACGGTCGGCTTCGACCCGGCAACGCCGGTGAGGTTCAGCACTGCCGCCTCTGCACCGTTCTGCGGAATCGCATCCGCGGCGCTCCCAGTCACGTTGACCACCAGCGGCGTTCGGCCGACCGCACCGGCGGCTCTGCACGCCGGCGTGGTGGAGGTGTGGCGCGTATCGCACACGCGCACCGGCGCGATGGGATGGAACTCCCCGGTGACGTCAGACGGCGGCTCGGCTTCGAAGTACCCCTCGACGTCGGCGAGCACATTGACGGTGCCCTTGGCGTTGTAGATGGCAATCGCTCCGCCTTGACCCAGGGTCACGGTGACCAGATTGGCAATGGCTGTCCCAGGTCCGAAGTTCAGGTTGGAAGCCTGCGGTACGGAATCACCGTATGGGTACGCCGTCAGCACGCTCGTCGCCGTGGCCCCGACCTCGGTCACGTTCAGCACCACCGCCGTCGCGGCGCTCGGAATCGGATCCGCCCCGATCTTCAGTCCGGTCACTCCGATGAGCTGCACCTTCCGCTTGGCGCCAGGGCCGAGCGCCAGGCCGCTGCACTGGACACACGAGGCTGACCTCGTGTCGAGGATCCGGAAGGGGCTGAGCGGAACGTAGTTGCTGAACCCCGGAGTAGTCGTTGCGGCCGTTGTGACGGCCCCACCGAGGCTCGACGACACCGCGCGCCGCGCCGGGGAGGCTGCTGACGGCCCGGCCGGGTTCAACGCCCGATTCGGTGCGGTGCTTGCGATGTACGAATCGACGGTGCTCGACGACGCCAGTGCCCCGGCCGGTGCGAGCATCCCGAGGGTGGTTGCGATCGCAATCCCCAAAACCCCAAAGCCCTTCCAGCCCCTCATCGCCCGAAGTCTATCGAGATCGAGGACGGAGGGTCGCCCGTCTGATGCCTCGTACGGTTGGTGTGCGGGAGCTAACCGGGCGCGGCCGTCCGGGAGTAGGCGTCGAGCAGGACGCCGTCATCACCCGGATCAGGCGACATCGGGTCCCTCGGCACGAGCCTTCTGGACGGCCGTGAGGGCGCCGCGCAGGCTCTCGATCCAGTCCGACTGATGCTGCCCGACGAGGCGCACGCACCAGGCCAGCGCCTCGCTCCGGCTGCGGGCCACGCCCGCCTCGATGAGCGTGTCGAGGACGCGGCGATCCTCCAGGCGCAGCCGGGTCATGACCGGGACGCCGAGGGTGGTGAACAGCTCTTCCACCCCACCACAGCGGGCGCCCCAGGAGACCTTGCGGCCGAAGAGCCGCTCGGCGTCCCGGGCAACGCGCACGCGGGCGTCGCGGGTCTCACCGCGGAACCGTGAGATGCGGGCGCTGCCGGCGGCGGCCCTGGCGCCCTCGGCGGCGTCGGCGGGGAGCTCCGGCTCGTCGATCTCGCCGACGATGAGGATCTCGTCAGGATCGGACGTGATGGTGGGGGCTGCCTTGTAGAGGCCCTCTGGGAGGCGGCCGGCGAACCAGCCGGAGACTTCGTCGTCGGTGAGCGGGTCGGGAGCGCTGTGTCCTTTCATGGATTACATGATTACACAGTTAGCCGGAATCGGGGTCCACCCGATAGATCAGCCGCTCATAGAGCTCCAGCCATGCGGTCAGACGCTCTTGCATGCTCCCCCGCAGTTCGGTGTTCCTTACCCACCGCAGGTTGACGACGACAGGCGCGGCGGGCACTGCTCTGGCGGGGATCGCGAAGTGCCGGCGGAGCGAACAGCAGGCCACGTACACCGTCAGCAGGCGTACACGGCGAAGATCGCCGACCTCAGATTCGTCGGCAACGCCGCGGATCAGGTCCTCAAATGCCCCGAGCCATGTGTACCGAAACCGGCCGATTGCCGGCACGAACTCCGAGTACGTCATGCAGCGCTCAACACCGTCGGCCGTGACGACGGTGTCCTCGCCCGCCAGGCGCAGCGTGCTGTAGAGAAGGTGCGCCGCCTCGCCCCTGGCGTCGTAGTCGATGCCGTCGAAGATCTGCGTGCTGCTGAAGCTCCACTCGAGGAACTGGCAGGCGGCGAGGAATCGATAGTGCTTCCTGACAGCCGGCGTGTCGAGTGTCAGATCCAGCCGGCTCTGTCTCCTGCGGAGCACTTCGAGCCAGGCGAACGGCCGGACCATGAGCCAGATCAGGGCCCGCCGGTAATACCAGTCCGATGCGATCGCTGAGAGTTCGACCGCGGCGTGCTCGTCAAAGACCTCCGACAGCCCGTCGGTCAGGTCGTGCACCACCTCGATGATCTGACCCGAAGCCGGCCCAACCCCTGCAAGGAACCTCTTCTCGGCGGCGCGACGGTAGCGTGCTTCGCCCGTCCGATACGCGTCAGCTGCAGCCCGGCGAATCTCGGCGACGCGGCGATCCAGCTCTGCCCGGGCCCGCCTGACCGACCAGACATGCGCGACGGCAGCGGCCACGAGAGCAACCGCACCAGCGGCCAGCGCCGGCCAGATAGTCGGCCACAACCCCACGGGACAACGCTATCTCAGCGGCCGTGAATGGTTCCAGATGGCTGGGCGCACCATCGCCGGTGCCGTCGTCAGACGGCGTGACGCTCGTCTGCGAGACAGCACGACCAGGTCATCCGAATGCATGGAAGACGGCTGTCACGGCATACCAGTCGGTGGGGCTGCCCAGCGTCGCGAGCGCGTCCTGGGCACCGGCGGTGCATGCAAGGATGTCGTCGATATCGGCTGACCCCGAGCCGGTTTGTGCCCGCATGGTCAGCGCCTGCCCCTGCGACTGGCCGGGGCTCACGGTGCCGGGCGAGCCACCCGTGAGGATCGCGCCCACCACCAACTCGCCCGCTGCGACGCCGGCCGTTGGTCCCGTGTCGACCGCGGTTCCGATGCCTGAGCTCACCGCAGCCTGATCGAGCGCGCCGGCGCTCGCAACGCCGCTGTATTCGCCGGCGACACCCTCGAGGTACGTGGGAGCGGCCGACGAGACGGTGACCGTCACGCCGTACGGCGAGGCGGCCGCGTTCTGCACGTAGTACAGCGCGATGTCGCCACCCCCGTTGGAGAAGGTCGTCGACGTGCTCCGAGTCCACGCGCCATTGACGTTGTCCGAGACCTGCACCGGTCCGCCGGAGTTGTACTGAGCGAACCAACCCACGAGCAGGTCGCCGGCCGACACGGCGCCGGTGAGTGCAACCGTCGTCTGCGTCACTGCCGTCGCGGTGGCGAACGCACCAGCCTGGACATAGTGGATCCCGGAGGGCGCCGGAGTCGTGACCGTGATCGTCGCTGAGCGCGCAGAGTGACGGCCGCCGCCGTCGAACGCGTCAACGGCATACGAGTACACCGTCGCCGGAGCAACCGTGGTATCGGTGAACGACGTCGCCGCCGGACCGCCGGTGCTGCCGATGGCGCTGCCGTTTCGATACACGGTGTACCCGGTGACGCCCGACCCGAACCTCTCGGTCGACTGGTTCCACGACAGCGTGACGGCGCTGGCCGTGACCGATGTCGCGTGCAGGCCGGTCGGTGTGGTGGGCGGCGTGATGCCACCGCCGGACGACACCACTTCATAGGCGCCGATGTCGCAACCCGGCCCCTGAGGTCGAACCACGCCGCGCTGATCGGTGCTGCCCATGCATCCGGTCACGGTCGCCGGGATCGCATTGACCGCAGCGCTGGCTGCGGGAAGCGCCATCGTCTGGGTCGAGCCGCCGTTCGAGGCCAGTGCCTCCAGCTGAGGCTGGGTGTTGCTCATCGAGGGGCCGGCTGACGAGAATCCGCAGGAGGAGCCGGTGTCCATGTTGTAGCCTGCGTCGACGATCGGCGCCCCGCTGCAGTTGCTGCCGCTCACTCCGTTGGCCACGATGCTCGACCTGACGGAGAGTGTCGACGTCCCGTAGTTGTGAAGGTCCGCGCCGTATTGGGAGTTGTTGTTCGACAGTGTCGAGCTGGTGACCGTGGCGCTGCCGAAGTTCTGAATCGCGCCACCGCCGTTGCTCCCACCGGTATTGCCGTAGAAGGTCGAGTCCGACACGATCAGCGTGGCGTCGTTGTCGATCGCGCCCCCGCCCGGCCCGCTGTTACCGATGAATGTCGACGCTGAGACCGTGGTGGTGCCGGCGGCGCTGACGATGCCGCCGCCGCCGAAGATCGTCGCGGTGTTGTTGCTGAACGTCGTCGTGGTGATGCTCGCTGTGCCCTCGGTGAAGACGCCGCCGCCTTCCTGCGCGAGGTTGTCCGAGAAGGTGCTCGTGGCGATCGTCAACTTCGCGCTGCTCGCAATCGCTCCCCCGGAGACGCCGGTCGCCGCAGGCGATTGATTACCGGTGAACGTGCTGCCGCTGACGGCCAGCGTTCCGTGGCTGTTGACCGCGCCGCCGCCGCTCTGTCCGTCGTTCGCCAGGCCGTTGGCGAGGACCACGGCATTGAGTGTCAGGCTGCCCGACGACGCCACGTCGAAGATGCGGAACGCGGGCGTCCCCGCCGCCGCCGACCGCGCGATCGTCGCGCCATTGCCGGTGATGGTGACCTTTCCGGTGATGACCGGGAGACCGGTGCCGCCGTCGGTGGCGTTGTTCGCGGCGGTCAGAGTGTACGTGCAGCCCCTCGGAAGGGTGACGGTTGCCCCACGGGTCGACGTATTGGCCGTGGTGATCGCCGAGATCAGACTGGAGTTGAGGCATATGACGGACGCGGCCTGCGCCACCTGTGCCGTGACGGCCAGGCCGCTCGCCGCGGTCACCGCTGCTGCGAGAACGTGACGGAACCGGCGCACGCTGCTCGCCGCTGCTGCAGGTCGTCGCATCACGTGAGTCATCGCACCACCGCCAGCACCGCGAGGGCCGCGAGCCCAAGCGAGGCGAACACGATCAGCATCGCTGCCCCCCATTCCCGAGCCTGTGCAACGAGATGGTGCCGATGAAACACCGCCCTGCGACGTGCGAGACGGTGCTGCTGATCGCTGGACCAGCTCGGAAACTCGAGCCAGGTGTCGGGTGCCGAACCTCTGCCGAACATCATCCCCACCAGAACGCTGCATCTTGTCCGACAAGACTGCGACGCGCCGGCGCGGCCGCACAACCTGCAGGCGGCGTAGGCGTGCCTACGTCATCGGCGATTGGCGCTCAGCCACCGCACTCGCGTAGCCTGAAACGGCGAGCTTGGAGGCCTGATGAGGACACGTACTGCGATCGTCACCGTCGCCGCGGCGGCGACGTTGGTCGCCGCCTCGAGCGTCTTCGCCGCGGTCACCGTCCGTCCCGGGGCCGGGCCCACCGGCCCAAGCAGCGCACCGGTCAGCGCCTCAGCGACTGTGAGCGTGCCATCGACGACGAGTCCTCCCGACTCGGGTACCACCTCCCAAACGCGCTGGCATTACGCGGCCAACAGCAACTTCGGCCCCTCCGGGCAGTACCTTCCCGGCGCGGTCGGCTTCAACCTGGGCGATGTCGACTCGGTGCGTCAGCTCAACGACCTTCCCGCCGGTGTGCTCGGGCTCGTCTGGCTTGGTTATTGCGGCGGAGTCGACAGCACCTTCCGCGCGATGGTGTCGCCGATGATCGGCGATCCGCGCCTGTTCGGTTTCTACATGGCGGACGATCCCAACCCGACGGCGTGTCCTCCGGCGCACCTGCGCGCGGAGTGCGCGTGGATTCACCAGCACCTTCCCGGCGCCGAGACGTTCGCCATCCTCGAGAACCAGGGCTCCGCGACCTCACCGACGTTCGGGACGGCGTACACGCCACGCAGCTCAGGCCTCGATCTCATCGGGCTCGACGCGTATCCGCTTCGCGCCGACCTGGCCTCGCCCAACTACGGAGCCATCGCCGGGTACGTTCGCGCTGCAGAAGCGTTGGGCTGGACCCAGCATTCGCTCGTGCCGGTCTTTCAGGCGTTTGGTGGCGGCCACTGGGGCGGGGTGACCTGGACACTGCCCACACCCGCCGAGGAGCGGCAGATTCTCAGCGCGTGGGCAAGTGTCCTGCCGGCCCCCGTGTTCGACTACGCGTACAGTTGGGGGCAGCAGCGAGGCGACACGTCGCTGTCGATGTCCCCCGCGCTGCAGCAGGTCTTCGCGGCGCACAACGAGTAACCGGAGCATCACCTTGCACGACGAGTCACGCACCGCAGCCGCAGACCCCGGCAACCCGTCTCGCGGGCGGGTGGCATTCATCGGCGCGGTGCACGAAGCTGCGCCCGCGTTGTCGGTGCTGCTCGACGGCGACGCTGAGGTGGTGGCGGTGTTCACGATGCCCGCAAACAAGGCCGGCTCCCTCTCCGGACATGTCGACCTGCGACCCCTGGCGGAGCCGCACGGCGTGCCGGTCATCGACGCCGAGGACATCAATGCGCCGGCTGTCGTGGAGCGCATCCGCCACCTGCATCCCGACCTCATCGTGGTCGTCGGCTGGACACGCCTTCTGAGCCCCGCGCTGCTGTCGGTCCCGTCGCGTGGTTGCATCGGCTTCCACGCCTCGTTGCTGTCTCGATATCGAGGCCGCGCGCCGGTCAACTGGGCCATCCTCCGCGGAGAGACGTTCACCGGCAACACGATGTTCATGCTCACGCCGGAGGCTGACACGGGCGACATCGTGGACCAGCGCGTGATCGCCATCGGGGACGAGGACACGTGCGGCGACGTCTACGCGAAGGTCGGCGCCGTGGGAGCCGACATGTTGCGCACCCATCTGCACGCGCTCTGCGCGGGCACCGCACCGCGCCGGCCCCAGGGGCTCGCCGGCACCGCGTCGTTGCCGAAGCGCACACCGGCAATGGGCATCACCACGTGGGATCGCCCCGCGCGCGCGGTGCACGATTGGATCCGAGCGCTCACCCTGCCGTACCCGGGGGCCTTCAGCCTGCTCGGCGGACGGAAGGTCATGTTCTGGCGCTCCACGGTTCCCGGTCGTGACGAGCGGGCCGGGCCTCCCGGCCGCATCCTGGGGTGCGATGCTCAGGGCATGCGGGTGGGGACGCGCGACGGCAGCCTGCTGGTCACCGCGCTCTCCGACGCCGGCGAACCGCCCCAGCCGGCGCACCGCTGGTTCGACCAGTCGGGCATCGCGCTCGGGGCGACGTTCGATCCGGTGGACGCCGTGACGGCCGCGTGGGCGATGGGCGCAGGTCAGGCGCCAGCATTGGCACGCTGATGGTCGTCCTGGTCGTGGCGGCCCATCCGGACGACGAGATCCTGGGCGCGGGCGGCACCCTCGCGCGGCACGTGCATGCCGGAGACGAGGTCCATGCGGTGGTCGTCTCCGAGGGCGCCGCCAGCCGCTACGGCGACGGCATGATGGAGAAGCTCCAATCGCAGGGACGGCGCGCCGCAGCCGAGATCGGGTTCGCGTCGCTGCGTTTCGAGGCCCTGCCTGATCAGCGCCTCGAGACGCTCCCGCTGATCGAGTTGACGCAGCGTATCGAGACCGCGATCGATGCGCTCCATCCCGACACCGTCTACACCCACTTCCCGGAGGACGTGAACAACGACCACGGCGTCGTCGCCCGCGCCGTCTGGACCGCATGCCGGCCGTACCGCGCCCCGTTCGTGCGACGGTTCCTCGTCTTCGAGACGCCGTCGTCGACGGAGTGGGCGTGGCCGCTCCCGGGTTCGGCCTTCAGCCCCAACCACTATGTCGACATCGCCGGCACGCTCGACGTCAAGGTGCGCGCGATGGCCTGCTACGAGAGCGAGTTGCGCGAGTATCCACACCCGCGATCCGAGCGTGCCCTGCGCGAGCGAGCGGCGTTCTGGGGCAGCCACGTCGGCCGCGTCGCCGCAGAGGCGTTCTGCGTGCTACGCGATATCCGATAGGGGGTCGCCGCCGGCCTTGCGAAGTCCGAGCATCACCGCCAGCGTGCCGATCAACAGCGCGATCGTCGCCGCAACCGTCGGCTGCTGCAGGTACTCCATGTCGAGAGCCACGCGGCGCGGCACCAGGTGGGAGATGTAAAAGCGTTCGGGATCGGCATCAGGAGGCGGCCATGCCCTGCCCATGAAAACCTGGCACGGCCCGGTCATGCCGGGGCGGTACGCGAACACCTCACGCAGCTCAGGGGGATACTGGCGCGCGAGTCCCGGCGTCTCCGGCCGGGGGCCGACCAGGCTCATCTCACCCCGCAACACGTTGCCGAACTGCGGCAACTCGTCGAGATGCGCGGCGCGGAGCACTCTGCCCACCCGGGTCACCCGGGGGTCATCCGGCACGGTGAACTCGGGTCCACTCGAGCGGGCGCTCATCGTGCGGAATTTGTAGAGGGTGAAGGTGGCGCCGCCCTCGCCCACGCGCTGCTGCAGAAAGAGAATCGGTCCGCGGCTCGTACAGCGGATGGCGAGCGCGATCACGAAGAGCACGGGGAGCCCTGCCACCAGGACGATCGCCGAGACCGCGAGGTCGAGGGAACGCCGCGCCGCGCCGACACCGGCACGACGCCATGCGAGGGCGCTCGAGTCACTCACTGTCATGACGCCTGAGACAGCAGCTGCAGCCCGGCGGGGGACCGGCCCAGCGCATCCTCGTACAGCTCGCTCAACGCCGATGCCGCCTCCCGCGCTCCGAACCGCCCGTCCACCCAGCGCCTGCCATTCTCGGCCATGCGCATCGCTTCACCCGGGTGCTCGAGCAGATGGCTCACCGCCGAGACACAGACCGCGGGTCGCGCGGCCGGGACGAGCAGCCCGGTTTCGCCGGTGACGATCACCTCGGGCACACCGTTGACCGCGGTGGCCACGACGGGCAGCCCGCATTGCATCGCCTCGACGACCGCGCACGGGAGCCCCTCGTAGAGGCTGGTCATCACGAAGACGTCGAGCGCGGGCAGCAGGCGCTGCACGTCGTCGCGTTCCCCGATGAAGTGCACCCGGCTGTCGATGCCCATCCGGTGGCAGCGCGCCTCGACCTCACGGCGCAGGGGTCCATCGCCGATCCACACCGCATGGACGTCCAGACGGCGCAGCCCGCGCACCACCTCCAGAAAATCGAACGGTGCCTTCTGATCGTCCATCCTTCCGACGGTGCCGATCAGCGCCGTGCCGTCCGGGATGCCGAGGTGCCGGCGGGCAATCCGCCGGCTGGCAGGATCGCAGCGGACGGAACGATCTTCGATCGAGACCGGGATGACCCGCACTCGCTCGGGCGGCGCGATGCCGAGACGTACCGCGTCGGCGCCCACCGTCGAGCTCACCGCCACGAAACGGTCCGTCAGCCGGCCCAGGCGGCGCTCGATCGCGATGAGCGCGGCCCGCTGTGGTGGATATTGAAAGCCATGGAAGGGAAAGCCGTGGAAGGTGTGCACCACGGCGGGCACCCCGGCCCGCCGCGCGGCGATGCGCCCGAGCGCACCGGCCTTCGCGCTGTGCGTGTGCACGACGTCAAACCTCCCGACCTCGAAGAGCGCGCGCAGCTCGCCGATCCCGGCGATGTCATCACGGGGAGCAACCTCCGGGCGCATGTGACGGAGGATCAAGACCTCCAATCCCTCGGCCCGGGCACGCTCGACGAGCGGCCCACCGGCCGCGGTGACGATCACCGGCTCGAACCGCTCGCGGTCGAGACCCGCCGCGCCCCGCAATGCCACGCCGCCGGCTCCCGCGATGAAGCGGGTGACCACCTGCGCGACGCGTATCCGGCCGGACGGCGCGCGCATCGTCCGCCGCGTCATGCCGAGCCCTCCTGGGTGCCGACGCGTCGCGCGCCGAGCGCCGCCGGCCTGCTCTGGGTGACGAAGAACGCGACGCATGCCGCGGTGGTGGTCAGGTATGCCGCTGTCGAGGCGACCGCGGCGCCCGCGATGCCCATCTTGGGGATCAACAGGAGGTCCAGGGCGATCGTGACGACGACACCCGCGGCGACACCCGTCGATGCCCTCCCCGGCATACCGTGGCCGTAGAGGTACGCGATGGCAACCGCCGCGACGCCCTCGCCGGCGAGACCGATGAGGAGGATGCATGCGGGGACCACGGCGGGCTTGAAGGCGCTCCCGAACAGGACGGGGATGACGACAAACGACAGCGCCGCCAGCGGGACGGCGGCGGCGGCGACGGCGAGTCCCGCGCGGCGCATGGTGGCACGCGCCGCGGCGCGCGGCGCGGCCCCGTCGCCACGCGCGAATCGTGGATACGCGACCCACAGCACCGCATCCGAGGGCTGACGGAGGAGTTCCGCGTATTTCGACGCCACCGCATAGATTCCGAGCGCCGCCGGTCCCGCGACGAGGTCGACGATGATGAAGTCGAAGCGCAGGTTCATCAGCAACAAGACATTGCCGACCTGACCACGAATGGAGTACCGCCATATCTCGCGGGCGAGGGCGAGGTCGATGCCGCCGCCATGTCGAAAGAACCCGCGCCGCCGCAGTCGCATGCCACCGATCACCGCCGTGCTGAGGCGCGAGGCGAGCAACGCGACGACGATGAGCGCGCCGTCGCGGAGTCCGGCCAGCCACAGCGCGCCGAAGGCGGGCAGGAACGTCGCCTCTTCGAGCAGGATGATGAGGTTGCTGCCCGGGAGGTCGTTGTCGCCCTGACAGAATGACTTGAAGCTCGAGACCGCCATCTGGCTGAGCACGAGGATCCCGGTGAACGCGACCATGCCCAGCCCGAGCTCCGGGAGGAGCAGGTGCCCGATGAGCGGCGACAGGGCGACCCATCCCAGGGCGCCGAGGACGGATCCACCTGCGGCGAGCCCGAGCAGCGTGGGAGGCAGGCTGCGTTGCTCGCCGCGCGTCCCTCCCAGGAAGTACGGCGCCGCGAGCGGCAGCCCGCCCGTGCCAAGGAACCCCGCGAGGGGCGGCAGCACCCGCAGCAGCGCGAGCGCGCCGACCCAGACGGGCCCGGCGGTGCGTGCCACGAGCAGCGTCGCCACTCCGACGGCGAACAGGGCGCCGACCCGGGCGCCGAGATTGGTCAGGACCAGCCGGGCGCCACCGCCACGGATGAGCGCCACGCGAGCGCCGGCGAATTTCATGCGCTGCGCTCCACGCCCCAGATGCTCACCGCCGCGACGACCGCGAGCGCGGTCCACACGTAGTCAAAGTGCAGCAGCTCGTAGATGTTCGCCGTGATCGCGTAGGCCACGAGCAATCCCACCAGCGCGCCCGGATGGCGCAGCACCGCCGCGAAGCGAGACTGGAGCGGGCCCAGCACCCGGCGTGCGTTGAAGGCGATCACGAGCAGCAGCAGGAACAGACCGATGCCACCGATCAGACCGCGCTCCGCGATCGAGGCGGTGAAGTCGCTGTGTGCTTCAAACGCCACGCTCGCCTGTTGCGCCTGCAGGGTCGGCTTGGTCGCGCCGGGTCCGATGCCGATGAGTCCGCCATGTTCGACGAGCGCGAGCGTCTCGTGCAGCAGCGTGTCGCGACCCGCGGTGGTCTGTGCGAATCGGCCCACGTAGTCACGCAGCAGCGGGGTGCTCGCCGCCGCATCGTTGACTACGGTGTTGATGTTCACCTGGGAGCCGATCACCCCGCCCACGAGCACGACTGCGCAGGCACCCGCGATCGTCGGGACGACGCCGTACCGCCGGGCCATGGCGATGCCGGTCGCCACCGCGCACGCGGCGAGGACGGCGATCGAAAAACCGTTCGAGCCGGTGAAGACGATCGCCGCGAGCAGGAGGGCGCCCGCCCCCACCCTCGCGATCCGGCGCCGCGGGGTCGCCGACGCCCAGACGATCATCAGGCTCGAGGCGAAGTACCCGGCCGCGATATTGGGATCGCCGAACGTGATCGAGGCGCGGTTCCCCTCGCGTGCGGTGATTCCCGACAGCACGTCGATGTTGGCCAGCGCGCCCAGCAGCATCAGACCCGCCCACACCAGGCTCGCGTATGCCCAGGTTCGCAGCACCGGGGACAGCCCGCCGGGAGTCCGGCATATGGTCACGACCGTGGTGCTCCAGGCGAGGAGAAACAGGTCCTGCAGCACGGCGAGCAGCCCGCTTCCGGGATAGACGCTGAAGAACGAGGCGATCAACCCGCCGAGTGCCATCACGCCGACGGGCACCACGTACGGCACGCGAATGGGCAGGCGATCCGCGAGGGCCCAGCACAACGTCGCCGCCATGGACAGGGCCATGAGGCAGTCGGCGGGGGCGACGTTCCCGGGACCCGAGGGCTGGAGAAACGGCAGGATCGCGATGGCCGCGCATGTGGTGCCGACGGCCAACCGGCGCCACGGCAGCAGGGCGGGCCGCGCCGCCATGCGCCGGGGCAGCACGAGCCGGCGGTCGAGCACCATCGCCATCACGCAGCTCCGGGCAGTGCCGCGGACGGCATGCGAGCCAGCACACGCAGGTGGTCGCGCGCGAAGCCGTCGTCGTCGGCTCGCGCCGCCACCTCCGCAACGCCCGCAACGACGGCATCGCGCCAGAGTTCCCCGGGCACACCGAGACGGCGCATGCCGAGGCGGAGGAAGGCACGCAAGAGATCACAGATCCACCCGTCACCGTCCAGCAGGTAGTGGATGCCACAGCCCCAGGTGGTGGCGCGGAGGCCCGGATGTCCGGCCACCGACGCTCCCGGACGGGTGTGCCTGTCGAGGTAGAGAGCGTACGTGAGCGCAAACCTGGCAAGGTCGCGCAACGGCTCGCCGCGCAACTCGGCCTCCTCCCAGTCGACGACACCCGTCACCGCTCCGTCGCCCACCAGCACATTGCCGCACCAGAGATCGCCGTGGACGGCGGTGCGAGGCGCGCGGTGACGCCGCAGCGTCGCGCACGCGTGCTCCACACGGGCGAGCACCTCCGGCAGCTCGGGTTCGCCGCGAAAACGTTCGCGCAGACGCTGCACCGTCCCACCGTCCATCTCGACGCACGCCTCGCCGTCCGCGGTCTCCTGATGAAACCGGCTGAGCCACTCGGCGACTGCGCCGAGGTCGCTCGCGACGCGGCGCGGCGACCGCGTATGTCTCCAGCGGTGGTAGAGCGTCGTCATCGGCGTTCCGGGGAGGAGCGTGAGCACCATCGCGTCGAGACCACCGGAGCTCACGGTCTCGAGCGGCAGCGGCGCCGTCGACCGGATGACGCTCGAGCCGAGGTTGTGCAGCGCATCGAGCATGCGCCGCTCGCGCGCCACCGCGGCGGCGCCGGCCGCGGTCGTCGGCACCTTGACCGCCAGACGCGGCAGCCGCGGATCGTCCGGCAGCACCAGCACGGTCACCTTGCCGTTGGGATCGCGCGACGCGCCCAGCACCGCCATGCGCACGCTCGGGTCTCCGACGATGTCCAGGAGGTCGCGGCGGGATCCGGTGACCGCCGCCATGGCGGTCATGCGCGCCAGCCGACCGCGATCCGCGAGCGCAGCAGGCGGCGTGCCGGCTTGAACCGCCCCGCCACACCGCCGGCGCGGAGCAGGGCGGCGGCCGGACCGGCGAGTCGCACCAACCCCGGGGGGACACTCAAAAACGCGCTGCAGAGCAGCGCCAGCGGCACCGCGTCGTCCTCGACGAGGTACGCGGGCGACGCCGCCGACGGAAGCGCGATCAGCTCACGAGTGACACGGACACCGGCGGCGCGGGCCAGCGCATGCACAGAGGTGCTGCTGCCGCGCAGGACCACACCACGTCCTCGAGGCAGCGCGCGCAGCCTGGCGGCGGCAGCGTGGCGGGCGCGGCGCCCGCGCGGCACGTCGACGACCACCGCGTCCGCCGCGGTGAGCACCTGGTATCGCTGCGCCCACGTCGCGTTCAATTCATCCCCGCGATCGGTCGCATCCGGGCGACGGGACGGACGATGCCGTTGCGGACCAGGATGTCGAGCCCGGCGGTGACGCCGCGGTCATCCAGGTGCGGCACGCGCTCGGGAGCCGCGGTGTCGTAGCGGAACCTCAGCGTCGACCGTCCCTGCGGATCCACCGCGGAGAGCCCGCGCTTTTCGAAATCGGCGATGATCGTGCCCGTTCCGTGGCACGTCGTGTGCAGGGTGGCATCGGCATCGTCGCCCGCGACGCAGAGGAAGGAGGACGTGCGGTTGGACCCTGGAAGGAGCACCGGTTGACCGGTCGTGGCAAACACGGGGTGCGCTGCCATCATCGCCGCGGGAAACGCGCGTGAGGAATTGTGGCGGTGCATCACGACGCTCTCGCCGCGCAGCTCCTCCTCGTACATCGAGTCGTGCGGCGAGTCGACGATGAGCCGGTCGCGGTTGATCCCCAGCACCTCGCGCGCGATGCCGCGCAGGGCCGCATACGTGGCCAGGCGGAACGCGAAGCCGTAGTTCATCGCCAGCGCGTTGGCGAGGAGCAGGCGATCGCCCTCGGAGCTGTGGCGCGGCACTGCCGGACAACCATCGCGGAAGTAGAGGCCGAGCCTCGCTCGCAGGTCCGCGACCGAGCGCGCGGAGGCCAGGTGGTACAGGGGCTTCTCCACCGCCATCACCGCACGATGCTTGCGCGGATAGTCGATACGCCGCCCGAACAGGCGCCCGATCGCACCGGTCAGGATCCCTCCGCCACCGTGGTACTGCAGCGTGAGCTGGCCCGCCACGATCCCCAGCCGGCGCGCCGTCTCCGGCTCGTAGATCTCCTCGACACGCTGCAGCTCGATGAAGTGGTTGCTGGGACCGATGATCCCGAAGCGGAAGCGCGACAGCTGGATGAGCAGCCAGGGGAGCTGCCGTCGCGCGCGGTGGATGCCGCCATACGCGTCGAGGTCCAGCCGGCCTCCCTCCTCGATGCGATCGAGGTCGGCGGCCGCGATGCCATACCGCTCGGCGGCGAAGCGGGCGCCGTCGAGGGCGCACCGCGCAACCTCATCCGACGACAGGTCAAAGCGGTTGCCGGACGGGTACGGCAACCGCTTCCGGACGCTGTCGAAGAACGCAGCCAGGGCGGTATCGGATGGCTCGTCGGTGTCGAACGCCATCAGCGCCATGCCGCAGTTCACGGCCGCGCTCGTGAGCGTCGGACGGATCGTCTCGCGCGTTGCGATGGCGATGCTCGACGGCATCTCGACGTTGCGCTTGTGGTGGAAGTCCGGGAGCACCACCGGCGGCGCCGCGAGATCCATGCCGCGCACGGATTCCTCCAGGCGCTCGACGAGCGCCGCATCGGCCCGCGTGTCGTCGCTCTCGAACACCGACGGCTTGGAGGTGCTTCCACCCCGGTACGAGGTGACGGGCAGTGGCAGCGCCGGCGCGGCCATCATGCGCACGTCGACCGCTCCGCCGCTTCGAGAATGTGGTGCAAGCGCAGCTCGCAGTGCAGGGGCAGACCAACCTCCACGCAGGCAAGGCGCCGGGTGATCGTGGCGGACGTCTCGGCGATCGCGGGATGGATGGGGCCGAGCCCGGTTGCGGTGGCCACGGTCGCGGCGAACTCCCAATACCGCCGCAGCTCCCCGGCCATGTACGTCCCACCGGTCAGCGAGCGCGCCGCCGCGATCGAGCTGCATTGCGTGACGGCCAGGGCGCCGTCCACGCTGCGCCGGAGCACGACGACGACGTCCGGGGTCAGGCACGCGGCGCGCTGCGGTAGCGCCGTCTCACGCCGGCCATGCGGCATCCGCCGGCCCGTGGCTCCCTCGACACGGACGGGCTCGACCACGCCCCAACACTGCGTGCCGTCGCTGACGCAGAGGTTGTCGGAGGTCGCGACCCCACCCTGGCGCAACTCGCGCATGAGCAGCGTGGTCTTGCCGGCACCCGCGGGACCGGCGAGGAGCATCGCGCTGCCCCCGGCACCGAGCACCGCCGCGTGGAGCGGCACCGCGCCGCGGGTCGACGCCCACCACATCGCCGGGTACTGCAGGAGCGCGGCGCGCACCAGGAGGTGGAAACGCGCACGCAGCGCCATCGAGGCACCCCGCGTGGCCGGCGGGGGCCGCCAGCGGTAGGTGATCACCGGACGGTCGTCGATCACGCTGAGTCGCAGGTCGAACCCCGAGGTGCAGACGTCGCGCATCACCAGGTCGCCCGCACCGGCCCATGCGGACCGCGACAGCGGCGTCAACCCGGACGTTTCGAAGGCATCGCGTGAGCGCTCGACTCGGATGGAGAGCTGCGTGGGTCCTGCCGGAACCGCAGCCTCGGGCCTCATCGTGTCCGCGCAGCATTCGGCCAGGAGCCGGGCCACCCAGGGCAACTCGCAGTCCACTCCGACGCGCACGCCGGCGGTGCTGACCACGGCTTGCATCTACCAGTCGTCCGGGTAGGGAGCGACCGCTGCCATAGGGTCGCCGACGGTGGGCCGATAGCCGGGAACGAGCATGGCGAGGCGGCGACGCACCTCCGCCATGTTGTTCGCGCTGCTCGCCGCGAACAGTTGCTGCACCGCGGCCTCGAAGCCCGCGGGCGGCTCCGTGTTGGTGCGTGAGCTCCAGATCTTGGGATGGGCGGTCGGGGTGCGTTCCTCGTTCTCGCTGACCAGTATCTCGTCGAGCTTCTCGCCTGGCCGCAGCCCGGTGAACCGAATCACCACGTCGTTGGTGCGATGGAGTTGCTCGGTGTACGCGCGCACCAGGTCGACGATCAGCACCGGATCGCCCATGTCGAGGACGAAGACCTCTCCGTCCGACGCCATCACAGCCGCTTCGAGGACCAGCCCGACGGCCTCTTCGACGGTCATGAAGAAACGGGACACGTCGGGGTGGGTGATCGTGACCACCTCCCCCTTCTCGATCTGCGACTCCAGGACCGACAGGAGGGAGCCGCGGCTGCCGAGGACGTTGCCGAAGCGAACAGATGCGATCCGGGTGTCGCGGCCGGCATAGGAGCGAAGGATCATCTCGGCGAGGCGCTTGGTCGCACCAAGCACCGAACTGGGATCCGCCGCCTTGTCGGTCGAGATGAGGATGACGCGTTCCACTCCCGAAGCAACGGCGCACTCGATGATGTTGTACGTGCCGGCGACATTGGTCTTCACCCCCTCGCACGGGTGGCGCTCCAGGAGTGGAAGATGCTTGTGGGCGGCCGCATGGAAGACGACCTCCGGCCTCAGCTCGGCGAACAGTTGCTGCACCCTTCTGCGATCGCGGATGTCGGCGATGATGATGTCGTCCGAATCGAGCAGGCCGTGTCCGCGCAGCTCGAGCTGCAGGCGATGCAGGTTGGACTCGTCGTGATCGAGCATGTAGAGCGCCGCCGGACCGAAGTGATCGATCTGGCGGCAGAGCTCGCTACCGATGGACCCGCCTGCTCCGGTCACCAGGACGCGGCGCCCGGCGATGACCGAGCGCGACGACGAACGGATGACATGCACCTCGTCCCGGCCGAGCAGCGTGTCGACGCGAACGCTGCGCAGGTCGGAGATACGCACGTCGCGCTCGAGCGCGGAGACGAAGGACGGCAGGAAGCGGACCATCAGCCCGACGGAATGCGCGCGGGCAGCGATCGCGGCGATGCGCCGGGGCGACAGCGAGGGGATCGTCACGAGCGCCACGTCCACGTCGTTCGCCACCGCCACGTCGGCCATGTCGCTGATGCTGCCGAGCACCGGCAACCCGGCGACCTGCCGCCGGTGCGGGTTGTCGTCGAGGAAGCCGATCGGTGCCAAGCCGTACTCGGGCACCCTCCGGAGCGCGTGCGCCATCGTCCGGCCCGCCTCGCCGGCGCCGATGAGCAGCGAGCGCAGCGCCGCCGAGCGCACGCGTGGTTCCGGCGCGATGCGACCTTCCAGCTCGAGCATCACTGCACACCCACCGCATCCGCAACGGCTTCACACACGCGGTCGACGTCTGCGTCGCTGAGGCGCGGGTGCATCGGCAGCGACAGGACGCGATCCGCGGCCTCGTCCGTTCCCGGAAGCAGCCCCGCGTGGTCGCCGAGCGTTTCCCGGAAATAGCTGAGCTGATGCACCGGGATGAAGTGCACCGAGCACCCGATGCCGGCGTCCTCGAGGTTCGCCGCGACGGTGTCGCGACACGTGCCGCGCCCGCCCTCGATCTGGACCACGAAGAGGTGCCACGCATGGCGCCCGTCGGAGGACTCGATGGGCAGGAGCACGCCCGCGACCTCCGCGAGGAGACTGCGATATCGCTCCGCGATCTGCTCGCGCCGAGCCTGCCAGGCCGGCAGATGCCGCAGCTGGGCCCGGCCCATGGCGGCGGTGACATCGGTCATGTTCGCCTTGATACCGGCAACTTCGATGTCATACCGCCAGGTGCCACCCGGGAGGTACCGCCGCCAGGCGTCCTTGCTCATTCCGTGGAGCCGGGCGCGGCGAAGATACGACGCGATGAGGTCGTTCTCCGTCGTGACCATGCCACCCTCGCCGAGCGGGAGATTCTTGGTCGCATAGAAGCTGAAACAGGTCGCTCCGGACACCGTGCCGATGTCACGCCCCCCCGGCGCGCGCGTCCACAACGCGTGGGCGGCGTCCTCGACGACGAGATCCAGCGGGAGCCCTGCGGCATCCGCCAACGCGGCGACATCCGCCGGTGCTCCTCCGTAGTGCATCACCACCATCGCACTCGGTCGCGGACCCCGCCCGGCTGCGGCGGCGACATGCTCCGGTGTGGGCATCAGCGTCCGCGGATCGACGTCGACGAGGACGGGCTGCAACCCGGCCTGAAGAATCGCGTGCACCGCGCCCGCGAACGTCATGGACGGTGTGAGGACGCGCGACCGCGGGGGGAGATCGAGGGCGCGGAGCGCCAGCTGCAGACCGGCGGTGCACGACGACACCGCAACGGCGTGCCGGGCCCCGACCACGGCCGCGAACTCGCTCTCGAATGCGCCGACCTCCGGGCCCGAGGTGACCCAACCACCGCTCAGTGCTCGGACGGCGGCCGCCCGCGCGTCGGGCGTGATATCCACAACGCAGAATGGGATCGGCTCGGGCCGGGACTCGACGGCTGCGACGGCGGTCATGACACCAACACCGCGGAAGCCTGGTCTCCCGCGACCTCGCCGTTTCCCTGCTCAGGGATCGCGGCGTTCGTGGCATCGCCGCGCCGCCGGTGCCATCCCATGGGCCGCCGGCGGGGCGCGATGATGGCACCGAGAATCGAAACTCCCTCGCTTCCACGAAGCTCCGCTGCCTCATCGATCGTTCGCAGCGGCAGCACCGGGGGAACCACGACCACCAAGGCGCATCGGGGATTGACCGCTTCCACGGAAACGGCCGCACGGATGCTGAATGAGGGACGCCCGGCGGCGCGGACCACCTCGGGCTTGGTCGCCTGGAGCCGCCGCGCGACGTCGCTCAAGTCCTCGTCCCGGTTCCAGAGGAGCACCGTCGAGGCTCGGACGTGCTCTGCAGCGCGGCGGACCCGCGCGCTGATCACGAGGACGTTCGATCGGCTTGCGTCCGCGGTCATGACGCCGAGCACCGGTGCTCCCAGGGCCCGCTCGATCGCTTCGCGGCCCACGAGCGTCGGCCGCAGTGATTCCAGCAATGCGGCGAGCGCAACGCCGACGATGAGACCCGCGAGCGCGCCCAGGATGAGGTCGAGCGGCAGCCGCGACGGGTCGGCCAGCGTCGGCCGGGTTGCCGGCGCGATCACGCCGGCGCCCACGCTCTGCGCAATCTGTTGCTGGACATCGGCGCGCTTGGTGATCAGCGCGGTCATCTGCTGGGCGTCATCACTCTGCCGCGCCAGCAACGCCGCGGCGGTGGGGGAGTTCGGAGCAGCCGTCGCGAGCTGCAACTCGACGGTGTCGATATCCGCGCTGAGCCCAGTGATCTGAGCCTGCAGCTGCGCCTCCAACTGCTCGCTCGGTTGCCGCTGTTCGGCGTTGATGGTGGCCACCGCCCCGGAGGCGAGGGCGTTGGCCACCGAAGCGGCGACGCGCGCGTCGGTGTCCGTCACCGACAGCTCGAGGATGCTCGAGTCGCTCAGCGACTGTGTGTCGATCTCTCGCGCGAACTTCACGATGTCGCGTACGGCGCCGGCATCGGCGAGCGCCGCTCTGATGCGGTCCGGGCTTGTCACGATCCCCTGAACGGTGCCGGCAAGAGCGGACGCCCAATCAGCGGTTTGGGGGACGCCCCCACCAAGGACGAGTCGCTCCGACGCGGTGTAGGTTGTCTTCTCGAAGACCCTGTGCACGGTGAATCCGGCCGCAAGACCTGCGACGAGGCACGCAAGGATGATCAGCCCCCGGACTCGAAAGATGCGTTGCGCCGCTTCACGGATTTCCATTCCTGGTTACTCTGCGACCCCTACCGAACGGTTGACGTCTTCAATTAACTCTGTACAAAGCGCGCATCGCGCGCATCGGCACCGCGGATGAGCCCACGCTCACCCGTTTGCGGTAGTCACCATGCTCGCCGGGCGTTGCGCTCGGCCCGGCGATTCCGACCACGGACGGCCTCACGCCGCACCGGAACGCGAAGTGGACTGCCTCGAGGCTCGAGTGAACACCGAGCTTCGCGTAACAGTTCTGCGTGTGCGTTCGGATCGTGTTCCGGCTCACACCCAGATGCCTGGCGATCGCATCACGATCGATGCCGGCGACCATGCAGTCGAGCACTGCCCGCTCGCGCTCGCTCAACCGCAACAGACGCGCCCGGTCCTCCTCGCGGTCCGAGCGACGCGCCTGGAGCCCGCGGATCACCGATGTCAACATCCGCGGCGGGACCGAGATCTCGTCGGACATGGCATCGCGAATCGCCTGCACCAGAGTGGCGGTCGAGGAGTCCGCTGCGACCCACGCGTGAGCGCCTTCGCACAGGCAGTCGCACACGATCTGAGGATCTTCGTCGTCGCCGATCACCACGACTCGCAGGTCGGGCAGCGCCTCGCGAAGCCGCCGCGTCAGGTCGGATGCGGCGACGCCGTACGAGAGCGCCCCCATGACCACGACATCCGGCCGCATCACCTGCGCGGCCAGGCAGGCCTGGGCATCCTTGTTCGCGGTCCCCAGGATGACGATTCCCTCCTCGGACGCCAACCGCATGGCGATCGCATCGCCGACCAGCGGTTGCCCGTCGGCGATCAGCACCCTCACCCCACTCACCGCTCAACCATCCCCCAAGGCCGCGCCGTCCACAACCGGCGCCTGCATGAGGTGTGCCTCCCTCAAATGCACGACGACGGCTGTCTCCGGGCGCTCATCCGCTCGGCGTATCCCTCAAATGATGTAGACGCGTACATCATCCGCAGGACAACCGGGCGTAGACCGCGGCGCGCCGGCACTCACGCGCTGGCCATTTGCCTTGCTTTGTGGCCTAATATAGGAGCGAGACAATTTGGCGTCCAGGCGGGGGGAGAGCCGCCGGAAACGCAGGGGGGCGACGAAGGGGTATGCCATCGAGGGCAGCGGGGGATTGCCGCACGGGCGATTCACCTCGGATCAGGAAGGGTCGGCGACCATTGGAGCAGGGCGTGGATGCCACGCTCGCAACAACGAGCCGCCGTTATCGCAGGCGGACGCCGTGCGGACCGCCGCGCTCACGAGCTCGATCGACGTGAGACTCGTTCTGTGTGACCGTCACCGGCTGTTCGCGGAGTCGTTCGCCCAGGTGCTCGAGACGCTCGGACACGACGTCCGCCTGGTCAACTCGCCGGAGGAGACCATCGACGCGGTCCTCGCTCAGCCCGCTACCGATGCCTGTCTCCTCGAGGTTGAGTACGGCGATCACCGTGGCCTGGCCGCGGTGCAGACGCTGCGTGGAGAGCATCCTGGTATTCGTGTGGTGCTCCTCTACGGCCGCGATGATCCGCGGCTTCTCGACTGGATGATCGCGGCCGGCGTCACCGGCGTGATCTCCAAGGCGCACGGCCTTGACAAGGTCATCGTCACCCTCGCACGGCTGATGAATGCGGAACCGAACGATCGCGCGCATGCGCGTCTCATGTGTGTACCCGCCCGAAGCGTCACCCGCCGTCGGGAGCGCTCGATCAGCGAACTCACGCCGCGAGAGCGCGAGACGCTCCGGTTGCTGGCCCTCGGTCACAGCACTGGTGCCCTCGCGCTGGCCATGGACGTCAGCTATGCCACCGCGCGCACGCACATCCAGAACGTGCTCGCCAAGCTGGAGGTCCACTCCCGGCTTGAAGCCGTGGCAATGCTGCATCATCAGGACGGTGGTCCGGGTTTCAGAGAGACGCGTTTCGAGCGCCGGGCGATCGCCGTGCCGGATGCTCCTGAGGAAGAGCGGCTGATCCTCTGACAACACCACGCGTTGCGCGGGGAACGGGACCAACGCCGGTGCGGTGGCACGCGTAGCCGGCGCGGATTGTTGTAGTTTGGTCACGGATCGGTAACACGCCCTGGGACGGCGCACGTCTGAGCGCCGCGGCGGTTCTAGGTTGGGCGCGCCGGTAACCAGCAGATTGCGCTCAGCCGCGAACCGGCGTTGCCGAGGGTGCGTCGGTTGCCACAAGGAGATCGCGATGACGGCGAGTCCGCGGCAGGTCCTCGGCCTGGTCCTCGTGCTGACCACCGCCGGCGTGGCCGCGTGGCTGCTCGCACACGGTCCTCCCTCCGTGGTTGCGGCACCGGTGGACAATGCGCCGTCACATCAACATCAGCGGCCCTCACCCACGTCCACACCCACCGCCGAACCGTCGCCGCCACGCTCCACGTCATCGCCGACGCCGGCGCCGACGCTGACGCCGGCAATCATTCCCACGAGCGCCCCGACGCCGCCGGCAGTCCCATCGGCGACCCCGTCGTCCACGCCGGCGCCGACGCGATGGCCGGTCACCGGCCTCCATTACACGGCCAACGGCAACTTCGGCTCGTCCGGTCAGTATCTGCCCGGTGCCGATGGCTTCAACCTGGCGGACGTCAGCTCCGTGTCGGTCCTGGACGCACTGCCGGCCGGCACCGACGGTCTGGTGTGGATCGGATCCTGCGAAGGCTCGGACAGCACCTTTCAAGCGATGGTCTCGCCGTTCATCGGCAATCCCAGGCTGTTCGGTTTCTACGTGGTGGACGAACCCGACCCGTCGACATGTCTCGCAGCCAACCTCAAGGCCGAGGACGATTGGATTCACGCCCACGTTCCTGGAGCCCGAGCGTTCGCGATCCTCCAGAACGTCGGCTCGTCCGACGAGCCGACGTTTGCCGGCACGTACACGCCACAGAACTCAGACCTCGATCTGATCGGCCTCGATCCCTATCCCGTGCGTTCTGAGCTGCCCTCCCCCGATTACGCGGCGATCAGCGGCTATGTGCGCGCGGCAGAAGCGGCGGGTTGGCCGCAGCGATCCATCGTCCCCGTCTACCAGGCGTTCGGCGGCGGCACGGAGAACGACGGTGGGGGTGGGCACTGGTCATTGCCCACGGCTGCCGAGGAGGCGGCGATGCTCGCGGACTGGTCCGGCGTCGTGCCCACTCCGGTCTTCGACTACGCGTACTCCTGGGGCACGCAGTTCGGAGACACCGCGCTGAGCGAGAGTGCGTCGCTGCAGGCAGTGTTCACGGCGAAGAACGCGGGCCGGTAATCCGACGCGGGGTCAGCTGGGCGGGGGGGCCAGTGGCGGCGCCGGGGGCACAATCGGTGTGCCGCCGCCGCCGATGGAGGTCGGGCCGTTGTTGGTGACGATCGAGAGGTTGGCGAAGATGGTTTGGATGTCGTGCGCCCATGTCGCATCGGCGCCCGGGGTACAGGTCTCGAACGGAAAGCCCCCCCATGCCGTGTCGAACTCGCCCGTTTGCTGAACGACGCACGTGCTGTTGACGACGTCGGCGACGCTGCCGGTGGGACCGTACTCCGTCACGATGTTGTTGACCGATCGATGCGCGTCATTGGCGATGTACGCGCCGTAGTCCTGGAACGCCTTCGCCAGGATCACGCCGGGTTGCGTTTCGAGGCCGAGGCTGTTCAGGTCGAGCGACGCGGGCAGTGCCAGGAGCGAGCCCATGGTGAGGTCCGGGTTGGTTCCCGTATAGGTGGTGGCAGATGCGTAAGGATCGCAGACCGTCGCGGGCCAGCGCGGACGTGTCAACGCGCTGCCGGCGTAGTAGAGGTTCGTCGCGTCGACGTCGATCTGCAACGCATGGTCAATTGCACCGCCCGGTACGAGCTCACCGAGCCGGATAGCCCCACCCAGCGCGGAGAGATGGCTGCCGCCGTCCCAGCCCGACACGCCGTCCCCGTACAGGTCGCCGGGTACAGGATCGAGCGGTTGGTCAAGCGTGCCGTCGGCGAAGCCGAGGCAATGCGCGAACGGTTCACCCTGGATCAGGGTCCGGCCGTCCGCGGCCACGGCAACCAGCGGCAGGTTGCTGGTCGATGAGGCAACGTAGAAATCGGCGGGAATGGGGGCGGTGGTGAGGAACGCGCCTGACGTGTCGCATCGTTGCCCGGATCCTCCCACCGCGCCCGCGGGGTTCTGGACGATGGTCATCGGCGACGCGGTCGGCGTCATCACGATGACATGCTGGTCGCTCACCAGCGTGTGTATCGCCGCCGGTATGAGGTTCGCCGGCTCGTACAAAGCGCCAGACCCGATCGGCATGTTCCAGATGGATGTGCTCGTGAACGGCTGCAGGAGCGGATCTCGATCGCCCTGCAGAACGAAGCCCTGCGACACCATGCCCCCCACGCCGACCGTCACGGTCTCCGGTGCGGGCGCGATGTAGCCCTTATCCACCACAGCGACGATGTACCTGCCCGGAGACACGCCGCTGAACGTGTAGGCACCGCTGACGTCCGTCGTCGTTGTGCCGCCGGCGGTGCTCCCGCCGGTGCGCGTATACGTGACAGCCGCACCGAACACCGGCTGCGATGGCGTTTCCGTGTCGCTCACCACACCGCCGAGCCGGAACAGGCCGACGAGGACGACCATGAGACCGACCACCACCGCGAGAAGTGCTACGAGCTCCGCGTAGTTGCCCGAGCCACTCTGGGCCAGGGTGCCGATACCGATGCGAAGAGCGGGGCGATCGTCGAATCGGCCCCCACTGACATCTGCGGGTTGGATCCGAACAGCGCGAACACCACCGTGCCGGCGATGAAGGCATACAGCCCCGTGATCGGAGGCATCTCAGCGAGGCGGGACGTCGCGAGCTGCTCGGGCACGGCGATCACGAGCAGCGTCACCGCGGCGAGCGCGTCAGCAGACGCCCACCCGCGGCGATACCTGTGCAGTGACGAGAAGAGCACGGGGCCGAGGGCGTGACGCAGGCCCGGATGTGCGTTTCCACGTTCAGATCCCGCGCTCAGCGTCCGGGCTCCACGGATTCACCGCGCTCATTCGGCGCCGCGGGAAGAAGGATCAACCAACGTCGGACAGATCAGCGGCGCCTGTGCTCGCCGCTCGCTGCAACCAGCGCTTCCGAAGGCCGGCAATGTGAGGCGTCAAGGATGAAGTGTCGTATGCCCCGGGCCGCAACCGGGTATGGGATGCGTGTATCGCGCGTCTCATCGTTCACGTGCCGATCATCACGCAGGGCTGATCACCGCCACCGCGCAGGTGCGCGATCGCCTCGATTGCCAGCGTCGAGCGGCGCTTCGGTGCATGGTGATTCGGTGACCGAAGCGCCGTCGTCGCTGCTGGCGGCGCCCGCTATTCCACGCTGCCGAATGCCTTGATCTCCTCGAGCTCCTCGGCCGACAACTCGCGCGGAACCCCGCCCTTCGCCACCTTCTCGCTCTGGACCTGACGCCGGATGCTCTCGACGATCTCGGGGTTCGCCAACGTGGTCACGTCACCGACATCCATGAAGTTCGAGATCGACGCGATCACGCGGCGCATGATCTTTCCGGATCGAAGTCTTGGGCATGTCGTGTACGATCCAGACGTTCGTGGGTCGTGCGATCTTCCCGATCTCACGGTCGATGGCGTGGACCACCTTCTCCTTGATCTCGTCGCTGGGCGTGACACCGGGCTTCAGCGCAACGTACATCTCCACCGCGCGACCGCGCAGATCGTCGACCACCGGGACTGCGGCGGCCTCCGCGATCTCGTCGACCGTCAGGCATGCCGATTCGAGCTCCTTGGTCCCCAAGCGATGTCCGGCGACGTTGATCACGTCGTCGACCCGACCCAGGATGCGTATGTAGCCGTCCGCGGCCTGAACGGCCCCGTCGCCTGCGAGGTAGGGCCAATCGTGCCAATCCTTGCTCTCCGGGTCCTTGTTGTACTTCTTGTAGTACGTGTCCACGAATCGCTCGGGCTGCCCCCAGATCGTCTCGAAGATGCCTGGCCACGGGTTGCGGATGCAGATGTTCCCGGCCTTGCCGCTGCCCGGCTCGACGATCTGGCGATCCTCATCGTAGATGGCGGGATAGATTCCGAGGACCCCAGGCCCGCAGCTGCCCGGCTTCATCGGATCGAGGGCCGGGAGCGTGCTCCCCAGGAATCCGCCGTTCTCGGTCTGCCACCACGTGTCAACGATCACCGCCTCGCCCTTGCCGACCACCTTGTGGTACCAGCGCCAAACTTCCGGTTCGATGGGCTCGCCGACGGTGGTCATGTGCTTGAAGTGGTAGTTGTACTTGGCCGGCTCATCCGGCCCGAACTTGCGCAGCATCCGGATGGTGGTGGGCGCGGTGTGGAAGATGTTGACACCGAGGCGCTCGGCGATCCTCCAGGGTCGGCCGGCATCGGGGTAGAGCGGCACCCCTTCGTACATCACGCTTGTCGCCCCCAGGGAGAGCGGCCCGTAGACGATGTACGAATGCCCGGTGATCCACCCGATGTCGGCGAAGCACCAGTAGGTGTCTTCCGGATGGATGTCCTGGTAGTACTTCGACGTCCCGGTAACGTACGACAGGTAACCACCGGTGCTGTGCTGACAGCCCTTGGGACGGCCCGTGGTGCCGCTCGTGTACATGAGGAAGAGCGGCGCTTCCGCAGGCATCGAGACGGGCTCGACTAATCTGCCCGCGTAATCCTTCAACAGGTCGTCGACAAAGAAGTCGCGACCTTCCACCATCGGTGTCTTGGAGCTGTACTGGCCGGGGTAGCGTCGCCACACCAGTACCTTCTCGACCTCCATGCCCTGCTCGCGAGCCACCGCGACTGCCTCATCTGCCTTGGCCTTGTGGTCGATCAGTTCGCCGTTGCGGTAGTAACCATCCATGGTCACCAGGATCCGGCTCTGCGAGTCGGCGATGCGGCCCCCACAGGCCGGCCCGCTGAAACCTCCGAACACCTCGCTGTGAATCACGCCGAGGCGGGCGCAGGCGAGCATCGACACCGGGAGATCCGGGACCATCGGCATATGGAAGGTCACACGGTCACCGACCTTGACGCCCCCGAATCCCTGGAGAAGTGCAGCGAACTCATTGACCCGCTTGTACAGCTCCTGGTAGGTGATCGCCTGGGTCGCCTCGGCCTCGGGCTCGGGCACCCAAATCAGGGCCGCCTTATTGCGGTTCTTTGCCAAATGCCGATCAACACAGTTGGTGCTCGCGTTGAGCCGGCCCCCGACGAACCACTTCCAGAATGGTGGGTTACTGGTATCCAGGGTCGTGTGCCAGTACTTGTCCCAGGTGAGCAGGTCCGCATACTCCTTGAAGCACTCCGGGAACTTGTCCTCGCGGAATCGTTCGCGGATGCTGGGGTCGTTCGCGTTCGCCTGGCCGATGAAGCTCGCCGGCGGAAAGAAGTACTCCTCCTCGCGCCAGTGCACCGCGATCTGTGCCTCAGAGACCTGCTTCTCGACTTCCACAGCCATTGGCCCACTCCTTGGATTCGGGTACCACCGAGCTGGGGCGCGTGCGCGCCACCCAGCGACTCTAGTCTTCGCTCAGCAGGCTTGCAGCGGCGGCGAACTCCCGTAGTTCACACGCTAGGGTCGCCTGGTGGGTAAGCGCCCTGAGATCGCCCCTGGCGAGCAACTCTCGGCAGAGCTCGCGGGTCAGGTCCAGCGCTCGGAGTGCCATCTCAGGCAGCGCTTCCAGCGATGCCTGCTCGGTATCCAGGCGAAGCCTGGCCAGTCCAGCCGCGGTTGTATCGTCAGGAGCAATCGATTGCAGCTGAAGCAGCCAGAGCGATAGCTCCCCGACGATGTACTGCTGGGTCATGCCCGACGCTTCTGGCTCTTCACTTGCATGCCTGTCCGAGCCAAGCTCTCATGGCGTGGCTCCGATCGCGTTCATGGTGCTCCGCCCCGTCGATGTGGTCAAGAATCTGCGTGCACCCAGACACTGTCGACGCGGTTGAATTCGGCCACGCCTACGCCGTCTGGTGGAGCCGGCGCTCCTCCTGCGCGATCCAATTCAGCGCGGTGATGCTCACCGTGGCGGCGTCCCCGCATTAGAAGCCCCCTGACTCGCCATTTTCTCCACGGCTTCCACGTCGCTCCCCCGGAAACGCCGCGTGAATTCAGCTCGTATTCAGAATGTCGAGGTCAGATTGACGTGGTCGGGGCGACTGGACTCGAACCAGCGACCCCCTGCTCCCAAAGCAGGTGCGCTACCACTGCGCCACGCCCCGATGCTCTCTGATCTCAGCCAACTCCGTTGCCTCGCCTCTGGTGTCCCTGACGGGGCCCCAACTCCGAGCAGCCGATTGAGCGTGAAATCAGGCTCGAAAGGTACCACGGCATGGGCGTAGGATCGCTCCATGGCCGACCAAGGGAGCGTGTCCGAACGCTGGTATGACGCGAATGACATTGGGGGTCGAGCCGGGTTTTTCCGTGACCTCATCGCAAACTTTCGGAAGGATCACTCGCGCGAATTGTACGGAGAGAACCGACGTCGCCTCTGGCAGCTCATCGAGAAACACGGCGGAATCCTGGACGGCCGCCCGACCTGGTTGCGCATCGTCTCCGAGATGATCGATCAGGACACGGTTGAGGTGAGGCAGACGCAGAAGGACGGCGCCTACAAGCTGTTCACCCTCACTGCGGCCGAAACACGCGAGCTGATCAGCGCGCCGGTTCAGTAGCCCGTACCGTGCAGCGGAGCGGCGGGCGCCGTCCAAAGAAGCGCTTGTGGCCGTATCTGTTCGTTCGCGCGCGGACAGACAGCGCGTGCGCAGCGGCACACACTGCTGAGCCTCTTGTCTCAATGCCCCGTGTGCGGTTCTGAATGGGCGATTCCGCTCACCTTCCCCACGGCGTTCGGGTGGGTGGTTCCGGACGATGCGGACAGATTACCCATCGCCGAGTGCACGGCATGCAGCCATCGCTTCCTCGCCGGCGAGATCGACGTTCAAGACATGGACGCCTCGAACCGCTAGCCGATCATCCTTCCCCAGGCCCGCGGCCACGCTTGCCGGATCGGTGACCACCACACCCGTGGGCACGCTGGAGAGAATGGCGTCGAAGTCACTTTGGCAATACTCTTCGGGCTGGCTGGTCTAGTGCAGGGTTGGATCACTTCTCGTGCAGTCCCATGAATACCTGCCGTCGTGGCCGGCGCCGGTGACGAGCTTGTAGAACTGCAGGTCGATCCACTGATTGTCGCCTTCACGTGCCACGCGAGCCTCGAGCTTCGCTGGGCTCGTGTACTGCTTGTGCTTCTGACCGTTGATCGTCCGGTAGCAGGGAGCCTCGACCTGCTCGCAGGCACCGCCAGTGATGCTGGTGCTGGCCTGGAAGCCGTCGGGGTTCATGGTGGATTCGTAGTTGACGCCGCCGTGGTAGGTTCGACCGTAGTAGAAACACGTGCTCACGACCTGGCTCTGCACGGTGGAGTCGAACTGATTGTCCGGGTAGGCGAAGAGGCCGTTGGCGCTCAGCCCCTCAGCGGTGAAGCTGGGCAACGATCCGCAGCTCTCGGTCACTTGCTCCGCTTCGCTCATCTGGGTGATGTCGCTGTAGGTCAGGCCTGCAGAGACGATCTGCCATCCGTAGCTGGTGTTGAGCGCTTGGAGATCGGCCCAGTCGGCATAGATATTGGTGTGGTAGCACGTCTCACTGCTCGCCCCGGTGAATGCGACCACCGCCGCCACAGTCGCGCTCATGCCCCGTGCGGCGAGATCCTCGGCGACTTGAGTCAGCGTGAGGATCCCCGGAACCGCAGCGCAGGCGGTGGAGCCCTTCACCGGGTTGTACGAGCCCTCCATTGCCCGGCCGAATTGGATGGTCAGATATCCGGGCAGTGGCACCGCACTCAGCGATCCCGCCACGGTGGCGGCAGGCGGAGCGGCGGTGACCTTCGCGCCCGGTGCACCTGTCACTGTGGAAGGCGGCGCGGTGGGCCGCCGCGGATGCTGCAAAGATGGCAGCGCATGCGGAAGCGATCCATTGGTTCAACACAGGGGTATGCCTCACTGAGAGATGGGCGGGCAGCCGCGACGGTCGCCGGATCCGGTGACCCCTCATCGGACGTCTCGGTCACGACCGTGCGAAGCGACGTTGACGGTTGTCGATGGATGCCGAGACGCCAACCCGGCTGTGAATCGTTCACCATCCAACGATGGACACGAAGGCCAAACTGCTGCTCGCCGGGCTTGCCCTGGTCGTTCTGGCCTTCATGGTCATCTATGGGCTCCTGGCCATCCTCGCCGGCCCCAGCTGCTGCTGACGCCGGAACGCCGCTGGACGCCAACCCCTCCGAATCGCGGGGTCTCACGGCACACTGAGCGCTGCAGTGGACTACCTCGACATCGTCATCCTCGTCTTCCTCGTGCTGTTCGCGCTCTCGGGGTTCCGGCGCGGCCTGAGCGGAATCGTGTTCGCCCTGGCCGGGCTGCTGGTCGGTCTCTTCGTCGGGGCGCTGATCGCGCCGCCGATCGCGCGCCTGATCACCCACGATCGGACCACCACGCAACCCGCGATCGCCATCGCGGTGTTCCTCGGCATCACGTTCGTCGTCGAGGCAATCGGCGCCGGCGTGGGGTTCCGCATCCGGCAGCGGACTCAGCGCACCGTCCTCGGTCCGGCCGACGCGGGCATCGGCGCCGTCATCGGCTTGATCGGGGCGCTCGCCGCCGCCTGGTACCTCGGCCTCGTGTTCTCGCAGAGCTCCTGGGTTGCACTGGACGATCAGATCAGCAGCTCGTCGATCGAGCGCGCCCTCGACCACGTGATGCCTCGTCCCCCGGCCTTCCTGGCCACGATCGGCAATCTCCTCCGGCCGAGCGACTTTCCCAACCCCTTCTCGACCATCCTCAGCATCCCGGCCGCGCCGGTGGCGATCCCCCCACTGGTGGACACCGCCGGGATCCGGCAGGCGGTGACCGTGACGTCCAAGGTGATCGCGGCGGGATGCAACGGGGGCGCCGAGGCCGGATCATCGTGGCCGCTCGCCGCGGGATACATGGTCACCAACGCGCACGTGGTGGCCGGTTCGAACAGCGTGGAGATCGACACGCCGGATGGCCGCCATCACACCGCAACGGTGGTGCTCTTCGACCCCGACACCGATCTCGCGGTGCTCTACGCCCCAGGCATCACGCTGCAGCCGCTGACGCTCGTGAACCGGGATCCGTCGCGCGGCACCGGCGGGGCGGTGATCGGATACCCCGGCGGCGGCTCGGAGACGGTGGTGGCCGCAGCGGTGA
Organism: Candidatus Dormiibacterota bacterium; assembly: GCA_963848445.1. Lineage (GTDB taxonomy): Bacteria > Chloroflexota > Dormibacteria > Aeolococcales > Aeolococcaceae > Palsa-851. The sequence goes on from CAWKDT010000001.1 coordinate 354,467, forward strand.
GCGCCACGGAAACAGTGCAGGGCTACAACATCTACGGCGACAACCTGGTCACCCGTGACCTCGAGGTGCTGGCCGCGCACGTGATTCCCGGGAACTCCGGCGGGCCGATCGTCAACGACAGCGGTCAGATCATCGGTGTCGTCTTCGCGGCAAGCACCACGCAGACCGATGTCGCCTACGCGCTCAGCATTCCCCAGGTGTTCCCCGATCTGCAGGCGGCCCGCCACCGGACCGCGGCGGTCTCGACGCAGAGCTGCACGAGCTGAGCGCCGCGCTCAGTCGGTGATGATCACGGTGGTGCCGATGGGGCTCCATGCGTACAGCCACTGCATCGTCGCCGTCGGGACGTGCACGCACCCGTGGCTCGCGTAGGCGCCGTCCTCACTCCCCGGGCCGAATGCGCTCGTCGGCTCCCAGGGCGCGTCGTGGAAGAAGAATCCGCCACTCGCGAACTCCATGCCGAATTCCGCTGTCTCCGGTGCGTAGTAATAGGGGGAGGACTTCGGCCACTGCGAATAGAAGGTGATCGGCGTGTCCTTCGCGTAGATGTGATAGGTCCCCGCCGGGGTGCGAAGGCCCGCCATACCGCTCGTGATCGGGGACGACCCCGCCACGCACCCGTCGTCGTAGAAGACGGCGTCCTGCGTGGCGAGGGTGACCTCGATCACCTTGCCCGCGGGAACGTCGTGTCCGCATCCGACCGCGGCAAGCGCCGTGTTCACCGCTACCTCCGTCGACGCGATCTGCGCGGCGACCTCCTGCAATCGAGACGCATCACCTCCCGCGTGGAGCGCCGCGGCGAGCGTCGAGGAGCGGTCGGCAAATCCCGCGGCGCCGGCTGCGAGGTGTGCCGCGGCGAGCCGCACCTTCGCATCGAGTGCCTGGAGCTCGGCGGCGACCTTGCCGTCGAGGGTGATGAGCGCGTCGAGCTGCTCGAGGTCGGCGACCATCGACCTGATGGCCGCGACTGCCGCGGCCGTATTCGCGCTGTCAGCGCTCAGCGTCGCGATGAGTGACGGGATGGCGCCGGCGGACAGGTTGTCGCCATGCGCGACCGAAACCGCATGGCGCGCTGCGGCCAGCAGGGTCTCCACGCCACGGTAGGCACCCGACGCGTCCGTGAGCTCGGTGACCCGCGCTCCATTGCGGGAACTCGAGACCTGCGCGGCCCAGGTGGTGACGAGTTCGTCGATCTGCGCCGGGGTGCGCGCCGCCGTGAGTTGCGCCTCCCATTGCGCCGCCGAGGTCGCCGCCGCCCTGGACACGTACGCCCCGAACTCCATCTCCATCTCGCTCCACGCGGTCATGATCGCGTCGGCGCGCGATCGCGCGACGGCCACCGCCGCGGTCCAGATCGCGGCGGTCTCGCGATGAAGCCCTCCGAGCAGCGCACTGCCGTCGTCGGTCCACCACAGCGGTGACCACGCGGCCGTGTGCATGTATGGCGAAGCGTTGAGTATCCGGCGGACCTGGACGACGCTCGACGCGGGGACACCCTCGCGCTCGTCCGCCGTCCAGGTCCGCTCGAGTGTCGCGGCAGCACGCTGGAAGGACGAAGCGCGACTCATCGCGTGCGCGGTCGCCGCTCCGCCTGCTCCGATCAGCGCGCACGACACCGCGGCCGTCGCAACCGGTAGCAGTCGCATCTCTCCGGGATGCTACCCGAGAATCAGCTGGAGAGGAACCCGTTCTGCACGAGCCAGGCGTGCGCGACGTCGGCCACGGTCATGTTCTGGATCTCCACCATCGCGTTGAGCTGGAGCATCACATCGGTGGTCAACTTCGCGGCGACGGGCGTCATCAACGCGTCGATCGCCGGGTACTTCTTGAGCACGTCAGACCGGACGACAAGGCCCGCGTTGTCGGGCGGGAAGAGGTTCTTGTCGTCGGTGAGGGTCACCTCGTTGTTCGCCTGGATGCCCGAATCGGTCGTGAAGACCTCGCCAGCGTCGCATTGCCCGTTGGCGATCGCCTTCTCGGCGGTGGTGCCGATCTGCGTGTAGCTGAAGCTCGACGCGGACGGCCACCCGTACGTGCTCACGAGCCCGGGAAGACCATCGGGGCGCGTGAGGAACTCCGACATGATGCAGACCTTCGTGTTGGGATGTGACGTCAGGTAGGTGCCGAAATCCCCGAGCGAGGACCCGAAGGTTCCCGTCTGACTCTGCTTGATGGCGATGCCGTTGGTGTCGTCGAACTGTGTCGGTGCGACCCAGCAGAGATCGTGGGGCTCGTCTGCCTTCTGCACGAACGTGAAGGCGGCGGCGAGCGCGGTCGGGAACGACCCGGTCTGCAGACCCAGGTAGTCCGTCAACTCAGTCCCGGTGTACTGCCAGTACATGTCGATGGTGCCGTTGGTCAGCGCGGTGCCGATCGCCTTGTCGGCGGCCTGAAACGTGTAGTTGACGGTGAATCCGTGAGCCCCGAGGACGTCCTTGGTCATCTGGGCCATCAACTGCTCCTCGGCAAAGGACTTGCTGCCGATCGACACCGTCGCGCCATTGCCGCTCGAGCCCGATCCCGCCGGGCAGTTGCTCTGGGTGCCGCTGCTCGTCGGTGAGCTGCCGCCGGAGTTTCCACCCCCGCATGCAGCAAGGACTGCGGTGATCGCCACTGCGACACCCGCGATGAACTTGCGCCTCATGAGTGTGTTCCTCCGCCTGATCAACCGTTGACGCGTCTCGGGACTGCAACGCGCTCGACCATCGAGAGCGCCCAGTCGGCCAGCAAAGCAAGCGATGCCACCATCACAGCTCCCACAAAGACGACCCGATCACTGTTGTTGATGCCATTGGCGATGACATCACCAAGTCCACCACCCCCGATGAAGTTCCCGAGTGTAGCGGTTCCGATGATAAGGACGAGGGACGTCCGCAAACCCGCGAAGATCAGTGGCGACGCCAGCGGGAACTGCACTCGCACCAAAGCCTGCCAACGCGTCATCCCCATGCCCCGAGCCGCGTCGATCGCCGCCGGATCGACCCCCTGGATGCCTGCGACCGTGTTCCGGAGGACGGGCAGCAGCCCGTAGAGGCTGAGCGCGATCACCGTCGGTGTGGCCCCGAGGCCGAAGAAGGCGAAGAGCAGGACGAGGAGCCCGATCCCTGGGATCGCCTGTCCCAGGTTCGCGATGAGGAACACCGGGACGCGCACGATCGGGCCCGCCTGGGCGATCAACACCCCGAGCGGCACCCCGACGACGAGGACGATCGCGAACGAAACTCCCGAGAGGAAGATGTGCCTGATCGTCTCGCTCTCCAGGGAGGGCGCGTTGATCACCTCGGAGTCGAACGGTTTGCCGATCAGCGTCTGATAGATCCCGAAGGAGAGCGCGATCGCAATCGCCACCCCGATGGGGACGGCGAACGGCCGCAGCCGGTGTATCCACGCCGGCAGCCGGGGCATCTAGCGCGCCTGCCTCGATGCAGCGCGAATCACGTCGGCGTCGACGAGGCCGAGCGTCCGGTCGCCGTCCACCACTCGGGCGCGGCCTTCGGGCGACCGGAGCACGGCGTCGAGTGCGTCCCGGAGGGTGCCCGTCACCGGCACGCTCGCCTCCGGCGGTGTCGCCCCGTTCGATGACGCCAGATCCACACTGCTGAGCGGGATGAGCGCCAGGCGGCGGACGAGCCGTCCCTCGCCGAGAAACTCGGTGACGAAGTCCGACTGGGGGTGCGCGAGGAGATCCTCCGGCGTCGCGAACTGCTCGAGCACCCCTCCACGGGAGAGCAGGGCAACCCGGTCCCCCAGCTTCACCGCCTCGTCGATGTCGTGGGTGACGAAGACGATGGTCTTGCGGACCACGCTCTGGAGCCGGAGCAGCTCGTTCTGGAGCCGTTCCCGGGCGATCGGGTCGATGGCGCCGAACGGCTCGTCCATCAGCAGGATGTTCGGGTCGGCGCCGAGGGCTCGAGCGACCCCGACCCGCTGGCGCTCGCCGCCGCTCAACTCGGACGGCAGCCGGCGGGCGTAGTCCGCTGCCGGCAGGCCGACGAGGTCGAGGAGCTCCTCCACCCTCGATTGGATCCGCTGCTTGGTCCACCCGAGCAGGCGCGGCACCGTCGCCACGTTCTCGGCGACCGTGTAATGCGGGAACAGCCCGACCTGCTGGATCACGTACCCGATCGACCGGCGGAGGTCGTCGACCTCGTAGGTGCGAGTGTCGCGATCGTCGATGCAGATCATCCCCTCGGTCGGCTCGATGAGCCGGTTGATCATCTTGAGCGAGGTGGTCTTGCCGCATCCCGACGGGCCGACCAGGATCACGATCTCGCCCGACTTGATCTCGAGCGAGAGGTGGTCGACGGCGACCTGCTGGCCGTAGCGCTTGACCACCGCCTCGAAGGTGATCACGTGGCCGCCACCGAAACGCGGCCCCGCGAAAGGGCCCGCTGGATCGCCGCGAGGACGACGTCGGCGACGATCCCGATCGCGGCCACCGGCAGGATGCCGGCTAGCACGGCATCGAGCGTCCCCGTGCTCCTGCCGATCGCCGCCAGGATCGTCTGCCCGAGGTCGTTCACCCCGACGGTGGCCCCGACCGTGGCGATCGCGACGATCATCACAGTCGCCTGGCGGATCCCGCCGAGCACGACCGGGACGGCGAGCGGCAGCTCGACCTTGCGCAGCACCTGCCAGGAATTCATGCCCATGCCGCGTGCGGACTCCACCACCGCGGGATCGACGGTCTTGATCCCCGCTCGCGTGTTCCTGGTGACCGGCAGAAGCCCGTACATGACGAGCCCGATGATGACCGGAGGGTTGGCGAGGCCGAACCAGATCGAGAGGAGCCCGAAGAGGGCGAAGCTCGGCACCGTGAGGATGGTGCTCGTCACCGCCAGGATGAACGTGGACAGGGGCTCGGATCTCGCTGCGGCGATACCGAGCCCCAGGCCGAGCAGGCTCGTGATCACGATGCACTCGCCCACGATCTCGAGGTGGGTGGCGATCTGTGGACCGATCTGCTCCCAGTTGGCGGCTATGTACTGAAAGACGCTCACATCTGTGAGGCGTCAGTATCCATTACCTCCCGTGCTGCTGGACGGCGTTGCGGAGGAGCCGCCGGTGGCGCCCGTCTCCGACGAGGTGGTTGCGGGCATCGCCACGAACCAGGTGTTGCCGAGGCCCTGACCGCTGGTCTGTCCGGCGCCGCTGTCCCCCGAATACGTGTGCAGCGGCCAGCTGTTGTAGGTCGCCTCGGTCACCTGGGCGCCGTTGAACGTGATCGACACCGTGCCGAGCGTGCCGGTCACGCCCGAGGCCGCGGTGGGCGACCCGGAGACGACGACGGGAGGCCAGGTCGCGAGGCAGCCGGCGTTGCACGCCCCGACGGTGGCGCTCTTCTCCGGCAGGAAGTAGTAGAGCGTCTGCCCCTGGGAGTTCACGAGCACGGTGCCGAGCGAGCTGCTGCCGGTGGCGATCGTCGGCGACGTCGAGCTTCCGCTGCCGTTGCCCGGACCGGACGTGGCGGTCGAAGCGGCGCCGCAGGCGGCGAGCGCCCCGGCACACACCAGTGTCACGAGGATGCGTCGCATGGTGGAGAACCTCTGCTGTGGTGGATGCAGAGGAGTACGGCCGGACGTTACGTGGCGGGTATTCTCTGCACATGTGCAGAAGCATCAAGACGCTGCGCGGCGCTGACCCGCCCGCAGGCGAGGACGAGACGCGCGCGGCCGCGCTGCAGTTCGTGCGCAAGATCAGCGGCTACCGGGCTCCGTCCGTCGCGAACCGGCCGGCCTTCGACGCCGCGGTCGACGAGGTGACGGCAGCGACGGCCCGCCTGCTCGAAACTCTGCAAACACGATGAATCAGCCGCCGGACGGCGGATAATTCACCCCATGCGACGCAGCCGGATGCCTTACTCCGACTCGATCGCACCCATCGTGATGCTGCCGTTCACGGTGCCGCCGTCGTCAACGCGCAATCTGGTGGCGCGAACGTCTCCGCGTACGACCCCGCTTCCGGAGACGCTCAGGCGTCCGCGGGCGACCACGTTGCCGGTCACGTTGCCGCGCACCGTGACGTTGCGACCATCGATGCTCGCGCGCACCGTCGCGGATCCTTCGACGTCGACGTCGCCTGACGCGCTGATCTCGCCGTCCGCGGTGCCCTCGATGTGGAGATCACCCTCGATGGTCAGCGAGCCGTTGAGCACGTCGCGCGGCCCGAGCGTGACTCCCTTGGCGCCCGCCGCGCCGTTCCGGTGACCGCCACGTGGAATGGACGCTTCCTCGATCTCGGTGATGATGTTCTCCATGGATGTGTCGTCTCCTTCTCGGCCGCTGCTCGGCGCATATCGTACTGATCCTGCGCCGCCTCCGCTGGCGGACCACCGCGTCTTCACGACGCACGGCGCCGCGACGGCCGAGATCGAACCGGAGACATTCCGTCAACTGCAACTCGACTTCTATGAAGATGCTGCGCATCGATACAACTCGTGGGCGGGAGGCGCAAACGTTCGTGCCGCGGAACGGCTTGTCGAGTTCGCCGCAGTGCGGGACGGCGAACGCGTGATCGATGTGGGGTGCGGTACCGGCCTTCTCAGCCGCAGCCTCACCACGGCATACCCGGCCCAGGAGCACATGGCGATCGATCTGTCGCCGGCGATGATCACTCTCGCGCGCGAGCGCACGCCGCCCGGCGCCGGGGTCAGGTACTCGGCGATGGACGCGCACCACCTCGTGTTCCACGACAGCATGTTCGATGTCGCGATGCTCGGCCAGTCGCTCGCGTACTTCGAGGACCCGTGGCGCGCGCTCGCGGAGGTGCGCCGCGTGCTCACGCCAGGAGGACGGATCGCGGTGAGCTGCCGCTGCCGCAGCCTGTCGACCCCGGCGCAGGACGTGTTCTTCGATCGCCTGGAGCGGCTCGCCATCCGGTTGCCGCGGACACCTGCCCATCACGCGCTCTTCGGCGAACCCTGGGTGCTCAGCGAGATGCTCGAGATGGCGGGTTTCACCGACGTCGCCGTCACTCAGCTGCTCGTCGGCGTCCGAGCCGACGACGTGCACGAGTGGACGGAGATGATGGGCGGGTCGGGACCCTGGCCGCACGCGATGCTCGGATTGCTGAGCCCGCGCGCGCGCGCAACCTTCGAGGAGGAGCTCGATCTCACGATGCATCGCCTCGGCGAAGGTGACTACGCGTTCCACGGCGCATTCACCCTCGCCACGGGACGGCTCCGCGAGCGCTGCTCGGATCAGCCCTCCGAGGAATCCGAGCCCGAGGTGATCGCCGAGGGCTCCGCCGCCCGGTCGTCGCTGTACGCGTCAGGCTCCGCGCCGGCGTTCACCTCCGCATAGGCGCCTTCCTCAGCCTCCGCCTCGACCGCCGAGCCGGTCACGTCGATCGTCGCCTCGTCATCGTGCTCGTCCATCCGCCGTGCGGGCGGGGCGTCGCCGGAGCCGGCCATCGCGATCGTCGCGTTCACGGTTGCGCCATCCTCGACGCGCAGGCGCGACGAACGCAGCTCACCGGAAAACGTCGCGGTCTCGGCAAGCAGGACAAGGTCGCGTGCGATCGCGCTGCCCTCGACCTCGCCGGCGATGAGGATGTCGCGCGCTTCGATGCGGGCATGCGCGTTCCCGCTCGATTGCACGCTCACCTCGCCGGTCGCCGACACGTCGCCCTGGAGGGTGCCCTCGACACGCACGTCGCCTTCGACCTTGAGTGTTCCGATCAACGTGTCACGCGGCCCGAGCACCACCGTATTGGGTGTCTCAGGCTGGGACGGCGTCGCAGCACCACGTCGCCCACGTCCACGGCTCGATGTCGATGTCCCGATGTCGCTCGTGTCCATTGCGGCTCCTTCGCTACGGCTCGGCGGACTGCGGTGTCGGTAATCGTACAAGTCCGCCCACCGACGGGGTCACGCGTCCACGTTACAAATCGCGCGGCTCAGCCGAGGAGATCGCGGGAGACCGCGGCGGCGCTCGGGGCGCCGGCCAGCCCCATCGCGTGATCGAGCTCATCGCGGAACCCGGCGAGGACTCGCGCGACGCCCTCGCTTCCCGCGGCGGCCAGGCCCCAGAGCACCGGGCGCCCGATCATCGTGGCTGTGGCGCCGAGCGCGAGCGCGACCAGGACGTCGGTGCCGCTCCGGACGCCGCCGTCGACCAGCACGGGCCCGCGCCCTTCGACTGCCGCCACGACCTCGGGGAGCGCGACGGCGGGGGCGATCGCCCGGTCGAGCTGGCGGCCACCGTGGTTGGACACCACGACCCCGGCGGCGCCCGCGTCGAGGCAGGCGGCCGCGTCGTCCCCGCGGAGGACGCCCTTGACGAGCACGGGGAGCCCGGTCATGTCCTTCAGCCACTCGATCGTGTCGAGCGCGATCGTCGGGTCCTGGTCGAGGCTCGGCGCCAGCGTCTCGATCGGAGTATCCGGTGCGACGTGGGCGCCGAAGTTGACGAGATGCTGCTCCGGGCGCAGCGGCGCCCGATTGCCCCGGCGTTTGAACCCGATATACGGGATGTCGGCGGTCAGCATCAGCGCCCGCGCTCCCAGCCCGGCCGCCCGCCGGACCAGCTCGGCGGTCAGCCGCCGCTCGCGAACGATGTACACCTGGAACCACCACGGTCCGTCGAGCGCCGCGACCACATCCTCGATGACCGCCGTCGCCCTCGTGGCCACCACCATGAGGCCCCCGGCGGCCTTGACGCCACGAGCGGTCTCGACCTCGCCCTCGGGATGGACGAGCTGGTGGTACGCGGTCGGGGCGACGAGCACCGGCGCGCTGAGCCGGGTGCCGAGCACGTCGATCGCCAGATCCGGCTCCGGCGCGACCGGGAACACGTGCGGGCGAAGCCGGTGCCGGCGCCACGCCACCCTGGCCTCCTCGAGGCTGAGCTCATCCCCGGCTCCGGCGGCGATGTAGTCGTAGGCGGCTGCCGGGAGGCGCTCCCGAGCAGCGAGCTCGTATTCGCCGAGGAGATCCGTCAGCGCCACGTCCATGACGTGGATTGTGGGTGAGGCGCGCCCCCGGGCGGGGCTCAGGCGGCCGGGGCGGCGGCGAGGGTGATGGTCGCCTGCTGCTGCTTTCCCTGGGGCGTCTCCCAGGAGAGGCTCACCTTGTCGCCCGCGTGATGCTCGAGGAGGATGCTCTGCAGCGCGTCCTTCGAGTCGACGACCGCGCCACCCAATCCCGTGACCACATCACCGGCGGCAAGGCCCGTCGTCGCCGCCGGACTGCCCGGCGCGACACCGTCGGGAGCTCCGGAGCATCCCGTCCCGATCAGCGCCCCGGGCGGGTCGGTGCTCGTCGTGGCGCACACACCGAGCAGCGCACCGTGGCCGGTGTTGATCCTGGGGGCGCCGGATCCGCTCATGATCTGGTGGGCGATGTTCAGCGCGGCGTTGATGGGGATCGCGAACGCTTCCACCGCGCCGGTCTGCTCCCATCGCCGCCCGCCGCTTGCGGCCGTGTCCATCCCGATGACCTGGTTCGAGCTGTTGAGGAGCGGACCTCCGGAGTCGCCGGGCTGGATGGCCGCGTTCATCTGGATCATCCCGGAGAGGCTCTCGAGATCGCCGCCCGTCTGATCCGAGGCGGTGATGCTCTGATCGAGCGCCGTCACCTCCCCGCTCGCGGACGATGGCGTGCCGCCGCGGCCCAGCGCGTTGCCGAGGGCGGTGACGTGGTCGCCGACGTGCACTGTTGACGAATCACCGATCGGTACGGTCGCCAGTCCGGAGACGGCGTCGAGCTGGATGACGGCAACGTCGTCGGCCACGTCGGTACCGACGACGTGGGCGTCGTACGAGGTGCCACTCGCGGTCAGCTGGACCGTGATCGTCTGCGCCTGCGCGATCACATGGTTGTTGGTGAGCACCTCCCCGGATGACGTGAGCACCATGCCCGTTCCGGCCGCGGACCCGCCCGCGCCAAGCGTGGTATCGATATCCACGATCGCCGAGTCAACGTTGGTGACGCTGTCAGCCGCGTGAATCCCGCGAGTGGCGATCGCCGCGGCTCCCGCGGCGCTGGCGCCGAATGCGACCAGCACCACTGCGACCGCGAGGACGCGGAGGCGCGATGTGCGTCGCGGTGGTGGTGGCGGTTCGTAGTGGTAGTACTGCGGCCACCAGCCGTCCGGCACAGGCGGCGACCCCCACCCGGCCGTCCCCCACTGCTCGTGCGATTCGCCCCCAGGCCACGCCGGCGGTCCGGCGGGGACCTCGTCCTCGCTCATGCTGCTTGTATTGTCGCGATTCGGGCCTGTCGGATGTGTGACGCGCCGAGCCGGGGACCACCCGGCCCGACGCCATCACGAGCAGCGCTCCCGACCCTGTCGCCGCGCCACGTGCCCGGCCGGGGGCCGGGATCCCTACATGTCGAACGTCTCGGCAACCTCGATGGTCGCGCCACCCTGCAGCACCGGGCATCCCTTCGCCAGGTTGACCGCCGCCTCCATGCTCTCAGCCTGGATGAGGCTGTACCCGGTGGCGGCGTTAGCGCCACCTCCGTCCGAAACCGAGTCCGCGCCGACTGTCCTGGTCTGCGAGATCGGGTTGCCGCCATCCGCAAGTGCGGGACCGAGGTTCTCGAACCATGTCCCCCACGCCGCCATCACCTGGTCGCGTGCCTCCTGGCCCTCGGGCATGCCGCCCCCGTGGTAGACGAGCAGGTACTTCGCCATGTCGTGCCTCCTGTGATCCGTCAGCTGTTGTTCGCGCCGCCCGCGGCGCGGATGACCGTGGGTTCGAGCCGCGCTTCGAGGAGGGCGCGCTCGGACGGGTTGTCGGTGAGCTCGATCGCACGGCGGTCCGCCGCCGTGGCCTCCTCGAGCCTGCCGAACCGGCGGAGCAGCTCGGCCCGTGTCGCCCAGTAGAGGTGATACCCGCTCAGCTCGTCGCGCAGCGCGTCAAGCTCCTCCATCGCCGGCGCGGGACCGGCCACGTGCTCCAGCGCGATGGCACGGTTCAGCCGGATGACCGGGCTCGGATTGAGTCGCACGAGTGCGCCATAGAGCGCGAGGATCTGGGCCCAGTCGGTCTCCTCGAAGGTCGGGGCCTCAGCGTGGCAGGCGGCGATCGCCGCCTGCAGCCAGTAGGGGCCCGGCCGGCCGAGCCGCCGCGCCCGCTCGAGGAGTGCGCCCGCCTGGGCGATGGCGGCGTGATCCCAACGGGTCCGGTCTTGATCCTGGAGGAGCACGAGCGCCCCGCCGCGGCCGAAACGGGTATCCCGGCGCGCCTCGTGCAGCTGCATGAGCGCCAGCAGCGCGATGATCTCGGGCTCCTCCGGGAGCAACCGGGCGACCAGACTGCAGAGCCAGACCGCATCGGCGCACAGGTCTCGGCTGGTCGCGCGATCGGGACCGCTGCCCAGGTAGCCCTCGTTGAACACGATGTAGAGCGACGCGAGCACTTCGGCAAGGCGGTCGGGCAGCTCGTCCGGGCCGGGCACCCGATACGGGATGCGCGCTCCGACGATCTTGCGCTTGGCCCGCACGATCCGCTGCGCCATGGTCGCCTCGGAGACGAGGAAGGCTTTCGCGATCTGGCCGGTGGTCATGCCCATGACGGCGCGCAGCGTCAGCGCGACCTGTGCGTCGCGGGCGATCGCGGGATGACAGCACGTGAAGAGCAGGCGCAACCGGTCGTCGGGGTCCGGGCGCACCGCCGGCGCCCAACCCTCGGTCAGCAATTGGAGCTTCGCCCGATACGCGGTGTCGCGCCTGAGGCGATCGATGGCGCGGCGGCGCGCCGTCTGGAGGAGCCAGGCCGCCGGCCGGTCGGGAACCCCGTCGACCGGCCAGCGCTGCAGGGCGATGACGACCGCATCCTGGACAAGGTCCTCGGCGAGATCGAAGTCACCGGTCATCCGGACGAGCGAACCGCAGATCGGGCCGACCTGGTCGCGGAAGACCGCGGTCATCGCGTCGCTCGTAGGGTCGATCACCCCCGCACTCCAGCGTCCAGCGGGGCTCAGCCGACCGGGTGGTTCGGCATGTCGTCGTGCGAGATGACGGGCCGGATCTCCACCGCCTGGTCCTGCACAGGCCAGCCCTTGGCGATCGAGATCGCCTCGTCGAGATCGGTGGCGTCGATCGTGACAAACCCGGCGACTGTCTCCTTTGCCTCCATGAACGGGCCGTCGGTGACCATGGGCCGGCCGTCGTTCCAGCGGATGGTCGTCGCGGTGGAGGGAGGCTGCAGCTCTTCGCCGGAGAGCACCTTGCCCCGCCTGCCGAGCTCGCCGAACCAGGCATCGATCGCGGCGTAACGCGCCTCGTCGACGGTGCTCGCCTCGTCGCGGATGAACAGCAGCATGTACTTCACAGATCAGCTCCTCGGGTCTCGGGTTGGTCGTCCCATCATGACGACGAACGGCGCCGCCTCAAATCGACAGCCGGGCGACCGCTAACGCACACCGGCTCACGTCGAGGTGATGCACGCTTGCGATCAATGAGCGAATGGATACTCGAGGGGCGACCACGACTGAGCGAGAACGAGCGGGCGAGGATCGAGCGCCTCCGTCAGGTCTGCGAAGCGGCCGAGCCCCTGGATCTCAAGATCGAGCTCGACGAGTTGGGCGGCCCGGCGGAACCGCTCCACCGGCTCGCGCTCGTTGCGGGCGAGCTCGTGGGGTACGCGGGCATGACGCGCGACACCCGGCCCGAGGCGTGCGGCATGGTGCACCCGGGCTGGCGACGCCGGGGCATCGGCACCTCGCTGCTCGCCGACCTGCGCGCGGTCGCACGAGGGCTTGGACGCGAGACCCTCCTGCTCGTCTGCGAGGACTCGGGCCCGACCGCGCTCGACTGGATGCGCCGGCTCGGAGCCGTCCACGAAGCGTCGGAGCGGCGGATGACACTTCGCGTGGACGCGGACGGGATCGCCATTCGTCGCATCGCGCCGGGCGGCGCGGCGCTCGAGCTTCGCCGGCCCACCGCGGCCGACCGCCGGGTTCGGATGCGTCTCCTCATGGAGCGATTCGACGAGACGGCCGAGGAGATCGAGGCGCGCCTCGCGAGCTATGAGGACGGGGAAAGCCTCATCGCGCTCGACCGAGATGTCGTGGTCGGGACGCTACGGCTGATTCCGGCCCCGGGCCGATGGATGATGTACGGATTCGTGATCGACCGCGAGCGACGCGGTCAGGGACTGGGATCGCGCATGCTCGCGACCGTGCTGGAGCGTCTCCGCTCCGAGGGTGTGGCCGAGGTCGGCCTCGAGGTTGATCCCGAGAACACGCCCGCGGTCCGCCTCTATGAGCGCTTCGGGTTCGAGACCGTCACCACGTACCGCTACATGCGCCTGATGACCGCCTGAACGTCAGACCCTCAGCGCGCCCGGGTCATGACCCGGATGGGAGTGCCGTGCCTGCCGCAGGCGGCGCACCCAGGCGAAGGTGGGTTGCGGCGGCGGACCGAGATCCCCTGCAGACCCCGCCGGGAGCCGGCGCCGGGCGAGCTCGAGCCGCATGCTGTCCTCACCTTTGCGCATCGCCCAGCGATGGTTGGCGCTGAACGCGGGGCGCATCAGCCAGGTCAGGCGGCGCAGGAGCGGCTTCTCTGCCCGTATCCGCCAGTCGTAGTACGCGTTGACGTGGTCACCGTCCGCACGGAATGTCCAGGTCCCCACGCCGACGAAATCGCCATCGGCGCGCAGCGACATCCCCCGAGCGCCGTCGTTGCGCGTGGTCGTGAAACGCCAGCAGAGCGTGTAGGGGAGCCAGCCCTTGGTCCACAGGTCGACGACACGACCGATGCCGCGCTCATCACCCTCCTCCATCATCCGGACCTCGAGGTACACCGACGGCCACCAGCGCGGCAGGTCTCGGGCATCGCGGAGGACATCGGCGACATCCTCCGGCGTGCCGACCACCCGCCAGCGCGTGAGGAAGTGATACTCGCTGTTCATCCGTAGACCGGTGGCGGCGGTGGTGGCGGGATCACGCCGACACCGCGATATCGATCCCACAGGCCGTTGAGGTGGTCCTGGTAATACAGGCTGTACAGGGAGAAGACGAACCCCAGCACCAGGCCGACGACCGGCTCCGCGCGATTGGGGCTGCCCGCCGCCTGCTCCATCCGGGAGATTCGCGCGCCGGTCCTGTAGATCGTGATGAACGGCGGCACGATGAGGATGAACCCGGGGATGAACGCCAGCACCGACATGACGGGTCGAATCGAGTCGTCGCGGAGAAAACGGCGAGCTTCGTCATTGACCTTGTAGATCCACACGAAGCTGTAGATCCCGAGGGTGATCAGCGGCAACCCCAACCACACGGCGACGACGTTGCGCTTCTTGAACGTCTGATTGCCAACCACGACGGTTTGCGCCACAGGCAGCCTCCCGCGCGCCGTCGCCCCCATTTCCGGGCGCGCGCGTGCAGTTTACCCAAACGCCCGGCCGAAACCCACGAGGTTCTTGCGGTCGTGGCGCGGGACGTTAGAGTCCGGCCATGGTCGACTGGACCGCGGTCGGGATCTGGGTCGTCGCAGCCGCCGTGCTGCTCAACGCCGCGATCGCCGCGCTCGCGTACCAGCATGCGCGCACGGTATCGGGACGGCGACGCCCCATCGTGATCGGGCGGCCCAAGGGCAGCGACGTGTTCATGACCCATCCGCTCAACACGCATGACCCGCATGAGCGCTCGAGAACGGTGTGGATTCGGATCTTCAACCAGTCCTCTGTGGCGCAGAGCTTCATCGTCGATGCCGACAAGTCCGCGGTGCTGTCCCCGAAGATGGAGGGCGTCCAGCCCTTCTTCCGTTACCAGGTCATCGATTTCCCACCCAACGACGGTGGCAACGTCTCACTCGTCATCAGCCACGTGTACGGCGAGTGGCCGGACGACGTCGATCCGAGCACGGGCGAGACGCGCACGCCGTATCGCCTGCGCCTGGTCGGTGAGACCAAACGTGGTCGCCGGCAGTCGTGGGAGGGTGAGCTGCAGCTGCAGGACCCTCTCTGGGAGCCCCCCGTCGAGTAGCTCCCGGCTCAGGCGGCCGCGGGTGACGCGGGAGGTTTCACCGGAGCGTGTGCCACCTGATTCCCTCCGGCTCGCTTCGCCTGGTGGAGCGCGCTGTCCGCGGCCGCGACCCGTCCGGCGGCGTCCGCGCCTGCCGAGAACGCGGCGACACCGATGCTGATGCTCGGTCGCAGCCCCTGAACAGCGATGGCTGCGAGCCCCGCGACGATGCGATCGACGATGATCGTCGCCCGGCCGTCATCGGCGTCGGGGAGGACGACGAAGAACTCATCGCCGCCGACGCGCGCCACGACATCACCGCGCCGCGTCGATTGGCGGATCACCCCGGCCACCGCCTGCAGCAGTTCGTCGCCGGCGTGATGTCCGAACGTGTCGTTCATCGCCTTCAACCGGTCCACATCGATGGCGAGGACCGAGTAGCGCGTGCTCCGCGGCATGTGGCTGAGACGGCGGTCGAACTCGCGGCGATTGGCCAACCCGGTGAGGTGATCGGTGGTCGCCTGCGCTTCGAAGACGAGTGCCCGCGAGAGCGCGAACTCCACAATCGGTGCGAGCCCGCGAAGCTGCTCGCGCTGCGCGGATGTGTACTCGGCGCCTCCATGGTTGATGACCGCCATGAGTCCCGTTCCCGCGTCCCCGACGCGTACCAGCTGCACGATCGCGTTCACCACGTCCAGCTCATCAAGCACCGCCCGGATGTCGGGCGGGACTGACATCCTGCTGTTCAGGAGGAACAGCCGATCGTTGTCCTTCCCCGCCACGGCCGAGAGCAGGTTGGTGGTCGAGGACAGCGACACCGATAGCCGATCGATCCGCGCGTCGTCTCGCGCCGGGCGGGTTGACTCGGCGGAGTACGAGGCGATGAGCGTCGCACGATCGCCTTCAACGAGGAAGAACACCGCGTCCGAGCCCGGCATCCCGGGGAGGTCGGTCAGGCGCGCGGCGCTCTGCAGGCCGAGATTGAGCACGCGCTCCCCGTCGAACGTCGAGTAGAGCTCGTCCGCGATCAGGGAAAGAATGGCGTCGTGACGGATGGAGTCCTCGCGCTCGGCGACGGTGCGCTCCAGCCGGAAGCGCAGCTGGTGGATCGTGTACGCGATGCCGAGCCCCGTGATCGGCCACACCGTCAGCAGCTGAGCGTAGTCGGAAACGCTCAACGCGTTGGCATCGGCCTCCACCACGAGGGTCGCAGTTGCGGCCAGGAGCGACAGGATCGTGAGCCATGGGGGTCCGTAGAGCGCGCACGCGACCACCGGTATCGCCACGAGCGCGAGCAGCCCCACGTTTCCCCCGCCGTCGCCGAGCAGGATGAGCGTCAGCGCTGCGTAATACAGGAGGACGGACGCCGCGATCAGGGGAAGCACCGGACGGCGCACCAACCCGATGGCGAGCCCGACCGTCACCCCCGCCATGATCACCGCGGCCGCCGTCATCTGCGGACGTGCGAAGTCTCCGGGTGCGATCGCGGCCGCGAAGCCGACGACTGACGCCACCGCGAAGGCCAGGAGCCCGGCCTCCCTGCTCTCGTGCGCCGCCCGGCCGAGCCTGGGGCGGATGCGTCGCATGCCGAATCCGCGCCGCCCCTTCGAGGACGCTGCGGCCGCCACGTCGGCGCTCATGCGGGTACCTCCGACGCGATCGGCCGATCGTCGGTGATGCGACCGTCGGCGATGAGGCGCATGAAGGCATCCACCACGGTTGCGTCGAACCGCACCCCCTGCCCTCGGCGCAGCTCATCGAGCGCGTAGCCGATGCCGCGGGATGCGCGATACGGCCGGTGCGAGCTCATCGCCTCGAACACATCGGCGACGGCGATGACACGAGCGCCCATCACGATGTGCTCGCCGGCCTTGCCGTCGGGATAGCCGCTGCCGTCGAGACGTTCGTGGTGGCGGAGGATCATCTCGGCGACGGGCCACGGAAAGGCGATGCCGGCGACGATGTCGTGGCCGATCTTCGAATGGTTCTGGATCAGCTCGAATTCAGCTGGCCGGAGCGGTCCGGGCTTGTTGAGAATCTCGGATGGAATGGCGAGCTTGCCGATGTCGTGGATGCTCGCCGCAACCTTCACGCCCTTCACCGTGAAACGGTCGAGCCCCATCTCGCGCGCGATCGCGGCTGCCATCTGGGCGACGCGATCCTGGTGACCCGCGGTGTACGGATCACGTACCTCCACCGTCGCGCCGATGGCGGTCACGGCTGCCTGGGTCAGCTCGATGCGGCCGGATTCCGCCAGCTTGCGCTCGGTCACGTCCACCACGACGACGGCGATGCCGATCACCTCGCCGTTCATCCGGACCGGGTAGTAGCTCCGGAGCCAGTGGCGCAGGATCTCAGGGCTTTCGGCGCTCACCCCGGTGATCTCGCGGTTGACGACCGCCTCGCCGGTTTCCAGGACGTGCCTGTACGTCGGTTCCAGATCCGGCCACAGCGAAGGCACGACGTCGGCGATGGTGTGGCCGACCTGCAACTCGGGCGAGCCTCCCGCGGCCGCCGCCAGGCGCTCGTTGATGCGCGCGATTCGGAAATCGCGATCGATGTAGGCGAATCCGACCGGCGCCATCGATTGCAGGGTGTCGAGCAGTGTCAGCATCTCGGCGCTGTCGCGTTCCACCTCGCGGAGCTGGCGCTCGACGGCACGCTCGTGATGGACGTCCCAGACGGTGCCGATCCACTTCCTCGCCCGCTCCCGATCGTCGCGAATCGGGATGCCCTCGACAGCGTGCCAGCCGTACTCACCGCCGGCGCCCCGTACCCGGTACTCGTCGCGGTACGGGCTCTGCGTGCGCACCGCCAGATCCCAGCCATCGCGTGCCCTGGCTACGTCGTCCGGATGCAGTTGCGCCATCCAGCCGCCGCCCTCGAGTGCCGCCGCTTGTCTTCCCGTGTACTCGACGGCACGCCGGTTCACATACTCGATCCTGCCCTCGGAATCGGCGACCCACACGATGTGCGGGATGGACTCGCAGAGAGCTCGGAGGTCGTCGTCACTCTGAGAGATCCGGGACACTGGGCTTTGGGCGCTCACCATGAGTTCCTTGTTTGGTCCCCTCGGCGGTCGATCTCCCCGTCTAGCGTGCGGGACCCTGAAGGTGGCTCATATCCCGGCCAGCTGCGATCCGTCGCGAACGGCGGCGAGCAACTCCGGGATGCTCGCCGATTTCGAGACGTACGCGTCCGCTCCCGCCGAGAGCATCACCTTGCGGATCAGCGCCTTGTCGAATGCGGAGAACGCGACGATCCTGACGCCTGGGACGGCGGCGCTGATCTCCCGAGCCGCACGTTGACCGCCACCCTCGGGCATGTTGACGTCGAGGATGACGACGTCGGGCTGCACCTGCTTCGCGAGCATGACCCCCTCGACAACTCCACCGGCGACACCCACGACGTCGAGGTCCGGCTGGCCGTCGATGACGCTTGCGAGCGCCGAAAGGACCTCGTCGCTGTTGTCGACGATCAGCACGCCCAGCTTCACCGTCCTGTACGCCATGTCAGCGACTATGGGGGGACCCCCAGTGGTGTTCCCGGGGATGATCGGTTCGTGACCGGACCGTCATGCCGCGGGCACGCGCGGCGCCACCTCGAGGCGGTTCGGCAGCCAGACGTCGATCGTCGTGCCCTGTCCGGGCGCGCTGGCGAGTCGAGCCCATCCCCCGAGCGCCTCGGCCCGTTCGCTCATCGAGCTCAGCCCGCGGTGACCCATCGGCGACTTGCCGTTGCTCCGTGGCGTGAACCCGGGGCCGTCATCGTGGATCCTGAGGCTGAACCCCTCCGCGACCCCGCCTGACAGCGACACGGTGACCGTCGCGCCCGGCGCGTGCTTGTGGGCGTTGTTGAGGGCTTCGCGCACGATGCGGTATAGGCTGGTCCCGACGAGGTTGGACGGGTCGTCGATGAGGTGATTCTCGAGCGCCACGGTGAGGTCGCCGGCCTCGTTGAACTCGGCGATCGACTGCTCGAGCGTGGGCAACAGCCCGAGATCGAGGATCTGCGGACGAAGGTCGGTCATGAGGCTGCGCATACGGACGATCGCCCGGTCGATCGCGCTCTCGATCGATGCCGTCGCCGTATCGGATCCGGCGCCGTCGTGGAGCAGGAATGTGCGCATCTTCGCGCCGATCATCGACTGGAGCATGTCGTCGTGGATGACGTCGGCGATCTGCCGTCGCTCCTCCTCCTGGACCGTCACCAGCCGCAACACCAGCTGACGCCGCTCGTCGTCGGTCTGGTAGAGCTCCTCGAGGCTCTGGGTGAGCGCGCGCGTCCGTTCTCGCACCTGGCGGTCGAGATCCTCGTTCTGGTTCGCGACCTCCCGGTTGAGCGCCTCGGTCTCGCCGAGGAACAGGAACTGCCGGATCAGGACGACTGTGATGATCACCAGCAGATCCCACTCGAGCACCGCGTTGAGCGAGCCTTGCGTGAATTCGGTGATGACCGCGACCAACCCGGCGGCGCCCACCGTCCAGTACGGCAGCATGAGGTTCCAGTGCGGCATCCTCGCCTCGGTGGTGCCGGCACCCGTTGCGGACTCCAGGGAGCCGACCGCCGCAAGCCCGATGAGGGCATATCCCAGCGTCCAGCCGATATCGATGATGTTGCTCGATCCGAATCCCTGCACCGTCGTCAGATATGCGAAGGCGCTGTCGGCCAGCGCGGTGAGCAGGAGGCCGCCGCCGAGCAACGCCAGGGGTACGCGCCTGCCAACTCGCAGACGCATGATCGTCAACAGAATGATCGTGACCATCGCGATGTCACTTGCCGGATAGGCCAGGCCCACCGACTTCGCGAGCAGGTCGGTCGGCGAATTCGCATAGACGGGGCCGAGCACGAGGTCCCAGCTGATGAACAGCAGCGCTCCGGCGATGACCATCCCATCCAGGAGCGACCGGACCCGCGCGCCGACCGATGTCGCACCCTCCGAGAGCCGGAGCAGGCCGAGCACGGCGAACGGCACCGACGTCAGGAATCCCAGGTCGGCGTACGACGGAAAGAGTGCGGCGGCATCGACGCGGAGGAAGACCTCCTCGTAGGTCCAGTACCCCTGACCAAGGCCCCAGCACGCGGCCGAGACGCCGATGAATCCCCACGCCTGGGTCGCCCGCCCATGGCCGCGGAACGCGGCGACGAAGCACAGCGCCGCGGCTCCCAGCGGAGCGAGGCACTCGGAGAAATCGTCGACGATCACGGTGGCACGCTGCCCCGGAGCGAGCACCAGGAGGCCGATGTTGATCAGCGCGATCAGCGCGGCGGCTGCTGCAAGAGCGATGAACGTGCGTGTGCGCATGGCCTCGCGTCGAGTGTTCGGATCTCGCACGCGGCGCAGGGTGTCGGGGGTGAGACAGTCGGGTGACGATCGCGCGCACCGTGCGGGATCGCGCCCGCGGCTCGCGCGCTCAGGCCACTCGGCTCAATACATGACCCGAGCGCTGGTATCAAATGTGATAGCTTCATGGTATTGATGCAGCATCCGGACGTCGGGAACCGCCGGCCGTTTCGAGGAGGGCTCGGGCGCCGAAGGTTCCGGAGGTGCCCGCCATGAACGAGCCATTCGACCCCATCGACCAGCCCGTCGCGACCGAGGTTCCGCCGCCTCCACCGCCGCCTGCACGGCGCGTTTCTCCGGTCTCGCCCACCGCGCCGGTGATGGCGACGAGAACCGCACCCTACGGCTATCGCGGACGCCAGGTCGTCTGGCTTGCCGTGGCCGTCGTCGATGCTTTCCTCGTCGTCCGCTTCGTCTTCCTCGCCGTCCGCGCCGGAGCGAGCGAGTTCACCTCATTCATCTACACCGTCGGCGGCGCACTCGCCGAGCCCTTCCGCGGGATCTTCGCAACCACGGTGCGCAACGGCCACCCGCTCGAGTGGGCCGCCCTCCTGGCGATCGCCGTCTACACGTTTGCCGCCTGGGTCGTCACGCGCCTCATCACCATCGCCTCGAGGTCGTACAACCGCGGCCTGACCGCGTATTGATCCGCCCTGAGTTGCGTCGATCCGCGCGCGTGCGATCGCCTTCGGCGGGATGGCTCGGGACTCCTACTTCGTGACTTCGACGCGGTCCGCGTGGGTCCGGAACCGCGCCACCGCCTCGGAGATGTTCTCCTCGAGAAAGCGGTAGAAGCGTTCGCGCTGCGAGATGTCGATGGCCGCCTCGACGTCCGCATCGCCGCGGCGCCGCGCGATCCACGGCGGCACAGCGTCGGCGGCGAGCTCGTTGCCGACTCCGACATGGACGCCCTCGTCGTCCTCGGACATGTGGATGACCACCTTGAGGACGACGCCGGTGTGATCGACGATCCGCCAGCTCCGCTCCCACCGCACACGGCGCAGCCCGTTGCGCGTGAGGCGGACGACGCTGTCGGCGAGGACCTTCTCGCCGGGGCGCATCGCCCGAGTCAGCATTTCGCGGATCGTGCTGTCCAGATCGCGCGCGATCCAGTTGACGAGCGACGGCTTCCGGTCGTCCACGTCGGGACGCCCGACCATCTGGGTGGCGAGGTCACCGATCGCCTGCACCGTCCCCGCGTGGCGCCGGCAGTACGCGACACCGTCGAGGACCACGGAGTGGGCGGCGCAGAACTGGGCGGTGCACTGACGTTCCCGTCGGTCGCGATATGCGCACCGCACCGCGGTCTCCTTGGCGCAGCCCGGCGCGGCGCAGATGACGCCGGTGACGGCCTCGAGGGCCGGCGTGACGTCGGGCGTACGGTGGCGGTTGAAGAGCGTGGGCATTCGACTACGCGAACCTGTACCCGCCATCGGTGGCGTCGCTCATGATCTCCAGACCCCCTGTGCAGGATGCGAGCGCTTGAGTCGCTCTGTTGCAATGAAACGCTCGCACGCAGGCGGCGAACGCCCTTGTGCGACGAGTCGCGATGCCGTGTTACCAGCAAGTGACGTCCGGTTGCGTTCCCGTGCCCGAGGTTGATGGGTGGATCAGACGGCGGCCGGGGCAGCGAGCTTGGCGCTCGCCACGAACGGCGCCAGCACCGATGCGAGAGTTGGCTCACCGATCTCCTGAAGCTCGTAGGACACGTGCCGGATGGGGTGCGTCGAGTGGATCAGGCGTCCGAGGTCCATCGGCGTTCCCGTGATCACCACATCGCATTCGGCGTCGTTGATCGTCTGCTCGAGCTCGGCGAGCTGGGCATCCGAATAGCCCATCGCGGGAAGCACCTGGCCGAGGTGCGGGAAGCGCCGGAACGTCTCGGCGATGGATCCGACCGCATGGGGCCTCGGATCGACGAGCTCGGCGACCCCGGCGAGTCGCGCGGCGACCGCTCCGGCGCCGTAGCTCATGCCCCCGTGCGTGAGCGTCGGTCCGTCCTCGACGACGAGGACGCGCTTGCCCGCGACAGACGGCCCCTCATCGAGGCTGCACGGCGATGCCGCCCTGATGATGGTGGCCCTCGGGTTCACCGAGATGACATCCTCGATCACTTTCTCGGTGGCGTCGAGACCCGCGCTGTCGACCTTGTTGATGACCACGATGTCGGCCATGCGCAGGTTCGTCTCGCCCGGGTGGTACGAGAGCTCGTGTCCCGCGCGGAGTGGATCCACCACGACGATGCTGAGCGTCGGCCGGTAGAAGGAGAAGTCGTTGTTGCCACCGTCCCAGATGACGACGTCGGCCTCCGCCTGCGCCTGCTCCAGGATCGCTCCGTAGTCCACGCCGGCGTACATGATCATGCCCATCTCGACCGGACGCTCATACTCCTCGCGCTCCTCCACCGTCGGATGCGACCTGTCGATGTCGGCAAGCGTGGTGAACCGCTGGACGCGCATCGCGACGAGATCGCCGTAGGGCATCGGATGGCGCACGAGCGCGACGCGGAGGCCCGCGCCCATGAGGATCTGCCCGACGCGACGGCTGGTCTGGCTCTTGCCCGAGCCGGTGCGCACGGCGCACACGGACACGACGGGCTTGGTGCTTTCGAGCATGGTCGACTTGGGGCCGAGCAGCGTGAAATCCGCGCCCGCGGCGAGGACGATCGATCCGCGTCGCATCACCTCGATGTGCGGCATGTCGGAGTACGCGAACACCACCTCATCGACGTCATGCTCGCGAACGAGTGCGGTGAGCTCCTGCTCGGGGCGAATGGGAATGCCCAGCGGATACAGCGCACCGGCAAGCTCTGGCGGATACACCCGGTCATCGATGCCTGGGATCTGCGTCGCGGTGAATGCGACCACCTGGACGTCCGTGCGGTCACGGTAGACGACGTTGAAGTTGTGGAAGTCGCGGCCGCCCGCGCCCATGATGATGACCTTGCGCATGTGCGTATCCCCTAAGAGGAAGAGTCGGTGACGTGGAGGGTGCCCTGGATCAGCGCCCAGAGAATCGCCTGCTCCGTGGGAAGCCGGTTTGCCGCCTGATGAAAAACTCGTGACTGCGGGCCGTCGAAGACATCAGCCGTGACCTCTTCGCCGCGGTGGGCCGGCAGGCAGTGGAGAAACACCGCGTCGGGAGCGGCATGCTCCATGAGCCGCGAGTCGACCTGATACGGCTGGAACGCGTGAATGCGAGACGCGCGTTCGAGCTCGGAGACGCCCATCGAAAGCCATACGTCGGTGTACACCGCGTCGGCGCCACGCACGGCCTCGAGCGGGTCATTGGTGATCACCACGCGGCTGTCGCATTCGGCGGCGAGATCGACCGCACGTGCCACCACGTCAGGGTCGGGCTCGTAGCCCGGGGGAGCGGCCACGGCGATGTCGACGCCGACCAGGGCACACGCCTCGATGAGGCTGTGGGCCACGTTGTCGCCGTCCCCGATGAACGCCAGCCGCCGTCCGCTGAACCCGCCCCACAGCTCGCGCAGTGTCAGCATGTCCCCCACGCTCTGGCACGGATGGTGCAGGTCGGTGAGCGCGTTGATCACAGGAATCGTGCTGGCGTCCGCGAAACGGCGCACGTCGTCGTCGCTGAACGTCCTGATGACAAACGCTCGCGAATAGCTGCTGATCACCCGAGCGGTGTCCTCGATGGTCTCGCCGCGATCGAGCTGCAACTCGTGCGGGCCGATCGAAAGGGGTGTGCCGCCGAGGCGCGTCACCGCCGTCTCGAATGAGATGCGCGTTCGTGTGGACGGCTTGTTGAAGTACAGCACGACCGTGTCGCCGCGCAGCAGATCGCTGAAGCGGTGCGGCAACTCCTTGCACTGCGCCGCGAGGTCGAGGAGGGCGATCAGGTTCTCCGCACCGAGGTCCGCCGTGGTCAGAAGATCGCTGACCGGCCCGTCGTCATCGACCAGGCGCCCGACGACCGGCGAAACGGCGTGGGTTTCGGGATCAGGCAGCAGCCATGTGTTCGCCACCACTCGATCATTGGCCGTGGCGACGCGGGTATCAAGTGCCCTTGGCCGTACAACCCCGGGTCCTTGGTCACATGCTCATCGCCGAGCCGGCCGATGCGGACTACGCCGGTCCCGCTTGCATGGCCTCCGGAGACGAGCAGCAGCAGCGCGACGTTCGGCAGCGATCAGCTGGGCGGCGGCGGTCCCTTTGCGGTCGGGAACGAGATCGGACCGATACGGGACAGCACGTGGAAGCCGACGGCGAACAGCGCCAGCGCCACGGCCGTCCTGGAAATCACGGCGGCGGTGACCAGCTCGACCACGCCGGCCACCAGGAACAGCGTGAAACTGACGACGGTGCAGAAATCCTTGAAAGTCATCGCTCCTCCTTGACGCCGTGTGACCGTTCCATCTCGGCAATTCCTACTCTCGTCGCATGCCCTCCTGCCGAGAGCGGCCACCGCGGCCCGCGCTCGTGCCGCGACGCCGAAGGGTGCGGGGTGACGGTCGAAGCCGACGCGGTATGCGGCCATCCGCGCGGCGGTGACCGACGCTAGTCCTTGACGCACGTCCATCCACCGGTACGGGAGCGAGAACACTCGTCCCGAATCTGCTGCCGAGCAACGAAGTCAAGCAAATATGTGCGGCCCACAATGGTGAGCGCGGGCACTCGAGGATCGCGAATCCATCAGCACCTCGGCCTGCTCACGGCGGCAGCATCGTGGCCTGCGATCTCACGCGGAGAGTGCCGAGGAAGGGAATCGAACCCTTACGCCCTTACGAGCACAGCGCCCTGAACGCTGCGTGTCTACCAGTTCCACCACCTCGGCGAGGCGTCCTGCGATGGTATCAGCGCCAGAGGACAGCGCCCACGCCCGGCGTGGGCCACTCAACGGCTACCGCAACTGCCACGCGGCGATGTCGTCGTAGCGGGCTGACTCGTTGCCGATCGCGGGGATCGGCGCGTACGGCATCGGCGCCCTGAACACCACCGAAACCTGGGGCGTGTAGAGAAAGACCGCGGGCGCGTCTTCGGCCACCAGCGTCGTGACCTTCGCCGCTGCGGTGGCCCGGGCCGATCGCTCCGATGACATCGCGAGGACATCCAGGGCGGCGTCGAGGAAGGGGTCCACCGGTGCTCCGGATACGTTGTACCCGTGAGGCGGGACGGCGTTCGACCTCCAGAAGGCACTCACATCGGGGTCGGGATTCGGGCTCCATTGGTCGATGGCGAGCTGGAAATGGCCGCTCGCGAGTGTGCCGCTGAGGAAGCTCGCCGGCGGCACGATCTGAACCGTCACGCGGACGCCGATCGTCCCGAGCTGCGCCGCGACCTCCTTTGCCACGAGGGGCAGCGGAGCGATCGAGGGTACTGACAGGGTGTACGCCAGCCGTTCGGTCCCGCGCTGTCGGGTCCCGTCGGGACCGGGTGTCCAGCCCTCCCCCTGCAGGACCGCATCGGCGGTCGACGGCGACGTGGCCTCGACATTGGATGCGCCGATCCACTGCAGCCCCTGCGAGAACGGGCCGGTCTGGACCACGCCGCCGCGTCCCTCGAGCGCACCGGCGACGACGGCCGAGCGGTCGATAGCGACCCCGATGGCATGGCGCACGACCGAGTCGTCGAGGCCGGGAACCCGCTCGTTGAACATCAGGTCGACGAACCCGAGTGTCGTCATGCTCTCCGCCTGCGCTCCCTTGACCGCCAGCAGCGTCGACAGCTCCCCGGGTGTCGTCGCGAGCAGCGCGTTGACGTTTCCCTGAGCGAATGCCGACTCGGCGTCCTTGAACGTGAGGAACAGCCGCAGCTCGTAGGTGGCGATGTCGGGACGCCGGGCGGCGTGAGGGTTCGGCCGGAGCACGATGGCGAGGGCGCCGGACGAGGCGATCTCATACTCGCCGGACGTCGGGAGCGGCGTGGTGGGATGTCCGATCGCCGTGAGCAGCGCCAACTCGCCAAGCGCCCCGAGCGGAAGGATCGGCAGCTCGCTGAGTGTCGCCGCGAAGGACGCGCGCGGCGCGGGGAGTGTGAACGTGACCGCGGAGCCCTGGCTGCTCACGGCGGCGCCCGCCAGCGCCGAGGCGAGGGTGGGATTGCCCGCCTGCGCGGAGACCGCGAAGTCGTAGGTCGCGGCAACGTCGGCAGGAGTGATGGGCTGCCCGTTCGACCATTCGAGGTCGTCGGGCAGCACGACCGTGTACGTGCGGCCGTCGCCGCTCACCGCGTAGGACGACGCCAGGTCGGGCACCGGATAGCCGGTCCGGTCCAGCTTCAGCAGCGAGCGATACAGGAGATGACCGACGTCGACGACGGCGGGATCGGAGGCGCCGACCAGCGGGTTGAGCGACATGGGCCGCTCGCTGACGACCAACCCCTCGGTGAACTGAGGCCCGCCGATGAGCCCGAAGTGGAGGGAGAGCGCGAAGCCGAGCGCTCCGACCGCCACGACCACCAGAGCAGCGCCGGCCGCAACCTCAATCGGCCGGTGGCGCCGCAGCCACCTTACTTGGTGACGTAGGTGGAGAGAATCGAGACGACGACGAAGAGCACGATCATCGCCGCGGAGAACCGCAGCAGGCTGGCTTCGAGGCCGCGCCGGCGCCGGTACCCGCCGCCGGAATCGCCGCCACCACCGATGGTGCCGCCGAGACCGGTCGCCTTCGGAGTCTGGATCAGGATGCCAAGCATCGCGAGGATGCCGATGACCACCTGGGCTACGGCGAGAGCCGTCTTCACGCAACAACGCCTCCTTGGCAACGCACGGGCCGAGTATAGGTGGATCGGCGCGATCCAACCCCCGGCCAGTTCGCGCCGTGGCCCTGCGGGAGCATCATCACGATTGTGATAGTGTCTTCACGAAATGTCTTTGCAGTGTACGTCGTCGGCATGGGGGGTGTGCTTTCGGGTGGCGGCGTTGGGCGCCGTGATGCAGATCGCCGCCTGTGCCGCGGGGCCCGTGCCGCCCGCCGCCGCACACCCGCCGGCGCCCCTCCTCGGACCGGCGCCCACGGTCCTCGCCGGCTCCGACCAGGTCACGCTCCTGCGCAGCGGGGCGGCGACCTTCGCGCGCATCCGGCTGCTGATCGATGGTGCCCGGAGCAGCGTGCACGTCGAGGTCTACGAGTTCGGGCAGCGAGGACTTGCCACCGCGCTGATCGATGCGGAGCGCCGGGGGGTGGCGGTGAGCGTCATCGATGATCCTTCCGAATTGAGCAGCGTGGCAACGGCGGCGACGCTCCGCGCCCAGGGTGTCGACGTCCTCGACTATCCCGTTCGGGCTCAGATGATCGACCACGTCAAGCTGCTCGTCGTCGACGCGCGAGTTGCGGTCGTCGGTGGCATCAACTGGGGCGTCAAGTCTCCCGCGAATCACGACTACGACGCCGAGCTCCGTGGGCCGGTGGTCCGAAACCTTGATCGGGTGTTCGTCCGAGACCTCGTCACCTGCGGCCGCGACGCGAGCGT
Source organism: Candidatus Dormiibacterota bacterium (assembly GCA_963848445.1). Taxonomy (GTDB): domain Bacteria; phylum Chloroflexota; class Dormibacteria; order Aeolococcales; family Aeolococcaceae; genus Palsa-851. The sequence goes on from CAWKDT010000001.1 coordinate 382,164, forward strand.
GCCGGACCCGGTTCGGGACCCGTCGATCGTGGTCGCCGCGACCCTTCCGGGCGCCGAGATCCGTCCGCTCGCGCTGGGATTGATCGACGGCGCTCTCCACAGCCTCGACCTCGAGCTGTTCGTGCTCACCGACACCGGCGTCGTCCATGCCCTCGAGGCCGCCGGGCTCCGCGGCGTCGCGGTGCGCGTGCTCCTCGATCCCTCGCAGCCGTCGAGCGATCCGGCATACGCGGCGCTTCGGGCCGGCGGCATCCCGGTGCGCTGGTACCGCAGCCGGGGCGAGCTTCTCCACGCCAAGGCGATCGTCGCCGACCGGGCCTCGATCCTCTTCGGGAGCGCGAACTGGTCCGGTGGCGGGTTTGCGCGCAACCACGAGCTCGACATCGAGATGGCCGCCGCACCCGAGGTCGCCGCGCAGATGCTCGCCCAGATGGACCTCGACTGGGCGGCGAGCGCCTGAGTGCGCTTGACAAGCGACCGCTCTCGATATATCGTTCATCGCAGGAACCACCTCACGGAGTCACCCCGATGAACCGCCCAGACAGACATGCCGCCCATGACGAACCGTGGACCGACATCCATCACGAAGCGGCGCGACGCTTCCATCACATGCGCCACCAACTCGACCATCGCGCTCGCTTTCGCCACCGCCGAGGCTGGCCGCCCTTCGATCCGGCCGACCTGCACGGATTCGTGGGCGGTGGGTTCGGATCGCCGTTTGCGTCCGGACGCCGCGCGGCGCGCGGCGACGTTCGAGCCGCAATCCTCGTCCTCCTCGCGGAGAAGCCCTCGCACGGCTACCAGATCATCCAGGAGCTCGAGCGTCGCAGTGACGGCGCCTGGCGCGCGAGCCCCGGATCGGTCTATCCGACCCTCCAGCAGCTCGAGGACGAAGGGCTCGTCCGTGCGGTCGAGGCGGATGGTGGGCGGCGCGTCTTCGAGCTGACCGACACCGGTCGTGACGAGGCGGCGCGGCTCGCTGCCGGCCCGGCCCCATGGGACGAGGCCGCGGGTGCCGTCGGCGGCGACCATCGCGACCTCCGCGATCAGGCGTTTCAGCTGCTCGCGGCCACCTGGCAGGTGAGCAGGGCCGGCGACGCCGCCCACATCGCACAGGCGCGCAAGATCCTGCACGACGCCCGGCGCCGGATCTACCTCCTCCTCGCCGGCGCCGAATCGTCGCCTTCCGAGAAGACCGAGGACTGACGACAGGCACCTGTCGCGACGGGCGCGAATACTGCGCACATGCCCCCGAACGCCGTGATCATCGATGCCGCCACCCGGTTCCTCCGGACGAACCCCGAGGTCCTCGAGCTTGCCCGCCGCGGCGCCGGCGAGAGCGGCGTGGCGGTCGAGTTCCTGCTCACCGACGCGGTGCGCAGGATCCGGCGCTCAGGGTTCGAGGCGGTAGCGCAGAAACAGGTGGTCGCGGCATCGGCGGGCCGACTCGAGCGTAGCCGGGCGCAGCGCGTCAGGCCCGGCCGCCCAGGCCTCGACCAGCCCTGGCCGCGGATGGTCGTGATCCCGTCCGGCGATGCGTGGGGACACCGTCAGGAACAGTTCGTGGACGGCGCGAGCCGCGATCAGCCGGCCTAGGAGCTGCGGGCCACCCTCGCTCAGGACCACACCGGACCCGGAGACCGAAGAGAGTGCGTCGACGATCGCGGGTGCACTCAGCGCACCGCCGTCTTCCAGTTCGAGGGCTTCGACGAGTGGATGGGCGGCACGCACCTTGCGTGCGCCCGCTGGGCGTGGTGAGCACGACGGTGCGTGTCGCAGGCTGATCGAGCGCGACGTGTGCGGGGAGGTCGCCACTCGCCGTCACAACGACCAGCGGCGCGGGCTCTGAACGCCCGTGCAGCTGTGCACGGTAGGCATCGAACCGTGCCGCCCGCTCACCGGCCACGGCAGCGGGAATCCACTGGTGACCCGGCGTCGCCCGGAGGGTGCCCGCTCCGATCACCACGGCGCCGGCGGCAGCGCGAAGCATCGCCATCAGGTACCGATCAGCCGCTGATCCGGCGCCGACCGTCGACGAGTCGGTCCCATCGCTCACCCCGAGCGATACCACGCCGTCGATCGTCGACACGAAGTTCGCGACGATGTAGGGACGCGGCCGGTCGGGGAAGCGCAGGCGACCCCCGTACGCCACCTCGACGCCGAGGGGAGTTCCCGCCTCGGCACCCACCAGGACCTCGAACGCCGGATCCGCCACCGCTCGACCGTCAGGCCGTGCTGACCGGTGCGCTCGTGAGCACCTCGTCGAGCATGCGCAGAAAGCGCTGCACCTTCACGGGTTTCGTGAGGTACGCGCGCGCCCCCGCGTCCATCAGCTGCTTGCGACGGCGGTCGGTGGCATCGGCGCTGCACATGACGACCGGGATGCCCGCGGTGCGCGGGTCGGATCGAAGCTGCGCCAGGACCTCGTCGCCCTGGAGGTCCGGAAGATGCTGATCGAGCACGATCAGGTCCGGCCGGTGCTCGCGAGCGAGCTCCAGGGTGAGACCGCCCTGCATCGCCGTGAGCAGATGGATCTGCGGCCGCATCGCGAACACCTCCTCCATGAGCCCTATGGTCGCAAGGTTGTCCTCGACGTAGAGCACGGTGCGCTCGCAGGCCAGCAGCGGCGCCACGACCTTCGACTTGCGCCGGACGCGAGGCTTGGCGGCCGCGCTCGGCGAGCGGAACAGCCGGATCCAGAAGGTGCTGCCCACGCCCGGCTCGCTGTCGACACCGATGGTGCCGTCCATCGCCTCGACGAGCTTGCGGGTCAACGCAAGCCCCAGGCCGGTGCCCGGCACCGAGGTGCGCTCCGCGCCGAGGCGCTCGAAGGGTTGGAACAGGCGGGCTTTCGCGTCCTCACCGAACCCCGGCCCGGTGTCGCGGACGCCGATCCGGATGAAGTCGCCAGGCGTTGCCCCGGATCCGTTGTGCGTGCCCGGCGACACGACGCCGACCTCACGGGCGGCCTCGACGACGATGTGCGCGGCGTCGCCGGAGTACTTGACCGCGTTCGAGAGCAGATTGAGCAGCGCCTGCACCAGCCGCTGCCGGTCCGCAAGCACGTATTCGTCAGCGCAGTCGCCCAGGGTTCGGGTGATCGTCGAGTGGTGGCTCAACGCCGACGGCGCCACCAGCCGGACGCACTCCTCCACCGTCGCCTCGAGCGAGACGGGCTCGAGCGAGAACGTCTCCCTGCCCAACTCGATACGCGCGATGTCCAGGACATCGTTGACCAGGCTCAGCAGATGCCCGCTCGCCTCCTGCACCGCTGCGATCGACTCGGTCTGGTCGTCGCGGGGTTCGCGCATCTCGAGGAGATCGCTGTAGCCGAGGATGGCGGTCAGCGGGGTGCGGAGCTCGTGGCTCATCCGCGAGAGGTACTCACTCTTCGCCTGTGACGCCTGCTCCGCCACGTCGCGCGCCTGACGGATCTCAGCGGCGGCGAGCTTGTCGGCGGTGACGTCCCGGGCGATCTCGATCACGGCCTCGGGCCACCCCGCGGTGTCGCTCTGCAGGGCCCACCGCGCGGCGACATGGATGCGCCGCCCGTCCTTGGTGGTCTGGATGATCTCCCCGTCCCAGCGACCCGCCGACCGGAGCAGCGCGAGGATCGAGTCCTTGCTCTCGGGAAGCTCCGACCCGAGCAACTCGGCGGAGTCCCGTCCGATCGCCTCCTCGCTGCTCCACCCGTACAGCTCCTGGGCCCCCTTGTTCCAGAACGTGATCAGCTGGGTGCGGACGTTCCACGTCGTGACCGCGTCGTAGGCGAGGTCGAGCAGCTGCGCGTTGCGACGCATCCGCTCGACGAGGAGCACCCGGTCGAGCGCGGGACCGAGCGCGGTGCCGTACTGGGTGAGGCGCAGGGCTTCGTCGTCACCAAGGAGCGGGGTGAGCGGCCCCGAGGTGACCGCCATGACCCCGCTGCTGAACTGCGCGTCGAGGTGGACGCGAATGACTCCCTGCGGCTGTGGGGTTCGCGGGTCGATGACGCGGCCGCCGCCGACCCGGTCGCCGTCGGAGACGAGGGTCCATCCGGCCTCCCGCTCGATCCCGTGAACTGCGAGCACCTCCCCGTCGTCGGTGGCGATCACGGCTCCATCGGCTCCCACGAGCCGGGCGGCCCATTCCACCGCGCGCTCCGCGAGCCGCTGCCGGTCGGGGGAATACAGCACGAGATCGTTGAAGGCCTCGCGGAAGTTCCCCTCGTCACGCTGGCGCCAGAAGGCGCGAAGCCATCGAGGCGGTTCGAATCCGATGTAGAAGAGTGGGAGCACCACGAGCGCCGGGATGGCCATCGCGGCCGCGGGCCGGCTCCCACCGAGGACGACGTCCGAGACGATCGACACGATGAGCACGACGATCACGACCCCGTAGGCAAGTGAGATCGACCGCAGGCGCGCCCGCTGCACGGACGGCATACCCTTCGAGATCCTCCACAGCCACGCAGCCGGCTCCGCGACGCATGCGAGCCAGACGGCTCCGAGCAGCGCCACGATCAGCGGCTGCCGGTTCGAACCCGCCCCGGCGAGCGCCACTCCGGCGACGCACACCAGGAGGATCGTGGCGAGCACCGCGACCGCGGTGCCGGTGCCGACCGCTGCCGGGATCCGGGTCATCGCGGCGCGGAATGCGAGCAGCGCCCACCCCGACCCGAGCAACAGCCCGAGCGTGACATCGCTGATCCACTCCTGGTGCTCCCCGGTGAGGACACCGGTCGCGACGCTCACCCCACACGCGCACAGCAGGGCGATCGACAGCGCCAGCAGTGCGCGCGTGCGATCGCGGTAGCGCCACCATCCTTCGATGGTGAGTGCGCCGACGAGAACACAGGCACCCCCCACAGCCCATGACAAAGCCAGGGTCGCGGTGCTCAAGGCACGATGCAGTATCAGGCAGAATTCGCGAATTCCTCTGACTTCACCGCATCGTCAAAGTCGGCGCCGCCCTCCGGCCGGCGGCGGGCTCGGTCTCACCTGCAGGGAATGGGTCTAGCGTCCCAGCGCGTCGATCACCGCATCGGCGACCTGCGAGGTTCCCACGGCCGTCGGATCGTCGCGGTCCGGCTTCATGTCGTAGGTCACGCTGCGCCCCTCGGCGATCACCGCCGCGATCGCGCGCTCGAGCCGGTCGCCGGCCTCGCCCTCGCCGATATGCCGGAGCATCAGAACCCCGCTCAGCATCATCGCCATCGGATTCGCCTTGTTCTGCCCGGCGTACTTGGGCGCGCTCCCGTGGGTGGCCTCGAAGACCGCAACGTCGTCACCGGTGTTCGCGCCGGGCGCAAGCCCGAGTCCACCGGTCAGCCCCGCGCAGAGATCGCTGAGGATGTCGCCGTACAGATTCGGCATCACCATGACGTCGTACAGCTCCGGCTTCTGCACGAGCTGCATCGACATATTGTCGACGATGCGGTCCTCGAACTCGACCTGGGGGAACTCGGCGCTCACCTCCTGAGCCACGCGCAGCCACAGCCCGTCGGTGTGCTTCATGATGTTCGCCTTGTGCACGGCGGTCACCTTGCGACGGCCGTTGTCGATGGCCCACTGGAAGGCGAATCGGAAGATGCGCCGAGTCCCGAACACCGAAAGCGGCTTGATGCTGATGCCCGAGTCCTTGCGGATCGCGCGCCCTCCGAGGCGTTCGATGTCCGCGATCAGCTCGAGGGTCTCCGCGGCTCCCTCGGCAAACTCGATGCCGGCGTAGAGGTCCTCGGTGTTCTCCCGGACGATCACGAGGTCGACGTCCTCGTACCGGCTGCGCACACCCGGGTACGACTTACAGGGACGCACCAGCGCGTAGAGGTCGAGCTCGCGCCGCAGCGCCACGTTCACCGACCTGATGCCCTTGCCGATCGGGGTGGTGAGCGGCCCCTTGATCGCCACCTTGTTGCGGCGGATCGAATCGAGCACGTGCGCGGGCAGCGGGTCGCCGTACTCCTCCATCACGCCGAGACCCGCGTCGTGGATCTCCCAGTCGATCCCGACGCCGGTGGCATCGATGACCCGGCGAGCCGCCTCGCTGACCTCGGGTCCGACCCCGTCGCCGGGGATCAGGGTGATCGTGTGTCGCGTCATGCTCATGCTGTCCTCCAGGTACTCGTCGTCTCGAAGTCTGACGAACCGCCGTGCTGCCGTGCGTCGGCTGCCGGAGCGCTCTGACACACTGAGCGCGATGTGGACTCGGGGGCTCGGGCGGTGGTACGAGGCGAACGGCCGGCACGATCTGCCGTGGCGGGCGACCGACGACCCGTGGGCGATCCTCGTCAGCGAGGTGATGCTCCAGCAGACCCAGGTCTCGAGGGTCGCAGGACGATGGGAGTCGTTCCTCGCCAGGTGGCCCTCGCCGCAGGCCTGTGCCGCGGCGCCGCTCGATGACGTGCTGCGCGAGTGGCAGGGGCTGGGCTACCCGCGCCGGGCTCGTGCCCTCCACGACACCGCCGGGCTGGTCGCCGCCGAGGGCTGGCCGGCCACCGAGCAGGGGCTGCGAGCACTGCCGGGCATCGGCGCCTACACGGCCCGCGCCCTGCGGGTCCTCGCCTTCGATGACGGTGGGCCGCCGCCGCAGGACGTCAACATCGCAAGGGTCACTGCCCGCGCGGCACTGGGCCGCGAACCGCACGATGTCGGCCACTCGTTGATCGCCGCGGGCCTCTCCGGCGGGCGGCCACGCGGCATGAGCTCCCGGGCGTACACGTACGCCCTGTTCGACGCCGGAGCCCTGCACTGCAGAGCGATACCGCGCTGCAGCGGCTGCCCGCTGGGCGGCAGCTGTGCCTCACGGCCCCGGCTGGCCGCCGCGCCTCCCCCACGACGCCGCAGCCAGGGGCGCTTCAGCGGAAGCGTCAGAGAATTACGGGGAGCGCTGCTGAAAGCCATGCTCGCCGACCCACCTCCGGAGACGATGCAAGCGCTGCGACTTCGAGCCGGCCCGCCGGCAACCGGCCGCGATCCGGGCGACGTCGCCGCCGCGCTCGACGCGCTCGTCCGTGAGGGACTCGTTGCCGCGAAGCCCCGCATCAGTAGCATCACGTGACGTGGCGACCACCTCCCCGTACCTCAACTCCGTCTGGCGCGACCTCTGGGCGCGCGACGTATTCACGTTCATCCCCGATCGCGACCTGCCGCCCCCACCTGACACGGTCACGCCGGGCTCCGGCCCACGCGTCGCCTTCGCCGGGTTCCCCTCGGACTTCAGCCTGGCATTTCTGCTCCGGCTCCTCCAGTGCGACGTCCATCCGGTCGGGATCATCACCTCACCCGGCGCCCACCCCGCCATCCTCGGTGACAACGCCCTGAGCCGGATCGCCGGCCACCTCGGGATCCCGCTCATCCGCGCCTGGCGCATCAACGACGAGCACTCACGGTTCGCGCTCGAGGAGATGGACCTCGACGCGGTGGTGATGGCCAGCTTCGACCAGATCGTGGGCGCGCGCGCCCTCGGCCTCGCCCGGCATGGGTGGCTGAACGTCCACCCGAGCCTCCTCCCCGCGTATCGCGGGCCCGAGCCGGTCTACTGGGCGATCGCCGACGGCGTCGCCGAGACCGGCATCTCGCTGCATCGCGCGGTCCCCAAGGTCGACGCCGGGCCCATCCTCGCTCAGACGCGGGTGGCGATCCTTCCGACCGACACTGCCGGAACCCTGACGAAGCGCCTCGTGGAGGCCGGCCTCGAGCTGGTCCCGCAGGCGCTGGAGCGACTGCTCGCGGACGCCGACGGCATCCCCGTGGACGCGACCACGTCCTCCTATCGCACCTCGGTCGGGCATCGCTCCCTCGATGAGGCGCGATCGGCGGCCGAGGCCGAGCGGATGGTTCGTGCCGGTGCTCCGAACATGCTGCCGTGGGTGGACGTCGACGGTCGCGCGGTGTACGTCAAGGCGGCTCAGGTCGCGGACGGCGGTTCGAGCGACGGAGCCCCCGTGGTTCACTTTCCCGCGGGGGACCTGCTCCTCCTCGAGACCATGAACACCTGCGGTTGTCACCACAACACCAACGACTGCCAGCACCGGCGCGCGAAGGCATCGACGACACACCACCCCGGCATGGAGACGTACCGATGAATGAGCCGAGCATCATCACTCAGCTCCCGTGGCAGGTCACGCTGGATGAGTTCACGCGGGCAGCGCTGGAGGTCGCGGAGGGCGGTGCCTGCTGCGTGTTCGCCGTCGATCCCTCGATCCCGATCAAGGCTCGCGGCGGCTACGCCTCGCTGGTCATGGCCTACTCACGGGCGGATGAGCCCGTCTGCGTTCTCGACGACGGCACCGCGCTCGTGCTCGTTCGCGAAGGGGGCGCGAGCTCCGCGGACGCACTGGCGAATCGGGTGATGGCGCTGATGCGGAAGCTCGCGCTGGACCACACGCTCACCGTCGGAGTCGCGGCGCTCGGGCTCGATCCGGGTCAGGCGCTCGCGGCCGCACGTGACGCCGCCCACTCGGTACCCGCGGGGCAGATCCACCGCGCCGGTTGACCCGCCCTCCTCAACGACGCCTGTTGAGGGCAGCCGCGATGCGGCGCGGAAGCCGGTCCCTGCGCAGCTGCTCGAGCGTTCGCGGGAGCGGGATCGACCAGTTCGGCCGATCGGTCACACCGGGAAGGTTCGGGCGCCGGACGGCGAGGCTGGCATCGTCGAGGGTCGCCACCACCAGCCGGCTCGGCGCGCCGGCGAGCGCTTCGTAGGCGCGCTCGACCACGAGATCCGCCGGCGCCGTGTCCTCCACTCGCGCAAGGCGCTGCAGCCGCCGCCGAACCCCGAGCTCCGCCTCACGGTTGACCGGCCGGCCGCCGGCCTCCATCTCGCTCAGATCGGCGCCGGTCCAGAGCCCGGCGGCCGTGGGGAGGTCGTGCGTGCTCAGGGCTGCCAGCGCCTGCACCGGGAACCGGGTGGGCCGCTCCGCCTCGAACCAGGCGAGCCGGTACGACAGCACACCCCGGCGGCGCAGCTCCGCGCGCACCCCATCCTCGACGGTACCGAGATCCTCACCGATGACCCCGCATCCGGCCCGATCGCTCTCGATGGCGAGGATGTCGAGGAGCTCGCGGGCGGGGTAGCGCACGTACGCGCCGGCGGAAGGGTCCCGCGCCGCGAGGGGTACCCACCAGAGCCGGAACATCCCCATGACATGGTCGATGCGGATGCCCGTGCCGGCGGCCATCATCCGGCGCAGCGTCGCCACGAGCGGCGCGTATGCCGCCGCTCGCAGCATGCCCGGGTCGAACGGCGGCACACCCCAATCCTGGCCGGCCGTGTTGAACTCGTCCGGCGGAGCTCCGATCCGCGCCTCCGACGCAACCAGGTCCTGCCACATCCAGGCGTCGGCGCCGTCGGGCGCGAAGCCCACGGCGAGATCGTGCACGAGTGGTCGCTCGCCGGCGGCGACGCCGAGCTGCAAGTCGATGCACCACTGCAGCCAGCGGTGAAAGTCGACCCGATCGCGCTCCTCGGCCACGAGGCGGGCCACGGCGGCGCCGTCCGGGCGCCGGTACCTCGCCGGCCACGACTCCCACGATCCGCGGAGCCGCTCCGCCAGCACGCAGAAGCACGCGTAGCGTTCGAGCAGCATCCCCTCCCTGGCGACGTAGGCATCGAAGTCGGGGTCGCCACGAAAGCCGGCCCACAACGATTCGAGCGCTCGCATCTTGAGCGGCAGCACACCGTCCCGGTCGACGATCGGCGCCTCGCGCAGCGCGCTCGAGGCACGGCGTGCCTCCTGCACCGCGGGGTCGGCGGCCGCACCCGGTAGCGCATCGATGCTCAGGTAGAGCGGGTTGCGATACAGCCGGCTGGACGGGAAATACGGGCTCGGCTCCTGCGGCAGCCCGGGCCGGACGGCATGGAGCGGGTTGAGGAGGATGACCTCGGCGCCCGTGCGCCGCGACCACGCGCCCAGCTCGGCGAGGTCCCCGAGGTCGCCGATCCCCCAGTTGCCTCGCGACCGCACCGAGTAGAGCTGCACCGCCCATCCCCAGCCGCGAAAGCTGCCGGGCATCGCGCACCTCGCCGGAGCCGTGATGAGCTGCCGCCGGCGACCTCCACGCAGCACGATGTGGTGGTAGCCGTGGGGCACGTCGCGAGCGAGAGTCGCAGCGCCGCGGATCTCCCGGCCGTCCTCCAGCTCGATGCTCGTCACCCCGGCGGGCAGCGCACCTCCGGGGTGCACGAACAGCGGGGCCGCCTCACCGTCGCCGCCGACCGGCCGCAGGGTCGCCTCGACGGCGCCTGCGTCAGCAGGACCGACTCTGCGGCGAGCCCCGGTTGCATCCACGTACTCTCTCTGGACGCCCCACGGCCGCACGGCGCGGCGCGGCACCCTGCCGGTCACCCGGGGTCTCGAGAGAGCACGAACAGCATGCAGCGATGACCGTCCCCGATCTGCCCCCCGGCGCACGCGCGCCGAACCATCGCGCGGCGTGGCCCGGAACCGACGCGCCGCTCGGTGCCACCTGGGATGGATCGGGCACGAACTTCGCCATCTTCTCGGAGAATGCCGAGGGCGTGGACCTCGTGCTCTTCGACGAGCGCGGCGCCGAGATCGGCACTCACCCGCTCGTGGAACGCACCGATCTGGTGTGGCACGGCTACATCGCCAATGTCGGACCCGGTCAGCGCTACGGCTTCAGAGTCGACGGTCGGTACGCGCCGCACGAGGGGTTGCGCCACAACCGCGCAAAGCTGCTGCTCGATCCGTACGCTCGGGCCATCTCCGGCCGCTTCCGGCACGGCCGGTCGCTCTTCGGATACCGCATCGGCAGCGACGACCTGCGCATCAGCGGGATCGACTCCGCCCCGGCGATGCCGCGGTGCGTGGTCGTCGATCACTCGTTTCCGTGGGGTGACGATCGCAGGCCCAACACCGCTTGGTCCGACACGATCATCTACGAGCTGCACGTCAAGGGTTTCACCAAGCGCCATCCGGATATCCCCGACGCGTTGCGCGGAACCTATGCGGGGCTCGCGCATCCCGCCGCGATCGAGCACCTCCAGCGCCTGGGTGTCACCGCCGTTGAGCTGATGCCGGTTCATCACTTCTACGATGCCGCAACGCTTGTCGAACGCGGCCTCGTCAACTACTGGGGATACAACTCGATCGGGTACTTCGCGCCCGAGGGACGCTACTCCTCGTCCGGCACCAACGGGGAGCAGGTGCGGGAGTTCAAGGCCATGGTGCGCGCGCTGCACGCCGCGGGCCTCGAGGTGATCCTCGACGTCGTCTACAACCACACCGGCGAGGGCAATCATCTCGGTCCGACGCTCAGCTTTCGCGGCATCGACAACGCGGCGTACTACCGGCTCAATGACGACGATCCGCGCTTCTACTTCGATGTCACCGGCACCGGGAACAGCCTCAACGTGCGCAACCCGCACACGCTGCAACTGATCATGGACAGCCTCCGGTACTGGGTGCAGGAGATGCATGTCGACGGGTTTCGATTCGACCTCGCGTCCGCGCTCGCGCGCCAGTTCTATGACGTCGATCGGCTCTCCGCATTCTTCGACATCATCCATCAGGACCCGGTGCTTTCGCGTGTGAAGCTGGTCGCCGAGCCCTGGGACGTCGGTGCGGGCGGGTATCAGGTCGGCAACTTCCCGGTGCGCTGGGCGGAATGGAACGGCGCGTTCCGCGACACGGTCCGCGATTTCTGGCGCGGCACCACCGGGATTCGAGACCTGGCGTACCGCCTCACCGGGTCCAGCGACCTCTACCAGGGCGACGGCCGCCAGCCGTCCGCGAGCGTCAACTTCGTCACCGCGCACGACGGCTTCACCCTCGCCGACCTCGTCTCGTACAACGAGAAGCACAATGAGGCCAACGGCGAGGAGAACCGCGATGGGAGCGACGACAACCGTTCGTGGAACTGCGGCGCTGAAGGCGACACGGACGACCCGGCAGTCCGCGAGTTGCGCCGGCGGCAGCGTCGCAACCTCATCGCGACGGTCCTGCTCTCCGAGGGATGTCCGATGCTCCTCGGCGGTGACGAGATCGGGCGCACGCAGCAGGGCAACAACAACGCGTACTGCCAGGACAACGAGATCTCGTGGGTCGACTGGGATCACGTCGACACGGCGATGCTCAGCTTCGTCGAGCGCATCGTCGCGCTGCGCCGGAGCGACCCCGTGCTCCGCCGACGTCACTTCTTCTCGGGGCAGGCCGTGCACGGCTCGGGACGCAAGGACATCGCGTGGTTCCTCCCGTCCGGCCAGGAGGTCGGCGACGCGGAGTGGTTCGACGACGGCCAGCGGTCGCTGGGGATGATCCTCAACGGCGATGAGATCCCGGACCGCGATCCACGCGGCAGACGCATCCGCGGCAGCACCCTGATGGTGCTCCTGCACGCCGGAGATCACGAGGTCGGGTGGGTCATCCCGAGCGGGTGGGGCAATCGCTGGTCGGTGTTCGCGGACACCGCCGACATGGAGACGGTGCCCTCGACGCGACAGCACCATCCCGGCGAGACGATCACGGTCAGCCCCCGGTCGCTGATCGTCCTCCTCAGGATCTGACGGTCAGCGCCGCTGAGCGGCCTGCCACGCGCCGAAGTCGGCCAGCGTCGCGCGCTCCATCGTCTTTGACGCCTCCTTCAGCCAGTTCGCAGCGCGATCGGCGAGATCCGCGCGGACGGCGTCGATGCGTCGCGGCCCCGATCCGAGATGGATGTTCGCGGTCTCGGCGCCCATCGCCTTGAGCAGCTGAGTTTGATCTCCAGCGGTCGAGGCGACCGTGAAGTCGATCCGACTGCAGTCGGGGGCGAGACGCCGGACGACCCACGTGCCGCGCACCTCGAGAAAGGGATCGGGGCATCGCACGGCCCGTCTGCAGATCGTGGCGTAGTGGATCCTGGGCGCCGCCGCGGGTGTCGACGCCCATCCGGCTCCGGAGCCGACCAGCGCCTTGGCCTCGCGCGCGATGCGGCCGCCGGAGCGCTCCGCGATCACGACGATGCGGGGATGCCCGAGGCTCCCGAGACCGGCGCGGCGGCTCACGAGCCGGGCGCCGTCGGCGCCTCTGACTGCGGCACGGAGCAGCGCAACCGCCGTGGCCGGAGGACGCTGCGCGTCGGGGAGCGCGTTCACGCGATGCCAGAAGGGCACCGGGTCGCGGAGCTCGGACTCCGCCTCACCACGGAGGACGGCGTGCTCTTCTGCGAGCACGAAGGGCCGGCCGCCGGAATCGACACCGGAGCGATACCCCTCGAGGATCGCGGCACACGCGGCCCGCGGTGAAAGCTGCATCGTGCCGCTGCCGATGCTGAGGCGCGCCGACGTGGCGAGGCGCACGAGGTCGTTGGTGTACGCCATGGGAAACGCCTCGTCGAAGTCGTTGATGCCCCAGATGAGGCGACCCTCGGTGTCGCGCCAGGTGCCGAAGTTCTCGGTGTGCAGGTCGCCGACGGCGAGGACCTGCGGAGCGGACGCGAGGTCGGCGCACGACGATGCCCACAGCTGGACCCACCGGTAGAAGGTGGCCCGGAGAAAGGGAAAGGGCGCCACCGCCATCTGCTCGTGCTTGAAGGCAAGGTCGCCGCGAACCATGGGCACCTGCCGTGCCACCCATCGCTCGTAGGCGCGCGTCGCTTCGACCACCGACACAGGCGGCGGAGTTCGGGGCATGATCTCGCGATGTTCGTACAGCTGACGGTTCTCGTGCTCGCGGGCGTCGCCGGGCCCCTGCTCGCCTTCGGCAGACGGGGGCTCATCCCTGTGGTGATCGGCGAGCTCCTCGCCGGCTTCGTGCTTGGGCGCACCGGGTTCGGCGTGATCGACTCGGCGTCGCAGCCACTACCCGTGCTGAGCGGAATCGGCTTCGCGATGCTGATGTTCAGCGCAGGCACCCATGTCGACATCGGATCGCCCGTGATCCGCAAGGGATTCGCGCGTGGGGTGCTCGCGGTCGTGGTGGTCGGCGTGACCGCGGTGCCGCTCGCGCTGCTGCTCGATCACGCGCTCGACATCGGTCATGTCGCGCTGCTCGCCGTCATCGTCACGGGCAGCTCGGCGGCGATCGCGTTTCCGATCATCGAGGAGCGCAACCTCGCCGGCGCGAACATCGCATTCCTGATCGCCTGGGTCGCGATCGCCAACTCCGTCACCGTGGTGATCATGCCCTTGACCCTGGTCAAGTCGGGCAGCCCCGTCGAGGCGATCGCCGGCGACGCGGCCATCATCGCCGCCGGCGTGCTCATCCTGCTCGGGGCGAGGACGGTCCGCAACGCGCATCTGGTCCACGAGATGCGCCGTGAGTCGCTGCAGCGTGGCTGGGCATGGCAGGTGCGCATCTCACTCGTCCTGCTCCTCGGTCTGTCCGCGATCGCCCAGGAGACGGGTGCGAGCACGCTGGTCGCGGGCTTCATCGCCGGGATGATCCTGGTGCGCCTCCACGAATCCGACCGCCTCGCGCTCCAGTTCAGCGGCGTCGCCAACGGATTCTTCGTCCCGCTGTTCTTCGTGCTCCTGGGCGCCGAGCTCAACCTCCGTGCGCTGCTCACGTCGCCCTCGAGGATCCTGCTCGCCATCGGGCTCGCGGTTGCGGCGGTGATCACGCACGTCATCGCGGCGCGCGTCGCCGGCCACGAACGCTTCATCGCGACGGGCCTCGCGGCATCCGCACAGCTGGGCATGCCCGCCGCCGCGGCGAGTCTCGGGCTGGGCACGGGACTGCTCGGACCGGCGGAGGCCGCCGCGCTCGTCGCCGGAGGATGCCTGACCCTGATCCCGGCGACCATCGGGTCGCTGCTCCTCGCGCGCGGCGGCAGCGCCTCGACGAGCCCTCGAGCGGCCCCAGCGGCCGGGCAGGCTCGGCGGCCGAGCCTCAGCTGATCAGGTGCCCTCCCGAGACTGACGTCCGGCTTCGTCGGCTCGATCGCGTTCGATCTTCTCGGCCTCGTCCTTTCGCCGGCGCTCGTCCGCCTGACCCTGCTCCTTCGCAGCCTGCTCCTCGCGACTGCGCGCCGGTTCCGGTTCGTTCATGAGCTCTGGAGCATATGCCACGGTCGGGGGCGCCAGACGAAATTGGTTGATGTCATGCTCGATCAGTGCCCTATCACGTTTCCGGCGAGGAGTTCGAGGCCATCGTGGCCGCGGCGCTGGACAGCGTCGAACCGGCGCTGCGCACGCGGATGAGCGACGACAATCTGATGATCGTCGTCCAGCCCGATCCGACCGACGATGATCGCGCGGACGGCATCGACCGGGACGTGCTCGGCTTCTACCAGGGCGGCGGCGGATCGGTGTTCAGCGCGTTCGAATACCCGAAGCGCATCGTGCTCCTGCAACACAACATCGAGCACTGGTGCAGGACGCGCGAGCAGCTCGTCGCGCAGGTGACCGACACCGTCCTGCACGAAGTCGCGCATTACTTCGGGATGAATCATCGGGACATCGGCCAGACTCGCCTGCGTCACTGAACGGCGGGCGGCCCGCCTGCATCCCGCATTGCTACTGCGTCCTGCCTCGGAACAACCATCGCCGTGCGCGCGGTTTCCTTGCGGCAATGCTCATCTGGATCTCGGCCTGGTACCGGGAGAGCTCGGCATCGAAAGCCGGGTATCCGAACCCCTCGCAGATCGAGCGCGCATACCGCGGCGTCAGCTCCCCCCGTGCGGCTTCGCGAGCCAGGCGCCGCGCACGGGTTACCTCGAACTGCTGCGTGTCGATCGCGAGCGCCGCCAGTGGCTCGTCGAGCGCAAGCATCCCTTCCTCGGCACGCCGCTGCTCCACCGTCGCCACGTCGGGCCCGACGAGAACTGCCTCATACGCGGTGGCGTCCTCGTTGATGCGCAGCTCGAGCTTGACCTTTCGCAACCGGAGCCCGGCGAGGTCCTCGACGGTGTCCGGGAAGCGGTCGGCGGCGATCTCGATGAGGCGGTTCCACGGCCTGCTCGACGTCTCGTATCGCGTGATCGCCGCGAGCTTCATCAGGCGTCCAGTATCCGTCTTCGCGGTGCCTTCACCGTTCCGCAAGGGTGCACCGGATAGCCTTCGTCTCGTGGCCCGCCTCTCCGCGATGGACTCCGCCCGCCTCCGGCGCGACCTGGGCCTTGCGCGCGCCCGCCGGATCACCGTGACCGTCGCGCTCGGCGCGACCGGCTTCACCGTCGCGGCCGCGACTATCGCCGCGACGAGCCTGCCGGGCCACACAGTGTCCTCGGCGAATGCGGGAGGGCAGCAGAGCTCGACGGGCGCGGGCACGTCGGGGTCACTGCAGCCCGGGCTCACCGGACCGGTACAGGTTCCCCAGTACGGGTATGGGGGCACGCCGGTGGCGGTCTCCGGCGGATCCTGACCGGACGCCGTGCTCGCCCTCGCGGCGGGGCCGACCCCCATGTGGTACGCCACACGGGCAAGCGGCTACACCGCCCTGGTCCTCCTCAGCGCTACGGTGGTGCTCGGTCTGCTGACCTCGTCCCGGCAGAGCACCCGCGACTGGCCGAGATTCGTCGTCCAGTCGATTCACCGCAACCTGTCGCTGCTGGTCGTGGTCTTCCTGCTGATCCACATCGTGACATCGGTCATCGACCCCTTTGCGAAGCTCACTGTGCTCGACGCAGTCGTCCCCTTCGTCGCCACCTACCGCCCGCTGTGGCTCGGGCTCGGGGTGGTGAGCCTCGAGTTGCTGATCGCGATCACAGCGACGAGCCTCCTCCGCCACCGGCTCGGATGGCGGACCTGGCAGGTGGTGCACATGCTCGCCTACGTGAGCTGGCCGGTGGCGGTCGTGCACGGCGTGGGCACCGGAACCGACACGAAGTCGGTGTGGGCACTGCTCGTTGTGACCGCCTGCGTCGCCACCGTCGTCGGGGCGCTGATCTGGCGGCTCGCGGGGGGCTGGCCCCGACTTGCGGCACTCCGCCTCGCCGGGATCGGGGCCGGCGTCGTCGCCACCGCTGCGCTGGTCGTGTGGATGGCGACGGGACCGCTGCAGCCGGGGTGGGCGAAGGCTGCGGGGACGCCCGCCGATCTGCTCTCCGGCGCCAGGACCGCCACTGTCCCTCCCGCGCCGACCCTGCCGGCGGGTCTCGATGATCAACTGACGGGCTCGCTCGCCCAATCGGCGACCACCGTCGTCGCCACCCTCGCGGATGCTCGCGACTCGACGCTGCAGCTGGTGATCGTGGCGAACCAGGACGGATCGGGCAACCTGACAGTGACGAGATCCGGTGCCACGATCTGCAGTGCCCGGGCGACGATCGGGAGCGCCTCGGCGAGCGGGCTGTGCGGCCGCGTACAGGTCGAGATCCAACTCGTCGCGGGCAACGGACGTGCCATAGGAGGAACGCTCGTGACCCACCAGGTGGCGTCGTGAGAGCTGGAGCGCTCGTCCCGAGGCTGCTCCCCGAAACGCTGGCGCCGGAGGACTTCGACGCGCATCTCGAGCGCTTCGGCCCGCGGCCTCGACCGGATCCCGCCGCGTTGCTGCAGGCGCTGGAGGACAGCGGCCTCCGCGGCCGCGGCGGCGCGGAGTTTCCGACCGGCACCAAGTGGCGTGCGGTCATGGATCACTCGGATCGCCGGAACGCGGTCGTGGTGGCGAACGCGGCCGAGTGTGAGCCCGCCAGCTTCAAGGACCGGACCCTGATCGGCATCCGGCCACACCTCGTCCTCGATGGGCTCGAGCACGCCGCGGAGACGGTCGGCGCCCGCCGCGCCGTGGTGTACACGTGCCGTTCGCACGACGGGTTGTCGCGATCGCTCCAGGCGGCAATCGTCGAACGCCGGCAGCGATCGGAGAGCGGTGTCTTCATCGAGGTGCTGGCAGGGCCGGATCGATATGTCGCCGGCGAGGAGACCGCGATCACGGCACGGGTGTCCGGGCGGCTCGCGAAGCCTCATGTCGTCCCACCGCGTCCCTTCCAGAGCGGCGTCGACGGCCTTCCGACGCTCGTCCAGAACGTGGAGACACTTGGCCATGCCGCGCTCATCGCGCGGTTCGGATCGAACTGGTTCCGCTCAGCCGGGACGCGGCGATCGCCGGGGACCGCGCTGCTCACCGTCACCGGCGCGGTCGCCGATCCAGGCGTGGTCGAAGCCGGTCACGACGCGACCCTCGAGAGCATCGTCGCCTGGGCGGGTGGGGTGGTGGGCGAGCCGGCGGCCGTTCTGATCGGCGGGTACTTCGGGCGCTGGGTTGCCGCCGACCGCATCTGGCACGGGTCCATCGACGCTGAATCGCTGCGCCTCGTCGGTGCCGCGGTGGGCGCCGGCGTCATCGCAGTGCTGCCGGCGGCAGCCTGTGGGGTCGCCGAGACCGACCGAGTGCTCAGCTTCCTCGCCGGCCAGACGGCCGGGCAATGCGGTCCGTGTCACGCCGGCCTGCCGGCCATCGCCGAGACGTTTCACCGCGTTGCGCTCGGCCGCGCGCGACCCGCAGCCCTCGACCTGCTGGCCCGATGGTGCGGCGACGTGCTCGGCCGCGGCGCATGCCGGCACCCGGATGGCGCCGTGCTCTTCCTTCAGAGCGCGTTGCAGGTCTTCGCCGCGGACCTCCGCCATCACCTTCGCAGCGGCGGGTGCCGGTTCAGCGCGCTCCCGTCCATCCTCGCCGCACCCGAGACCAACCCGGGGTGGTGGTGAAACACCGGCTGCGCGTCGATCCGATCAAGTGCAAGGCCCACGCAATGTGCGCCGAGCTGATTCCCGAGCGGATCCGTCTGGACGACTGGAGCTACCCGATCATCGACCCGCGTCCGCTCTCGCCCGACCTAATCGGCCACGCCCGGCGCGCCGTCGCCGAGTGCCCGCGCGCCGCGCTCCGGATCGTTGGCATCGACGAGCCCGGATCGCGACAGCGGCCAGACGACGCCGACTGAGGTTCCGCCCCCGGGCACATCGTCGATCTGCCAGCGGCCGTGGGTCGCCGCGACGATCGCGTTGCCGATCGTGAGGCCGAGGCCGGCCCCTCCACTCTCGGCGGTCGCCCGATGAAAGCGCTCGAAGATCCGGCTGCGCTGCTCAACAGGGATTCCTCGCCCCGTGTCGCGCACGGTGAGGCGCGCGAAGCCGGTCGCGCATGCCACCGAGACGCGCACGCTCCCACCCGGCGGGGTGTACCGGCACGCGTTGTCGAGCACCACGCCGATCAGCCGGTCGACCCATTCAGCGGGAGCGTCGATCAGCGCTGTCACGCCGGCACCGTCCCACGGGTCGAGGTGCACACCAGCCTGGTCCGCTATCGACATGAATCGACGCACCCCCAGCTCGGCCGCCGTCGCAAGATCCACAGCCTCGACGGCAGGGTCGGGCGGCATCGAGTCGAACCGCGCAAGCCAGAGGAGGTCCTCGACGATCGTGCGCATTCGGCGGGTCTCCGCCGCCACCCGCCGGAGAGTTGCGGTGTCGCCGCCCGAGTGGCCGCCCGCCAACGCCAGCGACGTCTCGGCCTCGATCACCGCCAGCGGAGTCCGCAACTCGTGGGAGGCATCGGCCGTGAACTCGAGCTGTCGCCGCCGAGCCCGTTCGATCGGCCCCGCCACATTGCGCCCGACGACGAAGGCCCCACCGAAGACTATGGCGAGCAGGATCGGCGCGACGACCGCTTCCGTGATCACGAGCGTGCTGAGCGAGCTCGACTC
Organism: Candidatus Dormiibacterota bacterium; assembly: GCA_963848445.1. Taxonomy (GTDB): domain Bacteria; phylum Chloroflexota; class Dormibacteria; order Aeolococcales; family Aeolococcaceae; genus Palsa-851. The sequence continues at coordinate 401,732 of CAWKDT010000001.1, forward strand.
GTTGGAGAGGCTCACCGCGCCCACGAGCAACCCCCCGGGGATCCGTTCGCCCGCGATGAGCAGGCTTTTGCCGGCGATGCTGATCGCCGACGCGGCCATCGGCTTGCGCACGCTCGCCGGAAGCGCGGGCGCCCCTGACGTCGACCTCACCACGGCTCCTGCGGCGTCCAGCTGCCAGACGAGGAGCGGATCATCGAGGTCCGGCTCACCGAATGCCGGCCCGCCGGGGACCGCGGCGAGTTGGGTCAGCTGAGCGGTCAGGCGATCTGCGGCAGACGAGCGCAGCGACGTCGCGACGATGAGGTCGACCGCGACGCACAGGGCCACGACCAGCGCCGCGACGGTGAGCGTGCTGACGACCGCCGTCCGCAGCGCATGGCGGTTCAGGCCGCCCCCCGCGATCATCGCGCCACGAGCCGGTATCCGACCCGTCGCACCGCCTCGAACCGGATCCCCGCGGCGACGAGCTTGGCGCGCAGCCGAGCGATATGCACGTCGATGCTGTTGGAGCCGATCGGATCGAGTGCGTCCGGCCACGCGTGATTTGCGATCGCGTCGCGTCCGACGACCGCCGGGCTGCGACGGCTGAGCACCTCGACGATCGCATATTCGGTCGGCGTCAACCCGATGGGCTCGCCGTTGACGGACGCGGTTCGTCCGATGGGATCGATGATCAGCGCACCGACGCGCAGCTGCACGCCGAGGGTCTGCTGCGGACGGCGCATCAGGGCGCGGAGTTGCGCGAGCATCTCCTCGAAATCGAACGGTTTGACGAGGTAATCGTCACACCCCGCGTCGAGCCCGTGGATGCGGTCCGCCGGTGTGTCGCGCGCCGTGAGCATGAGGACCGGCGTCGGTCGCGCGGCTGTGCGCAGCGCGGTGACGACCTCGATGCCATCCATGCCGGGCATCCGCCAGTCCAGCACCGCTGCGGCATACGGGTCACGCAGCAACATACTGAGCGCGGCATCGCCTCGGTTCGCGGTATCGACCGAATACCCCGCGTCGCGCAGCCCGCGGACGAGCACCTCGCGCAGCTTGGCGTCATCCTCCGCGACGAGCACGAGCATCGATCGAGATCACCACAGGGCGGTGGATACGGGCATGTGCACGCCAGCCTACTCTCGCACGGTGCTGCGGGATAAGCACCTTCACCGTTCCGCAAGGGAGCGTGCGGTACGGTCCCGGCATGAATGCGGAGCGCGATCTGGTCGACCGCACCCTCGCGTATGCGCGTGTCGACTGGTCACCCCGGGACGAGCAGCCGCCGCTCGGGCGGGTTGCGATTGCGACGGTGCTGGCCATCGCCGGTGCGTTGCTCGCCGACGCGATACTCGTTGCCATCGCCATCGCGGTGTTTCCCTCGACCGCGGGCTACGAGCATTTCCGGTTCGACGATTATGCGAAGCTCACGATCATCGGCGTCGTGGTCGGGTGCGCGGGTTGGCCCATCGTGACGAGGATCAGCTCCGCGCCGCGATGGCTTTTCTTCAGGCTCGCAATCCTCATCACGCTGGTGCTCTTCCTGCCCGATCTCTGGATCCTGCTGAAGGGGCAGCCCCTGAAGGCCGTGGCGGTGTTGATGGTGATGCACGTCGCGGTTGCGCTCGTCACGTACAACGCGGTCGTCCGCATCGCCCCGATTCGACGTGCGCTCCGCCTCGCCGCCTGAGGCCCGCTGGGTTTGAGCGGCGGCAGCGTCCCTGCGTCGGTGCGCAGGGCCGGATGAGTCAGGCCGCTGACCGCGCGAAGAACGGCGTCACACTCAGCAGCGCCGCCCTCAGCGCATCGAGGCGCATCGGCTTCGCGATGAGGTAACCCTGCATGCGGTCGCAGCCGAGCGCGACGAGCGCCTCGAGCTGCTCAACGGTCTCCACACCCTCGGCGATGACGGTGGCCCCCAGCGCCTCGGCCAGCGCGACGGTGGCTCGGACGATCGCGCGATCCGCAGCTCGTGGATTGTGCAGTCCCGTCACAAACGAGCGATCGATCTTGATCGCATCGAAGTACGGAAAGCGCTTGAGGTATGCCATCGCGGAGAACCCGGTGCCGAAGTCGTCCAATGCAAGCAGGACGTGCATTCGATGGAGGCTGCGCAGCGTGCGCATGGCTGCTGTCGGATCCAGGATGAGCGCGGACTCGGTGACCTCGACAGTGAGCCGCCGCGGATCCCATCCGGTTGCGCTCAGGGCCTTCTCGACCGCGGGGACGAGCGAGCCGTCGGTGAGCTGGCGGGCCGAGGCGTTCACTGCGAGGTGCGGGAGGTGGCAGTGCTCGCGATCCAGCCAGGCCCCATCCGCGCAGGCGCGGTCGAGCACCCATGCACCGAGCAGGCTGATGAGGCCCATCTCCTCGGCCAGCGGTATGAAGGCGGACGGCATTCCGATGCGACCGCCGGCGCGCGGCCATCGAACCAGTGCCTCCACCGATCGCACCTTGCTCTGGCTCACCGACCACACCGGCTGGTAGACGAGCTCGAGGTGGCCTTTCTCGATCGCCTCCCGCAGCGCGGCCTCGCTGCGCAAGCGGGTGATCGCCCGGCGGCGCAGCGGAACGTCGAAGATGTCCCAGCGATTGCGCCCCTGTTCCTTTGCCCGCTTGACGGCTGCGCCGGCGTCGCGGAGGAGCTCACCCGCCGCGGTCGCACTGAGCGTTCTCGAACAGATGCCGATGCTCGCCGTGACGGTGACCTCATGCGCCCCGAGGCTGAACGGCACCCGTATCGCATCCAGGATTCGCTCGGCGAGCGCGACGACCTCGCGTTCGTCGGGCATGTCCGGAATGCTCACCACGAACTCGTCGCCGCCGAGGCGGGCGACGGTGTCCTCGGATCGGACGGTATGGGTGATGCGCTTGGCCACCTCCTGCAGCAGCAGGTCTCCCGATGCGTGGCCCAGACTGTCGTTGATCAACTCGAATCGATCGAGATCGATGAACAGGATGTTGCCGAGCTTCTCTGCCTGACCACGCCGGGCCGCGTCGTTGACGAGACGGTCGAGCAGCAGCGCCTTGTTGGGGAGCCCGGTCAGCGCGTCGTGCATCGCCTGGTAGCCGAGCCTGTCTTCGCTGCGCTGCTTCTCGATCGCGATGGCCGCCAGATCCCGCGCCAGGCTCACGACGTGCCGTGCCTCACTGTCGGGTTCGTACGCCCCTGGGAAATAGCAGGAGAAGACCCCGATCGGCGGTCCGCCGTCACCACTCGCGATGGGCTCCACCCAGCAGGCGCCGGGCGCGTGCTCGCCCATGCACGCGGTGGTCCCCCAACGCGGGCCGCTGCCGGGGGCGTTGACGATCATCTCCCGACGCTGTGCCATCGCGGCGCCGCAGATGCTCCGCTCCGAATCGATCTCGCGTCCCTCCATGAGGCGGCACGCAAGCGTCTCGCGGGACACCGCGGCTTCGATGTGCATCGACGACCGATCCGCGCCCAGGACCTGCACGGCGCATCGGGCGCCCGGCAGTCGCGACTCGACCTCGGACACGATCTCCGTCAGCGTCGTGGCGAGCGCTGCGCCGGTGGCGATCAGCGTGAGGATCCGGCCCTGAGCCACCAGCAGAGATTCCGCCCTGGCCTGCGAGGTGACGTCGCGGGTGTTCGCGATGATTCCGCGCACCGCAGGGTCCTGCAGAGCGTTGCGCGCCGTGGTCTCGAGATTGTGCAGGGTGCCATCGGCGTGCGGGACCCGGAATCGCATGGTCGTGCTCTCGCCGGGCCGCTCGAGGAGCCGGGCTAGTGCTTCCACGACCCGCGGACGATCCTCGTCGAACACCTCGTCCAGGCCGTTCATCGGCCGTGATCCGGGCGGCGCCCCTGCCAGAACCTCCGCCGCGGGGCTCATGTACGTCACGCTCCCGTCGGCGCCGATCACGGAGATCGCATCGGTCGAGTTCTGCACCAACGCCCGAAACCGCTCCTCGCCGGCGGTGGCACGGTCCTCGGCTGCCTTGATGTCGGTGATGTCACGGGCGTTGATGACGACGCCGTCGACCGCCGGCTCGTCGACGAGGTTCATGGCCGTCGATTCGATCCAGCGGACGTCCCCGGTGCTGTCGAGGACCCGGTGCCGCAGCCGCTCCGACGGCTTCGCGCCGGCAACCGTCGCCGCGAGCACCGACCTGATCATCGTTCGGTCGTCGGGATGGATCAGCGCCAGGGCATCGGTCCCCAGGAGCGAGCCGCGCGCATACCCCAGCACAGTGCCAAAGGAAGGGCTGTTGTATGTGATGCGACCGCGATCATCAACGACGAGGATCAGATCGCGAGATCTCCGAACGAGGGCGCGAAGCCTTCGGTCCTCCGCGAGGCTGCCCTCCGGTGCCGCGCCCCGTTCCGGGGGCCGGGCGGTGGATCTCGGTGTGGTCACGTTCCTGCTCGTGGAGCCGCGGCACGCCCAACGGCAACTGGAGGCGCCGCGTCCGGTCTGACATTCCAGCCGACTCGAGTGTAGGCGGCGCTCTCGCGCCCCGATCCGGCGTGCAGGGCTGTCACGCGCAACGCCGAAAGCTGTGACCCGGAGCCCGGCGTCAGATCGCCTTCCAGAAGACGGTGGTATCGCAACGGCGCCCGTCGGGATACAGCGCGTACCCGGGGATCACGCCCACCCTCGTCCATCCGAGCCGCCCGTACAGGCGCTCCGCATTGTCGCCGGTCACCGTGTCGAGGACCAGCAGCGTCTTTCCAGCCGCGCGCGCATCGGCCTCGGCCCGTTCCATCAACAGCTGCGCGATGCCCCGCCTGCGGGCAGATCGGTGCACGAGGAGCTTCGCGATCTCGCCCCGGTGCTGCTGGTTGGGCGGTGCCGCGAGAATGACCTGGACCGTGCCGACAACTCGTCCGTGGTCGAACGCCGCAAGCAGGGTGCGCCGGCCCAGATCCACCTCCGCCGCCATGGCGAGGAAGGCGGCTCGCGCCTGCTGGTGCGAGAAGGGCGCCATGAAATTGACCGACGCACCGCCAGCAACGCAGTCGGCGAGCACCTCGGCAAGCGCATCGATGTGGGCGTCCTCGAGCTCGCCGGCGACGAAGCTGCGAATCTCGACCCGCTCCGTCACCGACATGGCGCGTATTCTCCACGTTCGATTCGACCTGGCTTCGCGCGGAGGCAACCGATGTCTTTCATCACCCGGGGATTCACAGGGCGCCGGCGCGACCCCGCCCAGGCCGATCGCCTCCCGCCCGGCCAGTACCTCGTTCGCGACTTCCCGGTCCTGTCGGCCGGTCCTACGCCGCACATCGCGCCGGAAGCGTGGACCTTCTCGATCACCGGGGAGGTCGACGAGGCGAAGCGGTGGAGCTGGGACGAGTTTCGTGCGTTGCCCAGCGAGACGATCACGCGCGACATCCACTGCGTCACCAAGTGGTCGAAGCTCGACACGACCTGGGAGGGCGTGTCCGTGGACATCCTTCTCGACGGCGTGGACTCCGCCGCCGACTACGTGATGGCGTTCTGCGATGGCGGCTACACGACGAATCTCCCGATCGACGACATCACCGGTGGCAAAGCGTGGATCGCGTTCGCGTACGACGGCCAGCCGCTCGAGCCGGAGCACGGCGGCCCTGCCCGCCTGCTGGTCCCGCACCTGTACTTCTGGAAGAGCGCGAAGTGGCTGCGCGGCCTCCAACTGATGAACGACGACGCGCCGGGTTTCTGGGAGACCTACGGCTACCACATGTATGGGGATCCATGGCAGGAGCAGCGGTACAGCGGCGACTGATCTGGCGCACGGCCGGCGTCGTCGAGCTCATCGACGAGACGCCGCGTGTCCGCAGCCTGGTGCTGGACGTGCCCGACTGGCCGGGCCATCGTGCCGGCCAGCACGTCGATATCCGCCTCACCGCCGGCGACGGCTACCAGGCACAGCGGAGCTACTCCATCGCGTCGCCGCCCGAGGCGGGCGGCCGCCTCACCGTGACCGTCGAGCGCATCGAGGATGGAGAGGTGTCGCCGTTCCTCAGCGTGGAGCTGCGCGTGTCCGACACGATCGAGCTCCGCGGCCCGATCGGCGGGTACTTCGCTTGGGATGTCGCTGACGGGGGGCCGCTCATGCTGGTTGCGGGGGGCTCGGGCATCTGCCCGCTGATGGCGATGCTCCGCCACAGGGCGGCGCAGGCGAGCTCGGTGCCGGCACGCCTCCTGTACTCCTCGCGCTCGATTGACGATGCGATCTATCGCGAGGAGCTTGAACACCTGGGTGGCGATGGGCTCGATGTCGTGCAGACCCTGACCCGTGCGCAGCCGGAGGGATGGACGGGCGACCGGCGCAGGATCGACAGGTCGATGCTGCACGAGGTTGTCTGGCCTCCATCGGACCGACCGCTCGTGTACGTCTGCGGGCCGACCCCGCTCGTGGAATCCGTTGCGGCGGCGCTCGTGGAGCTCGGCCACGATGCGGCTCGCATCAAGACCGAGCGATTCGGACCAACAGGAGGCTAGGCGTTCATGAACGACGGTTCCCTCACGCTCGACGGCAACGCCGCCGCGGGTCTGCTCAAGGAGGTCTTCGTCAACGACGTGACCGCCGCTCGAGGAGCGTGCGCCTCGTGCGGAACCGTCGACGCGATGGGCTCGGAGCACCTGTACATGGCACCGCAGGCACCCGGGGCGGTGCTCCGCTGCCGCGGTTGCGAAGGCATCCTCATGGTCCTGGTGCACCGACCGGGCCACATACGGCTAGCGCTGCAGGGCCTCGCCTGGCTGGAGATCGCCCAGCCCGAGGCGTCGTCTGCCTGAGGTTGCCGCGCGCCCTCGAGGCTAGGCAACCGCCGGCTGCGCCGCGCTCGAGGCCGTCTCGAGCGCAGCATCGAGGACATCCTCGACACGCCGGGCGAGGTGGAACGTCATCTGCTCGCGAACGCTCGCGGGGATGTCATCCAGGTCCTTGCCGTTGCGTACCGGGAGGATCACCTCCTTCAGCCCCATGCGATGTGCCGCCAGGACCTTCTGCTTGACGCCGCCGATGGGCAGCACCAGCCCCTGGAGCGTGACCTCACCGGTCATGCCGACCGTGTTGCGCACCGGGCGGTTGGTGAGGAGGCTCACGATGGCGGTGGTCATGGTGACCCCTGCCGAGGGACCGTCCTTCGGCACCGCGCCTTCGGGCACGTGCAGGTGGAAGCCCCGGTTCGCCGCCATCGGATCGATGCCGAGCTCGGCGGCGTGCGACCGCACGTACGAGAGGGCGATCTGAGCCAACTCCTTCATCACGTCACCGAGCTGGCCCGTCAGCGTGAGTGAGTCCTTCTCCCCCACCGACGTCGCCTCGACGAAGAGCACGTCGCCGCCGACTCCGGTCACGGCCAGGCCGGTGGCGACACCGGGCACGGCCGTGCGCTCGGCCACTTCGTTGTCGAACTTGATCGTGCCGAGGAACCTGGCCACCATCTCGGGAGTTACTGCCACAGGCGGCTGCAACTCGCCGGTCGCGAACCCCGTCGCGATCTTCCGCGCCACCTTGCCGAGCTCACGCTCGAGGTTGCGCACGCCCGCCTCGCGCGTGTAGCCGGTGATGACCGCGTCGATGGCGTCCTCGCTGAGGTCGATCTCCTCCGTGCGCAGGCCGGCCTGCGTGATCTGCCGGGGCAGCAGGTGGTCACGGGCGATCGCGAGCTTCTCCTCGATCGTGTACCCGTCAAGCTTGATGAGCTCCATCCGGTCGAGCAGCGGCGCCGGAATCGTCTCCCACACGTTGGCGGTCGGGATGAACAGGACGTCGGAGAGGTCGAGATCGACCTCGAGGTAGTGGTCCCGGAAGGTGTTGTTCTGCGCGGGGTCGAGCACCTCGAGGAGCGCCGCCGAGGGATCGCCTCGCCAGTCGCTGCCGACCTTGTCGATCTCGTCGAGCATGATCACGGGGTTCTTGGTGCCGGCCTCCTTGAGCGCGCGCACGATGCGCCCCGGAAGCGCCCCGACGTAGGTGCGCCGGTGGCCGCGGATCTCGGCCTCGTCGTGGATGCCCCCCAGCGAGACGCGGGCGAACTTGCGCCCGAGCGCGCGGGCGACCGACTCGCCGAGCGAGGTCTTGCCGACGCCTGGGGGTCCGACGAGGGTGATGATCGCGCCGGATCCGCGCCCGCCGAGGACGGACAGGCCCCGTTCCTGGCGCAGCTTGCGCACCGCGAGGAACTCGATGATCCGCGACTTCACGTCGTCGAGGCCCGTGTGGTCCTCATCGAGGATCCGACGCGCCTCCTTGAGGTCGTAATGGTCGTCGGAGCGGACGTTCCAGGGAATGTCGAGCATCCAGTCGAGATAGGTCCGGATCCACCCGTGCTCGGGGTTCTGCTCGCTGGTGCGCTCGAGCCGGCCGAGCTCCCGCTCCACCTCGGCGCGCACCTTCTCGGGCATGCCCGCGTCTTCGATGCGCTTGCGATAGCCGCCGACGACGTCGTCGCCGCTGTCGCCGAGCTCCTTCCGGATCGCCTCGAGCTGCTGGCGGAGCAGGAACTCCCGCTGCGCCTTCTCCATCCCCTCGTTGACCTCGCTCCGGATCTTCTCCTTGAGCGACGCCTCGGCAAGGATCCCGCGCATCCAGTCGATGAGCATGCGCAGGCGCAACTCGACGTCGAGCGTCTCGAGCACCTGCACCTTCTGGTCGATGGTGAGGTCGGGCGAGTATCCGGCGAGGTCTGCGAGCTGCCCCGGGGTTCGCGCAGCCCGAAGGAACTGCACCACGCCCGGCGCGCCGCGGCTCTCGACGAGGTTCTCGAGGATTGCTCGGTATTCCCGCGCCAGCACGTGCTCCTGCTCGGTGGGTTCCGCTTCGCGAATCGGCTCGGCCTGGACCCAGAGCGCGCCTCCGACGTCGCCCTGACCGCTGCCCAGCCTGGCTCGGTACTCGCCGCGCACGATCGTGACCTCGGCGCCGTTCGGCAGCTTCCCGGTCTCGGCGATGCTCGCGACCGTCCCGATCGATCGGAACTGGCCGTCGACCCGGGGGACGAGCAGGATGAGCTGGTTGCCCTGCCGTGCCGCGTCGACGGCAGGCTGCTGCTCCTCGGGGACGCCGAGGGGGACGTTCATGTGTGGCATCACCACCATGTCGTCGAGGGCGAGAACGGGAAGCAATTCGGTCTTGGGTTCGGTCATGCCCTACGTGATACCCGAGATCAGAACGGGTTACTCATGGACCCGGTCGGAGCCGGACCACCACAGTCGCCTACCTGAACCGGACGCGAGGGTCGATCACTCCGTAGAGGGTGTCGACGCACAGATTGGCGATCACGATGAACGCCGAGGTGACCAGCACCACGCCCTGAATCACGGGTCGGTCCTCGCTGATCACCGCCTGGACCATCGCCCTCCCCAACCCGGGAAGCTGGAAGACCACCTCGGTGACGATCGCCCCGCCCAGGATGGTCGCGAGGTCGATGGCGAACTGGGTCATGACCGGCGAGATCGCCGCATGCAGCGCATGGCGGTAGACGACTCGCCGTTCCGAGAGGCCGCGAGCCCGGGCAGCGGTGATGTAGTCCTCTCCCATCACATCTCGCATCGAGCTCCGCGTCAGCCGGACATACGTCGCCGAGGAGACCAGGGCGAGCGTGATCCACGGGAGGATCAGGCCGTGCGCCCACCCGAGGGGGTTCGTCAGGAATGGCGTCCAGTTCTCACCGGGGCGCGGGAAGATGTGCAGCCACGAGATCAGCCCGCCGCAGAGGAGGTCGACGAGTGCGATCCCGACGATGAAGGTCGGGACCGAGAGCCCGGCTAGCACGAGCAGCGTGGCGGCCCGAGCACGGCGGCTGGCCGGGTGCCGCGCGGCCATGATGCCGAGGCCGACGCCCACGGTGAGCCAGATGACGGCGGCCGGGATCGCCAGCGAGATGTCGACCGGCACGGCGCGGAGCACGATCGAGGTCACGGGCTGACCGCTGACGTACGAGTACCCCAGGTTGCCGTGAAAGATGCGTCCGAAGTAGTCCAGGTACTGCTGCCAGAGCGGAAGGTTCAGGCCGAGCGCCTCCCGAATGTGCTGCAGGAAGATCTGCGGACACCCGGGCCGGCACAGTTCCGCCGCCGGGTCTCCCGGCGCCACGAAATACGCGACGAAGACCAGCGACCAGACCACCCAGAGGGTGAGCACACCCTGGAGCGAACGGCGGATCAGATATGGACCCAAGGCTCAGGCTTCGTCCGACAGCGCTTCCGCAAGTCCCGGCATCACTGCCGCGGGCAGCACGGTGTTCACGAAGGACTTCACAGCCTCGCTGAGCCCGACGTCGTGACCGGCCGCCTCGGACAGGTACCAGCGGTGATCGAGCACCTGGTGGAACAGCTCCGCGGGCTCGAGCCGGTCGCGCAGCGCCGCCGGAACGGCGGCGACGGTGGGCTCGAACACCTCGGTGAGCCAGCGTCGTGCCGCCACGGGCTCCGACACCGGGCCGCCGGTCGAAGCCTCCAGCTCGGTTCGGTACCGGGCGAGGTCACCGAGCAGGCGACGCGCCTGGTTCTCCTGGACCTCGAGACCGGTGAGCGTCTGCAGGGTCCGGACGTGGTGGCCGGGCTCCACGACCCGGGCCTGGAGGCGCAGGCGGTACTCGCCGGCATGCGCGACCACCTCGACCTCATCGACGTCGAATCCGAGCCCGTTGACCCGTTGCAGCCGCTCCTCGACCCGGTATCGCTGGTCCGGCGCAAATACAACCTCGCGCGTGAGCTCGGACCAGAGGCTCTCATAGCGATGGCCAAGCTCCTCAGCGGCGACGACGGGTTCGAGACCGTGCTCGAGCCCCTCCGCGGTCACATCCATCAGCTCGCCGGCGATGTTCTCCTCGGCGACGAGCACGTCGTGCAGGCGCTGGCCGTCGGTGAGCTGGGGATGGAGCTCGCCGGTCTCCGTGTCGACCACGTACGCGCCGAGAGCACCGGCATCCCGGCGGAACAGCGTGTTGGAAAGCGAGCAGTCTCCCCAGAAGAAGCCGGCCACGTGAAGACGGATCAGGAGATAGACGAGAGCGTCGAGGAGGCGGTCGCTCAGGGCGGCATCGGTTCCGGTGGCGCCGAGCACGCGGCGATATGGGAGCGAGAAGTCGAGATGACGGGTGATCAGGATCGCCTCCAGCTCCGTCTCCGGCGACGTCTGGTGTGAGACGCTCCCGCCCGATCCTCCACGGTCGGTGACCAGGCCCGCGACCTCGACGACCGGTATGAAGGATCGATCCAGCTCCGCGAGGAGCCGGTACTCACGCTCCGCGAGGCGGCGCGGCAGCTCTTTCAGTGCGTAGATCGCCTCGCCATACCGGACGAACCTCACCACGTGCCGCGAGATGCCACGAGGGACGTCGACCAGGCGATCGTGCCGCCAGCTCGCGAGTGGAACGTGCCAGGGCAGGTCGAGGAAGTCCGGATGCCCGGTGCGCCTGCGCATCTGGAAGTCCATCGCCTGCGGGTTCATGGTCCGGATCCTGCGACAGATCGCGGTCCGGATGACTCGAGACTCTCCCGTCATCATGGCCGGCCCCTATCGATGAGCGGCGCAGTCGACGGAGTCGAGATCGGGTTCGGCGCGGCGCTCGTCGCAGTCACGCTGTTCGACGTCTTCCAGTCGGTGGTGCTGCCGCGACCGTCGGTGGGCCGGCTCCGGCTCAGCTTCACCGCCGTCCGCTTCGGCTGGCGCGCGTGGCGGAGGATCGCAGAGCGGCCGAAACGGCTCCAGACGCGGGAGGCGGCGCTCGCCGCCTTTGCGCCGGCCACGGTGGTGGCGCTGCTCGTCTTCTGGGGACTCTTTCTCGTCGTCGGGTACGCGCTCATCTTCAGTGGGTTGCATGACGGCCTGCAGCCACAACCTGAACTCGTTCGGCACGGCCGTGTTCTTCTCCGCGGGCCGGATGCTCGCGTTTCCCGTCGAGGGCATCGAGGCGACCGGTGTCGCTACGCGTGTTCTCACCGGTATTGAGGCAGCATCGGGCTTCGGATTGTTCGCCCTCGTGATCAGCCTGCTCTTCTCGCTCTTCGGATCGTTCCAGCGACGGGAGACGTCGGTGGTCGCGCTCGATGCGCTTGCGGGCGCACCCCCATCGGGGCTGCAGCTGCTGGAGACGTGTGCCAAGGACGATCTAGCGGATCAGCTGGCCGCCACATTCGATGAGTGGCGGATGTGGACCGTGGACGTCCTCGAGACCCATCTCACCTACCCGCTGCTCTTCTACTTCCGCTCGAGCCACGACAACGAGGCGTGGCCCAACTCGTTCGGTGCGGTGATGGACGCGGCGGCGCTGGTCATGACGACGGTGGATGGCGGGCCCGTGGGACATGCGCGCCTGATGTACAAGGTGGGGTCCCACTTCGTCGCCGACATGCGCCTCTATTTCCGATACAAGACCGATGCGGTGCCCGGAGTCGAGCGCGAGGAATTCGTCGATGCACGCGCTCGTCTCCAGCGCGCCGGATACCGGCTGCACGATCTGGAAACGGCGTGGCAGCAGTTCAGCGAGCTGCGGACCACCTACAACGGGTGGTTGCACGAGGTCACGAGAGGTCTCGCGGTCCCGCCCGCCCCCTGGATCGGGGACCGCTCATACCTGCCACATCGGGAGCGCGGGTCCGCTGGGCGCGGAAGGGTGCGCGCGTAGGGCGGGTCAGTTCGAGACGACGATCTCCCCGTCGTGCCATTCCGGGTCGCCGTCCATGAGCGAACGGAGACGCTGGAATCGCGCATCCTGCTCGGGGGTCGCGCTGTTCGACGTGTATGCCTCGCGGCTTTCCCAGACACCACAGACCCAGTACTCGTGGGGATCCGCGTCGGCACGGTAGACGGTGACGCCGCGCGATCCCGGCGCCGGCTCCTTCGTCAGTTCGTCCATGAGCTGCTCGAGCTCATCCTGCTTGCCTTCCTTGATGCGCCAGCGCGAAACCGATCCGTACATCGCAGCTCCTCCTCAGGTAGACGGGCCGCGAGTATAGGTGGCGGACATGGCTCGGCGGAGCACGTGTCCCCAGGCACCTGCCGCCGAAAGCTCACTCCCGCGGGCTGACATCGATCCGCCTGCGGCGTAAGGTGATCACGTGAGCGAGGACGCATGGCCGGCGCTTCCATACGGCGAGTGGCGTGCGACCCGCGACACGCTGCACATGTACACGCAGGTGATCGGCAAGCTGCGTCTGGCACTGAGTCCGTTCGAGCCGGAGTGGGGCAACGTACCGCTGTATGTCACCGCGCGCGGCCTGACGACGTCGCCGATGCCGACCGGCCGCGGCAGCCTCGATGCGGAGTTCGACCTCGTCGACCATGCGCTCGTCTTTCGCACCAGCGACGGCCGTGTGGAGCGACGCCCACTCGGTGGCGCTGTTGCGGACTTCCACCGGGACGTGATGAGCGCACTGTCGCGGCTGCAGGTGGACGCCACCATCTCCGTGATCCCGTCAGAGGTCGCAAACCCCGTGCCGTTTCCCGAGGACCGCGCGCACGACACCTATGACGAGGCTCACGTGACGCGCTTCTTCCGGGTGCTGTCGCTGGTCGACCTGGTCCTCAAGCGGCACCGGGCTCGGTTCCGTGGCAGAACGACACCCGTCCAGTTCTTCTGGGGGACGTTCGACCTGGCACTCGTCCGTTACTCGGGGCGGCGGGTGACTCCACCACCCGACGCTGACGTGATTGCGCGCTTCAGCGGCGACGCCGAGGAGATCTGCGCCGGATGGTGGCCCGGCGATGAGCGCGTTCCCGACCCGGCCTTCTACGCCTACGCGTTTCCCAGGCCCGAGGGATTCGAACTCGCCGCCGTCGAGCCGGGCGGCGGAGCGTGGAGTGACACCGCCGGCGAGTTCGTGCTTCCGTACGAGCGAGCCCGGCTCCATCCTGACCCGGGCGCCGCCGTGCTCGCCTTTCTTGAGACCACCTATGCAGGTGCGTCGGCGCTGATGGGGTGGGATCCGGACCTGACCCAGGTCAGCACGCCGAGTGCCGGTACCGCCGTGCGATCATCCGAGACCGAGGATGCGACGTGACTGACGTTTGCGGACACCTGGATGAGATCCTCGACGTCGCGCCTTCCGGCACGGGCTGCGTCGAGTGCCTTGCCGCGGGGCGCCACGACTGGGTGCACCTCCGCGTGTGCCAGGAATGCGGACACGTCGGCTGCTGCGACTACTCCCCGGGCAAGCACGCGACCGCGCACTTCAAGACCATCGCGCACCCGATCATCCGGTCCTTCGAGCCTGGGGAGGACTGGTACTACTGCTATCTCGACGACCTGATGTTCGAGCTCGAGGGAGCCCCCGTGGCCCCGTCGCATCCATAGGCAGCAGGGAGAAACGCGTGGCGAGGATCGGCGATCTCACCGACGAGCATGCGGCAGCATTCGGGCACGCCTTTCTGCGATGGCTGACCGACGAGGACCCCGTTCGAGTGGCGCAATTCTTCCCCGACCTCGATCCGCACGCGACCGACGATGTCGCTGCTGCCGATTTAGGGCGTGCCGTCCTCGAGGACGTGGTCGCGGAACGGTTCCTCGAGGAAGGGACGGACTAACCCCTGGTCGTCGGCCGCCTTCAGAGGGGCCGCAGGCGGCTCATCACCATCTTGGCGACTTCGGCGTCGCCACGACGGTAGTCGTCGAGGCACTCGTCGCAGACGCGCACCTCGCTGTGGAACGTCCGCGATGCGATCCGCGCGAGGAGGCCCTTCTTACCGCACGTCTCGCACTCGCCATCCCCGGCGGGGTACTCGACGACCGCGTCCGAAACCAACTCGCTGCCAGCCACGCCCGCGATTGTAGGCGCGCGCCGCCATCGAACGCGCAGTGGACGCGTTCGGACGCCTCGACACTCTCGTGAACAACGCCGGGGTGATGCTGCTCGGCCCGGCGGACGCGGTGCCCGCTGGAGGAATGGCAGCGAGCTGACGTTGCGGACGCCGTCGGGTACGTCGTCACACGCCCCCGCCATGTCGCGATCAACGAGGTGGTCCTCCGCCCCAGGAACCAGGATGCGTGAGCCGGGCAGCGGGGCTGGCCGGGGCGAGTCGATAGCCCGACCAATCCCCAGGAACAGGCGTCCGGCCTCGCCGGGCTCATCACTGGACTGGACCGCGCGTCCGTCCCCGGAGTTGAGAGACCGCGACCAGCATCGAGAGCAGCACGGTCGCTGCTCCTGATCCGACGAGCGTGGCTCGTGCTCCGACCAGTGCGACGATCGGACCACCGACTCCGGTCGCGGCGAACGTCACGCCGCCGGACGCGGCGGCAAAGGCGGTGGCGACCGCTGGGAGCATCGCCGGGTCGACCAGCCGCTGCTGCATCGTCGTCACCACGGAGGGGTACGGGGCATAGACGGCGCCGCCGATCGCGATGCTGGGAAGGAGCACGGCGGCTACCGGAAAGAGAGCGATGACCAGCACCGCCAAGCCCCAGACGGCAACGACGGCAACGCTGAAGCGAACCAGCGCTGCGTGACGGCGGAGGTCGAGCAACGCTCCGCCCGCAATGCCTCCGATCAGCGCTCCGAGTCCGAACGCGGCCCACGCGAAGCCGAACAGCTCCGGCCCGGCATGGAGGTCGGTCCGCACGTACAGGGGGAGTGCCACCTCAAATGGGCCGTAGAGGCCGTAGAAGACGACGGTGAGCGCGAGAAGGTATCCGAGCTGACCGCGGAGCAGATAGCTGCGCACCCCTCCTCTCGGACGCTCGCCAACCGCGGGAATCGGTGCCCTGCGAAGACGGATCGACAACAGCGCCGCGAGCAACACCAGGAAGGTGGCGGCGTCGATCGCCATTGCCTGCGCGCCCCCGAACCGAGCGACGATGAGGCCGCCGGCGGCCGGGCCCACGATGGTCAGCCCGGCATTCACCGACGTGAACAGAAACGAGTTGGCAACCAGGAGATCGCCCTCCGGGACGACGAGCGGCACGAGGCCGGCACGGCCACCCTGCCCCCAGGGGTGGAGCAGCGATGAGACCGCGAGGAGCACCACGAACTCGGTGAGCGTCAGCCTCCCGGCGGATGCGAGCGCGGCGATGGCAGACAGACCGAGGAAACGAGTGACCGTGTCCGCGAGCACCAGGCGCACCGAGCTCCAATCGCGAAACAGGCGAGCGAAGGGCAGCGCGGCGAGCGCACCGGGAAGCGAGTACGCGGCGACCGAGAGGCCCACCGCAACCGCTCGCAGGCCGGGAGGCGCGAGCCCGAGCGCGATCCACGGGACCGCGGTCAGCCCGATGCCGTCGCCGACCGCCGACGCGACCTCGCCGATCGCGAACCGCCGGTAGCGCGAGGCGCCGAGCACGGCGCGATATCGGGCGGCGATGAGCCTGCGCGAGCTCGGATCACCCGGTGCAACGTTGCCGATAGCTGGCCCGTCGAACTATCGGAGGTCGGTCATCGTGGTCGGTGGGCTCAGTCGGCGCCCCTGAACGCGTTGAGGAAGCGGACCCCGTTGGGCGTGCCCACACCGGTGACGTCGTCGTAGCCGTAGCGCGTCCAGATGGTCGTCGGCACGCCGAGCGTCTGCAACCGGGTGAGGTATCCCGCGTGCGCGTTGAGGAAGTTGGCGTAGTCGGTGCGCACCGTCGCCTCCGGCCCATGGTGCGGGTGGACGTCGGTGATCGCCGGCGTGTGCTCGTCGGCATAGATCAGCGGGTTGATGAAACCAATCGCGTGACCCGCGTTCTGCACGGCATCGGCGAGGACGCCGGCGAGCAGCGGGGACGACAGGCTGGTCCCGCCGATTCGATACTCGTCGTAGTAGGTGCCGCTGGGGAATACCTGTGTCTCGCCAACGAGCAACCCGGTGTTGGGATCGCCCGGCATGGAGATGTCCGGCACCGCGCGCATCGGCCTGGATCCGAAGTACTCCGAGATGGACGCCGGCACGTGGCCCTTCTGGTAGAACGGCTGCCGAAACAGCTGGCTGGTGCCGCCACCGGAGCCGCTGCTGTAATTGCCTGGAGGAGCCGGCGACCATGCGCCACCGCTGAGCGTGGAGTACGAGCTCGACCAACCGGTCTGAAACACGATCTGTCCCTGCGCGCCGATCTCGGTGCTCGTGCCGCCGACAGCGGTCGCAAGTGGATCCGACGCCGGGAAGTCGACCTGCCGCGAGCCGACAGCGCCCACGTCGTCACCTGAGTCACCCGACGAGAAGAGCACGCTGATCCCGGTGAGGCCGGCCTCGAGCAGGTACTGGTGGAAGAAGTGGAGCACGCCCGCGGGAATCGTGTCTTCGCTCCCCTCGCCGGTGCCCCACGTCCACGAGTTGGTCACGATCGATGCGAGATGGTGGTCGATGACGTTGGCGAATGCGTTGTCGAGCCCGCCCACACAGTTCTTGCCGCCGGCGTAGAGGATGTTCGCTCCGGGCGCCATCCCATGCACCGCCTCAACATCGAGCGTCTCCTCCCCGTACCAGCCCTGCGGTCCGCACGCGTTCTGCTGGTTGTAGCCGTCCGGAGCCGGGGTGACCTGACTGAAGTGCCCGTTGAGCGACGGGAGCCCGTGGCGCTTGGACCACGTGTTGGCGTCGGCGAGGATCGTGGGCGCTGCATAGGCGTCGGTGATCGCGACGGTCACGCCGCGACCATCGATGCCGTTCTTGATCGACTGGGTGAGGCCGAATGCGGCCTGGTACTGCGTGGCCGAGTAGCCGCAGATCGTGTACGGCCATTGCTGACCGTATGCGGAAGGTACGGTCGTTGCCACCTTCTGGCCGTAATACGCCGAGCACGGCTGCACGCCATAGCGCGAACCGGGCGGAGGTCCGGGGAGGGTCCCCGCGGTTTGCGCGTGCGAGCCGTCGAGGCCGACGACCCCCGCGATGGCGCTGCGCAGCTGGGCAGGCACCAGGTAGTTCCCCGTGGGCGCGGGAAGCGTCTGGCCCTGATAGCGGTAGTTGTGGAGAGCGGTCCCGAGCAGCCGGTCCGCCTGAGCCACGGTCCCGCTCGCCTCGATGTACATGCGGCTCGACGCCACGCTCACGATCGACAGCCCGACCGACCGCAGCCATGCAGCCACCGCGGCCTCGGTCGTCGTTGCCGGCGCGAACGCGGCATCGAACTGGGCGTCCGAGAGGAAGTGACCGTATGAGGCGCTCCCCGGGGTCGAGACGGCCGCCACCAGCTGCTCGGCCGTGGCAGCGTTGCGCAGACTCAGCACGACCTCGAAGTCCACCCGCTGCGAGCTTGATACCGCACCGAGGTCGGTCGCCTTCGCCACCCAGGCGGGCCGGCTCCCGGCCAGAGCGCCGCTGCCGCTGACCCCTGCAGCGCTCACATTGGCGCTGAGCGTGGTGGTGAGCAGCGCCGCCGTTGAAACTCCGATCAGGACGCCGCGAAACCTCGTGATGCTCCTGAGACCGTGCACCACAGTCACCTCCACATGAATGTCCCGTCCGCAGTTCGCGGGGGCCTGCAGGATGTCACCGCGGTACGCACTGCGTCAACCGGAAACCGGGCGCGGTGGCCTGCCACCGCGCCGCTCCCCGAGGGCGACGGGCTCAGTCAGCCCCCAACGGTTGCCCGACGTACTCCGCATAGTTCACGTCGATCCATTCCGGTTCGCCGTCGAGGTACTCGAGCTGCCGGCGGTATTCCGCATCCGTCGCGGACCTGTCGGCGTTCGCCATGTAGCTCTCGCGATCCTTGAAGCGCACGATCATGACGATGCGGTCCGGATCCTTGTCCTCCCAGGCAACCTCGTACGAGTGCATCCCCTGGCCGTACGCGTCGGCGCTCGGGACCATCTCCCGCATCGCTTTCTCGTCAGGACCTGGATGTCACCTCGAGGCCCAGTTGCAGTGCCATGCGCACCGCGCGTTCGTCGTTCCGGCCCGGCCCGAGATCGCCGGTGAACCGGCGGACGGTGGGGGCGGACGTGGCGTTGCAGGCGGCGATGAACGTCAGTCCGGCGGGCTTTCCTTCTGCCGCGGCGCCCGTGGCTCCACTGACGGCGATGGCAACGTCGACGCCGGTGCGTCGCTGTACCCCGAGGGCCATCTCCGCGGCGACCTCCGCACTGATCGCGCCGTGCGTGGACAGCGTCTGCGCCGTGACGCCGAGCAGACCCATCTTCTGCTCATCGGTATACGCGATCACACCCGCACGGACGGCGCGCGCCGCTTCCGGTACCGAGCAGAGGAGTGCCGAGACCATCCCTCCGGTGCATGATTCGGCCGTGGCGACGGTCATGCCGCCGCGTATCAGGGCATCGATCAGCGCGGCGGCTTCCGACGTCGGAATCTCCGGAAGATATTGCTTCTCGCCGAGACCCCTCACCAGCCCGCGTGCCAGAACGTAGGCGACACCACTCACAACCACCCAACTCAGCAGGGCGACCACCAGCGCGAGCCCGGACCAGCGCCGCACCGCTACGACCATGACCACCGCGAACGCGATCATTCCAACAGCGCCCAGCGTCGCACCGCGGATGTCGGAGAGCGCCTGGGCGATCCCTTCCTTCCGCTCCACCAGGGTGAGCGTGGCGGGCAGGATGGCTGGGAACGCGAGGAAGAGTCCCCCGATCCTCGGTCCAAAGACGCTGCCGACCACGGCTGCTGCCACTGAGATGAGAAAACCGAAGGCGAAACGAACGGCATAGTCCCTGGCGCTGATCGTCCGCAGCTTGCCCAGGTCGAACCGAAACGTGATCTGCTTCGGCTGCTCGGCCCGGAGGACTTGACCGGTCGCGCCGCGGATCATCGCAGCGCGACCGCCCACAGGCTGAATGCGGTGGCAAACCATACGGCGGTCGTGGCAAGTGATCCCTTGAGCCCACCGAATCGTTTGACCGCATCCGCCCCGACCAGGCACCAGGCGACGAGGCTCACCGCTCCGGCGATCATCCCCAGTGCGAGATTCCACGCCATCATCACCCCGGAGCTCAGCAAAGTGACCACGAGGCCGGCTGCCGCCACCGAAGGTGCGCCCGACGTGAGCCCGGCCAGGCTTCGCGGCCGGATCACCTCGCCGAGGAGCGCGAAGAGCACGACCAGCACCCCTCCCGCGAGCCCCTTCAGCAGAATGGTCACGATGTCCACTGGGCCGGCAACTCAGAACTGGTTAACCAGTATCGCTATCATATTTCATGATAGCTTAACCTGTAGCGCTCTTCCATGCTGCGGCCGCTTGCCAGCACGCGCGGCGGCGCCGCTGCCGCCTACGCACACGGCGATCCGCGATCAACTAATCTTATAGGGCCTCTATAAGTAAGGCCGGACCCCGGTTTGCTTCATTGACGAGACCAAACGCCGACACGGCCGCTCAACCCGTCGCACGCTTCGAGGTCACCGAGGCTCCCGTCGACGTGGCTGACCCGCGCAGGTATCTCGAAGTGCTCGAGGGCGCGCGCGCGTCGGCGTTCGCGCAGGCCGTGCAGCGCGGGCGACACCTTCTCGCCGGGCGGCGGCTGTGGAACGTCAACTCGACCGCGAGAGGTGGCGGCGTCGCCGAGCTGCTGGCTGCGCTCCTCCCCTACGCGCGCGGCGCGGGGGTCGACGCTCGCTGGCTCGTGATCGACGGCGATGAGCGCTTCTTCACTGTCACCAAACGCATCCACAACCGCCTGCACGGCATGGACGGCGAAGCACTCTCGGAATCCGATCTGCACCACTACGAGGCGGTCCTCGCCGCCCAGGCGGGCCAGATTTGCGGCCGCATCGGGCCGGACGACGTCGTCATCCTGCACGATCCACAAACTGCGGGGCTCGTGCCGCACATCCGCGCCACCGGCGCGTCGGTGGTCTGGCGCTGTCATGTCGGCATCAACTCGCCCAACGAAATCGTGCGCGAGACGTGGAGCCACCTCCTTCCATTCGTGCGCCGCGCGGACCGCTACGTCTTCTCGCGGCAGGACTATGCCTGGGACTCCCTCGACGAGGAACGCACCCGGGTCGTGGCGCCATCGATCGACCCGTTCTCAGTCAAGAACCACGAGCTCGACCCGTCTGCCGTCGACTCGATCCTCAGCGCCGCCGGAATCCTGGGGACCGCATCCGGGGATGCCGAGTACGTCAGGACCGACGGTCAGGTTGCCCGCGTGGAGCACGCCGCCCTCATGCTCGAGGCCGAGCCGCTCGACGTCGCCACGCCGCTGGTCGTACAGATCTCTCGATGGGACCGTCTCAAGGATCCGCTCGGAGTCATGGAGGGTTTCGTGAGTCACGTTCTCCCTCGCTGCGACGCGCAACTCGTCCTTGCCGGCCCCAGTGTGCAGGGCGTCGACGATGACCCGGAGGGGGCGGAGGTGTACGCCGAGGTGGCGCGGTGCTGGCAAGCCCTCGAGCCGGATGCCAGGCGCCGCGTGCACCTGGCGTGTCTGCCGATGCATGACGACCAGGAGAACGCGGTCATGGTGAACGCGCTGCAGCGGCGAGCTCAGATCATCGTGCAGAAGAGTCTTGCTGAGGGCTTCGGTCTCACCGTGGCCGAAGCGATGTGGAAGTCGCGCCCGGTGATCGCCAGCGAGGTCGGCGGGATCCGCGATCAGATTGAAGACGGAGTCAGTGGAGTGCTGCTGCGGGATCCGCGCGATCCGGCAGCGTTCGGGGCCGCCGTCTGCGCCTTGCTCGAGGATGAGGCGCTCCGCGCACAGATCGGCGCCAATGCGCACGCGCGTGTTGAGCTGGCATTTCTGGGATCGCGACATCTCAGCCAGTATGTCGACCTCTGCGCTGACCTTCTCCACGATCGAGATCCTCTCGACTGAACAGCCGGGCGGGCGCTGGTAACCCGGGGCTGCAGCCGCCACGCTTATGCTTTGCGCCGAGAGCGGGGTTCGGCAGCGCGGCCTGGGAGAGCGACCAATCGTGTCAACACACGGCGAAGCAATGTTTCCCGACGGATTCCTGTGGGGAACGAAAACGGCCGCGTATCAGATCGAGGGTTCCGTCGACGCCGACGGTCGCGGCCCCTCGATCTGGGACACCTTCAGCCACCGTCCAGGTGCGACACGCAACGGTGATACCGGCGACGTCGCGTGCGATCACTATCGCCGCCTCGACGAGGACCTCGATCTGCTCGCGCGCCTCGGCGCCCGAGCCTACTGCTTCTCGGTCGCGTGGCCGCGTGTGCAGGCGATGGGGAGCGGGCCGGCGAACGAGCGCGGACTCGACTTCTATCGACGCCTCGTCGACGGGCTGCTCCGCCGCTCCATCGTGCCGGTGCTCACCCTCTACCACTGGGATCTACCGCAACCGCTCGAGGACGCGGGAGGCTGGGTGTCACGAGACACGGTCGGGCGCCTGGCGGACTACGCCGGGATCGTTGCCCGTGCGCTCGGGGACACGGTCAGCATGTGGATCACGCTGAACGAGCCATGGTGCTCGGCATGGCTCGGTTACGGCAACGGCGAGCACGCGCCGGGACTTCGCGACCCGGGCAAGGCGGCCGCTGCGACACACCATCTTCTGCTCGCCCACGGGGCGGCGGTCGACGTGCTTCGCTCGACCGTCCCCGCGGCGCAGATCGGCATCGGGCTCAACATCCAGCCGATCCGGCCGGCCACCGACCACGACGACGATCGCGCCGCCTCCCGCCGCGTCGATGGAAACCTCAACCGCCTCTTTCTGGATCCGCTGTTCAAGGGCCGGTATCCGGCCGACATGCTCGAGCACTATTCGGCGCATCCGCCGGGCTTCCAGGTGATCGAAGATGGTGACCTCGAGCTGATCAGCCGTCCCATCGACTTCCTCGGCGTGAACTTCTATTCGCCGTCGACCGTCTGCGCCTCGACCCGTCGTGCGGAGGCGAGCGCTGCGGGTTACTGGGTTCCAGATCCGGACCACACGGTGCAGGCCGACGATCTCAACGCGGTCCGGGTCCTTCGCCCCGACCTCCCCCGCACCGAGATGGGATGGGAGATCGAGCCCGCTGCGCTGACCGAGATCATGGTCCGCGTGCGCGAGGAGTACGGGCCCGTGCCGCTCTACGTGACCGAGAACGGTGGTGCGTTCGACGATTACGTCGGACCCGACGGCGCAGTCCGCGATGGGGACCGCATCCAGTACCTCGACGGCCACCTGCACGCCGTGCTCGACGCGGTTGCCACCGGCGTCGACGTGCGCGGGTACTTCGTGTGGAGCCTTCTCGACAACTTCGAGTGGGCGTATGGCTTCTCCAGGCGTTTCGGCCTCACGTGGGTGGACTACCGCAGCGGCGAGCGCATCCCCAAGGAGAGCTTCGCGTGGTATCAGCGCACGGTTCGAGCCAACGCGCTGGAGCGCTGAGCGTGCCGTCAGCTCGCTGCGACGAGCTCTGAGACCACGGTCGCGTCGACCTCGACGATGCGCCCCGCGGGCGCCGGCGGCACCAGGTTGCCGTCCAACCGGACACCGTCGACGATCAGCTCGTGGACGCGGCCTATCAGGCCCACCGGCTTGCGCACCCGGATGCGGTACTCGGCCCCGCGGAATAGCCGCGTGGCCGTGAAGCCTGGCCACGACGCCGGGATCACCGGGTCGACGCGGAGACCTTCGTGCTCGGGACGGATGCCGAGGATCCATTGAGTCGCGGCGACGAAATTCCAGGCGGCGGTGCCGGTCAACCACGAGTTCTTCGCCTCACCGTGCGTCGCCGCGTCGCGGCCGGCGATCATCTGCGCGTAGACGTACGGCTCGCAGCGGTGCACGTCGCTGACGTCCTCGCGCGCTGAGGGGTTGATGCGCCGGTAGTGCTCGAACGCGGCATCACCGTCACCGGTCATGGCTTCCGCCATCATGATCCACGCGTTGGTCTGGCAGAAGACCCCGGCGTTCTCCTTGTATCCCGGTGGGTACGATGAGATCTCTCCAAGCTCGACGTGGTATCGCGTGTACGCGGGCTGCAGCAGAACCGCGCCGTGATCGGTCATCAGACGCTCGCGCACGCTGTCCAGCGCGCGGCGCGCGCGTCCGTCGTCGAGCCCGATGCCCGCGAGCACGCACATGCCCTGGGGTTCGATGAAGATCTGCCCCTCGCCGTTCGTCGACGAACCGACCGGACCGCCGTACGCGTCGTACGCGCGCAGGAACCACGAACCGTCCCATGCGTGCGCCGCGACCGCGGCCCTCATCGTCGCCGACCATCGGCGGAACTCCGCAGCGTCCTCGTTCAGACCGAGGCGCGCGCTGATGGCCGCAAGCTCGCCGGCCGCGAGAACGAACTGTCCGGCGATGAACACGGACTCGGCGGTCCCGTCCTCGCGATTCTCTGCCGTCTGGAACAACTCGCCGGGGGTCTCGGAGAAGCAATTGAGGTTGAGACAGTCGTTCCAGTCGGCGCGTCCGATGAGCGGCAGGCCATGGGGCCCGCGCCGGTCGACGGTGTAGCGCAGGCTGCGCCGCAGATGATCGAGCAGCGGGGTCGCGCTCGCCGGGTCGCTGTCGTACGGCACGAGCTCGTCGAGGATGGCGAGATCCCCGGTCTCCTTGACATACGCCGCGACGCTGAGCACCAGCCACAGCGGATCGTCGTTGAATCCGGCGCCGATGCTGTCGTTGCCTCGCTTCGTGAGCGGCTGGTACTGGTGATAGGCGCCACCAGCTCGCGAGCTGCGTTGACGCAACGTCGAGGAGGCGCTCGCGAACACGCTCCGGCATCGCGTGGACGAACCCGAGCACGTCCTGGTTGGTGTCGCGGAACCCCAACCCGCGGTCGACCCCTGATTCGAAGAATGATGCCGACCTGCCGATGTTGAAGGTCACAACGCACTGATACGCATTCCAGATATTGATCATCCGGTTGGTGTGCGTGTCCGGCGTGTCCACCTGAACCGTCGACAGCAGCTCGCTCCACCGCGCGCGCAGTTGCTCGAGTCCGTGGTCAACCGTCTCGGCTCGCAACCAGCGCTCGATCACAGGACGGACGGCCCGCTTGTCAATGATCTGGCTGTCCTGAGGGTCGAATTTCTGGTCGGGTGGGTTCTCCCAGTACCCGAGCAGAAACCGGACCTCACGCTCCTCGCGTGGACCCAGGGTCAGCCGCACGTGGTGCGACCCGTGCGGCGACCAGCCGTGCGCCACGGAGTTTCCGGCGGTGCCGCGTTCGACGGCGATCGGCCGCTCCCAGCCGCGATACGGGCCCAGGAACGCGTCCCGGTCGGTGTCGAATCCCGCGATTGGCTCGGAGCATGCGAAGTATGCGAAGTGGGCTCGACGCTCGCGGTATTCGGTCTTGTGGTAGATGACTCCGTCGACGACCTCGACCTCGCCGGTCGAGAGGTTGCGCTGGAAGTTGGTCGCGTCATCCTGCGCATCCCAGAGGCAGAACTCGGCCGACGAGAAGAGCGACAGCTCGCGGGGCTCCTCGCCGAGATTGGCCACACGGAGACGCCAGACTTCGAGGGTCTCCCCCAGTGGCACGTAGAAGAGCATCTCGGCCCGAATGCCCTTGTACGTCGAGGTGATCGTGGTGTACGAGAGCCCGTGCCGGCACTCGTAGGAGTCGAGCGCTGACTGAGTCGGTTGCCAGGATGGAGACCAGTACTCCCCCGTCGCGTCGTCACGGATGTAGACGTACCTGCCGCCGAGGTCGGATGGAACGTTGTTGTACCGATAGCGGGTGAGCCTCCGGAGCCGCGCATCGCGGACGAACGAGTAGCCCCCGGCGGTGTTGGAGATGATCCCGAAGTACTCCTCCATGCCGAGGAAGTTGATCCAGGGAAGTGGTGTATCGGGTCGCGAGATCACGTACTCCCGCCGGTCGTCGTCGAAGTGTCCGTACCGCACGATTGCTCCTAAAGGGTTCCATCGCGGTGCCCGAGACTCGCCGGGCCAACGTCCGGCCGGCGCAGTGCCGGCCGGACGCGATCCACCGCGGGCAGGTGGCAGTGAGAAGGCGTTGTCCGCCGCTCTCCGAGGCTCACCGGCCGGCACCTCGCCGGCCGGTGCGATCGCCTCGGAGCGGCAGATATTCAGTTGTGCGTCAGGAGTTTGCCGCCCTCAGCGACATGAGGATGTACGGCATCTCCGGATCGTTCGGCGAGGGATTCATGTAGGGATTGGTCTGGTTCGGCCATCCCACGTATTTGGCGCTGCTGAAGACGTTCCAGTCGGCGCCGTACAGGAGCGGCACGTCGGGCGCGTTGGTCGACATGTAGGTCTCGAGACCCTGCACGACCTGATTGAGCTGTGCCGTGTCTGTCGGGTCCGTGGCCTCGTACTGGTGGAGCAGCGCCGTCGCGGCTGAGTCATTGACTCCGCCGAAGTTGCCGCTGCCAGCCTGCTGCGAAGCAGGCGAGAGCCAGTTGTAGAACTGGACGTACGGGATGTTCCCGCCCTGGCCCCAGTGGATCGCAGCCTGGAAGTTGCCCGAGACGAGGTTGCCGTTCCACGTGTTGTAGTCCTTGCCGTCGCTCGTGGTCACGGCCATGCCTTCAGTCTGCAGCTCCTGGGAGATCAGCGTTGCGTCCTCCCAGTAATCACTGAATGGCTGGGGGTCGTAGATGGCGAACTGGATGATCTGCGAGCCCTTGTGCCAGCAGTTGGCGATGACCGAGCCGTCGCAGGCGACCTCCGAAGAGGCTCCCCAGCCGGCCGGTGGCGCCCATCCGTCGCCGGTGAGCTCTTTCTCAACCGTGTCGCCCTGCCACTTGTCAGTCGTTGCCTGCTTGGCGCTCGTCTCCGGCGTGGCGGGCAGATCGTTGGTCAGGGTGGAGCTGAGGTAGACCTTCTGATTCGGCAGGATCAGGCCACCCGACGATGTCGCCGGATACTCGTAGCCCGACTCGCCGAGCTGTGCGAGGGCCTGCCGGTCGATGCCCATGCTGATGGCCCGGCGAACAGCCGCGTCCTTGAGGGCGGGGACCGCATGCGAGCCGGTCAGGTTGAACGTCAGGGTCACGGTGTTCCCCGATGCGAACCAGGCGTGGTTGGTCAACGGGTTGAGGTTCACGAACGTCTGGTAGACGTTCGGAACGTCGTTGCCCGCCCAGTCGAGGTTGCCGCTCGCCAGTTGCTGGGCCGCTGTGTTGTTGTCGGCGATATACGGGATCTCGATCTTGGACTCCGGTGGCTTGCCGTTCGTCGTACATGGCACGCTGCTATTGCAGTTACCGCCCCAGTAGTGCGGATTGGGCGTCAGCGTGATGAGCTGCGCCGTGTAGCCTCCCGTGCCGACCATGAACGGGCCGGTTCCCACCGGGTTGGTGATCGCCATGGTCGGATTCGAGGTCAACTGCTGGGCCACGGATGCCTGCACGATGAATGTGGTGCCGAGGATCGACCAGAGATTGGTGTACTGCGGGCTGCTGAACGTCAGGGTCACCGTGTTGCCGCTGACCGTCGGGTCGGCAGACTGCGTGGGAACCCCGCTCCAGTCCAGCTTCGGCTGGTTCTTGATTGCTTTGAAGGTCGCGGCAACGTCATTCGCGCTGAGCGTCGAACCGTTGTTGAACTTCACGTTCTGGCGGATCGTGATCGCCAGCGAATCGCCGCCGTTGCTGAACGTGTAGCCGGTGGCGAGCCAGGGATGGCTCCCGCTCGAGGTTGGGTCGAGGGCGTCGAGCTCGTAGAGCGGCTCATACACGATGCTGGCCAGGTTCATCGCCCTCGCCGTCGAGTTGGAGTCGAAGGGGTTGAAGTCGTTCGAGAACGTGACGCCGGTCGTCGCCTCCTCAACGAGCGCTTTTCCGGCCGCCGCCCCGGGCGCCGGCGTGCTCGAGCTGCCGCATGCGGCCAACCCGAGGAGAGCTGCGACGGTCGCAGCTCCGCATATCTGTCGTTTCATGGTCATAACTCCGTTTCGCGCGGCCCTGGCGGGCCGCATTGCTGATGCGGGTCAGGCAAACGTGAGCGTCGCTACGGTGGCCGGCACCTCCCCCCGCCGGCGTGGCGGGCGCGGGTCTGCCGTCTCCGTCCGCTCGCCGCGACCGGTGCAGCGTCAACACTCGTGCTGCGCTCCCTCATCCTCGTTCCTCCTTGCTTCCGGTTCGGTTTGGGCTGATCAGCTGAGGACGCTCCGGCACGGGCCGGAACGCCGATGGTTCGGTGGCCGTCGCGGCGGCCGCTGTCCGCTCCTGCTCCTGGCGCTGCACCGCGTCGACGTGGAGCCAGCAGGCGGCGGTGTGGCCGGCCGCGATCGCGACGGTGGGCGGCGAAACCCGGCGGCAGATGTCCATGGCGTGTGGACAACGTGGATGGAAGCGGCAGCCGCTGGGCGGCGAGATCAGGCTCGGTGGTGCTCCGCTTCGCGCCAGGCTCGGGGGCTGCGGCCGTTCAGGGTCGGGTGCCGCCGAGAGGAGAAGCTGGGTGTAGGGATGCGCGGGAGCGTCCGTGAGGCTGACGCTTGGCGCGGCTTCGACCAGCCGGCCGGCGTACATGACGACGATCGTGTCCGCGAGGTACCGCGCAGACGCGATGTCGTGGGTGACATAGAGGATCGACAGCCCCTCGGTGTCGCGCAGGTCGGCCAGCAGGTTGAGGACCCCGAGGCGGATCGACACATCGAGCATGGACACCGGCTCATCGGCAAGCAGCACCCGCGGGCGCACCGCGAGCGCGCGCGCGATGGCGACGCGCTGGCGCTGCCCGCCGGACAGCTCGTGCGGGAACTTGGCGGCAAAGTCCTCGGGGGGTTCCAGCGACACGCGGCGGAGCAGTCCGGCGACCGCGGTGTCGATGTCGTCGGTGACGTGGTGGATCTTGAGAGGGCGGACCAGGTTGTGGCGCACGCGATGCACCGGGTTCAGCGATGCGAACGGGTCCTGGAAGACCATCTGCACCTGGCGCGCGTAGTCGCGCGGACGGCCGTGAGGGGTCGGCTTCCCGTCGAGAAGCACCTCGCCGCCATCCGGGTTGATGATCTTCGCGAGCATCCGGGCGACCGTCGTCTTTCCCGATCCACTCTCACCGACCACCGCGGTGACCTGCGCGGCGCCGATGCTCAGCGACACGTCCTCGACCGCGAAGAGCCGGGCACGCCCCGCGAACAATCCGCGACCGCGCTTCACGGAGAAGTGCTTGCTGAGGTTCGCGCCCTCCAGCACCGCGACGGCGCCGGTGGCGACGGTTGCGGTGTTCATCGGCGCGTCCTCACCGCACGAGCCGGACCGGTGGCCACCCGCCGTGGTCCGGACGGCGGTGGCTCGGGACGCGTGAGCTCGCTGGGGATCGTGGCGTCACCGGCGTGGAGCCAGCAGGCAACCTCACGATGCGGGCCGCCGAGCTGACGGAGCATCGGTCTCGCCTGCCGGCACCGCTCCATCGCCCACGGGCAGCGAGGGTGGAACGCGCACCCCGTCGGCAGCATCCTGAGGTCAGGCGGCGACCCGGGGATCCCCTCCATCGGCCGGCGCGGGCCGTGCATGGGTGGGAAGCAGTTGAGGAGGCCGTAGGTATACGGCAGGCGCGGGGCGCGGAACAGGCTCGCCGCCGGGGCCCGCTCCATCAGCCTGCCCGCGTACATCACGGAGATCTCGTCGGCGAGCTCGACGAGGAGCGAGAGATCGTGCGTGATGAAGAGCGCCGCGAACCCCAGCTGCTCGCGCAACCCCATCAGCTCCTCGAGGATCTCGCGCTGGGTCACGACGTCGAGGGCGGTCGTCGGCTCGTCGAGCAGGATGACCTGCGGCTCGAGGGCAAGCGCCATGGCGATCATCGCCCGCTGGCGCATGCCGCCGGAGAGCTCGTGCGGATAGCTGCGCAGCCGGTCAGGCGTCATACCGACCATCTCGAGCAGCTCCGCCGATCGATTCCATCGGTCCCTGTTGGAGAACGACGGGCGGTGGACGCGCAGCAGGTCTTCGAACTGCGCGCCGATGGTGATCACCGGATTGAGGGCGTTGAGCGCGCTCTGGAGGACGACCGAGATCTCCGACCAGCGCACCGCCCGCAGCACAGCCTCGTCGGCGGCGAGCATGTCGATGGTGCCGTGGGGACCGTCCTCGCTGAAGGGCTTGGAGTGGAACAGCACCTCACCCCCCGTGATCACCCCGGGCGAACGGAGGAGGCGGAGGGCGGCCATGGCCAGCGTGGATTTGCCACTGCCGCTCTCGCCGGCGAGCCCCATCACCTCGCCCCGCCGGAGGACGAGGTCGCAGTCAACGACGGCGGACACCGCATCCAGCCCGTAGCCGTAGTCGACACACAGGCCTCGGATCTCGAGGACCGGTTCGGGAAGCTGGGGCGTGGGTACCGTGGCCACCGACGGGCTCCCGGCCGGAGCCTCGGGGGCGGTCACGGCGCTGTCCCCTCAGCGCGACCGGCCTCGGGAGCCGCACCCGCGGCAGCCGCCTGCGCTGTACTGGTCCCTCGACGACGCATCACCGGCGTGATGCCGAGCCGAGGCCGGAAGCTGATGCCGGCACGGCGTGCCGACCGCCGGGAGAGCCCGGCGGCGCGGAGGCGCGGGTTGACGAACTCGTCGATCCCGAAGTTGAGGAGCGCCAGGCCCATCCCGAGGAGAGCGATGCAGAACCCGGGGGGCAGCCACCACCACCACCATCCGCTGGCGACCGCGTTCTGCGGATACGCCTGTTCCAGCATCTCGCCCCAGTTCCAGAGCCCGGCCGGGGTTGCGTTGGGCGCACCCGCCAGGCCCAGGAATGCGAGGGCGACGTAGGCCCCGACGGCGTAGAGCGTCGTGAACAGGAACGTCGAGGCGACGATCGGCAGCAGGTTCGGAAGAACCTCGACGATGATGATCCGGATGCGGCTCTCACCGGAGACTCGCGCCGCCTCGACGAAATCGCGATTGCGCAAGGAGAGCGTCTGCGCGCGCAGCACGCGCGCGCCGTAGGCCCACCCGGTGACCGCGACGATCAGGCCGATGATGATGACGTTCGCGCCCGCCGACGGGACGTAGCTGGCCAGCACGATGAGGAGCGGCAGCCCCGGGATGGCAAGGAAGACGTTGGAGAGCAGTGACAGCCCTTCGTCGGCGTTGCCTCCGAGGTAGCCGGCGGTGACACCGACGAGGACCGAGAGCGCGGTGGCGATGGCGCCCGCGATGAACCCGACGAGCAGCGTCGCCCGCGTCGAGACGAGCAGCTGAGACCAGACGTCCTGTGCGAAGACCGTCGTGCCGAGCCAGTGCGCGCTCGACGGCGGCTTGGGGACGAACGCCAGGACCGCCGGCGAGCCGAAGCAGATTCCAGCCGCGTTGCACACCTGCTCCGCCGGTTGCACGACGATGGTCTGCAGCCATGCCGCCGCGGCCTTCGCACCCGAGCAGGCGGTGCGACAGTAGATGCCTGTCTCGTTGGGGCTGTACGGCGCGATCATCGGCCCGATGACCGCGATCACCACGAAGAGCGCCAGGATGGCCAGCCCGGCGATCACCTTGGGGGATCGCGGCAGGCGCAGCGCCCTGGACCGGAGCACTACCGGCGTCGGCTGCATGCCCCCGGCGAGGACCGGTGTCTCGGTGAGGGTCGTCGTGACGCCGGTGGTCATGACGCCGCCTCCTGGCGTGCCCGGGGATCGATCAGGACGTATACGAGATCAGCCAGGAGATTCGCGATCAGCACCACCAGCACGACCACGAGGAAGATTCCCTGGACGAGGACATAGTCGAGGTCCTCGACGGCTTTGAAGAGGTGGTAGCCGATCCCCGGGTAGTTGAAGACAAGTTCGACGAGAAGTTGACCGGCGACCACCAGGCTGATGGCGATCGAGAAGTTGGAAACGCTCGGGAGCAGCGCGTTGCGCGCCGCGTACCAGACAACGCGACGGCGAGGCAGGCCCTTGGCACGAGCGACGAGGACGTAGTCCTCGTCCATCGTGGTGATCATCTGATTGCGCATGCCGAGGATGAAGCCGGCCATGGATGCGAGCACAACGGTGGCCGCGGGCAGCACCGCGTGAGTGACGATGCTCCAGACGTAGGGCCAGTTCATCCCTGGTACGACGCTGTAGACGTCGTACCCGCCTGAGCTCGGCAACCAGTGCAGCATGTGTGCCGTCTCGCCGAAGAACATGATGAGCACGAGGGCGAGGAGGAAGTACGGGATCGCCTGGAAGAACGTGGTCACCGGCATCAGCCAGTCGAGCCATGAGCCACGGAGCCAGCCCATCACGATGCCGATGAAGGTGCCGAGGATGAAGCTCATGACGGTGGCGACCCCGAGCAGCCCGATCGTCCAGGGCAGGTATTGCGCGATCAGGGTGGTCACGGGCTGGTTCCCCTGGGTCCACGAGCTACCCAGGTCGCCGTGGAAGAGGTTGCCCCAGTACTGCAGGTACTGGACCCAGAGGTTCGTGTGCACACCGAAGCCGAGCTCGAGACGGATCGCGTTGACGCACTGCAGGTTGCAGACCCCGGATTGGGTGGCGTGCGAGATCGCCTCCTGGACAGGGTTGCCGGGCATCACCCGCGGGAGGAAGAAGCTGATGGTGAGCGCCACCCAGGCGGCGATCACATAGAAGGTGATACGGCGAAGGAGCAGGCGCATGGCTAGGCGCTCTGCGGCGGGCACATGGAGGAGCGACGCACGTGCAGCTCGGTCGCGAGCATCACCCGTCGTGGGGTCTGGCCGGGCTCGAGCAGCAATCGCGCCATCTCCCGGCCCATCTCCTCGATCGGCTGCCAGACGCTGGTCAACGGCGGGTTCGTGATCGCGGCGACGGGATCGTCGTCATAGCCGACCACGGCGACGTCCTCCGGGACGCGGCGACCCCACTCCTCGAGGGTTTGCAGCGCCCCCACCGCCATGAGATCCGATGCGGCGAACACCGCGTCGAGCGTCGGGCGTCGTTGCAGCAGCTGCTCCATCGCCCGGGCTCCACCTTCCTGCGTGAAGTCCGCCGATTCCTCCATCCCGGGATCGAGGGGCAGATCCGCCGCCTCGAGGGCCGATCGATAGCCGGCCAGCCGATCGTGGCCGACCTGCATGTCCTGCGGCCCACCGATCGTCGCGATGCTTCGACGTCCACAGCTCGTGAGATGCGAGGTGGCGGCGAACGCTCCCCCCACGTTGTCGACGTCCACGTAGTTGAACAGCTCGGGTTCCGCGGGGCGGCCGCCAACTACAAAGGGAACGCCCCGCTCGGCAAGCCGCCCAGGCAGCGGCTGGTAGCCATGGAGCGACACCAGGAGCACGCCATCGATGTGGCCCGCGGCGAGGTATCGCTCGAGCCGGTCGGTGTTCGAGGTCGACTGCGGAGCGACCAGGACCAGCTGTATCTCGCGCGTCGTCAGGACGTCGTCGATGCCGCGGATCAGACGCGGGAAGAAGGGGTCCCCGAACAGCAGCGTGGTCGTCTCGAAGATGACCAGGGCCATGGCATCGCTGCGGCCGGTCGCCAGGGCTCGGGCGGCGTGGTTGGGGATGTAGCCGAGCTTTCGCGACGCGCGTTCGACGGCCCGTCGCGCTGCAGGGCTGACTCTCGGGTTGGCGGTGAGCGCTCGGGACGCGGTCGCCCGCGAGACTTCGCGCCAGTTGCGCGACCTGGTCGAGGGTCACCTTTTGGCCGTTCTTCATGGAAGCGTTTCCACACTGTACGCACCGATTCCCCTTTGTCAAGTAGCAAAAGACCCTGAATCTCAGGGTTCTGATACTCGCCTCTGGGTGAGAGCGGTTCCACATACCTGGACCGGAAGGCCCGTTTGCAGCGTTCAGGGCGGACCTGCGCTCCTCTGCAGCACTCAGCCTGGACGCGGGACGATGGGCGCATGCCGGCCACCGTCTCGCTGACCGACCTTCCGATTCCTCGCAACGCGGGGGCAGAGACGATCGCTGTTCCCTCCCAGCGCGGGCCCGGGCACTGGGCGGGCGCACCGAGCGGCCTGGTGCATGACGGGATCCACTACGTCGCGTATCGCAGCCGTCAGCCCGTCGAGGACGGGCGCGGCGGAGGGGTGATCGTCGCGCAGGTTGCCCCCGGAGGCCGAACCACCGAGCTCTGCCGGATCGACAAGGCCTCGATGGATGCCGAATCCCTCGAGCGGCCGGCACTCGTGGTCGACATCGGCGGACGCTGGCGGCTCTATCTCAGCTGCGCCACGCGCCGCACCCGCCACTGGCGGGTCGAGATGGTCGAGGCCGCATCACCGTCCGGCTTCGCCGCCGAGGGACGTCGCGTCGTGATGCCCGGCGATGCCCGCACGGCGATGAAGGATCCCGTGATCAGGTGCGACGAACGCGGGTGGCGCGCATGGATCTGCTGCCATCCCCTGGACGACCCCAACGCCACTGACCGCATGTGGACGGAGTTCGCGACCAGCGACGACGGTATCGGCTGGACGCGGCGCGGTCCGGCGCTGGAGCCGGCCCCCGGGCGGTGGGATCAGCGCGGGACACGGATCACATCGATCCTCGAACGGCGCGGCGCGGTCGTGGCGTTCTACGACGGCCGGGCGGACGCCGCCGCGAACTGGGAGGAGCGCACGGGCGTCGCCTTGGGCCGACCGGAGCGCCTCGAGGTCGTGGGCGATGAGCCCGTGGCGGAGGCGCCCGGCCGGTACCCGGCGCTGCGCTACGTCTCAGTCGTCGATGATCACGATCGCACCGCCGTGTACTACGAGGTCGGCTGCGCCGACGGCACGCACGAACTCCGGCGGGAGTGGTTCCCGCGTTGACATCACCCTTGGCGCACTGACGCGATGGTGAGGTGAGGACGGTGCGCCCACCGCAAGGTCAGGCCGGCGACGCTCGCAGCGCCCCAACGTGGACATGGTCGCCGGCGGCAGGTCTCACGACCTCGATCACCGGCAATGCGCGTCATACGTCCTCGAGCGCCGGGTTCCAGATGACCTCCCAGAGATGCCCGTCAGGGTCCCGGAAGTAGCCCGAGTACACGCCGAACGCGCGGTCATACGGAGCCACGGTGATCGTCGCACCGGCTGCCTGCGCGGTGAGCATGAGAGCATCGACCTCCTCTCTGGTCCCCACCGCGTGGCCGAGGCTGAACCCTCCCGTGGTCGGTGGTGGCATGGGCACCTTCGCATCCTTGGCCAGCTCTGTGCGCGGATACACCGCCAGGATGAGACCGCCCTGCAGCTGAAAGGTGGCGATGGCGCCGGCTGCGTTCTCCTCATCTCCGAGGAACTCGGAGGCCTCGATGCCGGACGACGCGAGTCCAAGGCGATCGCGATAGAACTCCAGTGCGCGCTCGAGGTTGTCGACTCCGATGGTGATGACGTGGATGCGCGGTTTCATCGGCTCATGATCGCCCACCGAGCCTTTCGCGGCGGATGGATCGTCGCAACAATCAGCTGCGCAGCAAGAGGTGGAAGAAGTCCCGATACCGCTGCAGCGCTTGCCGCAGATCCTCGGTGGAGACATCGGTCCCTTGCGACCATGCGCCCTCGAGACGGCCGCGTTCCTCCGCGAAGACTCGAGCGAGCTCCCTGATGACCTCGGCGACCAGGGTGTCAGCTTGCTCCACCGCCATGCGCGGCTCATCGACGAACGTCGTCTGGATCGCGGTCCACCGCGCCATGAACTCGGTGTTGTTCGCGAGCAGCGCAGACCCCTCCCCGCTCGCAGGACGCGAACGCCGGCCCTCGATCGTGACGTTCCCCGGCGCGTCGCCATCCATGGGCCGAGGATCCCCCGTCGTCACCCCGGCGGGAGATGGAGTGGTCCCGGGGTTGGCTGGAGCTCCATCGCTCGCCTCGGCGCCCGCGAGCTGCTCCGTGGTCAACCTGGTGCTGCCGGTGGACTCCGTCATGGTTGCGCATTCCTCGTTGAGCCGATGGGAGCGGCCGGCGGTGCCTGCGGTGTCTGCGCGACCGGCGCAGGTCCGGTGCTCATCTGTGGAGCACCCGCGCCGAGCAGATCGTCGAACAGGGCTCGGTATTGCGTCATCGCCGTGCGCAGCGCTTCGGTGTCCGCCCTGCCCTGGCCGCTCGCGACAGCGATCGCGTGCGCGCTCCGGTAGTTATCGACAACTCCAGCATGATCAACCGAGACATCCTCGGCGCGCTGCTCGAACTCTGCGACGGGGTAGCCGCGATCGGTCATGACCTGGGAGACCAGCGCGTCGGCCTGACGAACGCTCTCGACCGGCGCATCGACGAACGCAGCCTGAACGCGCTGCCACCGCAGGATGTACTGCTGGCGCGTCGGCTCCGGCAACGCGACGATCATCAGTTGCTTGCGGCGCTGTACGCGACCGGCCAGCTCTCGTTCGGCCTGGCGCCGATCGCCGGTCTGCTGCACGGTCCTGCCGTACTCCGGCCCGAACGTGTGCTGCAGCCGGTCCGAGCGGCGCCGCGACGCCATGGCGACCGCGGCGATCACCACGACCACGACGACGATTGCAATCACGACATAGGCGAGTGTCGACATTCGCATCTCCTCTATCTGCAGGGTCACCCTCATGGGACCTCTGAATCTGATAGCCAGACTATCACAACATACCCCCTGCAATGTGCGCCACCCGCCTCGGGGCGAAGCCGACGGGCGATCCCGATCCGGCTCATGGACGGGCCCTCCCCTTGGAGCTTCCGGTTCGGGACATCGATCTGGACCGAGCGCGATGGCGCTCTCGGGTCTTCGGTGGGTTGCGCACCGCAAGACCGGCGACCGCGCCGAGGAGTGCCATGAGCACGTCGTTGTACGCGCGGTAGAGCAGGCCCGCTGCGGCACCAAGCGCAGCAGGAATGCCGTTGGCGATCATCAGGACGGTGAGCAGTCCTTCGAACACCCCGAGACCGCCCGGAAGGAAGCTGAGTGCCGCAAGGATGTAGCTCAAGCCGAGCACGAATGCGGCAGCGACGAAGGTGACCTGCGTCGCCCCCAGGGCCACCACCGCCATGTAGAAGAGCAGGTAGGTGAGCAGTACCGACACGATGTTGAGGAGCAGCACCGGAATCAGGGTGGCCGGGCGAAAGAGTTCCACAAACGTCGGTTGCAGCTGACGAAGCTGTGCATCGAACCGTCGAAGGATGCGGATCCGCTCAACCGTGCGCAGCGCCCACTGATATGCGGTCTTCCAGATCAGGATCGTGAACACGGCGACATGCGCGATCGTCATGATCACGACCAGGATCGCTATCCCGGGCTGGGAGAACGCCCGCGGCAGCACGCCGAGCCCAACCAGCGTGAGATAGATGAGCTCCTGGAATGCAATCGTGCCCGCCACGCGGCCGGCGCCCGGCGGTGACTTTTCAGCGCGCCGCGCCATCGCAACGCGGGCGAGATCGCCCATGGGAAGGAAGATCATCACCTGGCCTGCGAACTCAACGGCCAGGCAACGCCAGAGCGTGATGTGCTCGCCGATCTTGCGCAGCGTGAACCACCACGCGGTGCCGCGCAGGATGTAGGTCGCGATGGTGACCGGAATCATGAGCACCGCGATGCGCCAGTCGGTCTTCTGCAGCGCGGTCGCGAGCCTGGATGGGTTGACGCCGATGACCAACCCGAGGATGCAGAGCGCCGCGATCACCGCGACCCAGTGCTTGCGGAGGAACCACAGGCAGGGACCGAGCATCGGCTTGGTCGAACCGGCTCGCCACGCCCGTCGCACCGCTGCTGCCGCCAACTCCAGGGCTCCGCTCACCATGCGAGCTTCACCTCCGGCTCGGGACTCGTCCCCAGCTCGAGGGCGGCGTCAGGCAACTGGTCGGCGAAGGTGAAGCGGCCTCAAATTGGGTGGTGGCCTCATACCAGGACTGACGGCTATGGATGATAGTTACCCTATCAGATTAGATGTCACCGAGCTGCGTCCAATCACCCACCGGATTCAAGGCCGACGTGGGTGAAAGGGCTGTCGCTCGCGATAGTTGCCCGGTGACCCGGGCTGTCGAGGTTGACGCTCGCCGTGCGGTCGAGAAACGACGTCGGCCATTCGGTCGACTTATCGACGACGTCGCAGGTTCACCCCCGTGCGCGGAGGACCCACAGCGCGATCAGATACGCGAAACCGGCCAGTGAACCGAGCCAGATGTAGGGCTCCCCACTGTCGCCTCTGGCCAACGCGACCATGAACGCGATCAGGATCGCGACCACCACCACCGTGCCGGTGGCGGCGGTGGCGCGAAGATCAAGCGCGGCAAAGCGCTCGTCACGAGCATCAGCCTGCGTGAAGCCGCGCACCGTCTCGGATCGCCGGCCGATGACGAGCGCGATCGCAAATACCACCATGACGCCGAACATCTCGAACCCGAGCTCGAGCCGATGACCGATGCCCGCGGCGACCAGGTAGGCGGCGCCGATGATGAGGCACAACCCCGGCAGCATCCACCTGGAGCGCATGACCCTAGTCATCGCTCGCCGGCTGAGTCATCAAAAATCGTTTCCACGGTGGTGTCGAAATAGCGAGCCATCGCCAGTGCCAGCGGAAGCGACGGGGTATAGCGCTCGGTCTCGATCGCGTTGATCGTCTGGCGCGACACGCGGAGCGCCTCCCCCAGCTGACCCTGGGACAGGCCCTTCGCCATGCGGAGCTCCCGAATGCTGTTTCGCATACACCACGTCGTCAGCAGCCGGCGTCCCGGCTTCGTCCCCGCCGGCTCCCGATGCCCGAGGTTCCGAAGATCACCCCTCCGACGCCCAGGAGCGAATAGCCGCTCGCGTCGTCGTGGCGGAAGAGCAGTGTGGCAAGGCCGCCGAGCATGACCACAATCCCGAGCACCGGACCGACCAGCTGATACCAGCGCGGCGCATTGGCTCCCATGTCGGACCCTCCTGGCGTTCGGTGATACGTAAAGCCTACTTGACACCTTATCTGCTTGTCAAGCTGACTTGTCACAGGTCGCTTCCCGGCCCGATCCGGGGTCACCTCGGCAGCGACGGCGTCGCCGGCCGCGCTGGCACCGCGCCGGGTCTCGAGACGTACCGGTGGTAGTCTGCCGACCGCCATCGCCGATCAAACCCGACCTGCCTCCCGACTCTCGTTGCTGGTGAGACGCGCCGCACCGGGGGCCCTCAAGGTCCCCGAGATCACCCTCTACTTCTGGGTCGTCAAGTTGCTTTCCACCGCGATGGGCGAGGCGACGTCCGACTACTTCGTCTTCCAGATCAATCCGTACGTCGCCGTCCTGCTCGGCTGCGTCGGCCTGGCCGTCGCACTCGCCCTGCAATTGCGCGCGCCCCGATACGGTGCGTGGACGTATTGGTTCGCTGTGGTGATGGTGGCGGTGTTTGGGACCATGGCCGCGGACGTGCTGCACGTCGAACTGCACATCCCCTACGTCGTGACGACCATCGCGTTCGCGCTGGCGCTCGCAGCGGTGTTCGCCCTGTGGTACGCAAGCGAGCGGACGCTCTCCATCCACACGATATACGCGGGGCGGCGCGAGCTCTTCTACTGGGCGACCGTGATCGCCACGTTCGCCCTCGGCACTGCAGCGGGCGACATGACCGCGGCGACCCTGCACCTGGGGTATTTCGCGTCCCTGCTGGTGTTCGCCGCCCTCTTCCTGATGCCGGGTCTCGGGTACTGGCGCTTCAAGCTCAATCCCATCGTCGGCTTCTGGTTCGCCTACGTCATGACCCGGCCGCTCGGAGCGTCGTTCGCCGACTGGATGGGCAAGTCCTACCTGGGCGGTCTGGGTCTCGGCGATGGGAAGGTCGCGGGAGTGCTGACCGCACTCATCGTCGTGCTGGTCGGATACCTCGCGGCCTCGCGCGCGGATGCCGGCACACCGGCCGCGACTGAAAAGTGAGAGGGGAGCCGCGGAACTTCCCTCAATGGCTAGCATCAACGGATGACCATCGTTCCCACTCCGTCACAGCCGTGAGCGCACGGACCTCCCGCAAGCAGATCGTCCTCATCGCGCACGACAATCGCAAGCTCGATCTCCTCGAGTGGGCACGATTCAATCGCGGATCGCTGAGCGACCACGACCTTCACGCGACCGGGACGACCGGCACGCTGCTGAGTGATGAGCTCGGGCTCAAAGTCCACCGTTTCCTCAGTGGACCGCTCGGCGGTGATCAGCAGGTCGGCGCTGCGATCGCCGAAGGCCGCGTCGACGTTGTGATCTTCTTCTGGGACGCTCTCGAGCCGCACCCGCACGACGTCGACGTCAAGGCGCTTCTCCGTATCGCTGTGGTCTACAACGTCCCGATCGCGTGCAACCGGTCCACGGCGGACTTCCTCATGTCCAGTCCCCTCATGCGTGAGCCCTACCGGCGGGGGGCTGCTGCCGGCGGCGCCACGGCGAAAGCCGAGGAGCCACCAGGCAACTGACGCGGGGAGCCAAGTTGTCGAGATATCTCCTCCTCAGTGGAGCGCTCGAGGGAGGCTGTGCGTGGTAGCCGCCCTGGCCGGTGCTCGCCCACGCGTTGTCATCGTGGGTGCGGGTTTCGGCGGCCTGGCCGCGGCGCGCGCGCTGCGACGCACCGCCGTCGACGTCACGCTCATCGACCGGCACAACTATCACCTCTTCCAGCCGCTGCTCTACCAGGTGGCGTCAGGGCTGCTCGATCCGTCGGAGATCGCGCATCCCATCCGGACCGTGGTGCGCCACGCTCGCAACGTCGACGTGCTGCTCGCGGAGATGACCGGGATCGACGTCGCGGGAAGGCGCGTGATCACGACCTCCGGCGTGGTTCCGTTCGACCTACTGGTACTTGCCACCGGCAGCGCGACCAACTTCTTCGGCATCCCCCATCTCGAGGAGCGGGCCACCGGGCTCAAGGACCTGCCCGAGGCGCTTGCACTGCGTGCGCGAGTGCTTCGCGCTTTCGAGCGTGCCACGACGTGCACCGACTCCGCCGAGCGGCGGCGGCTGCTGACGTTCGCCGTCGCGGGCGCCGGGCCCACCGGTGTCGAGTTCGCCGGTGCACTCGCGGAGCTGTTCACCCACGTGCTACCCAAGGACTTTCCGCGCCTGGACTTCGGCGAGGTGAGCGTGGTGCTCGTCGAGGGCGCCGATCGGGTGCTCGGCACGTTCGCGCCCCGCCTCGGACGAAGCGCCGCGCGAAGGCTGGAGCGCAAAGGCGTGCGCCTGCTCCTCGGCCGCACCGTCAAGGATGTCGACGGTTCGGCGCTCGTTCTCGATGACGGCGAGCGCATCGACGCGGCGATGATCGTCTGGACGGCGGGAGTGCGCGCAGCGCCGGTTGCCGAGCTCCTCGATGTGCCGGTGGCGCGGCAGGGCCGCGTGCGCGTCACGCCGCA
Organism: Candidatus Dormiibacterota bacterium; assembly: GCA_963848445.1. GTDB lineage: Bacteria > Chloroflexota > Dormibacteria > Aeolococcales > Aeolococcaceae > Palsa-851. The sequence goes on from CAWKDT010000001.1 coordinate 442,643, forward strand.
GCTGCACCTGCCCGATGACGACGCCGTCTTCATCGTCGGCGACGCGGCGGAGCTGGAGGATCGAGGCGAGGTGCTGCCCATGCTCGCCCCGGTGGCGATCCAGGAGGGCAAGCACGTCGCTCACGTGATCAGGGCGAGGTTGCGAGGACATGCAGAGCCGCCCTTCCGCTACCGCGACAAGGGGACCATGGCGACGGTCGGCCGCGGTGCTGCGGTGGCGCAGATCGGCCCCATCCGAGTCAACGGGCTGATCGGCTGGCTGCTCTGGGTGTTCGTGCACCTGATGTACCTTGTCGGTTTCCGCAGCCGCGTCATCGTGTTCTTCACATGGGCCTGGAACTACTTCTTCTACGATCGACCGGTGCGGCTCATCGTGGGCACATCGTCGGATGAACCGCGAATCGGTGATGAGGGTGTCTGAAGGGAACGTAACCGCCGGCCAGGCTTGACGTTGTCCCCACATGTTGTCCGCAGCGCCGACCTCACTCCGCCGACCGTCACTCTGGCTTGCAGCGGTGTTCGCAGCCTTTCTCTCGGGCTGTGGCGCCTCAGTGACACCAACACCAACCCCGACGCCCACTGCCGTCATTCCACTGGCGACGCCGACGCCACCCTCGCCGACCCCGTCCGCGACGCCGACGCCGACAGCGACCCCGAGCCCTTCGCCAACCGCAGCGCCCGTTGGGGAGCTCACGGTCAACTCGCTCGGGATTCACGTGCCGCTCGACGGTGCCTGCGGAGATCAATTGACGTACGTCCCGGTCGGAACGCAGGTGTGCTACTGGGACCAGACCGCTGCAGGCGGCGGCTTCTACTCGTTCGCCGGAAGCAGTACGGGCCCGCTTTCGGCCATCAGTCACGTTGCCGCCGGGGCGACCATGACGTGGACCGTTGCCGGGAAGTCCTTCACGCGGAAGCTCTCCGGAAGATCACAAACGTTTCCACTGGATACGGGGCATGACGTGCCCGCGGGCCAGCCCGCGTATCTCCAGATCCGCACGGCCACGACCGTCGTGGAGTACTACGCCGCGAAATAGGCAGCCGGCTAACGGTCAGCCTGGTCGCGAAGGTGCTCCGCCATGACCGCCATCACATTGAGCGCGAACGTCGGGGTCTCCTGCACCAGGAATAGAAAGCGATGCCGGTCGATCGCGGCAAGGGTCGTGTCCGACACCGCAACTGCCGTGAGGCTGCGCGGGGAGGAGTCGATCAGTGCCATCTCGCCGAAGACATCCTGAGGCCCCAACTTGCGTATCGCACGGCCCTTCGCGCGAAGTTCGACTTCGCCATCAATGATGCCGAACATTTCGGCGCCCTGATCACCCTCCTCGAATATCACGGCTCCGGCGTCGACCTTCTTGGTCTCTTTCGCGTTGCGGAACAGCCCTGCAACCGTGGCCTTCGTGGTTTCCATCAACAACTACTCCCAAATAGCAGGAACGCTGCCCGCACATGGTAGGTGCTGAGTGGCGAGAGGTGCGCCGACGGCGCGCCCTCCGCAATACGGGCACGCCGGCTCCCGAGCGGTGAACCGCCGATGGCGTGAGAGGCTTCCATCACTGTTATAAGATCGTCGCCGGCCAGACGCGTCCGGCTTCAAACCGGAGGGGAGCGTTCGGGTCATTGCGTCCCAGTACGTTGATGAGGGGTGAAGCCATGGGTCGGATCAGGGTGCGTGTGTCCCTGCTGGTAATGCTGGCGCTGATCACCGCGGCCGGGGCGATGTCGCGTGGCATCACGGTGGCGGCCGACAACGACTGCTCCCACAAGTGCGCAGAGGGGATGCTGACCCCGTCATCCCTGGCGGCGGGGGCCACGACCACGATCGGGTTCACCCTTACCAACGAGGCGCACTCCTTCGCCCTCACCAACAACGAGGAACATCAGTCGCTCGGCTCGGCGAATCTGGTCGCCCCGAGCGGATTCGTCCTTCCGCCGAGTCAGTCGCCGCCGGTGCTGTCCAACGGCTCGGCGACCATCTCGAGCGATGGCACGACTCTCGAACTGAGAGACCTCAACCTGCCGTCCGGCGCGACTCTGACGGTCGACTTCGAGGTGACCACGACGTGTGCCTCGCAGTCGGGCAGCTGGTCGCTCACCGTGAAGCAGGCCAACGACTTCAACGGTGAAGGCAACGACTTTGCCATCGACCCCCGCAGCCAGCTGGCGACCATGGTTTCCGGGTCCTGTTCGCTGCTCTTCAGCGCGGAGCCGGCAAATGCCCTTGTCAACACGAATATCAGCAGCGAGGGGTTCCAGCTCGGTGGTGCGCCGGTCGCTGTCGAGGCCGAGGACGGCATGGGCAACCCGGTCACGGGTGTGACGGTGACCGTGAGCCTTGTCCCAGGCGGAGGCGCCGGCACGCTCAGCGGATCGCTCTCGAACAGCACCGACACGAGCGGAATGGCGACGTTCGGCAGCCCGAGCGCGCCGCTCGCCATCAATCAGACCGGCTACTACCAGTTGCAGGCAACTGCGACCGGATTCTCGCCGGCCGCATCGGGCAGCTTCCAGATCAGCGGCACCGCGAAGACGTGCTCGGCGAACCCGTGCTCGACATCGTCGTCCAGCAAGTCGACCCAAGCATTCTCGACGGCCGTCAACGAGCAGACCGGTGACCTCCTCAGCCTGGGACTCGGGGGGTTCGCGTACGGCTGTGACAACAGCAGCCAGGGGTTGTACGTCTCCGTCTCCCAGCCCGTCGGCACGGACGTGTGGCTGGCCGGTGGCGGCGCGATCGACACCACCGCCAGCGGCAAGGTGACGATCGAGATCCTCCGGGCAACCGCGAAGACGTCGCCGAACCACAGCGCCGCCGCCTTCCAGATCTGCTACGCCTCCACGGTTCCATTTGCGCCGCGCCCCGGCACGTCGATCCTCACGACGACCGCTCCTGGACCGATCACCCTCTATTACGGGCTGCTCCCCGACTGCGGTCATGCGCGGCCGACGCCTGTCCCCTGCGTCCTCTCGCGGTTCAAGGAAATCTCCGGCGATATCGTCATCTCGTTCGATGGCAACGGTGACTTCTGGGGGCAGGGCTAGATCGAGGGCCGAGCGCTAGGCTGACGGCGTGCAGATCTGTCCGAGCTGTGCGGAGGAAGTCCCTGAACGGTTTCGCTTCTGCGGCTACTGTGGCGCGGTTCTGGCGCAGCAGGATCCCGCTCGGATGGCACGCCGCACCGTCACGGTCGTCTTCTGTGACCTGAAGGGCTCCACCGACCTCGGCGAAAGGCTCGACAGCGAAGCGCTTCGCGAGGTGCTCGACGTCTACTTCACGGCGATGAAAGGCGCCCTGGAGCGCCACGGCGGGACCATCGAGAAATACATCGGCGACGCGATCATGGCGGTGTTCGGCCTCCCCCGGCTCCATGAGGACGACGCGCTTCGAGCGGTCAGGGCGGCGCATGACATGCAGACCGCGCTCGTTGACGTGAACCGTCGTCTCGAGGCGCAGTGGGGCGTCACCCTGCAGACGCGCACCGGCGTGAACACCGGCGAGGTGATCACCGGAGACCCGGCCACAGGACAGCGCCTTGTCACCGGTGACGCGGTCAACGTCGCGGCGCGACTGGAGCAGGCCGCTCCGGCGATGGAGGTGCTCATCGGAGAATCCACGTACCGGCTGGTGCGGGACTCCGTCGTCGTGGAGCGGATGGAACCGCTCGAGCTGAAGGGAAAGGCCCAGCGGGTCGGGGCGTATCGGCTCGTGGCCATTCATGACGCCGGGGATGCAGGCCGGCGCACGGACACACCCATGGTGGGACGCGCCGCGGAACTGGCGGCCCTGCTCGCGGCCCTGGAGCGCGCGAGCTCGCGAAGTGCGACCGAGGTGGTCACCGTCGTGGCTCCCGCCGGGGTCGGGAAGTCCCGGCTGGTGGCGGAGTTTCTCCACCGCGCCGCGTCAGGCGCGACGGTGCTTCGCGGTCGCTGTCTCTCCTACGGCGAGGGGGTCACGTTCTGGCCCCTCGCAGCTGTCGTCCGGGACGCAGCCGGGATCCTCGAGGATGATCCCGTCGACGCCGCGCGCGCCAAGCTCGCCGGCGTCATCGGCGCGGACGCCGTCGACATCGCGGACCGCGTCGCTTCGGTGATCGGCCTGACGTCGACGGCATACCCGGTGCAGGAGACGTTCTGGGCAACTCGTCGCTTCCTCGAGATCGTCGCGCGAGGTCGCCCGGCGGTCGTCGTGATCGATGACATCCATTGGGCCGAGCCGACCCTGCTCGACTTCCTCGACTACCTCACCGAAGCTCCTGCTGACGCCGCGATCCTCGTCCTCTGCTCGTCCCGACCAGAGCTGCTCGAGCACCGTCCAAGCTGGCGGACCGAGCGCACCGGCGCTCATCTGATGACTCTCGAGCCGCTCACGGATGAAGAGAGTGCCGGCGTCGTGATGCATCTCCTCGGGGAAGGCGTGCTGACCGGTGACGCGCAACGTCGCATCATCGAGGCGGCTCAGGGCAACCCGCTCTTCGTGGAGCAGATGCTTGCGATGCTCGTCGACGATGGGGCGCTCGTCCAGGATGAGTCGGGGCACTGGTCCGTGGCGTCGGCGGTGCGCACGATCGTCATCCCACCAAGCATCAACGCACTCCTGACTGCACGCCTCGACCGCCTGCCGCTTGTCGAGCACACCACCCTCGAGCGCGGCGCGGTGGCCGGTCAGACCTTCGACCGCGACGCAGTGGAGCACCTCTGCCCCGACAACGTTCGGCCCGAGGTCCCCGGGAGTCTGATCAGCCTGACGCGGAAGGATCTCGTCGCCGCGGCCGACCCCGCGTTCAGTGCGGAGGCCGCCTACAGGTTCGTCCACGCCCTCGTCCACGACGCCGCCTACCGGGGGTTGCTGAAGCGGACACGCGCCGAGCTGCACGAGAAGTTCGTCGGCTGGCTGGACGCGGTGAGCGGCGACCGGCACACGGAGTACGAGGAGATCCGCGGATACCACCTCGAGCAGGCCTTCCTCGCACTGGCCGAGCTGGGACCGCCCGACGCCCACGCCATCGATCTCGGCCGGCGCGGGGCAGGCCACCTGTCCAGCTCCGGCGAGCGGGCGCGCGCGCGCGGTGACATGCCGGCGGCCGCCGGCCTGCTCCGCCGTGCGGCCGCGCTGTTACCTGAAGACGATGCGCTGCGCCCGACGCTCCTGCTGCACGCCGGTGAAGCGCTGGGCGAGATGGGCAGATTCGATGATGCGAACGCCCTGCTGTCGCAGGCGGGCACGGCTGCGAGTGCACGGAAGGACCGTGCGCTGGCGATCACCGCGTCCGTGGTGAGTTTGACGCTGCGGTTCATGGCTGAACCAGACAGCGCCGACACCGGTCAGGTCATCGCCGCTGCTCGCGCCGCCATCGAGGAACTTGGAAGCCTCGAGGCGCACGCAGGGCTCGCGCGCGCATGGCAACTCATGATGTACGTCCACTTCATGGAAGGGGCCTTCAGCGCCGCCGACATCGCCGCTCGCCGTGCGGTCTCCGAGGCCGAGCTCGCCGGGGACCGGGTGCTCGAGGTGCGGTTTCTCGCCGCCCTCGCCTCATGTGTGGTCTACAGTCCCACGCCCGTCCCGGAAGCGATTGAGCAGTGCGACCAGGTGCTGGAGCGTAGCGGCGGCGATCTCCGCACCGTCGCGATCACGCTCGGTGCCCTGGGCCACCTCGAGGCGATGCGTGGAAACACGGATCGCGCCCGAGAGCTGTATACGCGCAGCCGGACGATGCTGACCGAGCTCGGCTTCACGCTGAGTGCGGCCATCGTGTCGCTGCAGTCGGGGCCGGTGGAGATGCTTGCCGGCGATCTCCCCAGGGCCGAGGACGAGCTGCGGCAGGACTTCCTTGCACTCACGGCCCTCGGCAACAAGGGCTACATGACCAGCGTAGCGGGGATGCTCGCCGAGGTCCTGCACGGCCAGGGTCGGATCGATGAGGCGACGAGCTTCGCGGCGGTCTGTGCGGCGTCTGCGGCGCCGCACGATGTGGCCGCGCAGTATCAATGGCATTCCATCGGGGCGAAGCTCGCCGCCACCTCCGGAGAGCTGGATGAAGCGGAGCGGCTCGCGCGTGAGGCCGTGCGCCTCATCAAGACGACCGACCAGCCGGACATCCAGGGTGACGCGCTTGTGACCCTGGCGTCCGTGCTGACGGCAGCCGGGAAAGCGGAAGCCGCCACGGCACTCAGCGAGGCGATCGCGCAGTTCGACCTGAAGGGCAACATCGTCTCCGCCGAGCGTGCGCGGGCTGCTCTCGCATCGCTGCCGGCCCCTCGCGGCGACCCCACCGACGGCGACGGACCCGTGGCGGTTTGAGGCCGGCCGCGCTGCGTCCACCGCGGTGACGGGGCGACGACGCGAGCGAGCGCTGGCGAGAGGCGAAGGTCAGCTGGCCGGGCGCTGGAACGGGAGCGGCTTGTAGCGCACGTAGGCGGCCGGCGCCGTGTTGTAATCCGGCCCGAGCGCTGTCGCGACCGCGTTGAGTGCGCCGGGGCTGAGGTTCCCCCAGTGTCCGGTGTTGACGCGGTGGATCAGTGCCTGGAATGCGGCGATGGTCTCGGCCGGCGTGAAGGCGCAGTGTCCCGCGCGGTTGACGAAGGCCTGGCGCAGGAGGTGGCCGTCGCCGGCGGCGTCCACCGTGCTCCTGTACAGGGACTCGTCCTCGTTGACGACGAGCCCGTCACCGGTGGTGTGCAGCGTGAGCACCGGCTGGCTGAGGTCGCCGTTGAAGACGATGTTGTGCTTGAGGTAGGCCACGGCGCTCGGGACGCGAGTGATCCTTGGCGCCGCTGTGAGCGTGGCCATGTCGGCGCTGAGGCTGAGCCCGGCAGCGTGGTACAGGGCCTTCACCTCGTTGTAGTCGGGAGATTCCTGCAACTGGTGCCAGAAGTTGACCCCACCGGTCCAGGACGGGTTGCCCCCGGCACGAGCCTCCAGCTCGGCGCGGAACGCGAACGCGAAGGGCCCGTCGACCTCGGTCTCCCAGAGGAACTGGTTCGCCTCCTGCGCGGTGTAGTCGGTGGCCGCCGGTTCAGGGCTCGCCGGGTCGAACCAGCCCGGGATGTCAGCGAGGGCGCTCGCCAGAGCGATGCGCGCCTGCCCCTGCGGGGTCGCCTGGGCGGCGGCGAAGAGTTCCTCACTCACCGTCAGATTGGCGGTCGGATCGGTGATGTTCACGATCTGGAGGCCTGACGCCGGACCGAGGAGCTGCTGCACCGCGAGCGCAGAGTCGAGCGCCAGATTCCACGTCTGCACCCCGCCCGCTACGACGCCGCACATTGGGAGGGCGGCCGTGAAGCGATCCGGCGCGACCTGGATGAGACCTGCGGTGATCATGCCGCCGAGCGAGTGTCCCCAGGCGATGGTGCGGCTCGGGTGCCCGACGAGATGGTCAAAGGTGTCCACGGTCGCCAGCTGGTCCGGAATCGCTTGCTGGATCGCCCAGCCGGTGGTCGCATACGAGGATCCGGCCAGCGCGTACCCGTTGGCGAGCAGCCACTGGCCGGTCACGGGGTCGCCGACGTCCGCGGCAGGGTTCGCGCTTCCCGGGGTCACATAGCCGTGGCTGTACAGGACGAGGGTGCCGTTCCAGTCGGCGGGCACCTGGATCAGGTAGGTCGCACCGTCGGCCAACGACCCCGTGAGCGTCTCCGGACCACTGGCCAGCGCCTGGGAGGGACCGATCCCGATCGCTCCGAATCCAAGCGCCAGCGCGACTGCGGTGAGTTTCGCGATGGCGACCTGCCTGCGTTGCGTCGTTGGAAGCCGGAGCATGTCCACCCCCTCGTGTGAGGCGACGGTTGAGGTGGCGATGACGCTAGCTCGACCGTCCTCCGTCGTCAAGCCGGGCCCCCTTAGAGCCGGGCCCCCTTAGAAGCGTGCTTGGACCGCCCCCAGCTACGACGTCTTCCTGTCGGGCAGCAAAGCTGCGACCACCGTCAACGGCCTGGGAGACAAGGCCTTCTTCGACAACGACGGGACGATGTACGTCCTCGCCGGAAGCGCCCTGATTCAGGTCAACGGGCTGAACACCGCCGACGAGTGCGCGGAGCTCGCGCGGCCGATCGTCGCCGCGTTGTGACCCGCTCGCACAGATCCCTGGTGCACCGAGACCAGCGCTGACGCCCTGAAGGCTTCGCCGAGCAGGGTCAGCGACCATCTCGCTAGCCTCCCCGGCGATGGGAAGACCGACCTGCGCAGCCCGCCTGCACGAAGCGGCCGTCGTGCCACCCTTGGCAAGGCCATGAGCCCCTCCCGTCCCGTGCTCCGTGTCTGCCGCCGTGAGTCCTTTGATGCCGCGCACCAGCTGCTGGACCCGGCGCTTTCCCCGGAGGAGAATCGCGCTCTTTACGGCAAATGCGTCAACCTGCACGGCCACCGCTATCAGGTCGACGTGACCGTTGCCGGCGACATCGACGACCCCTCCGGCTACGTCGTCGACCTTAAACAGCTCGCCGATGTCATCAAGGCCGAGATCGTCCAGCACGTCGATCACCACAACTTGAACACCGATGTCGCATGGCTCGAGGGCCGGATCCCCACTGCGGAGAACCTCGCGGTGGCCTTCTTCGAGCGGCTCCAGCCGCAGATCGCGCGGGGCACCCTGCACTCCGTGCGCGTGTGGGAGACGGAGAAGAACTGGGCTGAGTGCACCCGCGGCGATTGAGCCCATGGAACGTGTGCGGCGCGCGACCGAGTTGACCCGGCGCTATAGCGTCGACGACCTCGGCGTGTTCTCGGCAGCCGAGCGGGCGAGATTCCTTCCCAGCGGAGCCACGGGCATGCCCTTCGACCGATCCCTCTCGTTCGAGTTGCTCTACCGGCTCGAGCCCGACCTGTACGAGCGGCTGGTCGCTGCCGAGCGAATCCACCCCGCGGTCCTTCACTGGCTCCCCAGCGTCGATCGAGCGGTGGAGATCGGAGCCGGCACCGGGCGCCTCACAACTCATCTTCTGACGCGGTGCGCGCACCTCGTGGCGGTGGAACCCGCGCTGCCGATGCGCGAGCGTCTTCGGACCGTCCTGTCCGAGGAGGCATCGGGCAGGGTGGACATCGTCGACGGCTTCTTCGATGCGCTGCCGGTGCCTGATGCGTCGGCTGACCTCGTGGTGACCTGCTCGGCACTCGGCCGCGATGCCGCCCATGGCGGCGACCGGGGACTCGCCGAGATGGAGAGGGTCTGCGCGCCCGGCGGTCTCCTGGTGGTCGTGTGGCCCAACTACCTCGATTGGCTCACCGCTCATGGATACGCTCACCTGAGCTTTCCGGGCGACATGTGGATGGAGTTCCGCGATGTCGAGGAGGCGATCGAGCTGACCGAGATCGTCTATCCGCATGCCGCCGGGGAAGTTCGTGCCCGCGGCGAGGCGCGCGTTCCGTATGACCTGCTTGGGGTCAATCCGCCCCGCGACCTCGCGTACAAGGTGCTCCGGCGTTGAGGCTTGCGCTGATCGCATCGCTGGTGTCGCCGATTCGCGAGCCCCAGTGCGGCGGTGCGCAGGCCTTGCTCGCAGATCTCGCCACCGGCCTCGCCATGCGTGGCCACGATGTGGACGTCTACGCCGCCTCGACTTCGGCGATCGACGGCGTGCATGTTGTCGATGTCGGGGTCGACGCCGCCACCTTACGTGGATTCCTCTACCGAGCGGGCGCATCGCCGCCGGCCGACTCGGCACGCTTCGTGGCAGCGTATGAACGACTCTTCGAGGCGGTTGGCGAGCACTCCTACGACGTGGTGCACAACCACGCATTCGACGGGCCCGCGATCGGGTGCGCGGCCGCACTCGCCGCGCCGGTCGTCCACACCCTGCATCTCCCGCCCGAGGCCTCGGTCGTCGATGCGCTTCGCGAGGCGTCGCAGGCGCGCCGTCCGCCGGTCATCGCCGCCGTCTCGGCCGCGCACGCTGAGTCATGGCGGCAATTCGTTGAGGTGGACGCGATCCTTCGCAGCGGGGTCGTCACCGAGCGCATCCCCTGGTCGGCGGCACCCGGCGCCGGCGCCGTTTTCGCCGGCCGTTTCAGCCCCGAGAAGGGCGCCGTCGATGCGATCGCGATCGCCAAGCTGGCGGGGATGCATCTTGACCTGTACGGCGACGCATACGACGGCGGCTACGCTGAGCGGGCGGCGTACGCGGCCGGCGACCAGGATGGTGTGCGCGTCCATCCGGCGATGCCGAGGGCCGCACTCTGGCGGGCCATCGCCGGTGCGGCGGCGGTGCTGTGCCCCGCCGGCTGGGACGAGCCCTTCGGCCTGGTCGCCGCTGAAGCGCAGGCATGCGGCACCCCGGTGGTGGCGTTCGCGCGGGGTGAACTCAAGGAGATCGTCCTCGACGGAGTGACCGGATTCCTGATCGCTCCCGGCGATATCGGCGCTGCCGCCGCGGCACTCGATCGTGTCACCGACCTCGACCGCGGGGAATGTCGAAGACACGCGGCCGCTCACCTCGATTTCGAAGCGGTCCTCGACGGCCATGAGCGTCTGTACCGTGGGATGCTGCGTCCCGAGATGCGCGACGCAGATGGCTGAACGGAGACACTGGCTCGCGGGACGAGTGGCTGTCGTCACCGGAGCAAGCCGCGGTATTGGCCGCGCGACCGCGATCGCCATCGCGCGTGAAGGTGCGCACGTCGTCGTCGCCGCGCGAGGAGACGCTGCTCTCGCGGACGCCGTTGCGGCGATTCGTGGCGCCGGCGGTGATGCGACCGCGGTGCGAACGGACGTCGGCAATGCGAGCGATGTCGAGGAACTGTTTCGCATCGCATCCGGCATCGGGCCGCCCGTGGCGCTCGTGTGCGCCGCCGCCACGCTGGAGCGCGAGGCGTTCGACGAGATCAGCCTTGCCTCCTGGGAGATCACGATGCGAGTCAATCTCACCGGGGTGTTCAACTGCTGTCGCGCAGCCTTCACGATGATGCGCAACGCCGGGGTCGGCCGCATCGTCAACATCGCATCGCTTTCCGGCGTGTACGCCACCGAGAAGTTCCCCGGCCTCGCCGCGTACAACACGACGAAGTTCGGTGTCATCGGGCTCACGGAAGCGATCGCCGTCGAGGGCAAGCCATTCGGCATCACGGCGATTTCGGTGAGTCCCGGTGCGGTGGACACCGACATGCTGCGTCTGGCCAATCCCTCGCTCCGCCCTGGCTTGGGCCCCGATGAGGTTGCGACGATGATCGTCGCCCTGCTGGACAGTCCGCTCACCGTCGCGAGCGGTGCCAACATTCCCCTCTTTTCAAACGCCTGACGCGAGTGGGTGCGCAGCCTCGGAACGCCGCGGCGGGCTACAGCGTGAGAATCGGGTGCACCTCGACGCTGCCCGCATACGCCGCGGGATTCTTCGCGGCCCATGCGGCGGCGGCGGCGCTGTCCTTGCAGTCCAACACGAAGTAGCCGTTGAGCCATGGCATCGCCGGGCTCATCGGACCGTCCGTCGTCGTCGCCTTCCCGTCACGAACCTGCGTGGTGAACCCTGCGGCCGACGGCTGGCATGGATCGCCGTCGAGGAAGGCTCCCGCCTCCTTGAGCTCCTCGAGGTGGGTGGCGAAGGCGTCGATCACGGCCGCGAGCTCGGGCGTCCCGGGTCTCGGTGCTGTTGACTCGTCGATGTACTGCAGGAAGAGGTACTTGGGCATCTCCGGCGCTCCTTGGTAGAGGTTGTTCCGATACCTCAACGACGAACGAGCGGACCCCATTTCGACACAGACGGTCGAGGCTCTCTACGAAACCCGGTTCACCAACGGAGGTGGACGGCGCGATGCTCAGCCACTCGGCGCCGGGGGAACCCGCCTGAGCTCGAAGAGCGGATGACGTTTGGGCGGGAGTTCGACCGCCTTCACCGGCATGACACGGTCATGCTCGGTAAGGGTCGCCTCACCGGCGACCCGAAGGTTCTGCGCCCAGCCGCCCTCGCCATAGAAGGACTGGACAAACATGCGCTGCACCGGCCGGCTAACTGACGGCCTTCTTCACCAACGCGGCGATCTTGGTTTCGTCTGCAGGTGTCAGTTTCGCCACGGCGAAATACGCGGGCCAAACATTGCCATTGTCAAGCCGCGCCTTGTCGGTGAATCCGAAGGTGGCATATCGTGCCTTGAACTTGTCCGCGCTCTGGAAGAAACAGATGATGTCGCCGTTCCTGTGGTAGGCAGGCATTCCGTACCACGTTTTGGCCTCGAGCATGGGCGCCTCAGCCTTGATCAACGCGTGAATCTTCTTCGCGATGGCGCGATCCGACGGCGGCATTTCGGCGATCTTCGCCAAACAGTCCTTCTCTGCATCCGCCTTGCTCAACGCCGCCTTGCGTTCGCGAACCAGTTCTCGCATCGCGGCCTTCTCGTCAGAGGTGAGCAGCGATTTCTTAGCGCCCTTGCTCACAGCCATCGCCGATACCTCCGGGCAAACCATCGTTGGCTTCGGGAATGCGCACATGATAGCCGCGAACCCACACCTGGAGGAGGAGACCTCCGTTCTCAGCCGAGCGTGCGGTGGTCAGGACGCCGGTGCGGATACCTCGATGCGGTCGTTGCCGTAATCGTTGACGCAGATGTTGCCCGCGGCATCGACGACGATGCCCTTGCGGGCTCAGGAACTGGCCGTGCGCGCCGCCCTTCGATCCCCAGCCCCCCAGATATGCGCCGGTGCCCGGGTTGAACTCGTGCCCGCGTCCTGAACACTCGCGGGCGGATTTGCTACCCGACAATGGTGCTGGGCGGGGGAGGCGCCGACCATCTGAGAATCCGTCGCCACCACGGGGTCTCGACGTATTTGCGAGCCGCGTCGAGACGTTCCCTCATCGGTGGCGGGAATGACGCATCCCGCATGGCGTCCGAAATGAGATCTGACGGCGAGAAGTAGAACAGCCAGCGCCAGGGCGCGGCATCGAAGCTGTCAAGGAGCTCGTGCGGGTCCTTCTCGACTGTGCGGCACAGACTGACGAATTCCTTCGGTGCTGCCCGGGTCGCGGCGTCAAAAGCAGCTCGCTCACGCGCCGTTGGTGGATACAGTCTTTCGGTCACATGCTTTCCCGTCGTCTCGAATGGAGGGGAGCCAGGCAAAGCTCGCGGGCGGCCAGATGGCGGTCGTCGACGCGGATTCAGGGGGGGTGCATCTGGCCTTACCCGGCTCCGCTCTCGACAATACAGACGTCTGGGACTGCTGTCAGTGCGCGTGGTCACAGGAGCGGCGTCACCCCCATCTGCGATCATCAGTCTCGGCGGAGGCTGCGGTCGAATTCGGTCTTGATCACTGCGTAGCACTCACAGGAAAGGGCTTCGAGCCCCTGTCGATCGATGATCGTGACGCGCCCTCGCGCATAGCGAATCAGCCCCGCGCGCTGCAGGCAAGCGGCTGAAACGGAAATCGTCGAACGCCGCGTTCCCAGCACCTCCCCAAGCGATGCCTGGGTGATCATGAGTTGGTCGGAGTGGATGCGGTCGTGGTGCATCAGCAACCAGCGACTCAGGCGCTCTTCGCTGACATGGAATCGATTGCACGCGGCCGTCTGGGAGATCTGACAGAACAGGGCCTGCGTGTAGCGGTCGACGAGGGTCTGGAAGTCGCGGCTCCGCCGGCACCACTCGAGGAATACCCCCGCGTCCACCCGGTGGGCGCAACCGGCCACGCGCGAGATCGCACGCACCGAAGACCCTGCGGGAGGGACCAGGGGAACACCGACGATTCCCTCGTTGCCGACAGTGGCGACCTCGACATAGACGCCGTCGCGCAGCCGCGTGACCAACGAGATTACACCGTCGGTTGGGAAGTACACCGCGTCAACGGCGCCGCCGGGTTCGAAGAGCACCGTTTCGGCTGGGAAGGTCACAGCCTTGGTGAGCGAGGACACCCGCAATCTCTCGGACGCCGGCAGGGCGTTGAGAATGCGATTGCCGCTCACGCTCGTGCGATCGGCACTCATGGGTGCCAATGCGTCCTGGTACGCCCACTGAGTGACCAACCAGGGGATCTACCTACAGTCGTGCGCTTGCCCCCGGCGTTCTGACGCGTTCAGAACACGTTAATCAGGCATGACGGCTGTGTCGGTGACCGCGCTATCAGAGAGCGTGATCGGCGTCACGCGGTGTCTTCCTGCCACCCCTCGCGATGACACTGACGCCGCGCGAGGATCAGGGGATGCGGGTCAAATCAGTCCCTGGCGCGCCGCGGTGATGGCAGCCTCCACACGGTTGCGGACGTCGAGTTTCGCGAAGATGTCTTGCACGTGGGTCTTCACGGTGTTCTCGCTGAGGTGGACACGGCTTGCGATCTCCTTGTTGGAGTAGCCCTCGCTGATCAGCCGGAGGATCTGAGTCTGTCGTTCATTCAGCACTGGGCGATCGGCGGCCCCGGTGCCCGGGTTTGCGTCTTCGCGAACCCGATCCATGAGGCGCTGGGCAATCACCGGCGAAACGAACGCCTCACCACGATCGACGGCGCGGATGGACTGCTTCAGATCGAACCGTTCGACGTCCTTGATGACGTACCCGCGTGCACCGGCGCGGATGCTCTCGTCAACGAGCGCGTCGTCGGAGTAGACGGTGAGGATGATCACCTTGACGTCGGGGTGGGCGATGCCGAGAATGCGGCAGGCCTCCGGCCCCGAGAGACCCGGAAGACGGGCATCGAGGAGCACGATGTCGGGCCGGGTTTCGGAAACGAAGTCGGCGACGTCTTCTGCGGAATCTCGCTCGCCGACAATCTGGAAGTCGGGATCATCGCCCAGCATCGCCCGAATTCCCTCACGCACGACCTCATGGTCGTCGACAATCGCGACACGGATCATGACGTCTGCTTCCGCACGGGCACCGAGATCCTGACCATGACGCCGCAATCCTCGCCGTTCTCGATCGTGAGCGTTCCTCCGAGTCCGTCGATCCTGCGGCGCATGTCGAAGAGACCGAAATGTGCTCTGGCGCCCAGACCCGTCATCGTGTCCGGACGCGGGCATGCCAACGCCGTCGTCCTGCACGACGATCTCCACGTCATCCGATTCGTACCGCACGTTGATGAACACGCTCCGCGCCTGGGCGTGGCGAGCGATATTGGTGAGTGCTTCTCTCACCACGGTCACCAGATCGTCCTGCAAGGTCGCGACCGTCGAATGGGGGATCCCCTGAACCATGAGGTCGACGTCGAGACCGTGTTCACGCCCGACACTGCGGAGCAACGATTGGATCGTGCCCGTCAGATCCGGCTCGCCGTCAGGTGGTGCGGCGAGCGCGAAGATGGCGCTGCGCAGCTCGTCAAGTGCGCAGGCTGCCATCCGCCGGATGTCCAGCACGCGGCGGGCGTTCTCCGCGTCGAGATCCCGCTCGAGCAGCGCATTGACGCTGAGCCCAAGGCTGAACAGGCTCTGTCCGACGCTGTCGTGAAGCCCGGACGCGATGCGCGCGCGGTCCTGTGCGAGCAGGCTCTCGCGTTCCGCGTGCCCGAGGCGCTGTTGGAGGTCCTCGAGCCCTGCGATCATCGCGCGCTGCCGCTCGTACAAGCGGGCGTTGTCGATCGCAACTGCTACCTGGTTGGCGAAGGTGGCAAGCAGGCGCTCCTCATCGTTGCCATAACCACCCGGGCGATTCCCGGCACCGATCATGCCGATGACCGTGGTGCCAACCCTGAGCGGCACTCCCAGGAAGGTTCGGACCTCGGGGTGACCAGGTGGCGTCCCGACGTGATTCCGGTCCGAGGCAACGTCATTGGAGATATACGGGCGCTGATCGATGATGGTCATGCCGAAGACGCTGCGGCGCACGGGCATCACGTGGTAGCGGTCGTGAAAGGTCGGATCGGAAGGGACGAAGCCTTTGACCGCGACGATGTCCATGTACTCGCCGCTCTGGCTGAGGAGATCGATGAATCCGAGCTCGGATCTCGTCAGCTCCAGACAGTATGCGAGAGCCCGTTCATAGATCTCAGGCAGCTCCCGCAGGGACGCGATCTCGACCGAAATCGAGTGCAGCGAGTTGAGCTGCTCACGGAAGGTCGGATCAGTCTGCAACGAACCCCTTCCAATGGGTTCTGACGGCCTGGTGATCCTAGCACCGGCCATCCGGCCCCGTCAGGAACGGGTCGGATCCGCAAATCCGTACCTCGCCCGGCGAGCCGCCGACCCGGGAAACCAAACGAAATCCCCCGACTGGGTGATGGAGTTCCACCCTGGTGGATGGTGACACTCGCGGTCCGGGCCTGACACGCTCAGGGTAACGATGGTCACAGACAGCTGCACCCTGGTTGCCGGCGGCGTACCCACTGTTCCCAATGGAACGCTCGGAAGTAAAACACCGTGCCCGGCCGCACAGAGGGACCCTTGAGCGGCTGACGGCATGTGGGATCACCACCTCAGCGCCGTCTCCGACGACGAAGTGCATGTCAGGGCCGGTGCCCGCGTCTTTCGTGCCGGTCAGACCCCGAAAATCGCGCTGGTCGGAGCCGGCCTCATGCGAGTGTTCCTCCTGACGCCGGCGGGGCGGCAGTTGACGATCCGGTATGCCCGGCGGGGTGACCTGATCGGTCTCGCAGCCCACCTGGCCCGCACCAATCAGTGGAACGCCGAGGCGATCACGGACACCAGCTTGAAGCTGCTGACCCTCGAGCAGCTTCGGGTCGCTGCAACGCACGACCCCGAACTGCCATGGGGGGTCGCGGAACACGTGGCAACGTGGAGCGTCGAGACGCTGAACTCGATCGCTGATACAGGTGGGCAACCCATGACGGTGCGCGTCGCTCGCCACCTCCGCGAAATCGCGCTCCGCGAGCCGGACGGGCGTGCCGTCGCACATATCACTCACCAGCGGTTGGCAGACGCAGTCGGCACCGTCCGTGAGGTCGTAAGTCGCGAACTGAACACACTCCGACGGCGCGGCATCGTCGAGACATTGACCGGATCGGTGATTGTCCTCGATGAGGCTCGCCTCGCCAACCTCGCGGTGGGGCGACTGGCCGGCTCGTAGGGCGGCAATGCACGTCGCCTCAAGCGATCGCAGCCACCGACGGGACGCACGCCATCTCGCTCCAGCCATGGAGCCCTGAGCCGCTATCTGAGGGTGAGCCGCCCGGTTCGGAACAGATCGAGACAGGCGTCGACGACGTCCGCGTCGAACAGCCTGCCGCGCGCGTCTTGGATGTGAGCGAGCGCTGCGTCAAGCCCGAGGGCTGCGCGATACGGACGGTGCGAGGCCATGGCCTCAACCGTGTCGGCAACGGCGATGATGCGCGCTCCGAGGATGATCTCGTGCCCTCGAAGACCGTCGGGATAGCCACTGCCGTCGCAGCGCTCGTGGTGGCGCAGGATCATCTCGGCGACGGGCCAGGGGAAATCGATGCCGTTGACGATGTCGAACCCGATGCGCGAGTGCTGACGGACGAGTTCGAACTCCGCGGCGCGCAACTGACCGGGCCGGGCAAGGATCTCAGCCGGGACGCCGATCTTGCCGAGATCATGGATCTGTGCGGCGAGTGTGATGCCCTCGATATCGAACTCGCGAAGTCCGAGGTCGCGGGCGATGGCTGCGGAGATGTCGGCGACGCGAGATTCGTGACCCGCCGTGTATGGATCCTTGGCTTCCACCGTCGCGGCCATCGCCGCCACGGCTGCGTGGGTGAGCCGGGCGCGCGCCTCCTCGGCCTCCTTGCGCTCGGTGATGTCCACGACGACGATGCCGATTCCGATGATCTCGCCGCCGAGCCGGACCGGGTAATAGCTCGTCAGCCAATGATGGACGCGGCCGGCATCGCCGGCACTCGGCCCGCTGACCTCCCGGTTGACGACCGGTTCGCCCTCGCTGAGCACGTGCTCATACACCCCGGCGATCTTCGGCCAAATCTCGGGGATCACCTCGCGCACCAGCCGGCCGACGTGCCACTCAGCCAGCATGCCGTTGACCTCGGCGAGCGCGGTGTTGACGCGAATCAGGCGCAGGTCGCGGTCGACGAAGCCGAAGCCGATCGGCGCCGTATTCTGGAGCGTGTCGAGCAACGTCGCAAGCTCGGCTGCCGTCCGCTCTGAGCTCTCCAGCGAGGTCCGCACCTGCCTCGCGTCCTCGATGTCGGTGGCAGTCCCGATCCACTTGAACACGTGTCCATCCCGGTCGTACACGGGTTCGCCGCGGAACGCGTGCCAACGGAACATGCCGTCGTGGCGTCGGATCCGATACTCCATGCGGAACGAGGTGTGGGTCCGGATCGCATGCTTCCAGCCTTCACTCGCACGCTCGGCGTCATCGGGGTGGATCAGGTTCAGCCACTCCCAGCCGTAGTTGGCGCTGGGCGGCAGACCCGTGTAGTCGGTACCGCGCCGGTTGAAATACTCCGTCGAGCCCTCCGGCGCCGTCATCCAGACGATGTGTGGAATCGCCTCGGCGATCAGTTCCAGATCAGCTGCCCGCAGGCGAGCGGGATCCGGCTCCGCCAGCCGCTCCGCATTCTCCTGCGTCAACACGGCTCTGCCGCGATTTTGATGCCGGTGCCAGTCCCTTGAGTGGTGCCACGCCGCACCGTACTGAGTCTGAACACGTTTGCACGCTATGCGAGCGCGTTTCGTAGCCAGCAAGTCGCGAAGCCCTCGTCACGCAGCCGTTTCCCACGAGAGACACTACGAGGTACGCCACCGTGACTTGAGTCACACTGCTTGTAACACCCGTCGCACAAGCAGTCACTGCGACATTGACTGTGCAGGCGATGGACATTCATATGCCGCGGCTCGACGGAGTCGCGGCGACCCGTCTGTTGCTGGGAAAACGGCGGGCTCAGGCGCCGTCACTCCGGCCACGCTCGGCCCACTTTGGGACGAATGCCTCTGGCGGGGCGCAGGCGCATCTCAGATGCTCACGACACCGATGCAGATTACGGACCCGTCAGCCTCAGTGGGACAGCCCGTGCGCGATGCGACCAACCGATCGAAGGACGCTGTAGGGATGTCCTCAGAGAGAACGCGGGTCGGAGCCTGGATACGGCGTCTCGAGGGCGTGCTCGGGATTGACCGTCAGGGGCGAACCGTATGGGTGTGGCTTCTGCCCCCAGGACTGGGCCTCGTCACCGCCCTGATGGTGCTGTTCATGCCGGGGGTTTCAACCGATATGGGATTGTTCGGCAGCGTGGCGCTCGCTGTCTTCGGACTACTCGCGGTAACAGGGATTGCCTCGATCTACCTCATCTCGTTCGACAAGGACCACAACCAGCAAGCACTCGACGACGATCTCCCAACCTCTGGCGGTGACCGCAGCGCCAGAGGATAAGGGGTCATCTCAGGGGTGGAAAGCGGGCCAACTCGGTACGACGGACCATGGCGATCGACTCGGGTGGCGAGGGTCAACGGCACCGCCTCAACGTTCATGGCCGGCGCGGAGCCAATCGACATAATCGGCAACACCCGGGACGATGTCGAATTCGGGGTTGAATCCAACGTGAGCGGACGCCCTCGCGATATCGAGGGACCACGCATTCGCACTACGTTGTTCCTCTCGGACGGGGAGGTCGACATGGAATCCGGGTATTGCCATCGAGACTGCATCAGCGACTTGCTGGTTGGTCGTCGCGCAGCCGCTCGAGGTGTTGTAGACCCGGTGCTCTAGACGATCTGCTGTCTGGAACAGCGCGACGCCGCGTGCCGCGTCCTTGACGTAACACTGGTCGCTGGCATCCGAAGCATGAATCGACAGAAAGCGCCCCCGCCGAAGTTGAGAGCCGCGCGGTCATGGGGAGCGGGAGTT
This sequence comes from Candidatus Dormiibacterota bacterium, assembly GCA_963848445.1. GTDB lineage: Bacteria > Chloroflexota > Dormibacteria > Aeolococcales > Aeolococcaceae > Palsa-851. Next base: position 462,330 of record CAWKDT010000001.1, read on the forward strand.
CTTCAGTCCGTGGTGTCGGGCCGGCTCCGAGGTAGATCACCGGGGCGCCGGCAAGTGTCACGCGGCGCACACCCCAATCGTGTGCGGCCTGCACCACCTCGGCGATCGAGGCGATGGTCGACATCGTGTCCTCGACCATCAGATGGTGCCTCCGGAGGCCGACTGCTGATTGCGTGGAGGAGGTACCACTGACCTTGGGCCACGTCAAAAGGTCGCAGAAGGTCGTCGAAGTACAGGCCCATGACGTGAGGTACGGCGCGGGCGATCCGCCTACTGACGCGACTGTGATTGCTAGGATGTGAGTGGTGCGGCGGTGACTGAACGACACGTCCGCGCGGCGAGTGTGTCGGGGGAACGGGTTCCTCGAACCTCCATCTCGAGCGAAGCAGCCTCCGGCCGCCTCGAGGCGATGGCAACGACGATCACGGTGACGCACAAAAGTGCGATCGCCTCTAGGTGTCCGCCGGAGTGCAGGAGGGGGGTCTCAAACACGTAAGCCACGTTGAGTACCAAAGCCCCGACGACAGCGACAGCCAGGTTGCGTCGTCCCAGGTCGATCAGCACCGCGCCCATGAGAAGGAGATCGGCGCCGAAGACATGGGGTGAGAACAAGAGCGAAAGCGCAATGGCGATGTCGATCACCAGCAGTGGGTCTCGACGCAAGTGCCCACGCAGCAGAAGCATCGCGAGTGCGAACGCGATGCCGGCGGCCGCAACGACGAACCCCCACCCCGGGCCCTCGATGGCTGTTGCAATGCCGGGGAGCCCGTCAGTAAACGGAGTTTGCGACTGGTTCTGGCTGAGCGTGCCCATGAGGTGTGCGAGTGTTCCACCGCTCACTACCACGAGGGACGTCAGCAACCATACGCCGGCCCCCGCGGCAAGCCCAAGCAGCGTCGGCCACATGCGAGCAACGATCAACACGATTGGGACGAGCCAGATGTCCTGTGGCTTGGCCAGGAGGACGGACAGCGCGAGTCCCGCTGCGAATCCGTGGTTGGCCCGCATGAGGAGATACGCACCAAGGAGTGCGACCAGCATCAGCCCAACCCATTGTGCGAAAAGCAGCGTCTCGAGCCCCGGTAATGGCGCGACCAGTGCTATGGCGACAACCACGAGGCGCAGGCGCAGGTTGACGGACCCGGCGAGCAATCGTTGCGCCATGCAGATTCCCACAAGGAGCGCGGCCGCTTCGATCACAACGCTGAGCAATGTGTACACAGAGAGGCTCAGACCAGCAAAAGGCTGAACAAGCCACGCCATCAGTGGCGGGTTGTTGAAGGCCTCGACTCCGTTCGCCTGCAAGTGGCCCCCGAGGAGCGCAAGTTGTGCGGCACGCTCGGCGCCAATGCAGTACACGCAGCCGTGTGCCGCGATGATTCTTCCCGCTGCCTGGAAGACAAGAGCGTCAGTAGAGTCCAGCGCCTGAGCCCCACGGATCGCTTGCGCGATGGCAGCTGCGGCCGCGACGACTGCCAGCAGCGCGATCAAACCGACCACGATCACGCGTGACCTGGTTTCACCATCTCCCTCTGAGCCAGTCTCTCCGCGGCCCACGCGCGGGTCGGAGTCGTGAGTGACGACACGTTTCTCTGCGAGCGAAATGCTCTGCATGCGACCCCCATGAACCCGACGGCCCTTCCTGACTTCTACTATGACGCGTTTGGGGCGATGCGGTCAAGTTCCGAGTCTTAGGGACCCGACACACTCGCACCGTAGTCAGACGGTGAGGCCCAGCGGCTGCCCCACTCCGCGTCCATGTTCACGACGCGGTCCCACAAGAGAACCCGCAGCCGGCCCACGACACCATGTCGCACAGATCAGGTTTACCAGACCTGAGACCCTCGCGGCCCAACAAGGCGCGCCGAACACGACCACCCAGTCCTCGAAGCGGCGCTCATCGGTAAGGCACCGCGCATGACACGTCGACGGTGACGACGCGATGTTGGGGTCACGCGGAGCGCCTGTTGTCCAATGGCGCGCCAGCGGCTAGAAACGGAAGATGCCGGTCATCACCGTGGACACGGGGAGCTGAGTTTGCACGCGCAAGGCGCCGTCACTACCCTCGCTGAAGCTGAACTGGACACCGACCTGCAGGTGGAACCAATCGAGGTGCGTGTTGCTGATGTCGATGCCGGGCTGCAGAGTCAGGGCACTCCCCGAGCTGTCGGTCCATTGCAGACCGCCCTGAAGCATTGTCTGGAGCACCATGCCGCCGATTGTCGGCCACGTCTGGTTGATGAGGTTCCACTGCAGCGCAAGCTGCCCGGCCTGGAATGAGTTGTTGAACCGCCCCGGGAAAGCTGGAGACTCGGGGCTGTCCTGACTTTGGTGGAGTCGGATTCTTGGACTCACGCTGCCGGTGTTGGTTGATTGCGGACCTCGAATTCGACCGGTGTCAGCATACTCAACGATGAGTGGCGTCGCTGGCGATTGTGGAATATCTCCAGGTATTCGAAGATGGCGCTGGCAAGCTCCACGCGCGTCGACCAGCGTTTGCGGTCGAGCAGTTCGACCTGCATCCGACTCCAGAATGACTCCATCATGGCGTTGTCGAAGCAATCGCCAACGGAACCCATCGACGGCAGGAGACCCGAGTTGATGGCGCGTCGGGTGAATGCCCAGGACGTGAACTGCGGCCCTTGGTCGCTGTGGATGATGGTGTCGCCTTTCGGCCGGCGTTGCTCGATGGCCATACCGAGGGCGTTGGTGACGAGCGCAGTGCTCGGCGTGGAGTTGATTGACCATCCGACCACTCGACGCGACCATGCGTCGAGTACGACGGCGCAGTAGACCTTGCCCTCTCGGGTGCGATGCTCGGTGATGTCCGTGACCCAGAGTTCATCGCGCTGATCGCGGTGAAACTGGCGCTCGACCCGGTCTGCAGCGGTGATCACGCCCGGGACGCGCCGGAAGCGAGGCCGGCCGGATATGCCTTGCACCCCAGCACGACGCATCAGGAGCTCGACCGCTTGATGGCCGATGGCGATCCCGCGTCCCAGGGTGAGTTCAGCGTGGACCCGACGAATCCCGTACGTCTCCCGCGACGCGGCGTGAACCTGGCGGATCACGTCGGTGATCCAGGCGTGACGGATAGAGCGCGCCGATGGCGACCGGGAGCGCCGGGCGTAGTACCCGGCCTCGGAAACCGCGAGGACGCGACACGCGACTTGCACCGGCAGTCCCTGCCGAGCGATCACCTCGACGGCCGCGAATCTCCTTTTGGGCTTGTGTTCGCCTTCAGCAACTCCGCTGCCTTGCGGTGGATGGCGAGCTCGGTCTCGAGCTCACGGATCCGCCGACGCGCTGCGATGAGCTCGGCGCGCTCTCCCGAGGTCAGTCCGACCTCGAGCCCTTGGTCGATGCGCTCTTGGTGTCGCCAGCTGTACACCGTCTGATCGCTGATGCCGAGGTCGCGGGCAACGTCACCCACGCGCCGACCCGACCCGATCAGCTCAAGCACACGCCTCCGAAACTCCGCTGGGTAGCCCCGTCGTCCCATGCCGTCCTCCTCGTGCGACGGCAGCATGCCATTCCAGTAATCCAACTCCACGAAACCCGGGGCACACTAACTGATCTCTGCGATTGAGATCTCCACCCAGTGTTCAAATGATGGCACCGCCCAAGAGCGCAGCGATCCCCATCGCAGTCCATCAAGCTTCCAGGGGTCGGTGATCTCCCGCGCGATCCCGCGAACGATCACGCTCCAACCCGTTCGGTATTCAGGGCTGTTCTCGCCGACCTCAAAGACCACCTCGGCCCCCGCGCCGACTGCACTCAGCTTCGTGCCCGGTCGTGTGCAGAAGAAGATCGCGTCGCTGTTGGCTGCGTAATTCACGGGCAGGATCATGGGATGCCCTTCCGAAATGAAGCCGAGCCGGCCCACGTGGGCGCGGTGCTGGAGGAGTTCGAGCGACTCCGCCCGACTGATATGCCGGACATGGGATCGCGTCCGATCGTTCACTCTGAGGCTACCGATGGTGCGGCGTGCCGAACCGCCCAAGCGCAACATACAGTGCGAATACGACGACGCAGACAAGCAGGAGCATGCTGAATGGCAAGACGACGATCAGCATGAGATTCGGTGCTTGCGTGGCGAGCACTGTGACGTCCCCATGTTCCGCTCCGAACGATCACCGTCGGTTGCCACCGCGTGGTTCTCGTCTTCAACGACGCGCGATCCGCCTCCAGGTAGCTTCAGCGCAAGCGATGGTCGATAACAGGGTCGAAAGTCGCGAGATTCCTGTGACCTTCGGCGCCAAGAGGCTCGCTCCCCTCGCCCCGCGCTCATCGAGGGAGGCGGCTGCATGTGTTGGCCCCCGTCGTGTATCAGCCAGGATCTCGTTCAAGCCGGTCAAGCGGGAGCTGATGCGCCCGTGGGCGCTGGACCTGGCGGCCTATTCCGACTCAGCGTCGAGAGCTTCGGCATCGACATACCGGAGGCCGCGGGTCACGCACTTTGCATTCGGACGCACGAATACATCCGCATCGCTCGGAAACGTCAGCGGAAATGAAGTTGGTCGCCACCGCAGCGGGCACAGGTCAGCCGACGCGGATCCGGAATATGGTCATAGCTCACACCGTTGGCGGGAAGGTTGCCAAGCCTTTCGCGGCACCTGCTACTCAGCAAATGAAGGCCGAGCGGGTTGCCGATAGGCTTAGCCGGTGGTGAACTTCACGATGATCGTCGGCTCACCGGCCAAAAAGGGGTTGTTCCAGTACGAGACGAACGGACCCAGCCGGCGCGCGTCCGTGACCACCATATACGAAGGTCCGGGGAAGATGGCGCGCACCGTTGCTGGGTCGTGGAGCGGATCCGCGATCTCGATGTAGTCTCCGCCGCGCCTCTTGATGCGCACCCTGTGTCCGCGAAGCGTCTGGCCGACAGTCGCCACCCAAAGGTCACTGTCGTGCATCCAGCGGATCTGATAGATCCGGTCTCCGTGCAGCGGGACCTCACATCCGCAGCCAATGGCAAGCCGCGCATAGACCAGTTCAGCCTGCTCGCTCGACACACCCGGGACGAAGAAGGTACCCATCAGCTCGAACGACCTCCTGGTTCCCCGAGCTACGCGTCATGCCGAGGTGAGGGACGTTCCGAGTCGGGTTCCTCACGTCGCGAGAATGCGGTGTTCTCCGACTCGGCGTCGAACCATGGTTTGGTCCCGACATACCGGAGACCGCAGGTGGCGCACTTTGCGGTTGGCCGGCCAACCGATCCATCGGAGTCCTCGACCTGCGCCGTCCCAAGGAAGGTCAGGGGAATGAACCGCCTTCGATCACAGCGGATGCAGGTCAGCCGCGGCGCCTTGGGAAGCATGGTCATGGCGCTCAGCGCGGCTGTGCTGCATGCTGCGTTTTGGGATCCGCCTCAGTCAGTCGGAGCCAACGTGGTCGCCCGCGGTCATCGAACGCGAGGCTGAGCCGGACGCCACAACCACTCTCTTCTTCCCACACCTGAAAGCCGCTCTTCGGCCACCAGTGGCCGGCGTCGCTGACCGCCAAGTCCACCGAGTTGCCCACGCCCACCACGGAGTGGCGGTCGAAGCCACTGACGTAGCGCCGACCGCTCACGTCGATGTGCCACTCTGCCTTGGCGACGACGTAGGTCATGACAGCCTCGTGCCGATGCTCTTTCGGGGATGGGGTTGGCCTTGTGTGGAGGTTGGAGGCTCGGGGCGCCACCGTCTAGAGGAAAACGTCCCGACCTGACCCCTCGTCGCAGGGCCGTTCGTCATCAGGACGTTGTGGCTGGAGCATGAGGACACGAGACAGATCTATCGGCGAACGCATGCAGCTGCGCCGCCGGCGTGGTAATCGGCAGCCTGCGGCCGGGTGCCAGAACGAGTGGCTCGAGCCTGGCGAGAGTGCGAACGGACTCCGTCGCCTCCGTCCAGTCCCACGTCGAGATGCGCGGTGGAGGCGATATAACCTGCGGGCTGGGAATGAGGCCCCAGCGGCAACCGACATGCCGCATGGGAACTCATGTCGTGCCGGGAGAGGGAGTTCGAAACCCAGCACTCATGGCGACAACTGAGTGCGGATCGACGCGTTCGTATTCGATTTCACCGCCATATCGCGCCATTGCCCGCCCTGACGCGCCACCTGTAAGGGGCAAAGTGGGGCATTAGCGATATATCGGGCGATACTCTTGCGACTGCGCCTCGGTCGGTGCGAACATCTGTCCGATGGAAGGACTGCACGTGTCCCTCTACCCGGGCGCCGGACCCGCCTGGCCTCGGTGTGCCTCGTGTGGCGGCGCGCCCGTCCCAGTATCGGTGCGGCGCGAGGGCGCGTTCTTGTCGGCCCTGTTCTGCGCATACTGCACGCCTCGGGTCCGGGCGGGCGCCGATGCGGTGGTCGCGAGGGTGCCGGTGCGATGCAAGACGGACCGCTCGTGCAGCGCGTGACCGGCGACGAGGATGATCCCCCTACCACGTCAATTACGTCCTCTTGGAGAGTCTCGAATACAACGACCTGCTACCAAAGACCCTTTGGCAGTACACAAGTGGCGCGGGAGTCACGGGCATCATCACGGGGCGTCAGTTGTGGGGCACGCACCACCTGTATCTCAATGACCTCACCGAGTTCCGCTACGCGGCTACGGTTATCAACTCCGTCCTCGAAGAGGCGATGTACGAGGACACCACTCCGCAAATACGTGACGAGCTTCACCGACTGCAAGGTCTCGTCGCGGATGCACACTCGGATGTAACCCCGGATATTTTCGTCTGCTCATTCGGCGCGCGGCACGACAACCTAAATCTCTGGACGCGGTACACGCGGGCAGGCGACGCCTACAGCATTGGCATCGACGGTATGTACCGTTGGGCGCGGGGATACCAGAGTTGGCAACTCCGGCGCTGCTTCTACAAACCTGAGGAACAGCGCGTTTTCATTCACTACGCAATCGCGGACAGATTGAAGCAACTGCAGGCGGGCGCTCCCTGGCAGCACACGTTCGTAGAGTTGGCCTACGACATTGGATGGCTCGCCCCGCTACTGAAAGACCAGTGTTGGGAGGACGAACACGAATGGCGGTTTATCCGGTATCCGCACGAGCTTGTGAGGTTCCCGGAACCCGATCCGCCCGCCGTGCCCGTTAGACCGGGCAAGGACGGGGCGCGAATCCCCTACCTCCCATTTCCACTCGACGACAACCCACTGTCACTACGCGTCACTATCGGACCGGGACCAACCCCGCCGCTTACTGCCGCTGACCTGGTCGAGATGGGCAAGAAGCATGGGGTCGATGTACTCCCCGAGGCCTCGCGCCTGCCGATTCGCGACTGGTAACTAGGCGAACGACGGCCCTACGTCCGGCACGACCTCGCCCGTCAACAGATCGACGGCAACCGAGAGTGCCGCGTGCGCGACTGCAACCGCATCAACCACGGGCGTCGGTAGGTCACGAGGTACCCGCCGATCCACCTGGAGCGATCCGGTGACCGCCAAGACCCCGCGCTCGAGATCGACGTCCTTCCACCGGAGCGCAAGCAACTCCCCCGCTGAGGTCCATTGGCGGGCCATTTTGTATTCAAAGTAATGGTGCCGAGGGACAGGATCGAACTGTCGACACCAGGTTTTTCAGGTGTGCGAACTGACGTTCGCCATCGTCCCCGGAGGTGCGTGATCGTATTCAGTTCAACCTTTAGCGGCGCGACATCGTCCGTCCTTGTTCACCGACATCCGCGGACGAAGGTGTCAGGAAAGGTGTCATTTTGCGAGCCGTTCGTCGCCCGACAATCGAACCGAGACTCAAGCTGGTACCACCATCCGGCTGTCTGGTGACAAGACGCTCGTGTGCGTCAGGTGGCCGTCCCTTCCTCGCCTTGGAGAACGTGCGCTCTCGCGATATTGGCGGATCCTCACCTGAACGGCGATACGTACGCTCGGGACCGTTGACATTTGCGTCGCCGGGGATGGCGCAAGCAGCGCAACGATCTCTCCGTCTCCTGTGCGTGGCCAACGTAAAGTCCGCGGCTGTGGCCAACGGAACTCCGCACCTCCTCAACTGATCTAAGCGCTGGGGTACGTCCCCGAGGAAAGCTTGGTGGAAGCATCACCAACCACCGGCAGACCTCGGAGGACGCACGTCACATTGAAGAGCACGAGGGCACAGTTGGACATCATCACCGCGTATCAGGAACTGGGCAGTTACCGGGCTGCGGCCAAGCTCTGTGGGACCACCGACAAGACGGTCAAGCAGATCGTCGAGCGTCAGCAGCTCGGTCAGCTCGCATATCGGACACCGCCGCGGCCGGCGCACAACACCGACGCGGTGCGAGACCTGATCCGTCAGCGCGTGGCGGCCACCGACGGACGGATCACCGCCAAACGCCTGCTGCCGCGCGCTCGAACAGCGGGGTACACGGGCTCGGCGCGCAACTTTCGGCGCGCCGTGGCGGTGATCAAGGCGCAATGGCGCCAGCGCCGCCGGGTGTATCGGCCCTGGGTGCCGAGCCCCGGCGAGCATCTGGCCATCGATTGGGGCCAGGAGGGAAAACTGCAAATCTTCTGCGCGGTGCTGGCCTGGAGCCGGTACCGGTTCGTGCGCTTCGCCGCCGACCAACGCCGCGAGACCACGCTGCGCATGCTCGCCGAGTGCTTCGAGGAGCTGGGCGGCGTCCCCGCCGTGGTGCTCGCCGACCGGATGGGGTGCATCAAAGCAGGCACGGTGGCCAACGTGGTGGTGCCGCATCCGGAGTACGTGCGCTTCGCCGCGCACTACGGGTTTCGGCCCGACTTCTGTGAAGCCGCGGACCCGGAGTTGAAAGGCGTGGTCGAGAACCTGGTGGGCTACGCGAAGCGCGATCTCGTCGTCCCCGCCGAAGGGTGGGCGTCGCCGGAAGCCGGCAACCGCGACGCGCTGCTGTGGTGTGTCGAGGTGAACGGGCGCATCCACTCGGAGATCCAGGCCGTGCCGTCGACGCGGCTCATCGCCGAGAAGGAGTTGCTCCGGCCGCTGCCCTCACTGCGTCCACCACTGCGTGCCGGCGAGCAGCGCAAGGTCGATCGCCTGTCGACGGTGCGCTTCGGCTCCGCGCGGTACTCGGTGCCCAAACGCCTGGTGCGCGCGCAGGTCGAAGTGAGCGCCGTGGAAGGCGAAGTCGTCATTCATTGCGGCGGCGAGGAGGTCGCGAGACACGCGGTGGTGGCACCGGGTGCGGTGTCCATCCAGGACGAGCATTACGGGGCTGCAGCCCGGCGTCCTTCGCGCGCGGTGCGCCCGCGCAGCCCTGCGGAACATGCCTTCCTCGCGCTGGGTCCCGTCGCCGAGCAGTTCCTCCGCGACGCAGCTGCGGCGGGTACCTCGCGGCTGGACGGTGCGCTCACCGAAATCATTGCCCTGGAAGCCGCCTTCGGTCGCGCTCCGGTGGTGCAAGCGCTGGAACGGGCGGTCACGTACCGACGCTTTCGGCCCGGCGATGTGCGTGCCATTCTCGAGGCCGGGATTGGCGTCTCGGCGGCGGCGCCCCCTGGTGAGGCGTTGCTCCTCGATCTGCCGGCGGTGCCAACCCGACCGCTGAGCGCGTACGCGCTCGAGCAGCTGTCGTGAGCGCTCCCGCACCGGCGCTCGATGCAGACCTGGTTGCCGGTCTGCGCCGGCTCAAGCTCGCCAAGGTCCGGCGCATGGCGCCCGAGGTGTTGCAGACCGCAAAGGTGCAGCGCTGGAGCCCCGAGGAAGTGCTTCGCACCTTGGTCGAGGCAGAGATCGCTTCGCGCGACGAGTTCAACCACCGCACCCGGCTCAGAATCGCTGGCTTCCCGGTGCACAAGACCCTCGAGGAGTTCAAGGTCGTCCAGTCGTCGGTACCCCAGGCCACGTTCGAGTACATCGCCAGTCTGGAGTGGATCCGCGCCGCCGAGAACCTCTGCCTGATTGGTCCCGCCGGAACTGGCAAGTCACATCTGCTGGTCGGTGCGGGCCACGCAGCGGTGGCCGCGGGGTGCCGGGTCCGCTATTTCGCCGCCGCTGACCTTGTGGAGACGCTGTACCGCGGCCTCGCCGACAACTCCGTCGGCAAGCTGATCGACGGCCTGCTCCGCAGTGATTTGATCATCGTCGACGAGCTCGGGTTTGCGCCGCTCGATGCCATGGGCACGCAACTGCTCTTCCGCTTCATCGCCGCCGCGTACGAGCGGCGCAGCCTCGGCGTGGCCAGCCACCGACCCTTCGACCAATGGGGCACATTCCTGCCCGAGCACACCACTGCCGTCTCCATGCTCGACCGCCTCCTGCACCACGCCGTGGTCGTGGTCACTGAGGGCGAGTTGTTCCGCATGAAGGAGGCGAAGTCACGAGGAGGTGGTCGCGCACCGAAGACCTGACGCCGGCACGTTCATGGCCAGGGGTGCGGATTTCTGCTTGGCCACAACTGCGGACTTCTGGATGGCCATTGACAGTCTCCTGCGCTCGAACTCACCAGGCATGCCCTTACAAGGGCCCGCGGCGATAATCAAATACGCATGAGCCGGTACGGGACGCTCCTGTCGCTCGGAGCGTTTGTGGTCGTCGTCGGTGTGGCGTCTTTGGTTGCCACCGGCGCCATCCATCACACGCGCCCGACCCCACAGGCGACGGCCACCGTCCAGACGACGCCATCGCCCGTGCCACCCTTACCCACGCCCCCTTCGTGTGCGACCGACCAACTCGAGCTCGTTGGCGTCTTCAACGACTGTGGTGTGCCGGTCGCGACGACCTCATCCTGCCAAGCAGGTGGCGGCCTCTTTGAGGCGGTTGTGCAACTTCACGGGGTCGGAGGCGGAGCCCCGCATGACTATTTGCTTTACCTGCACATCGGCCCTGGCTATCACGGTCCGGGCACCTATGCGAACAGCACCGTCTCCGCCATGGTCCGCGAGTACGCGACGGGCGCGCTCTGGCGGTCTATGCCTGGTGTCGTCCTCAAGGTTTCGGCCTCCGATGGTCGATCTGGCACGGTCAAAGCGGACCTCTCTTATGTCGGGGGCGAACCTACTCCGCCCACCGTCGGACTCAACATCTCGGGCCCTTGGCGGTGCGTCTGATCCCCGTTGCGCTAGGCATGCCCGTGGCCGGGCGCGTTGCCCAGACGGGCATGGGCCGGCTCCCTATGACCTTCTGGGGACATTGGCGGATGCTGGCATGGGCGAAGGCTACGCCGCTTGGCCCGATGACCATTGCCTCCAACCGACGCCGTCCCACGTCCAGATATGGATCACCTCGGGCGATTCCTGTATACCCGCCACGGCCGAGCCGATGAGCAACGTGCTCGCGGTGCTCACATCCGTAATCTCAGCGTAGGTAGCGGTGGGGAGCTGCACCGCACCAGCGAGATCCCAGTTCTCGCCGTCCCAGGTCCACTCCTGGGAAGCTGCGCCGGTGTGGGCAGCGGTGCAGGTGAGCAACAACCTCCCGATCGACGGATCCAACGCCAGACCTGCCACGGTGGCGGGTTGATCAGTCGCGATCGACGGATCGGCCACCCCTGTCATCCGACGCCAGGAAGACCCTTTCCACTGCAATGTCACGGTTGATGCTTCTTGCGGCCCGGTTGACGTGATCGCGATCAGCGCCCCACTGATCGGATCAAACGCCAGCGCCGCCCCGTATGCCACGAAATCGCCGGCGGCATCTCGCCCCCACCCCCTCGTACTCCACTCCCACGTCTCGTACGTCGAGGTCGTGCCAGACTCGCCCACCAGCACCATCTCATTCAGCGGGCTGTCCCACGCAATGACCCCGCTCGACGGCGGGTGCCCAGTTCCTGAATCAAGCTCGCGCCAGTCACTCCCATTCCATGACCATGTGTCGTCAACCATCTCCCCCAGTTGCAGCTGACCCCCGTACAGCATCACCGTCCTGGTGACCGGATCGTATGCAGAGGTTGCCCCTGAGCGTCCGGGCGGACTTTTTGTGGGATGGGTGAGCGTCCAACGTCCGCTGACCCATACCCAGGTGTTCCCATAAGTGCCTCCGCCTCCGAACACGACCACCTGATCAGCCGCAGGGTCATCGGCAGCGGTGAACCCGGGTCCTGAAACGGCTGCGAAGGGGACCGCCGTGGGGCTGGCTAGGGGGAGTTGCAAGGGCTGCTGCGGCATCTCCCCTGTGCGGCTTATGAGGAAGCCAACAACCCCGGCAGCGACGGCGGCAACCAGCACCACACCAGCGGTCTTGCTGCGCGCCTTCCTCATCCTGTCGGTCATCCACGACCATGATCCTCGCGGAGGAAGTTCCTGTCACCCATTTAGCGTGCAGGGCGTCGGCCTTTTCGGTTATCCCCGTCCCGCGCCAGCCAAACGTTTCTTCCGCTCTGGCGACATTGGCGGATGCTGGCGTGCTCGACGCGTGGGTACCTTGATGATGCCTCTCCTCCGAACGCCGGGCACTAGCGCGAAACGTCCGGACGCGGCCGGCCTGTGACGGGCCTCCATCCCCAGGAGAGCAGTAGGCACACAGTGATTGCCACTGCCAACGGAGCGGTGATTTCCACCGCAATGCCGATGAACGCTACGGAGCCGATGATCACGATGATTTGAAGACTGATTAGGGCCAGCCTTGTCGCGGCATCGCCTCGGCTAAGTAGGAGCGATGCCGCAAGGATGAGTGCGCCGACCAAGACTTGACCGACCGCCAGAACGCGTGACACGCCAGGGGCCGCCGGCGAAGACGTCGCCGCTGCACTCCACGGCCATGCCCACCCCGAGCACTCGCGGACGCATCGACTTCCACGCGTGCAGCTCGAAATGATCCAGACGACCCGCCAGGCAGTGACGCGATAGATCTAATGGAAGCTTGTTAGTCTCCAGCGACGGAGGTATGTAACGGACACGCCGGATCCGCCGGGTGAGATTGAGCGCGAGTGGGTACTCTGGTGTCCTGGGGCCGCGCATAACTGAACGTGGGCGGACTCACCCCCTAGTCCGTCTGGGAGCCGTGCTCGGCCTCACATCAAGTTGGCTCCAATAGCGCCTAACGCAACCCTAGCCAGAGACGTTGTTGTCGGGACAGCCCGGTACTGGTTTACTGCACGGCGATCTGGCCTCCTGCTTCGCGCGTCCGAGCGCGGTGCCCGGGCATGGGATTTGGTGCGATGACGCGCGCCTATCGCGTCAGGGTGCTGCCGTTCGGCACGGGCATCTTGAGGCCCTGCGCCTCTGGCGCCCACCAGTGGCCAGAGGCAGGCTTGTGCGATCCGCAACGACCCCGCTGTAGGCCAACGGTGGCGCCTCGACGTTCCGACCCCCTCGGCCCCGACAAGGTGAACTCGAAATGGAGAAATGAGCGATGAGAAGTCTTGGAAGACATCACGAGCACGACCGAGATTCGCTTTCCGCTCACGTACGGCAGTCACACCGTTGCAACCATCGCCGCGCTTGTTGGGTTCGCATTAACCGATGCGGAGACCCTCCTGATCGTCGGTCAGATCGACCGCGAGGTGCATCAACTTGCCCATGCGGTCGCTTTGGACGCTGTGCATGCAAGGATCGCGGACCTCGTGCGCACGATTCTGAGCGCACATCAACCATCAGAAGCGGCATGACTGATCGACCCAATGGAATGGAAAGCGATTCGAGGCGGAGGTGAACAGGAAATGGTCAAGGTCGATCCGTTCCACACGATGTCGGACTTCTACGGAGCGGAGCAGAAGCACGTCTACCACGATCACGGCGACTGCGGCTTCGGCGCGAGGCTGAAACGTGACCACAGCGACATGCCTGGTGTCGGGATGGATCGCGTTCTGTGCAGGGAGTGTGCCCGTCTCTCTCCTTCACCGGGATTTGCCCGGCCGGCAGCTTTCTGACCTTCCAGGCATCGATGCGTCTCCTGGATTCGCTGCGGTTCGCGTCTGACAACAGCCGATTCCGGTGGCGGCGCTGGGCGACGCGGGACTCAAGCGCAAGCGGCTCGGCTGTCAAGAGGCCGCTCGCCGCAGCATCTCGGCGATTGACTAGGAGCTCCGGCTCTAATCCTTCTTACATGGCAGACACAGGCTGAGCCCGATATGAAAGGCAAGGACGTTACCCAGCTCGCAACGGCGGACGTCGCCCACTGGATGTCCGATGCCTTCAGCGCACTCGGAACGCTCCGTCGAGTAGACGCGGCGAAAGGAATCGAGCGTCGCTTCGGGCCAGGCTTCGTCTACAAGAACAGGAATGGGAATCGAGCGATCGGCATGACGGTCGTCACAGCCTTCCGAAGCTTGAACCACGACGCCGTGTGGGATCCCTGCTCCCTCTCCTGGTGTCATCAGTGTGCGCCACACACTGTGGCAGGGAAGCGGGGTGAACGCGATCACCACACAGGCCGTGGATACCGGGAGGATTCTGTACGGGTAGCTCGGAGGCGGCCTCAGCGCGAAGCGGTGGCCACCTCCACCACCGGGTACTTGCCCTCCGAGTAGTCGGCGCGGATCAGCTTCTTATCGAGCTTGCCGACACTCGTTTTGGGAATCTCGTCCACGAACGCCCAGCGCTCGGGTAGCCACCAGCGTGCGACCTTGGTGGCGAGGAAGTCGCGAAGCTCCTCGGGTGTTGCCGACGCCCCGGGCTCCAACACCACCGTTGCCAGCGGGCGCTCCGCCCAGCGCTCGTCCGCGACTCCGACCACTGCGGCGTCCACCACCGCCGGGTGCCCCACGAGCAGGGTCTCCAGTTCCACCGACGAGATCCACTCGCCACCGGACTTGATCACGTCCTTGGAGCGGTCCGTGATCTGCACGAACCCGCGCGGATCGATATTGCCGACATCGCCGGTGCGCAACCATCCGTCGTGGAATTGCTCTGGAGCGGACGCGTTGTAGTACGAGCCAGTGATCCACGGTCCGCGCACCTCGATCTCCCCGACGGCCACGCCGTCGTGTGCGACCTCGGTCCCCGAGTCATCAGCGATGCGGAGTTCAACGCCCGGCACAACACGTCCCGTCTTCGAACGGTACCGCATCTCATCCTCGGGTGCCGTCCCCTTCGGCGGGATGGCAATCGTTCCGATGGGGCTCGTCTCAGTCATACCCCACGCCTGGACCAACTCGATGCCGAGCACGTCTTTGTACGCGCAGATGAGCGATGCAGGCACCGCCGATCCGCCGCAAATTGCGCGCTTGATGCTGGACATGTCGCCGCCGTTCTCCCGCACATGTTTGAGGATGCCCGTGAGGATCGTGGGCACACCGCCGGTGAATGTCGGGCGCTCCTGTTCGATGAACGCGCACAAGCCTTCGGGGTGCAGGAACCGCCCTGGCAGCAGCAGATCGCTCCCCACCATCCAACCTGCATAGGGGATACCCCACGCATTCACGTGGAACATCGGCACGATGCTCAGCAGCCGTTCTGTGTCATCGATGCGGAAGCTCGCCCAGATGGCGAACGAGTGCAGGTACACCGAACGATGGCTGTAGGCGACACCCTTCGGATCGCCCGTGGTGCCGGTGGTGTAGCACATCGAAGCCGCACTGCGCTCATCGATGCTCGGCCATTCGAACGTCGATCGCGCGGCGGCGATCAGGTCCTCGTACGCGATCGCCTCGCCGAGGCCGGACGCCTCCCCCGAGCCGACCACGATCACCTTCTTCACGCTCGGGCAGCGCCCGATGATCGACGCGAGGAGCGGGGCGAGCGAGTCGTCGACGATGATGACGCGATCCTGTGCGTGGTTGATGATCTGCGCGAGCTGCGCCGGTGGGAGGCGAAGGTTGAGCGTGTGCAGCACCGCGCCCATGCAGGGGATCGCGAAGTAGGCCTCGATGTGCTCCTGGTGGTTCCAGCAGAGCGTGCCGACTCGATCTCCGGGCGCGATGCCAAGTCCTTGCAACGCCGAGGCCAGTCGCTGCACGCGTTGCGCGACCACCTTGTAGGACGTGTGCCGGGCGCGCTCGCCTTCGAACGTAATGACCTCGCTGTCAGGAAAGACGTCGACGCCGCGCCGAAAGAGCGCGGTGATGCTCAGCGGCACGTCCTGCATGGTCGAGTTCATCGGCTCACCTCTCTACTGGCGCGTTCATTCTCGCGTGCTCAAGCGCTCGGTTCTTGCCGCAAGGATGGCCTGACCTGAGGGGCTTTTACAGAGGAGAAGGGCAGGTATCGACAGGCCGAATGGCCGGGGTCATCGCTTCGGGGATGATTGTCGTCACCCCGGCCAGAACCGACCCGTGGAAGCCGCTTCACACCCAGTGGCCGGGCGTGTGGTCCGGGCTCTGCGCCACAAGGCAATTCGGCGGTAGCCCTTGCGCTGCGAGCCACGTCATCATGGCAATGTGCAGCACTCCGCATCGGCGGGTTCGGACCTCCTCAGCGTCCCGATCCCGACGAGGTCGCTGGACGCTTTCGCGGACGTCGCAGACCCCGCGCAATACCAGGCGCTCCAGGCGGCCCGCGACGTCGCCCGCGACCTCTTCACCGGCCGCGTCCTCTGGAACGTGAACTCCACATCACAAGGTGGGGGGGTCGCCGAGATGCTGCGGCCGCTTCTCGGGTACGTCCGCGGCGCAGGCGTCGATGCGCGCTGGCAGGTCCTCCGCGGCGACCCCGGGCTATTTCGTGTGACCAAGCGCATTCACAACCACCTCCACGAAGCCCGTGGGGATGGCGGTGATCTCGGCGATGCGGAACGAGCCGCCTATGTGGCCAGCCTCGAACCCAGCGTCCGCACCCTCCAAACGTTGGTCCATCCAGGGGACATCGTCTTCCTTCACGACCCTCAGACGGCAGGGCTGGTGGATGCGGTCCGTTCCACCGGCGCGCGAGTTATCTGGCGATGCCACGTCGGTGTCGATGAGCCGCACCAACTGGCCCGCAGTGCCTGGGAGTTCCTGCTGCCTTTCATTGACAGCGCAGACGCCTACGTGTTCTCTCGACGGAGGCATGTCTGGCCCGGTCTCGATCCGGAGCGCGTGTGGATCGTCCCGCCCTCGATCGACCCCTTTTCGCCCAAGAACCGAGCGCTGAGCCCTGAGGAGATCAGCGCCCTCATGCGCTGGCTTGACGAGCGGGCGAGTCAGGTCGGCGGCACCATTCCGCACGGTGTGCCTCTGGTTGCTCAGGTGTCCCGTTGGGATCACCTCAAGGACCCGGGCGGGGTCATCCGCGGCTTTGTCGATCACGTGCTTCCACGTCACTCTGAAGCTCACCTCGCTATGGTCGGGCCGGCAGTGACCGCCGTCAGCGACGACCCGGAAGGCGCGACCGTCCTTCTCGAGATGTTCGACCTGTGCGCACGCCTCTCTCAGCCGCAGCGGAGTCACGTTCACCTGCTGTCGATTCCGATGGACGACGTGGACCTCAACGCAGTCACCATCAACGCCATTCAACGGAAGGCGACCGTGGTGGTTCAGAAGAGCCTCGCGGAAGGATTCGGGCTCACCGTGGCCGAGGCCATGTGGAAGTCAAGGCCGGTGGTGGCGGCCCGTGTCGGAGGAATCCAGGACCAGATCGAGCACGGTGCCACCGGACTCCTCGTCGACAGCCGCGACCTCGAGGCATTCGGCGCCGCAGTGGCTCACCTGCTTGACAACCCGCCGACAGCCGCCCAAATGGGCGAACGCGGACGCGACAGCGTCCGCCGTGAGTTCCTTGGACCCCGCCACCTGCTCCAGCACTTCGACTTGGTTTCGTGGCTTATGGTCAGTGCCAGGGCGATGCGTCCTGACCAGGGCTGAGCCTCCGTCCTTGGCGTCGCCTCCCTACGCGTGAGGCGCAACCACCAGTCGAGCGACCCGACGTTCGCCGACGTCCGTTGGGATCCGTATTCGTGTTCAGTCCGGGCCGAGTCGGCGAGCTGAGGTCCTCCGCTTTCCAGGGGCGTCCACGGACGAAGGTGTCAGGTTAGGTGTCATTTGGGCCCGAATGGTCCCTCGCTTCACCTCTTAGGCGACCGACCGCCGTAATAGTCCCTGATGCCTCCTGTGGGGATGCTCGCCTTGTACGGCGGGCGGAAACTTATGGCCGCGAGCTGGGACCGATGGACTCGCGCCGCGGCAGCGGCGGCCGGGTACTATGCCGCGCGTATGCAGTGAGGGATGATCGCGGGAATCCGCTGTCGCATCAGTAGAGCGACCAGCTTCGAAAGTGGACTTGAGGACATCCCACATTCGCCCTGACGATTTCTTTACCGAAAGCCAGTTCCAAACCGGTCGCCACATCGACTACCCGTTACTCCGGACGGTCCGAGCCGGCGCGCTTGGCGGCCGCGATGACACCGAAGTGGCGGCGGCGCTCGCCCGCCTCGTGTCTAACGGGAACGCCCCCCATCTGGCCGTGTCGTAGCCTCGAACGCGGCAGCGAAGGTGTCAGGGAAAGGTGTCGCATCCTACAAATCCGTAGATAGTAACGCCGTATTTCGTATTCACAAATGGTGGTGCCGAGGGACAGGATCGAACTGTCGACACCAGGTTTTTCAGACCTGTGCTCTACCAACTGAGCTACCTCGGCTCGGCGTATCCCCGGTGCTCCAGCAGAAAGGATCTGGAGGCACCGATGCCAGTGGCGGATAAGGGTACCGGGCTGGCGCGCGGACAGGCGACCTCTCCGGCGCCACCCCTGAGGCCGACGGCCACCGGCACCCATCATCGCAGCCGTCGAGGCTCCTACCATCGAACCGCGATTTGAGCGCGGCAACTCGACCCACGAGCCCACGTGGAGGTGACCCATGCTCCTTGAAGGAAAGCGCGCCCTCGTGACCGGCGCCTCCAGCGGTATCGGCAAGGCGACAGCCCTCCGCCTTGCCACAGAGGGAGCGTCGGTCTGCGTGAACTACTACTCCGACCACGAGCAGCCGGACGCGGAGCAGGTGGCCGATTCGGTGCGCAAGGCGGGCCGGAACGCCCTGACGTACAAGGCGGACGTCAGCGCCGAGGCCGACGTCGTCGCGATGGTCGGGGCAGCCGTCCAGCACCTCGGCGGTCTCGACGTGCTCGTCAACAACGCGGGGATCGAGAAGCAGGTGCCGCTCATCGAGATGCCGCTGGACACCTGGAACGCGATCATCGCGACCAACCTCACCGGCGCGTTCCTGTGCCTCCGCGAGGCGGCAAAGGTCATGGTTGGCCAGGGGTCGGGGGTCATCATCAACATGAGCTCGGTTCATGAGTTCATCCCCTGGCCCGGTTTCGCCCACTACTGCGCAAGCAAGGGTGCGATGAAACTGCTCATGCAGACCGCCGCCCGGGAGCTTGCGGAGCACGGAATACGGGTGCTCAACATCGCCCCCGGGGCAATCGCGACACCGATCAACAACTTCGTGCTCGATGACAGCGAGGCCCGTCACCAGGTGGAGGCAGAGATCCCGCTCGGCAGGTTCGGACAGCCCGACGAGATCGCCGCCGCGGTGGTGTGGGCGGCGAGCGCCGAGGCCGGCTACGTGACCGGGACGACGCTCGTCGTCGACGGCGGCATGTCGACGTATCCCCGCTTCGTCTGACCGCCGAGAGGCCCGCAAGGGTCGCTGTGGCGGGTTTGCCTCGCGCCACCCGACCGTACAATCAACCCCATGGCCCGGGTCATCCACGTTCGCCTGCACGGCGTCGCGCAGACCGCACGGGATGCGCTCCAGGACCGGTTCGGCGAGCTCATCGGGAGCCGTGAGTGGCGCGACCAGCTCCCGTGGCTGGCGGACCCCCGTTCCCCCGACCTCTTCGGCCAGCTGTTCTTCGAGCAGGCGCGTACCGCCGAGGCCCGCGATCACCCGGACTGCGGCGACCTGTCCGCCGCCGGGTTCATCCGGGTGGCCGGCGACGAGACCGACGCCCTCGCGCTTGTCTTCGTGCTCCGGGACCTCTCCGAGCGGTTCTCGTGCCGCGTTCGGATTCGCGACCCGGACAATCCGATCGCCAAGTTGCGCACCGTCGACCTCGTGAGCGGCAGGCTCGCCGATCAGCGGGCGCTCGAATCGATCCTGGTGCGGCGGCCGATCTTCAAGCGCGTCAGCGAGGAGGCCCGGATCGAGATGTACCCGCCGCGGGCCCTGGGGTCCGCCTTCGGCACGGTCGAGGGCATGGACGGCGAGCGCCGCGCCTGGAGCTTTCTTGTGCATGGCATGCGCGATTCGCGACCCAGCTTCCTCGAGGCCGAGGCCGAGGCGATGCGGATCTGGCGCGGCCTGCGCTTCCTCGAGTGAGGGCGGTCGTCCAGCGGGTCAGCCGCGCCAGCGTGACGGTTGACGGTGAGGTGACCGGATCCATCGATCGCGGCCTCTGCGTCCTCCTCTCGATCGGGCCCGAGGACGATCAGACCGTGGCGAGGCGTCTCGCCGGCCGCGTCGCGACGCTCCGGATCTTCCCGGACGCCGACCACCGCATGAACCTCGATCTGGCGGCGGCAGGCGGCGCCCTCCTCGTCGTGAGCCAGTTCACGCTCCACGCGGTGACGTCGCGCGGGCACCGGCCCTCGTTCATCGGCGCGGCGAGCCCCGAACGCGCCGTCGAACTCTGTGCGAGGTTCGTCGACGCCCTGCGCGAGACGGGCCTCCGCGTCGAGACCGGGCGCTTTGGCGCCCACATGGACGTGGAGCTCGTCAACGACGGCCCGGTGACCCTGGTGCTGACCAGCGGCGAGCCACCCTGGCCGGCCGACGCCGGCTGACGATCAGCCCGCGCGCCGAGCCCTGAGCGCCGCGAGCTGCTCGTCCTCTCCGCCGGCGCCCGAGTACCGGAGGAGCTCAGGCGGACGCCCGCCGGTGCCCGCAGGCGACCGGAACCGGGGTACCCGGAGCCGCAGCGCCGCGACCTCCGTGTCGCGAACCGGGCGGAGGACGCCCGAGTCGCGGAGTTCCTGGATGCGCCGCCGGAAGGTGCGTTCGCTGCCCTCGGGCCCGCCGTGGAGCGCCACGTGGAGCCGGAGCAGGTCGTCGCCGGTGAAGACGTCGCCGATCAGCGCGGCGGCGCCCGCAAGCTGGCGGGTGTCCGCGCGAAGACGGTCGAGCGCGCCGCGCAGGGCCGCGGAACCCTGGGCGTCGAGATGGAGCCCCCGGCCGGTCGCCGACCAGGCCCCAGGCCCTCCGAACGCTCCGAACGTCGCTGCCGCGTAGTACCAGACGGTGACGCTCCGGGCCCGTGCGGGATCGTCGTCGACGCTCACCAGGTGCAGGCGCTGGGCTCCGCGGGCACCCCGGCGCCCGCCGAGATCGATTCCAGCCTCAGCGACCGCCCGCAGGGCCGCCTCGGAGAACCGCTCCTTCGGGCCGAGATCGGCCGTCGGCAGCGTCCGCTTGGTGGTGAGCACGTGCAACGCCCGGCTCGCCGGGGTCCCGGGCTCAGGATCGAACCCGAAGACGGCAACCCCCGCGCTCAGCGCCGCCATAGCTCCCTTGGTCATGCTCCGGCCTCCTCCAAACTCGGTTCCGTTTCGGAAGATGATGGCACGAACTTGGCCGATTGTGCCACCTGGAGTTGATGTTTTGGCCGTCCCGAACTCGGCGAGCGGCCCTCGCCTATTCCGGCCGGGGGTGCGCGCCCGAGGCCGGAACGCTCCAATTGACCGCCGGATCGGGCTCGGCGTAGTCTCGGGACCCGCCCAGGGCTCGAGGCCAGCTGACGGCCATCCTAGCGCCGCCGTACGCCGAGGTGCTCACCTCCCACCGCCCGTGGGTATGGCGGACCACGGCGTCGGCGATCGCCAGCCCGAGCCCCGACCCGTACCCGCCCTGACCCTCAGCCCGATGGAAGCGATCGAAGATCTTGGCGCGTTCATCCTCCGGGATTCCCGGCCCGGAGTCCTCCACCACCAACCGCACGCGGTTGCCGTCGATCCCGACGCTCACCCCGACCACCCCCCCGATCGGGGCGTATTTGAAGGCGTTGTCCAGCAGCACCCCGAGCAGGCGATCAAGCCACTCCGAGGAGCCCATCACGGCGAACGGGCCGAGCCCGACCGACACCTGCATGGTGATGCCGCGGCTCTCGGCCACCGCCGCGAAACGCTCCGCAGACTGGTGGACGAGCACGCCGACCTCCACGGGCTCGGCAGCAGGGCGACCCTGGGGCGTGTCCACCCGGGCGAGCCAGAGCAGGTCGTCGACGAGGCGGCGGATCCGGCCGCTCTCCGACCCAACTCGTTGGAAGGCCGCCCGATACCACCCGGGGTCCCGGTCCTGGCTGAGGGCGAGGCTCGTCTGCGCCTCGATGACCGCCAGCGGGGTGCGCAGCTCGTGCGAGGCGTCGGCGGTGAACTCGAGCTGGCGCTGGCGGGCCAGCTCGATCGGCGCGCCCACCCGCCGGCCGACGAACAGGGTGCCGAAGAAGACCAGGAGCAGCACCGCGATCCCCGCCACCGTCTCGGTGACGATCAGCGAGGATCGCGCCTGGGACACCGAGTCGACGTTGTAGCCGACCACGAGGTGAAACGGGCCGACCGACCCCCCGGCAATCCGCACGTCGACGCCGGCGAGCGAAGTGGTCATCGGGCCGCTGACGACGGCGTCAGCCGCCGGAAGGTCGACGCCCGGCTGGCTGTTCGTCTGCTGGGGAAGCGTTCCCGACGGGTCGACGAGCCACAGCAGTGCTGGGGCCCCGAGATCACCCTGCCCCTGGTCGCTGACGCTCGCCGGCTGCACAGCGATGTGGTGGGTGCGCTCGTACGCCAACTCGTATCCCGCGAGCTGGGAGGCCAGGCGGCTGTCCACCTGTGCCGTGAGGTTGTTCGTGACGAATACGACGATTGCCACCGCGACGATCGCGTAGACGAGCGCCACCACCCCGGTGCCGATCAGGGCCACCCGCAGCGACGCGACGTTGACGCGCTCGAGCCGGCGGTTCACGCCTCCTCCAGCCGATACCCGGCGCCGCGTACGGTCACGATGTGCACCCCGGCGTTCGGCAGCTTGGCGCGGAGACGGCTCATCTGAACGTCGATGGCATTGGACCCGAGCGGCTGGGTCTCGTCCCGCCAGGCGTGCTCGGCGATCGCCTTGCGGTCGACCACCGCCGGCGAGCGCCGGATCAGCAGCTCGAGGATGTTGAACTCGGTCGACGTGAGATTGACCGGCGCACCCCGCACCGCGATCTCGCGGCGGGCCGGATCCAGCGTGAGGGACCCGCGGGTGATCGCCGGCCCGTCGACGCTCCGGGGGCGGCGCTGCAGGGCACGGATCCTTGCCACCAGCTCGCCGAAGTCGAACGGCTTGATCAGGTAGTCGTCGGCGCCCGCATCGAGGCCCTCGATCCGGTCCGACGGCGTGTCACGCGCCGTGAGCATGAGCATGGCCGTCGGACGGTTGTGCTTGCGTGCCCAGGCGACGACCTCGAGGCCGGTCGCCCGCGGCATGCGCCAGTCGATGACCGCGACGTCGTACTCGTAGAAGCGCAGCTGCTCGATGGCGTCATCGCCCGCCTCGACGGCGTCGACGAAGTAGCCGGCCTCCTCGAGGCCCTGGACGAGGACCTCGCGCAGCCCGCGGTCATCCTCCGCAACGAGCACCCGCATCAGCTCAATCCTGTCACGCCCCGCCGGTGCCGGTGCCTCCGCCACCCGGGAATCGGCCGCCCCCGCCGCCGCCGAACCCACCGCGGCCGCCGAAGCCACCGAACCCCGCGGTGCAGCCATTCGCGCCCATCGGCGAGATCGTCAGCGCCTGGGCCGCAACCGTGCCGGAACTGCTCTTCGGTCCGACCGCCGTCACGCACTGACCGGTCTGGAGCGCCGTCGAAGTCACCACGGACGAGGTGGTCACCTTGACCGTCGTCGGCACGGTGATCGTCGTGGTGGTGCCGGTCGACTCGGTCAGCGTCACCGAGGTGCCGGTCACCGACTTGACCTGGCCGCGCACCGCGGTGAATCCCGCGGCCTGCGGGGGCGGTGAGAAGCTCGGACGCGGACTGAATGAAGCGCCCGGGCGGGGACTGAATGTCCCGCCGCCGCCGAAGCCCGTGCTTGCGCACGAACCGTTGACGGCCGCACTGAGGACCACGGTGGAGGCGGTCACGGTCCCGCCGGCACCCTTGGTGCCGCTTGCGGTGATGCAGCTTCCCGCCGTGATGTCCGCGAGCGTGCCGGTGCTCGTCTGCGTGATCGTCGTGGTGGTCGCGTAGGTCACCGTCGAGTCGCCGTTGGTCCCGCTGAGGATGAGCGTCTGTCCGTTGATCTGGACCAGCTGACCGAACGCGGCGTTGCCCCCGAAACCGGCGCGCCCCCCTGACGGCGAGGGCGTCGCGGCGCCGGTGTTGCCGCTGGCCGCGGCGCCGCCGCAGCCGACGACAACGAGTGAGGCGATGACGCCTGCGGCGCCGGCCAGGGCACGGTTCATGACGGTATTCCTCCCAGCGTGGTCAAACAAACGATGGATGCCATCTCGGTCACTCGGCCCGCAGCGCGGCGATCGGCGCGAGACGCGCGGCGCGCACCGCCGGATAGACCCCGAAGATCAGGCCAACTCCGGCGGCAACTGCGACGGCGATGATCACCGGCGTGGCGGTGATCGTCACCGCGATGTTCGCCAGCCGCGGGACGAGGACGCCCGCGAGCAACCCCGCGCCGACACCGAGCACGCCTCCGACGAAGCTCAACGTGGCCGCCTCGATGAGGAACTGGCGCAGGAGATCGCGTGGGGTTGCGCCGAGTGCCTTGCGCAGTCCGATCTCCTGGGTGCGTTCGGTGACCGACACCAACATGATGTTCATCACGCCGATGCCGCCGACGAGCAGCGAGATCGCGGCGACGCTCGCCAGCAGGATCGTCAGCGTCGTGGTCACCGAGGCCGCGGTGCTCGCAAGCGTCGTCGGCGAGGTGATCGTGAAGTCCGCCGCCGTCGTGGTGAGGATGTGGTGCGTCTGGAGGAGCAGCTGGTCAGCTTCGTCATATGCGGAGCCGATCGTCCCGGCGCTCGTTGCGCTCAGGAGGATGCGCTGCACGGAGTTCGGGCTGCCCCCGGTCACCTGGTCCTGAGCGGTGGTGATCGGAATGACGGCAAGGTCGTCGTTGTTGGTGAACCCGCTCGACCCGCTGGCGGTGAGCACGCCGATCACCTCGAATGGAGCGCCCGAGATGCTCACCTGGTTGCCGGCCGTCACGCCCAGCTCCGCAGCGGTCGTCACGCCGAGGATCGCGACCTGGGCGTGCTTGTTGACCTCCTGCTGCGTGAAGAAGCGACCCTGGGACAGGGTTCGCGCATTGGTCTCCAGCCAGCCGGGGCTGCTGCCCTGCACGGTTGTGGACCAGTTGGTGCTCGTGCTGACGAGCGTGGCCGAGCCCGACACCACCGGAGCGACGGCGGCGATGTCCGGTGCGTCCTGCTTGTCCTCCAGCCCGGTGACGTCGCTCATGGTCAGCGTGTCGGCGGAACCGGCGCCACCCCGGACGCCGAAGCTCACGGTGCTGCCTCCCGACACAGTGAGCAGGTTGGTCCCCAGCGCGGCGATGCGGGAGTTGACCGAGTTGGCGGACGCCGTCCCGATGCCGACGGTGCAGATCACCGCGGCGACACCGAACAGGATGCCGAGCGTCGTCAGGACCGACCGCAGGCGGTGCCCGAGCAGGCCGCGCATCCCGGTGTCGAACGTACGCCAGAGGTTCATGCGGCGACTCGCTCGCTCAGCTTGCCGTCCGCCATCTCGACCACGCGTTCGGCGACGTTCGCGACATTGGGATCGTGCGTGATGAGCACGATCGTGTGGCCCGACGCGTTGAGCCCTCTGAGGATGTCGAGCACCTCTCGACTCGCATGCGAATCCAGGTTCCCGGTGGGCTCGTCCGCGAGGATCATCGTCGGATCGGTCACCAGCGCGCGAGCGATCGCGACGCGCTGCTGCTGTCCGCCCGACAGCTGATTGGGATGGTGCTGGACGCGGTCGGTCAACCCGACCTGGGCGAGGGCGTTGAGCGCCATCTGCCTGCGATCGTGCGCCGTGCGGTACAGCAGCGGCAGCTCGACGTTGCGCCAGGCCGACATCGATGTCAGGAGGTGAAACTGCTGGAACACGAACCCGATCCGGCGGTTGCGGATGCTCGCGAGCTCCCGCTCGTTCATGGCACCGACGTCCTCGCCGGCGAAACGGTATTCGCCACTCGTGGGAACGTCGAGGCATCCGAGGATGTGCATCAGCGTCGACTTGCCCGAGCCGGAAGGGCCCATCACGGCGAGGAATTCGCCCTCCTGCACCGACAACGTCACGCCATCGACCGCACGCACCGTCGCGTCACCGTCGCCGTAGATCTTGTGCACGTCAACGAGGCGGATGATCTCCGCGGTCACGTCAGCCTCCCCGGCCCCCGCCACCGCCCAGGCCGCCGCCACCGCCGAAGAACCCTCCGCCGCCACCGGTGATGGTGCGGCCGCCGGCGCCACTGGTGCTCGAGGGAATCGTGCTGGTGATGGTCGCGATCACCACCTCGTCACCCAGTTTCACGCCGGTGAGGATCTGTGTGCGGGTCGCGTCGGATGCCCCGACGGTGACCGCGACGGGATCGGGCTTGCCGCTCACAAACAGCGTCACCGTGCTCCCCGCGCCGGTCGTGTGCACCGCGCTCGTGGGCACGGTGATCACCTGCACCACCTGATTGATGATCACGCTCACCGACGCGGACATCCCGGGGCGGAGCGAGGGGCTCGCACCACTCAGGACAACCGTGACCGGGAAGGTCGCGACGCCGGAGGAGACCGTCGCCTCCTCGGCGACCGCGGTCACCTTGCCCGCGACCGCATCGCTGGAGCCGGCCGCAACGACCTCCGCGGTCTGCCCGACGGCGATCTCGTTCACCAGCGCGTCGCTGACGGAACCGGTGACCTCGAAGACGCCCGGCGTGATGATGACGACCGCGTGGGTCGCGCTCCCACCGGACCCCGACGACACGCCGCCGGTGCCGCCGCTGGAGATCTGCTCGCCGTTGGTGACGTTCACCTCTTCCACGACACCGCCGGCGGGCGCCTTGAGCGTCGCGGCGTTCACCGCCGCCTCCGCGTTGGTCACATTGACCTGATCGATCTCGACCTGGCTCTCATCGGTCGCGACCTGCGTCGACGACGACGCCGACCCGTCCTCGAGCGCCGCCAGAGCCGCCTTTGCGTTCTGCCATTGGACTTTGTCGGCGTTGACCTGGCCCTGCGCCTGGTCGTCGGCCTGCCGTCCCTTCACGATCGCCGCCTGCCACGCCTGGTAGTCCTGGCTGACCGTCTGCTCGTCCTGCGGGCACGGGGACGTCGTTGAGCCGGGAGTGCACCCGTCGGCGCCGGCGATGGTCTGCGCTTCGGTATAGGCCGCGTCAGCCTGACTGACCTGCTGCACATTCACCGCCTTGGTGTCGGCGAGGCTCGTGACGGCGCTGTCGTACTGCACCTGGGCACTGCTCACCTGCGCCTCGGCCTGGGTGAGGCTCGATGCCGACGCCCCGGACTTGGCGAGCGTGAGGTTCGCCTCGGCTCCCGAGAGTGTTGCCTGCGCCTGCGTGAGGCTCGCCTCGAGGCTCGTGGGATCCTGTGTCGCCAGCACCTCGCCGGCGGTCACCGTCTGGCCCGCCTGGACGTTGACCGCGGTCACCTTGCCGGCGCCCTCGAAGTCGAGGTCGGTCTCGCCGTCAGGAGCAAGGTTCCCCGAGAGCGACACCGTCTGGGTCACGGTGCCGAGGGTCGCTGTCGCGGTTCGGTACTGCACGCTCGCCGCGGCGCCTCGCGTGAGGAAGAAGGTGCCGACGCCGGCCGCGATCACGACGACGACCGCCGCTCCGATGAATGGCTTGCTCAGCAAGCGTCGTCTCACTGCGAAAAACTCCCAAAGCGCGAAAGCCCGCGGCCGTACGCCGCAGATCGTCGCCCCGGCATCCTTTCGGGAAAGTGACGATCAGCGGACGCTGCACGGCCGTTGGCGCACTGCTGAGACTGGGCGGAGCAGGGCTCGAACCCGCGACCTCCTCGGTGTAAGCGAGGCGCTCTGACCAGCTGAGCTATCCGCCCATGCCGACTGTATCGCCGGTCGGCGCCGGGTGCGACGTCAGGCGCTCGACGGTACCGTCTGCGTGCCCCACGAGCACGAGATCGCTCAGGCCGAGGAAGAGGCCATGCCCGGCGACGCCGGGGATGTGCGCGATCGCCTCGGCAAGGGCCGCCGGATCGTCGAACTCCGCGTCCTCGCTGTCGGCGATGAGGTTGCCGTTGTCGGTGGTGACCGGCGTTCCGGCTTCATCGGCACGGATGGCGAACCGCAGCGATGTCTCTGCGCTGAGCACCTGCAGCGTCCGCGCGCTCCCGAACCGCACGATCTCGACCGGCACGCGCCCGCGCAGGATCGGCGCGCATTTGCCGTCGTCGACCACGACGACGAATCGCGACGCGGACTCCGCGACGATCTTCTCGCGCACCATCGCCCCTCCCCTTCCCTTGATCAGCCGCAGTGCCGGGTCGACGCAATCCGCGCCGTCGACCGCGATGTCGAGGCCGTCAGCCCCCAGTTCCTCGACCGGCATGCCGTGCTGCGTCGCAAGCGCGGCACTCGCAAGCGAGGTCGCGACGGCGCGGACCCTCAGGCCCTGCCGTACGCGTTCCGCAAGCCCCAGGATGAACCAGCGCGCAGTCGAGCCCGTGCCGAGACCCACGCGCATGCCGTCCGCCACCAACGGCACCGCGGCTTCTCCCGCAGCGCGACGGGCCGCCTCGACGTCCACCCCTGCAGGGTAGCGGTCAGGATGCCAGGCGTCTGCTCAGCTCTGCCGCCGTGGTGCGGACCGGCTGCGCGTGCGGCAATCCGTCGGGCTGTCGCATGAAGCGTTCCTGCACCGCGAACACGGCTTCGATGAGCTCCGCCGCCGACGTCCGCGGCCGGAAGGCGACACCACGACGCCGGAGCGCGACCAGCACCCGGGTCGGGATCGGCCCACCCCGGAGGTTCACCTCCTCGAGCTGCGTGAGCAGCCCGTCGAGCTCGCAGAGCATCTCGCGGCGCCGGACCCGTTGTCGTTCCTCTTCTACTGACCACACCAACTGGTTGAGGACGCGGTTTCGGACGAAGGTGGCCATGACGCTCCCTCGGCGCGTCCACCGGGTTCGGGGGTTTGATGTGACGTTGGGTGTGTCGGACCGAACAGATGGACGTCCTGTGGTCGCGATCCTACAGATCTGTGTCCCGTTTGCATAGCGGAACACATGTTCGTGCGCCGCAAGGGCGGCTCCGCAGTGGAGCCGCCCTCACGGTTGAAGGGGAGGCTATTGGCCGAGCAGTTGCAGAATGTGGTTCACGTCGGTGCGCGCGCCGGCGAGGTCGGTCCGCGCGGTCCTGATGTTCTGCGCCGCGCTCTTCAGCACGACCTGGTTGCCGGGCCACCCGGCGGGATCGAGGTTGATGACCGACGCCGACACGCCCGAGTCCGACGTGCGGGACGCGTTGACCTTGCTGGTCAGATCGTTGAGGTCGGCCTGCGCCTGCGCCTTGACGGTCGCGGAGACCGACGAATTGTCGATGAGGGTCTGCAATTCAGGGATGAGGATCTCGAACGTGCCGTCGACCTTGGTGATGCCGTCCGCCGCGATGACCTCGTGGATCTTCGGATTCTCGAGGACATAGACGCGGTAGTCCGTGACGATGAGCAGGCAGTCGGCGTGCGCCTTGGCCCACGTCGTGTCGCCCTGGATCGTCGTGCCGAGCGCGGTGAGTCCGTGCTCATCGGCCGTGATCTGCCCCTCGAGCTTCGACTGATCAGCCCCGGTGAGCCCCGCCGAATCCTTGACGAAGGTCTCGTCGGCGCCAAGGGTGCCGAGGCGACGCTGCACTGCGGCATTGCACCGCGCCTTCAGGGCAGCCAGGGTGACGGGGTGCGGCGCCGTGCCTGACGTCGCCGATGGTGACGGGGCCGGCGTCGTGTCGGCATCGACGGCGACCGACCCGGCCAGTCCCAGACCGGCGCTCAGTGTCAGCGCGGCAACGCCACGGGCGAGCAGCCGAGTGTTCATTGCGATGGATCTCCTTCGCTTGTGCTCAGCCCCGCATTGGCAGCGCCGATCTGGCCATCGATGGTGCTGAGCTGGTTGTCGATGCTCTGGACCTGCCCGCTGACCGCGCTGCCGTCCGGCGTCGCCGGGGCGGTCGGGGTGGTGCCGGTCGACACGACCGCGGGGGTTCCGCTCGTGTTCGCCGTGCCGGTGAGCCTGGTGGCGCCGCATCCGGCGACGGCCACGATGGCAGCGCCGCACAGGACGCTGTTTCGCAGCGCCGTGAGATGGGTCATGGTCGGTCTCCTCAGGGTTGCCCTGGTGGAACGCCGATCGATGTGATCGACTGCGATCCATCGAACCATCGGCATCCCCGCCGCACCTGAGACCGTGCGGAGACGGCGCTGAGAAATTGCGGAGAGGACGCCCCGACACGGGTCCGCCAACCAGGACCGAGGCTAGGCGGCGGTCACCTCCGCAGCCGGGATGCAAAGCATCGGCGCAAGTGCGCCCGCGGTCTCGAGACGGCGGCCGAAGGCGCTGGCGAACTGTGCCGCAAGCACCGGCGCGACCGCTTCGGGTGTGTGCTCCGGAGCGCCCAGGGTCGCCAGCGACGCGACGCCCGCACCCTCGATCCCGCAGGGCGTGATCCGCTCGAACCAGCCCAGATCGGTCGACACGTTGATCGCGACGCCGTGCGTCGTGACCCCGCCGGCGAGCTTCACGCCGATGGCGGCCAGCTTGCGGTCCCCGGACCACACGCCGGTCCACGGCGGCCGCCGCTCCACCTCGACCCGATACGTTGCGGCGGTGGCGATGAGGGCGGCCTCGAGCGCACGAAGGTATCGATCGATGTCGCCGTGCGCCGGGTGGCCCGGGATCGGAAACACCTGGTTGAGACGGACGATCGGGTACGCCACCAGCTGACCCGGGCCGTGGAAGGTGACCGAGCCTCCCCGGTCCACCTCGATGAACTCGGCGCCCGCGGCGACCAGCGCCTCCGGCCCGGCGCCGAGGTGGCGTGCCTCGCTTCGGCGCCCGACGGTGTACACCGGCGGATGTTCGAGCAGGAGCACCGCGTCGTCCTCCAGCTCGCCGCTGCGCCGGGCGGTCGCGACGGTGCGCTGCAGCTCCCAGGCGTCCTCATAGCCGACGGTCCCGAGCCACGCCCAGCGGAGCGCGGGGGCGCCGGTCATCTCGGTCATCCGGCGTATGCGGCGACCGCCTGCTCGTGCGCGTGATAGCTCGAGCGCACGAGCGGCCCCGACTCCACATGGGCAAAGCCAAGCGCCCTGCCGTAGGCCTTCAGCTCGGCGAACTCGTCGGGATGCCAGTAGCGGATCAGCGGGTGGTGCTTGAGCGACGGACGCAGGTACTGACCGATGGTGACGATCTCGATATCGTGGGCGCGCATCCGGTCCAGGAGTTCCTTGACTTCGGCCATCTCCTCGCCGAGGCCGACCATCAGGCCCGACTTGGTGCGGCTGCGCGGTTCCGTCCGCTTGGCGGCGCGGAGCAACTCGAGACTTCGCGAGAGGTCCGCCTTGGGCCGGACCCGGCGATAGAGGCGGCCGACCGTCTCGACGTTGTGATTGAAGATCTCGGGCCGCTCGGCCATCACGGTGGCAAGTGCCGCGTGGTCTCCCTGGAAGTCCGGGGTGAGCACCTCGATGGTGGTCCCGGGGGCGCTCGACCGGATCGCCTGGATCGTGGCGGCGAACACGCCGGCGCCGCCGTCCGGGAGGTCGTCGCGGTCAACCGAGGTGACCACCGCGTGGCGCAACCCCATGGTCGAGACCGCCTCGCCGACGCGCCGCGGCTCGTCCCAGTCGATGTCGCCGCCGCGCTTGCCGCTCTTCACCGCGCAGAAGGCGCAGGAGCGGGTGCAGACGTCCCCGAGGATCATGAAGGTCGCGGTGCCGTGGCCCCAGCATTCGGCGATGTTCGGGCAGCGTGCCTCCTCGCAGACCGTGTTGAGCTGCTGGCCGCGCATGATCCCCTTGATCTGCGAGTAGCCGTCGCCCGCGGGAAGCTTGACGGTGAGCCACTCCGGTCGACGCTCCACCCCTTCGGGGAGGAGCCGCTGGTGCAGCGGCCGGTCATCGGCCATCCGGAGCGGCCGCACGCGGATCTGGTCCATGCCTGCACATCACTCTACACACTCGCTGCGCCACAATCGCCCGGATGAGTTCTCCCCCACCGCGAAACGAGCCGGTCCAGTCGTACGGACCCGGGACGCCAGAACGGACGCACCTGCGTCACGCCGTCAACACCATGCAGTCGACCGCTCCGCACGCCATTCAGCAGCACATCGGTGGGAAGGCCGTCGACGGGCACGGCGCCGGCATCACGGTGCGAGCACCCCATCGACACGCGCTCGTCCTCGCCGAGGCCGCCGCGGCCACGGCCGCCGACGTCCGGCGCGCCGTCGACGCGGCGCTGGCCGCACACCACGACTGGTCCTCCGCTCCGTGGGGCACGCGGGCGTCGGTGCTGCTGCGGGCCGCCGACCTGCTGAGCGGCCCCTATCGGGACAAGCTCAACGCGGCGACCATCCTCGGTCAGAGCAAGAGCGTGCAGCAGGCAGAGATCAA
Source organism: Candidatus Dormiibacterota bacterium (assembly GCA_963848445.1). Lineage (GTDB taxonomy): Bacteria > Chloroflexota > Dormibacteria > Aeolococcales > Aeolococcaceae > Palsa-851. Next base: position 494,748 of record CAWKDT010000001.1, read on the forward strand.
CTCGGCGTGCGAGCTCATCGACTTCTGGCGATGGAATGTGCACTTCGGCGAACGGCTCCAGGAGGAGCAGCCGGTGTCGTCCCCGGGGCAGTGGAACCGCATGGATCACCGGCCCCTCGAGGGTTTCGTGCTCGCGATCACGCCGTTCAACTTCACCTCGATCGCCGGCAACCTTCCGACCGCGCCCGCGCTCATGGGCAACACCGTCGTGTGGAAACCGGCCACGACAGGACTGCTCGCCGCCGGCGTGATCATGGAGATCCTCGAGGCTGCGGGGATGCCTCCGGGGGTGATCAACCTCATCGCCGCCCCCGGAGCGGTGGTCTCCGAGGTGGCGGTGCGCCACCCCGGCCTCGCGGGGATCCATTTCACCGGGTCCACCGACACCTTCCAGACGCTCTGGGGCACTGTTGCCGCCAATCTCGGCCAATACAGGTCCTATCCCCGGCTGGTCGGCGAAACCGGGGGCAAGGACTTTGTGCTCGCGCACCCGTCGGCGTCGGTGGACGGTCTGCTGGTTGCCCTGCTTCGCGGAGCGTTCGAGTACCAGGGGCAGAAGTGCTCGGCCGCATCGCGTGCGTACATCCCGCATTCGATCTGGGAACGGCTGCGCGAACCCCTCGCCGCGGCGACCGAGTCGATCCCCGTCGGGGACCCGGCCGAGTTCAGCACGTTCATGGGGGCGGTGATCGACGAGCCGAGCTTCCGGAACCACGAGGCGGTCCTGACCGCGGCGCGCAGCGATCCCGATCTCAAGCTCGTTGCCGGAGGCGAGTGCGACGACGGAGTCGGCTGGTTCGTCCATCCCACGATCTACGAAACGCGCAACCCGCACCACGACCTGCTCCGGCGCGAGCTGTTCGGACCGATCCTCACCGTCTTCCCATATCCCGACGACGAGTGGCGGTCGGTGCTCGACCTCGTCGATCACACCTCACCGTACGCACTGACCGGGGCCGTCTTCGCGGACGACCGCGCGGCGATCGACGAGGCATCGGCGCACCTCCGCTATGCGGCCGGCAACTTCTACGTGAACGACAAGCCGACGGGCGCGGTGGTGGGGCAGCAGCCCTTCGGCGGCGCGAGGCTCAGCGGCACCAACGACAAGGCCGGGTCGCTGCTCAACCTGGTGCGCTGGGTCTCACCGCGATCGATCAAGGAGACCTTCGTCCCGGCGACCGATTGGCGCTACCCGCACCAGGACCCCGACTGAGCGCGACCGCCTGACCGGCTCCCCACCGCGCGACCCTCAGGTCGGCGCGCCGGGATCAGATGCGCCAGCGAGTGCAGGAACGCGTGGGGCGGCGCCGGCAGGAGCAGTGCGCCGCGTGCCGCGAGGTCCGGCGCGCGACCGCCGGTTCCTCGGACGCGACCCGGACGAGGGCCTCGAACCGGTGCTCGTCGATGATCCCCTTCTCGAGAGCGCGCCGGGCCCAGGCAGGTGGGGTCCGGAGGCCCCAAGCATCGAAAGCGCCGTGCTCGATCATCGTTCCTCCAGATGATAGCCAGGACGGGCTAGACGAGGGTCCCTGAGGGGTCCAGGCCCTCGATGAGCTGCTGGACCGTGGTGATGAACCGGGTGGCCGGGAGGCCGTCGTTGATGCGGTGGTCGAAGGAGAGGCCGAGGTTCATCATCGGCCGGATCGCGATGGCGTCGCCCACGACGACCGGCCGCTTCACGACCATGTCCATGGTCAGGATGGCCGCCTGGGGCTGGTTGATGATCGCCTGGGTCATCACCGCGCCGAGCGCGCCGGTGTTGTTGAGGGTGAACGTCCCGCCCTGGATCTCGTCGAGCTTGAGGTGATTGCTTCGCGCGCGTGCGCCGAGGTCCGCCATCGTCGTCGCCAGCCCGATGATGCTGAGCCGGTCGGCGTTGCGCACCACCGGCACGATGAGGTTGTCCTCGAGCGCCACCGCGATGCCGAGGTTGATGTCGCGCTTGAGCACGATGCCCGCATCGCTCCACGACGCGTTGAGCGTCGGAAACCGTTGCAGCGCCTCGATGACCGCGCGTGCCACGAAGGGCAGGAAGGTCAGCTTGACCCCGTGCCGCTGCTCGAACGCCGCCTTCTCCCGATCGCGGATGCGCGACACGGCCGACATGTCGACCTCAACCATGACGTACGCGTGCGGCGACGTCTGCCGGCTGCGCACCATGTGCTCCGCGATGGACCGCCGCACCTGCGAGAGCGGCACGACGGTGTCCCCATCCCCGGGAGCCAACCTGCCCTGTCGCCAAAGAAGCCGTCTGGGCCGCGGGAGCAGATGTGGCCGGAGCGGTCGCAGACATCGACGCCGGTTGGGGTGCCTGCGTAGGCGACATAGCCTGTGGAGTCGCCGGAGCGGGCGCCCCAGCCGGCGTCCGCGCGACCACAGATCCGGCATCACGCCGCTGCACGTACTCAAGCACGTCCTTCTTGGTGATCCGCCCCCCGAGCCCGCTCCCGGTGAGCTCCCGCAGATCCACCCCGTGCTCCCGCACGAGCATCCGCACCGCCGGCGTGAGGTGATACCCCGCCGCCGACCCATTCCCGTCCGCGGATTCAGAAGGGGAAGCCTGATGACCGTCGGATGCCTGACGCTGAGCCCTCGCGGCGAGTTCTGTCGCCACCGGTTCCGGTGTCGCCGGCGCAGGCTGCGCCATCGGCGCCGGAGACGGCGTGTTAGAGGCAAGCTCAGGTTGAGCCGTCTGCGTAGGCGACATAGCCGGTGGAGTCGCCGGAGCGGACGGCTCGACCTGAGCCGGGGCGCTTGCCGGACTCTCCGGTGCGGATGGCGCGGTCTCACCAGAGACGGCAACGGAAGTCTCGATGCTGCAGATCGGCTGCCCCACCGGCACCACCGCCCCTTCCGGGGCGATCACCTGGGACATCACGCCGTCGGCCGGGGCCGGGATCTCGGCGTTGACCTTGTCGGTGATCACCTCGGCGATCAACTCGTATTTGGCGATCGCGTCACCGGGTTGCTTGAGCCAGCGGGCAATCGTCCCCTCGGTGACACTCTCACCCAGTTGCGGCATCGTGACGGTCAATGGCATCCGCAGCGCATCCTCGTGTTCAGGCTCAGTACGCGGCGAGCTCGCGAAGCTTCGCCTCCACTTTGTCGGGGGTCACCAGGTAGAACTTCTCGAGCGGCGGCGAGTACGGCATCGCCGGGATCTCGGGGCCGCCGATGCGCATCACCGGCGCATCGAGGCTGTCGAAGCAATCCTCGGCGATGATCGCCGCCACCTCGGACGAGACGCTCACCGCGAGGTTGGCCTCCTGCACGATCAGCACCTTGCCGCACTTGCTCGCGCTCGTCACGACGGCCTCGCGGTCGATCGGACGCAGCGACCGGAGGTCGGTCACCTCGCACGAAAACCCATCTGTGGCAAGGCGATCGGCCGCCTCGAGCGCGGCGTGCACCATCATCCCGTAGCTGAAGACGGCGATGTCGGTACCCTCGCGCACGGTGGACGCGCGGTCGAGCGGCACCGTGTAGTCGCCTTCGGGCACCTCGCCCTTGATGGCGCGGTACGCGCGCTTGTGCTCGAAGTAGAGCACCGGGTCAGGGTCGCGAATGGCCGAGATGATCATGCCCTTGGCGTCGTACGCTGTGGACGGCACGACCACCCGGAGCCCTGGGATGTGGGCGAAGATCGCTTCGATCGACTGCGAGTGGTACAGCGCGCCGTGCACTCCCCCACCGAACGGCGAGCGCACCACCATGGGCACGTTCCAGTCGCCGTTGCTGCGGTAGCGCATCTTGGCGGCTTCACTGATGATCTGGTCGACCGCCGGCATGATGAAGTCCTGGAACTGGATCTCCGCGATCGGCCGCATCCCGTTCATCGAGGCGCCGATGGCGACGCCGACGATCATCGACTCGGCGAGCGGGCTGTCGAGCACCCGCCATTCACCGAACTCCTTCTGGAGCCCCTCGGTCACGCCGAACACGCCGCCCTTCTTGCCGACGTCCTCGCCGAGGAGCATCACCCGTTCATCACGCTGCATCTCCTCGCGGATGCCGTCGTGGATCGCCTCGATGTACGTCTTCACCGGCATGGTCAGGCGCCTCGTTCCGCGTAGACGTTGAGCATCGCGGTGTCAGCGGACGGCATCGCGGCAGCCTCCGCTTCGTCCGTGGCGCGATCGAGCTCGAGGAGCAGCTCCACGCGCATCTCCTCGGCGTCGCCCGGGTGCAGCACGCCGAGCTCCTCGAGGGTCGCCTTGAACCGCAACAGCGAGTCGCGCTCCTTCTGCGCCTCCAGGTCCTCGGCGCTGCGGTACCGGCGCTGATCGTCGTCCGAGCTGTGCGACGTGAGCCGGAGCACCTTCGCCTCGACGAGCGTCGGACCGTCGCCCCGGCGCGCGCGCTTCACCGCATCACGCGCGACGCGGTAGCAGGCGATGGCATCGCATCCGTCCACGATGACGCCCGGGATCCCGTATCCCTTGGCGTGATCGGCGACGTCCTGGGTGGGCATCTGCTTCTGCCAGGGCACGCTGATGGCGAACCCGTTGTTCTCGACCACGAAGATCACGGCGAGCTTGTGGATCGACGCGAAGTTGAGCGCCTCGTGGAAGTCGCCTTCACTCGTGCCCCCTTCGCCGATCGATGTGAACGTCACCGCATCCTCGCCCCGGATGCGCGACGCGAGCGCAAGCCCCGCCGCGTGCAGGAGCTGCGTGCCGACCGGCGAGCCGGTGCTGATGATGTTGAGCCGCCGGCACCCGTAGTGAGCGGGCATCTGTCGTCCGCCGCTGTTGGGGTCGTCGGCGCGCTGGAGCACGGAGAGCAGGTGGTCCTTCGGGGTCATCCCGAGCACCAGGGTGAGCGCGAGGTCGCGGTAGTACGGCGCGACCCAGTCGTGCATCGGCCGCAGGTTCATGCCAAAGGCGACTTGAACTGCCTCGTGGCCCTCGCCGGATATCCAGAACGGAGCGCGTCCCTGCCGATTGAGCACCCACAGGCGTTCATCGAGGAGGCGTGACCGGAGCATGTGCCGGTACATCAGCCGGAGGGTCTCCGCGTCGAGCCCCGCCCGCGCCTTGGTCTCGGTCCTGGTTATCGCCACTGGTCGCTCACTCCTCCGATCCACGGTGTCCCCGGCGACGGTGGCCCGAACGCTCCACAGCCGCTCAAATGTGGATCGCCTCACCAGTCACGGCAAGGGCAGCTTCTGAGAGCACTTCACTGAGTGTAGGGTGTGGCGCGACCGCGTGTCCCATCTCGTACGCGGTGGTCTCGAGCAATCCCCCGAGGGCGGGTCCCCAGATGAGCTCGGTGACCTCGTGTCCGATGATGTGGACGCCGAGGACGTCGCCGTTGACCTTGTCCGCGACGACCTTGCAGAACCCGCCGCTCTCGCCCCAGATGAGCGCGCGGCCATTGCCCCGGAAGGGCATCGTCCCGGTCGCCACCTCGCGCCCCGATGCGCGGGCTTCCGCCTCGCTCAGCCCCATCGACCCGATCTGCGGCGTGCAGTACGTGGTGCGCGTCACGAGGCGGGGGTCGAGGGGATGCGGGTCCTTCCCCGCGATCGCCTCGACCGCGACGACTCCCTCATGGAGTGCCTTGTGCGCAAGCTGGAATCCGCCGGCGACGTCGCCGATGGCGCTGACGCCCGGCTCGCCGGTCCGGAGCATCCCGTCCACCACGATGACCCCGCGCTCCACGGCGACGGCCGTTCCATCGATGCCGATGGCCTCGACGTTGGCGGCACGCCCGACGGCGACCAGGAGCAGCTCGGCCTGCAGTCGCTGTTCCTTCCCGTCCTCCCCCGCGACCGTCACGGCGACGCCGCCCTCGTTGCGCTCGACCGACGCGAGGTCGAGCGCGTGCCCGGTGAGGCATCGGATCCCTCGTGCCTCGAACTGGCGGCGCAGCTCGTGCCCGACGTCGGCGTCCTCCAGCGGGACCAGGTTGGGGAGCATCTCGACCAGGGTCACCTCGGCGCCGCAGCTCCGATAGAGCGAGGCGAACTCGACGCCGACTGCTCCGGCGCCCAGCACGATGGCGGAGGCCGGCGACCGGTTGAGCTTGAGCGCCTCGTCGCTGGTGAGCACGACCCGTCCGTCCGCGGGGACGCCGGGCAGCTGCTTCGGCCGTGACCCCGTCGCGAGGATCACGGCGCCCGCCTCGATGTCGACGGCATCGCCGTCTGCGGGTGCGACCGACAGCCGCCCCGCGCCCTCGAGGCGGCCCCGTCCGTGGACCACGGTCACCTTGTTCTTGCGCAGCAGGAACTCGACGCCCTTGTGGAGCTGCGCGACCACCTGGTCGCGGCGCCGTCCGGCGACCCCGTAGTCGAATCGCACGTCCTTTGTGGTGACGCCAAAGGCGTCGGCGTGGCGAAGCTGGTCGAGCAGCGCGGCGCTCTGGAGCAGCGCTTTCGCCGGGATACACCCGCGATGGAGGCACGTGCCTCCGACCTTGTCCTCCTCGACGAGCACCGCCCGCAGACCGAGCTGTGCCGCCCGGATCGCCGCAGGATAGCCCCCCATCCCGCCACCGAGGATGGCGATGTCAAAACGCTCGGGCACAGCCGCGAGTATATCGGTGGCGTACGTTCGTTCCGGATGCGCGCCGGCGAGGGGTGTCTTCGCGCGTGCCGGTGTCTACGTCAGGTAGGCGCGCGGGTTGACCCACCGGCCGTTGTGATTGACGCCGAAGTGGAGGTGGCAGCCCGTGGAGTTCCCGGTCGTCCCCTCGTAGCCGATCAGTTGCCCGCGCGCGACGGTCTGCCCGTTGCGAATCGTGAAGCGCGCGAGATGTCCGTAGAGGGTCTGCCAGCCGTTGCCGTGCACAACGATGATGTAGTTGCCAAAACCGTTCCCCATGAAGGGCTCGATGTAGGCGATGCCGGCATCCGCGGCGATGATGTGATTGCCGCAGGCGCCGGCGATGTCCAGACCGTTGTGGAAGTGCTTCTGCGGGCAGCTCGGGTCGTACGGCTCGAACGGGTACGGGGTGCAGCCGAACCCCTGGCTGATCGGTCCCGTGTCGGGCCAGATGAAGTGACCGCTGCCGCCACCCGCGGCCAGCGCCGCCTGTTCCTCCCGCTGCAGCTCGGCGATCTGGCTGTTGAGCGTGTTCTCGGCCGCCTCCCACGCCGCCGCAGCCCGCTCGTCCTGCGCCGTGATCCTCGCGAGATAGGCGATCGCCACCGTCCGCGCCGACCGCTCGTCGTCGAGCGACTGCTCGCTGGTGTACAGCCGGCTCAGCAGATCGGCCTGCTGGCGCTGCTCGGCGCGGATATGCTGCACGTCGCCCTGCACGGCGTCGCGCTGCGCGGTGACCTGGTTGACTGACGCGAGCTCGCGCGCGCTGACCCGCCTGCTGTCGATGACGTCGGTCCAGAACTCGTTGAAGCTGCCCGACGTCAGCAGGTTGTCGAGCGGCGTCGACCGGTCCTCCAGCTCGTAGATGACCACCAGCTCCTGGGAGAGCTGATGCTCCTCGGTGCCGAGGACCAGCCTGGCTGCGTCCAGCCTGGACTGCGCTGCAGCGAGCTCGGTGCCGATCCCGGCCAGCCGGAGCGTCGCCGCGGCGACCCGGACCTGGGCCGCGGTGATCTGTGTGTTGAGGCCTGTGATGATCGCGGAGAGCGCCGCCTCCTGGTTCTGGGCCGACGCGATCTCCCGCTGCAGCTGCGCGATCTCGGACTTCGCCTGGGCGAGCTGGCCCTGGTCCTGCTTGATGTGGTCGGTGATGTGGTCGGCGGACGTCGGCTGCGCGATGGCAAGCAACGACCCCGCCACCGTCAGCGACGCGATGCCGCGGACGGTCAGGGGGCGGAACCTCACGTCGAGAGGAATCTCCTGACGCCGAGGAAGCTGCCGAAGGCGCCGACCGCGATGCCACCGATGAGCAGGAACACCAGCAGGGTGCCGGTGTAGCGCCCGTCGAACGGAACGCTCAACAGGCTGCGCTGCGCGGCCTGAACGAAGACCCGATACGCGCCGTACACGACCGCACCCGAGAAGATCGCAGCGAGCAGACCCCCGAGCATGCCCTCGAGGATGAACGGCCACCGGACGAACCAGTCCGTCGCGCCGACGAGCTTCATGATCTCGATCTCCGTACGGCGCGCGTACACCGCGGTGCGGATCGTGTTCATGATGATCACGATGCTGATCGTCAGCAGGATGATCGCGATGATCGCGCCGACCCATTCGATGATCGTGATCACGGTGTTGAGCTTGGAGATGACGTCCGAGTTGTAATCGGTGGGGGTCGTCTTGTCGACGATCGGCGTCGACGCCGCCATCGCGTTGAACTGACGCAGATCAGTGAGCTTGTGCACCACGAGATTCAACGACGCGGGCAGCGGGTTGCTGCCGAGAACGTTGAGCGCATTGGCGATGTCGGGGTTCTGCGACGCCTGCTGTGCGGCCTGGTCCTTGGTCTCGAACGTCACCGAGATGACCCGCGGATCCTGCTTGAGGCGGCCCTCGAAGTTGGTGATCGCGGCGAGCGAGGCGTTGTCGGACAGGTAGATCTTGAGGTGGCTCGCGTTCTGCTCCTGCGCCTGCAGCACGGTGTCGACCGAATGGGTGAAGAGCAGCGCGCCACCGACGAGAAAGATGATCAGCGCCATCGTGAACACGCCGGCGAGCGACACACCGAGGTTGCGCCGGAAGTTCTGTCCCGCGCTGTGCAGCGCAAACCAGAGGGAGGCGGCGATCTGCCTCACAGCGTCGCGTTCCCCTCGCGGAGATAGCTTCCCTCGGCCTCGTCGCGCACCACCCGGCCGTCCTCGATCGCGATGACGCGACGGCGGACGAGGTCGACCACCTCGCGGTTGTGCGTGGCCATGAGCACGGTCGTGCCGCGGTGGTTGATCTGCAGCAGGAGCTGGACGATGCCCCAGGAGGTGTCGGGGTCGAGGTTGCCGGTGGGCTCGTCGGCGAGGAAGATGCGCGGGCGGTGCACGAGCGCGCGAGCGATCGCGACACGCTGCTGCTCGCCACCGCTCAACTCGTCGGGGAACGTATCGAGCTTGTCCTCGAGACCGACGATCCAGAGCACCTCCTCCACCTTCTCGCGCAGATGGCGCTGGCCGGGCCGGGTGACCTGCAGCGCGAACGCGACGTTCTGCGCGACGGTGCGCCGCTGGAGCAGCTTGTAGTCCTGGAAGACGATGCCGAACTTGCGGCGCAGCTTCGGCAGCTTGCGCCGCGGCATGCGGCTGATCTCCTGGCCTTCGACGAAGATGCGACCCGTCGACGGAGCCTCATCGCGGATCAGCAGGCGAACCAGGGTCGACTTGCCGGCGCCGCTGGCACCGACGAGGAAGCAGAAGTCACCCTGATGGATCGCCAGATCGACGTCTCGCAGGGCCTCCGTTCCGTTCGGGTAGACCTTGCTGACGCCGTGAAACGAGATGACTGGGCGCAGCGCCTGCTGAGGAGGGGCCGCTGGTCGTTCCGCAACCGCCACGCTCACCAGGCTGCCCCCTGGGGCGATGTGTTCATAGGAAGTTGTCTGGGGTCGCTGCTGTGTCGCGGGCCAGTATAGACCCGGCCTCCGCAGGACTCCCCCGAAACGTCACACATCAGTGACGCGGCGGCCGGATCGATCCAGGATCGGGGCTCAGGATGCCTTCGATTCCGAGCCCTCGCGCGCAGCCCAGTGGAGGTACCCCTCGATGAAGGGATCGATGCCGCCGTCGAGCACCGCCTGGGCGTTGCCCACCTCCACGCCGGTCCGGTGATCCTTGACCATCGTGTAGGGGTGGAGCACGTAGGAACGGATCTGGCTGCCCCATTCGGCGGCAATCAACTCGCCTTTGAGATCGGCGACCTTCTGGGCGTGGGCGGCCTGCTGGAGGGCGAGGAGCCTCGATCGGAGGACCCGCCAGGCGACATCGCGGTTCTGCTGCTGAGAGCGCTCGTTCTGGCAGGTGACCACGACCCCGGTGGGGATGTGGGTGAGGCGGACCGCGGAGGAGGTCTTGTTGACGTGCTGGCCGCCGGCCCCACTTGATCGGAACACGTCGGTGCGGACGTCGTCCGGGTCGATCTCGACGGTGACGGTGTCCTCGATCTCCGGGGTCACCTCCACCAGCACGAACGAGGTGTGCCGCCGGTGTGCGGCGTCAAACGGGCTGATTCGCACCAGGCGGTGCACGCCGTGCTCGCCCTTGAGCAGCCCGTAGGCGCGAGGCCCGGAGATGCGGATCGTCGCGGACTTGATCCCGGCCTCGTCGCCCACGGATTCCTCGAGGAACTCGACCGGCATGCGGTGCTCCTCCGCCCAGCGAAGGTACATGCGCAGCAGCATCTCGGCCCAGTCCTGGGAATCGGTGCCTCCGGCGCCTGCGTGAACGCTCACCAGTGCGACGTGATCGGTGTACGGATCGTTGAAGAGCAGGTCGATCTCACGCCGGGCGACCTCCTTCTCCAGCGCGCGGATCTCCCGCTCGAGGTCGGCTGCCATCGCCTCATCGGGCTCGTCATCGAGCATGGTTGCGAGCTCGCGGGTGTCGCCGGCGCGCTGGGTCAGCGATTCCCAGCCTCCGAGGTCTTCGCGAATGCGCGCGGCCTCTTGGTTGAGTGTCGCGGCGCGGCGCGGATCGTCCCAGACGTCTGGCGCAGCAATCTCCCGATCGAGCTCGGTCAGACGGACGCGTTTCCCTTCAAGGTCAAAGATGCCCCTGGAGCTCGGCGATGCGGGCGGCAACGTCGGAGGCGCGGTCGGCAAGCTCGGTCATCTCTCGAGTATTCCACAATGGCGTGATGCAAACTGCCGGCGCCGCGGCGCCTGACGCGATCGGCGATCTCTTCCTAGAGCTGCCCCGGGCGTTCGACTTCGACGACGTGTCCCTGGTGCCACGGGTCCGATCCGGCCTCGAGCACCGGACCGAGGCGGTGCCCGCAGTGAATCTGGGACCGGTGCGCCTTGCGGTGCCGCTCGTGGGATCGCCGATGCCCGACGTGTGCGGTGTGGAGATGTGCCGGGCGCTCGGCATGCACGGGTCGGTTGGCCTCCTGCCCCGGTTCCAGGCCATCGATGACCAGGTCGAGGAGCTCCGGCAGGTCATGGCCACCGGGGTCGCGGTCGGAGCCGCGCTGGGGGTGACGGGCGACTATCGCGAGCGCTTCGACCGGCTCGTGGACGCGGGCTGCGAGGTGGTGTGCCTGGACACGGCCAACGGGGCGCACGAGCAGGTCGGCCAGGTGGTTCGCTGGATCCGTCAGCGGGACGCGACCGTCTTCATCATCGCCGGCAATGTCGCCACGGCCGAGACCTTCCGGTGGCTCGAGGACCTCGGCGTTGATGCGATCCGGGTCGGCATCGCGGGCGGGTCGGTGTGCGAGACGCGCACGGAGACCGGGATCTTCGCGCCGACGCCGTACAGCGTCCACGAATGCGCGCAGGTGCGGCACAGAGCGCTGATCATCGGCGACGGCGGCATCCGGAACCCGGCCGACATGTGCAAGCTCCTCGCGCTGGGGGCGGATTGCGTGATGGTCGGCTCGGCGCTGGCCGGGACGTATGAGGCGCCTGGCCGGGTGATCGTCGTCGACGGGAAGAAGTTCAAGATCATGCGGGGATCGGCGTCCTTCTCCGTGCAGCACGAGTTCGGAGGCGAGGATCCCGAGTACATCGAGGGGGCGGAGTCGATCGTGGCGTACAAGGGCCATGTGGCGGATGTGGTGCAGCGGTACGTCGCGGGGCTGCGCAGCTCGATGTCCTACATGGACGCGCACACGCTGGACGAGTTCAGGGCCAACGCGAGCTTCGTGCGCGTCCGGTAGGGGGCTTTTTAGGGCCGGAGGGCGGAGGGCGGGGTGCTTGCTGCGGCTACGAACGTTTGTTCTATAATACTGGGATGTGTGATGGCGCAGACAAGCGCGAGGCGCTCGGCGGGCTGCTTGACGCCATCCAGGCGTTCGTGGATGCGCCCGGCGAGGAGCATCCACCGGCTGAGCTCGGGGCCATTCGCCGGATCATCCATGAGACCTCGCACGGAGTTGGCGTTTCATGCGCCGTTTGCAGCGCTTGCTTCAATGAAGCGAAGGTAAGCATGCCCTCGATGATTGTCCGCCTCGACGCGCCTATCTGGGTGCCGCGTGGTCCACTGGTAGCCTGCATCGCTAAGGGCTGACATAGCCTCACCGAACGCCTACACTTGAGGTGTGAGGGAATGAATGGTCGGGAGCCGCACAGGCGGTTGTTGGTGAGGCCGTCGACCCGCGAACCGTTGAGCGGTCGATGAGGAGTTTCGATCCTGTCGTGTACGTGCGCCATCGAGGTCGACCCGCGGCCCGGTTGATCAGTGTCGGCTCGACGACGCGATGAGGACGCTGTCGCAGTTGCTCTCCCCGTCCAGCGTCACGTGCCTTCGATCTGGCGTTGCCGTTTACGGTATTCCGCCGAACGGTCTCGCGACTGAGACGAACCCCACTATGCCGATTCACACCCTCGGCGGGCTGTTCTGCTGCCTGACTGGACCCAATCGGGGATTGCACGCGCGCTCGCGTTCGGTGCCATGGAATCAAGTGGCATCGCAAGTGTTTTGATCACGCACACCCCACCGTGACCGTCGGGGAGGAGCCGGCGCACTCGCGTCTGATCGAGTGGACTGGTGAGCGGTGTGTGCCGTGGGCACCCGATCATCAGGTGGTCTACGAACACATGCACCGGTACCACTTTGAGCGTCATATTGCGCGGGTAAGCGAGTGCTAGACCTTGCCAGCGGCGAGGGCTACGGTCCGCGATCTCGGCGAGGAGGCGTCCGAGGTGATCGGGGTGGACATCGACGGTCCCAGCGTCGAGCACGCCCGAGCTACGTATGGAGGCGAGAAGGTTCACTTCATCGAGGGCTCGATGATCGACCCCGACATCTTCATCGATGAGTCGTTTGATGTCGTGGTGTGCTTCGAAGCTCTCGAACACACCGATGATCACGACCTGCTCCTGCGCGTCATCGTCAGCACGCTTCGCTGGGGTGGCGTACTACTTATCTCGACACCGGACCGCACTATCTATACGGACCTCCACGAGCATCACAATCCATTCCACGTGCACGAACTCGATCGTCAAGAGTTCCGCGACCTCCTTGCCCGCCATTTTAAGCATGCGGAGTTGCTCACCCAGGAGGTCGCCACGGGATCGGTGATGCAAGCACTGGACACCGGTCAGGGTGGCGAGCTCATCCGTGTGTCGGGTGCGGCTGGGTGGAAAAGGCAGCTCGCGATGCCCCCGTACCTAGTTGCACTCGCGTCCAACGCGCCACTGCTACCGATCCCAACGGTGTCGGCTTTGATAGACACTGACCTGCTCCTCGCGCGTCGTTCGCCTGCGACCGCCCAGCTCGAGGAGGCGCTAGCGCGCCGGGATGCCGAGCTCGCCACACGCTGTGTAGACGTCGCGCGCCTTGAGACCGCGACAGCCGAACGTGAGAAGGAGATTGCGCGTTTGCGCGACGCGGCGACTGAGCGTGAGAAGGAAGCTGCGTCACTCAAAACGGAGACCTCCCGACAGGATGCCCAGATCGAGCGTCTCGAGGACTCGGTCCGGGCGCTCATGGACGAGGTCCATACAACGGGCGACCAGGCCGCCCAGTTGAGGTGGGAGATTGACTCGATCAAAGCAACCCGGGGGTGGCGGACACTCGAACAATTGCGCAGTCGCTACCGTCAACTGCGGCGCCTATGTCGCCCCCTTCGCCGCTTTCCGCCTTTTCGTCGCCCCCCACCGTGAGCGCGAAAGCTCACCGCGTGGCACATCGAAACACGAAAGCTAGACGATCGATAGGAGGCGTTCGCTTCTCATCCGTTGCCGACCCGATTGTGTCGATTGTGATTCCTGTTTACAACCACGTCGCTGATACCGTTGCGTGCCTCCGCGCGGTGCAGCTCAACACAACCCTCAACTCCTTCGAGGTCATCGTCTGTGACGATGCATCGTCAGACGGTACGAGCGAGGTCCTCCACGCAATCACAGGACTCAAAGTGATCCGACTTGATCAGAACGTTGGGTTCTTGGGTGCCATAGCCACGGGGATTGACGCTGCCAAAGGAACCTACCTGGTCATGCTGAACAACGACACCGAAGTTCAGCCGGGATGGCTCAACGCGTTGCTCGACGTGGCTGAAGGAGACGCGACGATCGGCGCAATCGGCAGCAAGCTGGTCTTTCCCGACGGTCAACTCCAGGAGGCTGGGAGCATTGTCTGGAACGACGGCACCGCGTGGAACTTGGGATATGGCCGCGACCCCTCTGACCCCGCCTTCAACTACCGACGTCAGGTCGACTACTGCTCCGCCGCCTCTCTCCTGGTTCGCCGGGCCGCATACGACGCGGTTGGGGGCTTCGATAAACGCTTTAGGCCCGCCTACTACGAAGACGCCGATCTGTGCTTCAGCCTACGTGCGGCTGGCTACTCAGTCGTGTATCAGCCTGAGTCTGTTGTTGTTCATCAAGGAAGTGCGAGCTATACGGAAGAGCTGACGGATGCGGTATCGGGCGCTCACATGAAGCGCGCAATGGAAACAAATCGTCACATCTTCTCCGCCAAGTGGGCTTCGGAACTCGATCGCCATTGGCCAAATGGCACCGCCAGGGGCCATCGGGGGGGACGCGTCAGCCACCACCCCGCGGGTACTCGTGGTCGACTGGCAGGTACCCGCACACGATAGGGACGCCGGCGGCCTCCGCATGGCGTGCATCGTCGAACTTCTCATCGACCTCGGATGTGCCGTCACGATTCTCCCCAGCACCGCGCAAAAGCGCGAGCCATATACCACACGATTCCAACGCATGGGTGTCGAGGTGTACTACGGGCCTTGGTCCATGACCGATCTGCTTCGCGACCGAGCCGGTTTGTATGATCTAGTCATTCTCAGTCGCCCCGACGTGGGAAACACATATCTATCCGCAGTTCGAGCGGGGTTCCCAGCCGCGCGTCTGGTCTACGACACCGTGGATCTCCATCATCGGCGGGAGCAGCGGCGGTTTGCCCTCAAGGGGGAGCCACCAGATCGTGCGTGGCATCAGCTGCGCCGAACGGAGTTGCGGCTCATGAGGAGCAGCGACTTCGTCGCAACGGTCACAGGCGAGGAGGCAGCCGAGGTGGTGCGCTTTGTACCTGATGCCCATACGATCGTTCTCCCCACTGTTCACGACCTCCCGGTGACCGCCCCGCCACCATTCGACGGCCGCGCCGGCATGCTGTTTATCGGTGGGTTCATGCACGACCCTAACGTCGACGCAATGACGTGGTTTGTACGCGACATCATGCCGATGCTCGGATGTCCAGGTTCCCACCTCGTGATTCTCGGATCTCATCCCACATCAGAAGTGGCTGCCCTCGGATCCTCGCCGGTCAGATCACGGGGTATGTCGAGGATGTGGAGCCGTTCTTTCACTCCGCAGCCGTTTTCGTCGCGCCTCTCCGATATGGGGCTGGCATGAAGGGCAAGATCGGCCAGGCCATGGCGCTGGGCCTCCCAGTCGTGACGACCACCCTCGGGGCAGAAGGGTTTGGAATCGTTGATGGCGTCCACGCGTTGGTGCGAGATGATCCACGCTCATTCGCTTCCGCCGTCGACGAGGTCTCATCCAACCCCGGCCTGTGGACTCAGCTTTCCGTTGCCGGATCCGAACTCATTCTGTCGACGCTGAGCAGGGAGTGCATGCGCAGGCGTCTGCGTCGCTTCCTATGGGACACGATCGCGTATCACTAGGCCTAGCAGCATGTAGTTGTTAATCCCGACACGCCATCGAGGTGCGATGGGGGGCTGACCGTGACTGAATTGTGCGCGGTTGATGCATATAGATCAGCCAAGTCGTCTACGTCTCGGGCCGTCGCTTGTTCACGGAATGGGCGAAGGTACACTCCTTCTCCACGCAGAGTGAGCGGGAACGATGAATCGGACGAACCTGCGCACGGGCAATCCGCACGCCACTTCGGCCTAGGGCTTGGCTCCTTGCCCTAGTCACAACGGCCTGGGGCGGGATCTGCTCGCCTGACGCGAGCGGCGTCACTTGTCCCCATAATACGCCGATTTCTACGCACTCGCGGGTTCCCACCCACTGAGGCAACGGGACTCACGGTCGCCGAACCACCGTGCATCTACGACATATTGAGTCTGGGCTGTGCCCAATATCCGCCGCATTCTGCACGTCATTCCGGCCAAGAGATCGGGTCTCGGGGCGTCGGCTGAATCAATTGCTCGGTTTCCGATGGGGCGTTCGCCCTCGATTCGATCAAAGCCACGAGCGTTAGCTTGCGTTCAGTTTCGACGCATCGCCAGTGCGACGGTGCCTGGCGCGTAATGCAACAACACCGATTAGAGCCACCATCAGCAGCGCGCCGCCTGCTGCTAGCTCCTGTAAGGCTCGTTCGGGTTGACGGAAGGATGCCACGAATGTGTAGTGGCCAGCCGGGAGACGCCAGCCTCGGAGGACCCCTCCGACGGTGACCCGCTGAACGCCTGAATAATCAGCGCTCCAGCCCGCGATATCGAGTTCGTTCTCTACCATGATTACGGGCCGACTGAGGTCGACAACATAGGTGATGCTCGATGTCGCAAAGCGTATTGTGGTGACACGCGGGTCCGGCTTCCAATCGACTACCGGTGGCAGCGCTACGGACGATCCGTTGCATCGCACCTCGGTACACGGGAAAGTCCATGCCGTCCAGGGAAGGAGCATGAGCATGTGCAGAGTCGGATCCGTTTGGGCTCTCCATCGAGCCTCGTATACCGCCCCAGCATCGTCACCCAACTCGTAGGCAAGCCCAAAGTACCCGTTGGTGTCGCCGTTGTATCCACCACTGAACACCGGGAGCGCAGGCCGCGCAGGGCGACGTGCCGGTGGGTTCGCCAACAGTTCGGGAAGACGCCGAGCCCCCGCATCTCGCGCGATGGCTCCTGCCGCGGTAAGGTTAGCTGGCGGTGTACCCCAGGGGCGCGTTCCATCAGGGTACTGCGGCCAGCCGGCCAGCATACGGCCACCGTCTATGAGGATAAGTAGTAGGAGCAATCCGATCAATGTGAGTTCTCGCAAGCGAGGGGCTGCCCACGCAACACCAAGAACAGCGAGTGCCATCAAGATCGTGAGGGCGGGGACCGGCGTCGCCACAAAGGATGTGGTATGAGGTGCTACGAAAACACCTACGACGAGTACGGATGCACCCGCAGCAGGCGCAACCCATCGGCCTTGCCTGTGGGATTCGAGCATAGAGCGCCAGCCGAGTGACGACAGAAGAACAAGTCCTACACCAATCATCGCCTTGTAGTCGTTATCAGGAAAGCGCGACTGAAATATCAAAGGAAGCCGAAGCATTAGCTCGCCAACCGGTGGCCACTGGGCAGCAGACCCAAGGATGAGAGCCACGACTGCCGCGACCACGATGGGCGATTGTGCATGCAGATCGCGGCGACGAATCCCTGCGAGGCCAACGATAACGGGAACTCCAACTGCCCACGCCAAACCTGTACCCTCTTGGTTCCACGCAAAATCGTTGAGGTACGCGCCGAGGAGATCCACAATGTGAAACGACTCCGAAGCGCGGCCAACCAAGGTGACCGGGTTGGGTCGGTATAGAAGCCCTAAGGATAGCGCGTGAACATACGGAAGAAAAATCGCGAAGACAACGAGCGCCGCTCCGATGAGGCCCAATGCGAGCGGCAAGAGGTGGCGCCAACAAGCTACCATATCACGATGGGTGATAACCTCCACCGATAGATATGACAACGCGATGATGCCGAACGAGACCGTTTGCGCCGGATAAGCGCCGGCGGCCAGGGCCCAGAAAAGGAATGGCAATAGGGCGGTGCGCGCCCATACGGCAGCCCCATTGCGCGGGAGGGTCAGCAAGTAGAGAAGCCACGGAAGGTAGGCGAAGCCCCTGAAGTAGTCAGCATGCTCGGCATTGCCGAAAAACCCGCCAAAGAAGATGAAAGGTACTGCGGCCACGAGCGACCAACGCCAAGAGAGATGGCGGGCTCTCGCAAGCATCAGCACGCCAAGTGCCCCGAACCACACATGGGCAATCTGAATCAAGGTGAGTACGTGTAGAGTTGGCGTGATGTGCAGTGCCCCGAGCAACCACCAGAGTGGGTAATACAGTCCGGCTTGGAGATCAATTGCTAACGATGTCCCTCCGGCTTCAAATGGGATCCACTCGGACCATTGACCACGGCCCACCGTTGATGCAACCCAGGCGGGACTTGCAGAATATTTGCCGAGAAAGTCCCACGGGAAAGACCAGTGAAAGAATATCTCGGGGAAGAAGACAGTCGAAGTTAGCGCGGCGAGCAATAGGGTTGAGATGACTAGAGGCGCGCAACGGCGAGCCGCGCGCCTGCGCCGTGACGACCCGCCTTCCTCACCATACGAATGGACCGTCTCTCCCTTGCCTGGTATTGGCTCGATCATTCTTTCTCGCACTCGCGACAGCGCACCTCACCGACGCAAACATCGAATTGAGGTGATTTCAACCGCTGCGGCGCGTTCTTTATCGCAAGGACATCCGCGCCGGTGGCATCAAGAATCTCCATGTGGCGTCCCCACATGCGATTACTAGGAGTTGTCGGAAGCTCGACTACCGGGCCGGCTGAAGCCATAGCAGTGAGGTCCAGCATGGCCCCTCGTGCCCTTTCCGCGCGAGATAGCCAGCCATGACCCAGTCTGCGTTCAAGTTCTCATCCGCGCGGGTGATGTACGTGTTCCCAGCGCTGCTGTCGATTTGTCACAGAGCCAACTGTGCTGAAAGCCTCGTGCGTGAGGCCGAGAGCAAGCCCGCCCGAGAACCCCGAACAGGTCAACGAGCGTGAGCGTCGATCGATCTTGGCCGTGAGCACCGGTACGTTGATTCACCGAAGTATTGAAGCACCCGGCGGGCTCGTTGTAAACCTTGGACGTCGATCCGAGCCTCGCGAGGTCGTTCCGGAGCTTGCCCATCGAGCGACGTGAGTGACGCTCCGGGCCGGCCCCACCTCCGAACGACGAACCACGACGGGCTGTAGGAAGTGCAGTCGTAAGTCACGTATGTTCGCGCTGCCAAGGCCGCTCTGCACACGAGTCAAGGTGCGCGTATAGTCCTCCAGTGGTTATGGACATTGCTGACCTTCAAGCGCGGGCCATGTCTTTTCGCGGTGAGTTGGGTGCTGCAAAACTCGCGGTAGCACCCACAACCTTCTGGTACCCGTACGAACTCGATGGGAAACCTCACGATCCTTGAGGGGCTGCTCGAAGGTGTCTATCGGAACCTCCTGGATCCTGGCACGTCGCCGGTCATCGCGGACATCGGAGCAGGAGATGGAGACCTCGCATTCCTACTGAATTCGCTCGGATGCGAGGTGGACATAGTCGACCACGCGCCAACGAACTTCAACGGTCTCGAGGGGGCGCGACTGCTTGGGCGGTACCTTAAGAGCACCGTACGCGTGATTGATACAGATCTCGACCGACACTTCACTCTTCCTCGCAAGCGCTACGACGTGGTGCTGTTATTAGGGGTGCTATACCACCTCAAGAATCCGTTCAATGCCCTCGAGACGCTAGCTCGGTATACCCGGCACTGCATCCTGAGTACGAGGATCTCGAAGTTCAGTGGAAACCGCACCACACGCATTGATGGCATTCCGGTCGCTTACCTTCTTGGACCGAGAGAGTGCAACGATGATCCGACGAATTTCTGGATCTTCTCCGAAGCCGGGCTGCGTCGCCTCTTCGAACGCACTGGGTGGACCCTCGTCGCGTGGAAATGTGTGGGCGACCCCGAGTCGGATCCGGCTGACATGGCACACGATCAGCGCGCGTTCTGCGTTCTCGAGACTGCGAGCGTGCGTTGACGGCGGCCAACTCCGGTGTAGCCCGGATCGCGTACGTTCGTGGCCGCCGGTCTCGGTCCCCGGGGGTCCAACGTCGGCGCGTATGGGCCCTCGCGCTGTTCTACAATGGCGCGGTACTGGGACTGGGCGGGCTCGTCGCTCGCGGACGGCAGAAGCGCATCCTGATCGGCGCCAACCCGCGAGTCGGCGCCCAGCCAAGGAGGAGTGATGGCCGACACGGCGCTGATCACGGGCATCACCGGACAGGACGGGACGTACCTCGCGGAGCTTCTGGTGGGCCGCGGCTACAACGTGTACGGGTTGGTGCGTGGCCAGAACAACCCGCGCCTCCCGATGGTGGCTCAGCTCTGTCCACCGGTGGAGTTCATCGAAGGCGACCTTCTCGACCAGAGCTCGTTGATCGCCGCTCTCGAGATCTGCCAACCGACCGAGGTCTACAACCTCGGTGCGATCAGCTTTGTGAGCCTTTCATATAAGCAGGCAGTTCTCACTGGAGAGATCTCCGGTCTCGGGGTCACGCGCATGCTGGAGGCCATCCGTACGGTCAATCCGAAGATTCGTTTCTTCCAGGCATCGAGTAGTGAGATGTTCGGCAAGGTGCGCGAGCGGCCGCAGAACGAGCTGACTGGGTTCCATCCGCGATCTCCTTATGGCGTCGCCAAAGTCTATGCCCACTACATCACCGCGAATTATCGCGAGAGCTACGGCATGTTCGCCTGCTCGGGGATTCTCTTCAATCACGAATCGCCGCGGCGAGGCTTGGAGTTCGTGACGCGAAAGATCACGACCGGGGCGGCACGCATCAAGCTCGGACTACAACCGAACCTGGCGCTAGGCAACCTCGAAACAGAACGCGACTGGGGATTCGCCGGCGAGTACGTGGATGCCATGCACCGCATGCTGCAACAGGCGGAGCCGCGCGATTTCGTCGTGGCTACCGGTGAAACTCATGGGATTCGTGAGTTCCTCGAAGTGGCATTCTCGCGCCTAGGGCTCGACTGGAAAGATCACGTCGTCAGCGACCCTCGCTTCCTACGCCCGATCGACGTTGACTCGCTCGTCGGCGACGCAGTAGGGCCCGTGAGGAGCTCGGTTGGGCTCCGAAGACGACGTTCGAAGACCTGGTCACGATGATGGTCGATGCCGATCTAACCTTGCAGCAGCGACTGGTCAGCCAGGCGGGGCGTTGACGTCGTCGCGTCGGAGCGGATGAGGCGCAGGACAACTACCTGTTGGATGGATCCGCCGAAACATCAGTCCCGATTGGAGTCGTGCCCACTCCGCGCGACGTATACGACATCTATGGGCGCATCTCAAGCATTCATGCCCGCTGACTACACCCAACCGCACGGACCACTAAAGTGTCGACGATGAGTTCATTTGGGTCAGCGGTTCCGACGTCACTGCCCACGCACGGGGCACAGAGTGGGAGCACCGCACCGGAGAATCTGGTGCTCCTCTGCTTCCGGCACCACTGGTCGGTGCACGAGGGCGGCTGGCAGCTGGTCGCGACGGACGACCGCGGGGTCCTCGCCATACCCCCGGCGCACGGCCACCGCTCGTGGACCGTGCCCCTGACGAGAGCGCTTTCGCGTAAGGGCTGCGGCGGCGTCTGGTCGGCTGGGCACTATCTGACGCGGAGCCCGACCGCCCCGGGCGTCACCTGCCGTGGCAGTACTTGTACTTCTTCCCCGATCCGCACGGGCAGGCCTGATTCCGTCCGACCTTGCCCTGCTGGCCTGGCGCACCGTTGCCCGCGCTGCCGTTGGTGCCGGCGGCACCACCTCCGTCGACACGTCGCGTTCCCGCCCCGGACGACTCCACGATGTTCCGCACCGCGGGCTGGGAGGTGAGGGGCGCACCGACCCGTGCACCGGTCGCCCGTGCGAGAGCGCCGCTGGCGAGGGCGGCAGCCGGCCGAGCCGGTGGCACCTGAGCACCATCGGTGGCGCCCCCGGGCCGATCCGCACGGGGTGACGGCGGCGCCGTCGCGTCGGCGGCGCCCGCGGTCGGCGCCGCGGCGACGGGCTGCGGGGCGCCCTCTTCGAGCGCCCCGGCCGTGGCATTGGGATCGACCCGCCTGATCTGCACGTTCAGCAGCGCGCGGACGATCTCGCGCTGGATGTCCTCGGTCAGATCCTGAAACGCGGTGAACGCCGCGGCCTTGTACTCGACAAGCGGGTCCATCTGCCCGTAGGCCTGGAAGCCCATCCCCTCGCGGAGGTGGTCCATCTGCGTCAGGTACGCGAGCCACCGCGTGTCGATCACCTGGAGCATCACCGACTGCTCGACCTCGCGCAGCAGGTCGGGTCCGTACTCCTGCTCCTTCTCCTCGTACAGACCGATCAGCTCGCCGCTGAGGGTTTCGGAGACGTCCTCGACGGTGTTGCCAAGGCTCTCCATGTCGACTTCGGAGAGCGGCGGCAGCGCCGGCGCGAACTGGTGCATCCGGTCCCACAGGCCCTCGAAGTCCCAGGTCTCCCGGTGCCGCCCCTCGCAGAACGTCGGCACCTCGGCCGTCACCACGTGCTCGACCATCGACACGAAGTTGGAGCGCGTATCCGTCCCCTCGAGGATCTTGCGGCGCTCCCCGTAGATGATCTCGCGCTGCTTGTTCATGACGTCGTCGTACTCGACGACGTGGCGGCGGCTGTCGAAGTTGTGTCCCTCGACCCGAGACTGCGCTCCCTCGATCTGCCGCGACACCATCTTGGACTCGATCGGCGTGTCCTCGTCCACACCGAGCCGCCCCATGATCCCCTGCATGCGCTCGCCGCCGAAGACGCGCATCAGGTCGTCCTCGAACGACAGGAAGAAGCGTGACTCACCGGCGTCGCCCTGACGTCCGCTGCGTCCACGCAGCTGGTTGTCGATGCGCCGCGACTCGTGGCGCTCGGTGCCGATGATGTAGAGACCGCCGATGTCCGCGACGCCCTGGCCGAGCACGATGTCGGTGCCGCGCCCGGCCATGTTGGTTGCGATCGTCACGCTGCCGCGCTGCCCGGCATTGGCGACGACGTCAGCCTCCTTCTCGTGCAACTTCGCGTTGAGCACGGAGTGCTGCACCCCCATCTTGTCGAGCGCGCGGCTCAGCCGCTCACTCTTCTCGATGCTCGTGGTGCCAACCAGGATGGGCTGGCCCTTCTTGTTGCGTTCGGCGATCTCCTCGACGACGGCGCGGTACTTGCCCTCCTCGCTCTTGTAGATGAGATCGGGCTCGTCGAGCCGGACCATCGGGCGGTGCGTCGGAATCGGCACCACCTCGAGCGTGTAGATCTTGTGGAACTCCTCGGCTTCGGTGATCGCCGTGCCGGTCATCCCCGCGAGCTTGTCGTACAGGCGGAAGAAGTTCTGGAATGTGATGGTCGCCAGCGTCACGGTCTCCTGCTGGACGGCGACGCCCTCCTTCGCCTCGATCGCCTGGTGCAGACCGTCCGACCACCGCCGGCCGGGCATCGTGCGTCCGGTGAACTCATCGACGATGATCACCTCGCCGTCGCGCACGATGTAGTCGCGGTCGCGCAGCCAGAGCGCATGCGCGCGCAGCGCCTGGTTGATCTGATGCGCCTCGGCGACGTGCTCCATGTCGTACACGTTCGAGATCCCGGTCCATTTCTCGATCTTTTCGGCGCCCTCCTCGGTGAGCGTCGCCGACTTGGTCTTCTCGTCGATCGTGTAGTCGTCCTCCGCGACGAGCCGCGGGATGAGGCGCGCGTACGTGTAGAACTTGTCGGTCGCCTCGCTCGCCTGGCCGCTGATGATCAGCGGCGTGCGTGCCTCGTCGATGAGGATCGAGTCCACCTCGTCGACGATCGCGTAGTGCAGCCGGCGCTGCACGCAGCGGTCGAGCTTCTGCGCCATGTTGTCGCGCAGATAGTCGAACCCCAGCTCGTTGTTGGTGGAGTACGTGATATCGGCGGCGTACGCCTCGCGCCGCGAGCACGGGCGCAGGTGCTGCAGGCGCGGATCGGGATGTGTGTCGTCGAGAAAGTCGGGGTCGTACACGAAGGACAGGTCCTGCCCCGCGATGACGCCGACCGACATGCCGAGCGAGTGATACAGCGCCGCGTTCCATCCGGCGTCGCGCCGCGCCAGGTAGTCGTTGACCGTCACGAGGTGCGCCCCGCGGCCCTCCAGCGCGTTGAGGTAGAGCGCGAGCGTCGCGACGAGCGTCTTGCCCTCGCCGGTCTTCATCTCGGCGATGCGACCCTGGTGAAGCACGATCCCGCCGATCAGCTGGACGTCGAAGTGACGCATCCCCAGCGTGCGCTTGGATGCCTCGCGCACCACTGCGAACGCCTCCGGGAGCAGCTCGTCGAGGGCAAGCGCCCGCTGCCGCTCGCGCTCGCTTGCTTCGGCGCGCTCCATGGCCATCTCCTCGGTCTCCTCACCGAGGCCCGCCGCGAAGGACTGCCCGTGGGTGATGTCGGCGCCCTCGACGCCGAGGCGCTCCCTGAACTCCCTGGTCTTGTCGCGCAGCTCCTCGTCAGAGAGTGCGGACATCTCCGCCTCGAGCTCGTTGATGAGCTCGACGACGCCTTCGTAGCGCTTGATCTCCCGCCGCACAGGGTCGCCGAGGACCTTGTTCAGGGGCTTTCTCAGGATGGACATAACTCTCTCCATTCTGGCAGCCCCCGTCGATCACAGGACCACGGCCACCACGATCGCGTCGATCCGGCCGGCCCCGGCCGCGGCAAGCGCCGCTCCCGCAGCCTCCAGCGTCGCTCCCGTGGTCAGCACGTCGTCGACGAGCCACAGCCGGGCTCCGCTCAGGGAGGTGCCCTCCCACATGAACGCTCCCGCCACGTTGACCCGCCGGGGTCCCTCGTCGCGGGCGCTCTGCGGCGCAGTGTCCCGGATCCGGAGGAGGCCTTCGATCATCTGCACGCCGCGGGCGGCGCCGATCACCCGAGCGAGGACCTCTGCCTGGTTGTAGCCTCGCTGCCGCCGCCGGCGCGGTCCGAGAGGGATGGGCAGCACCGCGTCCGGGAGGCCCGATGGCAGGAGGTCGAGCCGGGCTGCCGCAAGCGATCCGAGGGTCTCGAGTGCCTCGCGGTCGCCGGAGTATTTGCCGCGGTGCAGCGCCGACCGGACCGGCTCCACGAACTCGAAGCCCGCATGGGCGCGTCCGAACCGCAGGCTCCGGACGGCCGGGACGGGCAGCGTGGCCATGGTCCGCCTGCAGCCCGGACAGACCGGTTGGGCCGACACGAGATCGCACCCCGCGCAGCGCCGCGGGGCGACCGCATCAAGAAACAGCCGAGTGAGCCTGGCGAGCACAGCCTCCAGGTATGGACCGTGGCTCGAGACGCTCCCCGGACGATCGGGGCATGCCGGCGCCCGCCTAGCTCCCCTTCTCGAATGCCTCGAGCGCCGACTCCATGCATGCGATCAGCTCGCGCGCCGACGTGACGCTCAGCTCGACAGCCACGCGTGCGGCCGGGCCGCTGGACGGATTCAGGAAATCCACGATGAGCGCATGGTCGAGGGTGGCGTGCGCCGGGTGATCCACGGCGGCCACGGCGGTCGTGATCGGCATCCACCCTGCCGGCCCCTTCGCGCTTCCCGTCACGGCAGTCTTTTCGACGATGTAGGTGCACATCAGTATCTCCTCGTGCTCAGGCCAGGTTCCGGCCGAAGAAGTCGAAGATGAGCCGCCATCCCTCGACCGCCGCCTCGACGCGGTACGCGGGCCGGTCGACCGCGAAGAAGGAGTGTCCGGCGTTCTCGAAGTTGTGGAACTCATGAGCCTTCCCGAGGCGGCTCAGCTCAGCGTCGATCTGCGACACCTCCTCCTGCGACGGATTCCTGTCCTCGACGCCGAAGAGCCCGAGCAGCGGGCACGACATCGAACCCGCGCGGTCGATCACGGGATGCATCGGGTAGGGCAGCTCCGGCGGGGGGTTGGACGCGACGAAGGCCCCGTAACAGTCGACAGCAGCGTCAACCGGCAGCTCGCAGGCGGCGAGAAAGGCCTGACGTCCCCCGGAGCAGTACCCGATCACGCCCACCTTCCCGTTGCTCATCGGCAGGGCGCGGACGTGGCCGGCTGCGCCGCCGGCGTCTCCCAGGAACTGCTCGGTGCCGATCCATCCGCCCGCGCGCGCCGCGGCCGCGGCGTCGTCGGGAGCGAGATCCGCGCCGAACCGGTGATAGAGGTTCGGGCTGATCGCGATGTAGCCGCGTGACGCGAATCTGCGTGCGATCTCCTTGGTCGCCGCGTCCCATCCGGGTGCGTGATGGATGACCAGCACCCCCGGGAATGGACCCGGCCCGAGCGGCCGGGCGAGGTAGGCGCCGATCCGGTCATCGCCATGACCATCGATGGTCACGGTCTCCGCGAGCATTCCTTCGTACACAGCCGTCCTCCAGGCCTGTTGCGAGGCGGGACGGTACCGGATCAGCTCATCGTCAGGGTGTCGCCCACTCCAACGCCGGCGCGCTCCAGCGCGCCGCTCGGCAGCTCGATGGCCGCTTTCGCCCGGCGCACGACGCGCGAGACCCGCCACGGCCGCAGCCCGTGATACAGCCGCACGACCCGGAAGTCCTTGTCCACAAAGGCGACGTCGATGGGGAATCGCATGAAGAACATGTGGATCGAGCTGCAGGGACGCAGGTAGAGACCAGAGCCGTCGGGGAGCTCGCGGCGACCCATCAGCCCTTTGAATCGCTGCCAGGGATTTGACGCCGTGGCGACCGCTCCGGCGACGGTGGTGCCTGAAGCGGTGGTCAATCGAAGGTTGCGCGGTGTCGAGGACATGGCCGCGATCCTAACGAGCCGCGTCGGCCTCGCTCGGCTCGTCGCTAGGTCGTCGCGCCGCCGTCAGGGATGGTGACGCGCACCTCGGTGCCCATGCCAAGCCCGCTGCGCACCTGGACCCTGCCACCGATCGCCGCCGCGCGCTCGCGCATCTGGATCAGGCCCAGCCCATCGGTGCGACCGAGCCGGGCGTCGGTCGCGCCGACGTCGAACCCGTCGCCGTCGTCCTTGATCATCGCGACCACCTGCCGGGGCAGGAAGGAGATGATCGTGTCGACGCGCTGGGGGCGGCCGTGGGAGAGCGCATTGTCGATCGCCTGCTCCAGGATCCGGTACGTCGTGATCTCCGCCAGCGCGGGCATCCTTCGCTCGCTCCCCATCACGTGGAGCAGCAGCGTGCCACGCCCCGCCCACGCCCCCTGGAGCTCGCGGATCGCGCCGACCAGGCCTCGGTCGGGCTTGAGCGGGAGCAGGCCGGAGATGACCTCCCCGAGCCGCTCGGACGCCTCGACCGCGGCAGTGCGGCACCGGCTTCCCGCTCCAACGGCGGTGGCCGGCTCGCGGGCGATGCTGTGGCCGATCAGCTCCGCTTCGAGCGCGGCGTCGGCAAGGCGCTGCATCGGCCCCTCGAGGATCAGCCGCGCGGTTTCGGCATGCTCGATGTCCACGATCTCGTAGATCTGGCGGGCGGCGCGACTGTATCTGCTGGCGCGCTCGTCCGGGTCGGCCACCGCGTGATCCGGAACCTGCGCGAGCTCACCGCTGATCTTGCGGAGAATCGCCCGTTCGGCCGTGATGTCGCTGAGGTGCGCGCGCATGCCGGCGGCGCGAGCCTCGAGGCGCGTCAACTCGGTGGTGAGGTCCATGTCCTCGGTGAACGCACCGGTGATCTCAGCCAGGATCGCGGGTGACCGCGGCCTCACGCCGGGGAGCACCTCGAGGGCGGTCTGGCGGGCTTCCTCGGCACGGTGAAGGCGCACGAGCACGTTCGCCCTGCGCGCCCCGATCTCGATCAGCTGCCGTTCGAGGTCCGCGACCACCTCCTCGAGGTCTGCTGCCCGGGAGTCCATGTGGAACCGCAGGCCGACCAGCGGAGCGCCCGCGACCCGGACGTCGATGTGCCCCGACGCCGATGCGCGCTGCGCGGTTCTCACCGACCGATTATCGCCGGACAATGAACCGAAGACGCAAAAGATCGTAAAGAACGCCGACCGAGTCGCGCATCGCGCTGACTCGCGAGTCCTCCTTGTGCTCCCAGCGCACCGGAACCTCGGCAACCGTCCACCCCTTGCGCCGGGCACGCAGCAGCACCTCGGCGTCGAACCCGAAGCGCAGTGTGCGCAGCGGCTCGAAGCAGGCGACCGCCGCCTCGGCGGTGAACGCCTTGAATCCGCACTGCGTGTCATGCAGCCCTCGCAACGCGGCGACACGGAGCAGACGGTTGTAGGTGCGGCCCATCACCTCGCGGCGTCCGGGTTGGTGCACGGCGATCGTCGAATCGGGCAGCGCGCGCGACGCGATCGCCACGGCGCACCTTCCCTGCAGGCGGGCTCGCAATGACTCGATCTCCTCGATCGGTGTGCTGAGATCCGCATCGCTGAAGACGCGATGCTCACCGCGCGCGCTGAGCATCCCGAGACGCACGGCGGCGCCCTTACCCTCGTTGGCGGGGAGCGCGAGGACCTGCAGCTGAGGCCAGCCCGCCGCCACCGATCGCGCGAGGGAGAGGGTCGAGTCCGTGCTGCCGTCGTCGACGACCAGCACCTCGTACGGCTCGTCGCGGCCGTCGAGGTATTCGCGCATCCGCTCGAGGGTCGCGGGCAGCCGCTGCTCCTCGTTGTACGCCGGCACGATGATGCTGAGCACGCTGCGTTCAGCCCCCTGCTCGTCCGGCGAAGGCTGCCGCCTCGCGGCGTTCGAGCCACCAGTACATGGGAAGCACGGCCTGGCGGCGCAGGCGCCAGGGCTGCCGCGCGAGGCGCCACGCCCACTCCATCCCCAGCCTCCGCACGATCGCCGGCGCCCGGCGCACCTTCCCCGCGAGATAGTCGAGCGACCCGCCGACGCCGATGCCGGCCGCGGCGCCGATCTCGCCGAGGTGAGCGTCGAGGAAGCGCTCCTGACGCCCGGCGCCGAAGGCCGCCAGGACCATCTCCGGTCGCGAGTCGTGAAGGCGGAGCGCCGTGGACGCTTCGGGGTTGGCCGCGCTCGCGGCGACCACGAGCAGCCTCGGATGCGCCCCGAGCATGCGGTCTCGCGCGGCGCGAGCGACCCCAGGGCCTCCGCCGACGAGCGCGATCCGGTGCGCGTGGCGCTCGGCCTCGGAGAGGTAGGCATTGATCAGGTCGGCACCGCCGACGCGCTCAGCGTCCGGATGGCCACGCCGGCGGAGCGCCCGCACGATCCCGATGCCGTCGGGGACGAGGAGGCTGGCGTCTTCGAGCACGGTGCGGAACTCCGTGTCGCGACGCGCGAGCATCACCATCTCCGGGTTGAGCGTCACAACGACTGCGGGCTGCGAGGACTCGTCGACGCGATGCCGTTCGACGTACTGCGTGAGCCGCCGCACAGCCTCCGCCATGTCGACGACGTCGACCGGACACCCGAGCACGCGAGCCCGCACCGGCTCCTTGGCCATGGCGGGCGGCGGGCTCACTACCGCTTGGTGTACTGCGGCGCCTTCCGAGCTCGCTTGAGGCCGTACTTCTTGCGCTCTTTCTCGCGCGAGTCCCTGGTGAGCAGGCCGGCCTGCTTCAGCACGGCACGGAGCTCAGGGTCGGCGGCGATCAGCGCCCGGGCGATGCCGTGGCAGACGGCGCCCGCCTGACCCGCGATCCCACCGCCGCTCACCTTGATCGACACCTCGTAACGGCCGGTGGTGTCCGTGACCCGGAGCGGCTGCGTGACGACGGTCTCGAGATCGCGGCGCCCGAAATACTCGCTCGGTGGCCGGTTGTTGACAATGATGACACCATCACCGGGGACGATGCGCACGCGCGCGACCGCCGTCTTGCGCCGGCCGGTGGCCTGCTTGTACGTCTCAGCTGCTGCGGGCAACGATGATCTCCCCTAGCTCGCCGAACGTGATCGGCTGCGGTCGCTGCGCCTCATGTCGATGTTCCGACCCCGCGTAGACGCGAAGGTGGGTGAGCTGCTCGGCACCGAGGGTGTTGTGCTGCAGCATCCCGCGTACGGCGTGCATGATCGGGAACGTCGGGTCGATTGCCATGGCCTCGTCGAACGTGCGCACGCGCCGGCCGCTCGGGTATCCCGAGTAGCGGTCGTACGTCTTGAGCGTCCGCTTCCGTCCGGTGACGACGACGTCGCGGGCGTTGATCACGATGACGTGCTCGCCCGTGTTGATGTGCTGGGTGAACTCAGGACGGTGCTTGCCGCGGAGCACACGCGCGATGTTGGCCGCGAGGCGGCCGAGCGTCTGCCCGCGGGCGTCGACGAGGAACCAGCGCTGCTCGAGCTCGGCGGGTTTGGCCTGGTAGGTCATGGTCCCGTTCATGCGGCGCACTCCTCGTCCTGGGGGATCGGTTCGCGGTACCGGACCGCCCACTGGTGCAACCCACGCGCCGGCGCCACCGACACGGAGGTGTCGCGCGCAACCGCGCCGTCGACGAGCGATGCCACCCACTCCGGTGTGGCGCGTCCCTGCCCGACCTTCACGAGCGCGCCTGCGAAGGAGCGCATCATGCCGCGGAGGAAGGCGTCGGCGTGCACCGTGATCGCGACGGTCGCGAGTACGGGAGCAGCGTGCCCGGAGGTCTCGCCGTCGCCGATCGCGAAGTCCTCGACGCTCACCGCGGTGACGCGGCGCACGGTGCTGCCGTCCTTGCGAGGAGCGCTCCCGAACGCGGCGAAGTCGTGCGCGCCGACAAGGTGTGCGGCCGCCTCGCGCATGGCGTCGACGTCGAGCGGGCCGCGCACCGTCCACGCATTGCGGCGCAGCACCGGGGAGCGTCCGTCACGGCACACGATGAGATACCGGTAGGTCCGCTCGACGGCATCGCGGCGGGCGTCGAACGTCGCGCTCTGCAGCGCGGCGTCGCGAACCGCGAGGTCGGCTGGAAGCACGGCATTCAGCGCACTGCGGAGCACGCGAGGCGCCCAGGCGCGTCCCAGCGTGCAGCCGACCACCTGCCCGTGCGAATGCGCGCCCGAGTCGGTGCGGCCGGCCGCGGTCAGCGCGGGTCGCTCGGAGGTCACCGCGTGGATCGCGTCGATGAGGACGCCCATCGCGGTGCGCACGCGCGGCTGGACTTGCCAGCCGGCAAAGTCGGTGCCGTCGTACTCGAGCGTGAGGCTGTAGGTGGGCACTGTGACCGTCCTATTCGACCAGCTCGATGATCGCCATCGGCGCCGCGTCGCTCCGACGCGGCGGCAGCTTCACGACGCGCGTGTAGCCACCGGGACGCTCCTTGTAGCGCTCGAGATACGTGCCGAAGAGCTTGTTCGAGACCTCGCGATCGTTGACGTACAGCGCGACCTTGCGCCGGGCGTTGAGGTCGTCGGGCTTGGCATCGGTGATCACGCGTTCGACCCACCGGCGCAGCTCTTTGGCCTTGGCCTCGGTGGTCGTGATGCGCCCGTGGCGCAGCAGCGAGGTCACCTGGTTGCGCGTCATCGACTGGCGATGCGCCGCGCTGCGCCCGAACTTTCGACCGGCGATCCGATGCCGCATGAGTGGACTCTGGTTACCTCGCCATCGGCTGGAAGAGCGTGTCCAGCTCCTCGGGCGTGACCAGCTCGCGCTGCACCAGCTTCTCGCGGATCTCGTCGAGCGACTTCTGGCCGAAGTTGCGCAGGGTGAGCAGTTCCTCCTGCTTCATCGCGACCAGCTGCCCGACCTTCGTGATGTCGTTGGCCTTGAGGCAGTTCAGCGCGCGCACGCTGAGCTCGAGGTCCTCGATCGGCACGTCCGCGAGGCGGCTCGGCAGATCGTTGCCGCGCGCCTGACGCTGCTGCGGGGCGGCGAGGTTGTCGCCGAAGCGGACGAAGAGGCCGAGATGGTCGGTGAACAGACCGGCCGCGCGGCTCACCGCCTCGACCGGCGCCAGCGTCCCGTCCGTCCACACCTCGACGACCAGCTTGTCCCACTCGGTCTCCTGGCCGACGCGGGTCTTCTCCACCGAGAAGTTCGCCTTCCGGACCGGCGTGAAGATGGCGTCGATCGGGATGACGCCGATCGCCTGACCCTCTTTCTTGTTGCGCTCCGCGGTGACGTAGCCCTTGCCCCGCTCCACCATCATGTCGATGCGCAGCTGCGCCTTCGGCGAGTCGAGCGTCGCGATGTGCTGTTGCGGATTGCGGATCTCGACGTCGCTCGGGCACTCGATGTCGCCGGCGGTCACGTCACGAGGACCATGCTGGTCCAGGCTGATGCGCACCGGGTCGGCGCTGTGCGAGAGGACGTTGATCTCCTTGATGTTGAGCAGGATCTCGGTGACGTCCTCCTTGACGTTCTCGATCGAGCTGAACTCGTGGGCGATCCCCTCGATCGACACGGAGGTGATCGCCGCACCGGGGAGCGACGACAGCAGCACGCGGCGCAGCGAGTTGCCGAGCGTGACGCCGAAACCGGGCTCCAGGGGCTCGATCTCGAACTTGCCGTAGTCGGCGCTGCTCTCGATCTCCTTGACGGCGGGGGACGTGATCATGTCAATGGCCATGGGGACTCCTCAACAGGGAACGCGAAACGTGGCGCCGGGCTCGGCGCGGGAGCATCGTCATCTCGAGTAGTACTCCACGATGAGCTGCTCTTCGACTTGGGTTTCCATCTCATGCCGCTCGGGGAGGCGCACCACGGTGCCCTTCAGGGCGGCCGCGTCGAGCGTCAGCCAGTCGGGGACGGCGCGTCCCGTGACCAGCTGCTGTGCGTTCTCGAGCACGAGCATCTTGCGGCTGCGCTCGCGCACCTCGACCACGTCCCCGGGACGCAGCTGCGCCGACGCGATGTTGAGCGCTCTGCCGTTCACCTTGAAGTGGCGATGGCTCACCAGCTGACGGGCCTCACGGCGCGAGCTGGCAAGGCCGAGGCGATAGACCACGTTGTCGAGGCGCCGCTCCAGCTGCTGCAGGAGGACGGTGCCGGTCACGCCCTGCGCGCTCTCCGCGCGCTCGAAGTAATGCCGGAACTGCGTCTCGAGCACGCCGTAGAGGCGCCGCGCCTTCTGCTTGGCGCGGAGCTGGATGCCGTAGTCGCTCGGCTTGCGGCGCCGCGCGAGGCCGTGCTGACCGGGCAGCAGCCCGCTGCGCTTGTCGAACGTGCAGTTGGTCACGCACTTGGCGCCCTTGAGGTAGAGCTTGGCGCCCTCGCGGCGGCAGAGCCGGCAGACGGGACCTGCTTGATTGGCCATCGCCGCCCCCTACACCCGGCGCCGCTTGGGAGGGCGGCAACCGTTGTGCGGGATCGGCGTGACGTCGGAGATCGCGCTGACATCGAGCCCGCTCGCCTGGAGGCTGCGGATCGCCGCCTCGCGGCCCGCGCCCGGACCCTTGACGAAGATCTCGATCGACTTCAGCCCGTGCTCCATGGCGCGGCGCGCCGCCGCCTCCGCGGTCACCTGGGCGGCGAAGGGCGTGCTCTTGCGCGAGCCCTTGAAGCCCTGGGCGCCGGCGGACCCCCACGCGATGACGTTGCCGTCGGGGTCGGTCAGGCTGACGATCGTGTTGTTGAACGTCGCAAGCACGTGGGCGTGGCCGACGGCGATGTTCTTCCGCTCGCGGCGGCGGGTTCGGACGACTTTCTTCTTCTTGGCCACGGGTTACTTCGCCTTCTTGCGCCGGACGCCGACCGTCTTCTTCGGCCCGCGGCGGGTGCGCGCATTGGTACGGGTGCGCTGCCCGCGCACGGGGAGCCCGCGGCGGTGGCGCAGGCCGCGATAGGTGCCGATCTCGGTGAGCCGCTTGATGTTCAGGGCGATCTGACGGCGGAGATCGCCTTCCACCCGGCCCTGCAATTGCTTCGCGATGACGTCGCGCAACTTGCCGACCTGGGCGTCGCTCAGGTCCTTGGTCCGCGTGTCTGCGGCGACACCCGCCAGGGACAGCATTCGCTTTGCGGTGGTGGGCCCAATCCCGTAGATGTAGGTGAGCGCGATCTCGATCCGCTTGTCACGAGGGACGTCGACGCCCGCGATACGTGCCACGCTATCCCTGCCGCTGCTTGTGCTTTGGGTTGTCGCAGATCACCCTGACCGCCCCGTGGCGCTTGATGATCTTGCAGCGCTCACACAGGCGCTTGACCGATGCTCTGACCTTCATCCTGGTGACGATTTCCTCGTGGTTGGCGGCGTAGGACGCCCGTGGCATGGTGCTCGATGCGTCCCGGGGCGATCCGTGACGCTGGTGCCGGCGGTACCCCGTTGCGTGCGCGCCGAACCAGGCTCATGCGAGAGCCCGAGGTCACAAGTATAAACCGCGCCCTGGGTACCAGGCAAACCGGCCGATCTCATCGCTCGGCGTCCGCCAGGACGCCAGCGGGCCGAAGCGTCAGGACCTCGGGGCCGGACTCGGTGATCGCGACCGTGTGCTCGAAGTAGCAGGAGAGCTTGCCGTCGACGGTGACCACCGTCCAGTCGTCGTCGAGCACCTTCGTCTCCGCGCGGCCGGCGTTCACCATCGGCTCGATCGCGATGACGTAGCCGGGCTTGAGCAGGTTCCCGGTGCCGGGCTTGCCGTAGTTCGGGACCTGGGGCAGCTCGTGCATGTCACGCCCGATGCCGTGGCCGACGTACTGCCGAACCACCGAATACCCCTGCGCCTCGACGAACGACTGCACCGCCGCTCCGATGTCGCCGATGTGGTTGCCGGGTTCCGCCTCGGCGATGCCGCGATCGAGCGCCTCACGGGTCACGTCGATGAGCCGCCGGACCTCGGGCGACGCCTCGCCGCAGGCGACCGACAGGCCGCTGTCCGCCCACCACCCGTCGAGGATGAGGCCGCAGTCCAGCGACACGAGGTCGCCGTCCTTGATCACCTGGGGCCCCGGGATACCATGGACGACCTGGCTGTTGATCGAGACGCACAGGGAGTTGGGGTATCCCTCGAAGCCGAGGAAACCGGGGATGCAGTGATGGTCGCGGATGAAGGTCTCCGCTTCCCGATCGAGGTCGAGCGTCGTGATCCCCGCGCGCACCGACGCCGCGAGATGGGCGAGGCACTCGCCCAGGATCTTGCCGGAGACGCGCATCTTATCGATCTCGTCGGGACGCTTCAACCGGAAGCCGACCACCGGGTGCGGGCTCATGCGCTGCCCACCGGGGCGCCGTTGTGGTGGATTGATCTGATGATCAGATCGGTGATCGCGTCGATGTCTCCCACCCCGTCGATCGCGACGATGCGGGTGCCGGCGCCTCGGTAGTGCTCGAGAACCGGCTCGGTGTCCTCGCGGTAGACGCGCAGGCGCTGGGCGAGCCGCTCCGGGGTGTCGTCGCTGCGTCCCTCGATGCCGGCACGCCGGAGGATCCGGTCACGCAGCTCGTCGTCCGGGACCTCGAGCGAGATCACCTCCGCTACCTGCTGCTTCCGCGCTGCGAGCATCGCGTCGAGGGCTGTCGCCTGGGCGATCGTGCGCGGATACCCGTCGAGGAGGACTCCGTGCGCGGCGTCGGGCTGGTTGAGGCGCGATTCGATCATCCGGACCACGAGGTCGTCCGGCACGAGCCCGCCGGCGTCCATGATCGGCTTGGCCTCGCGGCCGAGATCCGTCCCCCGCGCCACCTCGTCGCGAAGCATGTCGCCGGCCGCGACGTGCGGGATCCCGAGGCGCAGCGCGACCCGCGACGCCTGCGTGCCCTTGCCGCTCCCGGGCGGCCCGAAGATGACCGCGATCATTTGATGAACCCCTTGTACTGACGCATCAGCAGCTGGGTCTCGATCTGTTTCATCGTGTCGAGCGCGACGCCGACCACGATGAGGATCGCGGTGCCGCCGAGGTACAGGCTGGTGGACGGAACGCCGGTCAGCAGTGCGGTGAGCAGCGGCAGCACAACGGTGATCAGCGCAAGGAACAGCGCCCCCGCGAGCGTGATCCGGCCCATGACCTTGCCAAGGTACTCGGCGGTGCTCCTGCCGGGCCTGATCCCGGGGATGAACGTCGACTGCTTCTTCAGGTTGTCGGCGACGTCCACCGGATCGAACACGATCGCCGTGTAGAAGTAGGTGAACCCCATGACGAGCAGGAAGTAGATGCCGTTGTAGAGGAAGTTGAGCGGGATGAAGCCGCCGGTCGCCTGCCAGTTGGTGGTGATCCAGCTGGCGACGCTCTGCGTCCACCCCGTGCTGCTCTGGAACAGGTTGGCGAAGATGGTCGGGAAGGTCATGATCGAGATCGCGAAGATGATCGGGATGACCCCCGCGGCGTTGACTCGCAGTGGTAAGAAGTTGCGCCGTCCCTGCGCGGCCATCCCGGTGCGCACGTTGAGGACGCGCTGCGCGGACTGCACCGGCACTTTGCGCTGAGCCTGCTGCACCTCGATGATCCCCGCGGTCACGGCCACGGCGATGACGGTCATCACCACGAGCTGGACGACGTGGGCCGTCCCGCCGGTTCCGCCGTAGCTGACGAGCGCTCCCGGCAGCCTGCCGATGATGCCCACGAAGATGATCAACGAGACCCCGTTCCCGACCCCGTACTCGGTGATGAGCTCGCCGAGCCACATCGCGATGATGGTTCCGGCGGTGAGGGTCAGGATGATGCTGATCTCGGTGGCCCCGGACGGGTTCTGCAGGATGGCACCGTGAGGGGTGAGCTGCCCGTTGGTGAAGAGCGCGAGATAGCCATACGCCTGGAGCATCGCCAGCGGCACCGTGAGCCAGCGCGTGTACCGGGTGATCTTCTTGCGGCCGACGTCGCCTTCCTTGCTCAACTCCTTGAGCCGGACGGACACGACCGTCATGAGCTGCATGATGATCGTGGCGTTGATGTAGGGGTTGAGGCCCAGCGCCACGAGGGTGAACCGCTGCAGGCCACCGCCGCTGAAAAGGTTGAGGAGCCCGAGCAGCGAGTTGCTCGAGAAGAGATCGTTGAGGGCTTGAATGTTCGCCCCCGGGATCGAGATGCTGGCGAGGATCCTGAAGGCGAGCAGCAGACCGAGTGTGAAGAGCAGCTTGCGCCGCAGCTCCGGGATCCGGAGGGCCTGGCCGAGCGCCTCGAGGAGGTTCACTCCGGCGCCTCGGTCTCCGCCTCTTCAGGTTCCGTATCAACGCCCGCGTCTCGCGCGACAGCTCCCGCGGGCTCCAGCAGCTCGACCGACCCGCCGGCGGCCTCGACCGCGGCTCTCGCGCCTGCCGAGATCCGGTGGACCCGGAGCGTCAACGCATGGCCGAGCTTGCCGGCGGCGAGCACCTTCACCGGCGAGGACGCCCGCGGGATCAGACCCGCCTCGGTGAGCACGTCCGGGTCGACCACCGATCCCTGCTCGAAGCGGCCGAGCTTGCCGAGGTTGACCACGACGAACTCGCGGCGCCAGTGGTTGTGGAAGCCGCGCAGCTTGGGAAGGCGCTGCTTGAGCGGCATCTGGCCGCCCTCGAAGCCGACGGGGAGGCCGACGCTCGAACGCGATCCCTGCCCTTTCTGGCCGCGGCCGCTGGTCTTGCCCTGGCCCGCACCCATGCCCCGGCCGACGCGCTTGCGGGGGCGGTGGCTGCCCTTCGCCGGGCTCAGCTCGTGGAGCTTCACAACTCCGCCTCCCCGTCGGTGGCGAGGCGTTGGAGCACGGCGACGCCCGCGGGCGAGTCGGCCGGCTGGCCGTCGACACTCACCAGGTGGCGCACCTTGTGCACCATGCCGCGAATCGACGCGGTGCCCTCGTGCTCGACGGTGTGGTTGAGCTTGCGCAGGCCGAGGGCCGCGAGCGTGGCCTTCTGGTCGTGGGCGTACCCAATGGCGCTCTTCCGGTAGGTGACGCGGACCATCGTCACGGCGCGGCGACCTCCACGGCCGGCTCCGCGGCGGCAGGGGTTCGGCCGAGCATCCGGTCGGCCATGTTGCGGCTCCCCACGATCTGCTCGGGGGTCCGCCCACGAAGCTCGGCGACCGACGCGAGGGTGCGCAGGCTCGCCAGTGCGGAGACGGTCGCGCGCACCACGTTGATCGGGTTGTCGGTGCCGAGGCTCTTGGTGAGGATGTCCTTGATCCCCGCCGCCTCGACGACCGCGCGCATCGAGCTGCCGCTGATGACGCCGGTGCCCGGGACACCGGGCTTGAGCATCACCTTCGCGGCGCCGAGCTTGTACCGGACCTCGTGGGGGATGGTCGTCCCGACCATCGGCACGGTGATCATGTGCTTCTTCGCGTCGTCGACACCCTTGCGGATGGCGTCCGGCACCTCTCCCGCCTTGCCGAGGCCCGCGCCGACCCGCCCCTTGCCGTCGCCGACCACGACGAGGGCGCTGAACGAGAACCGGCGGCCGCCCTTCACGACTTTGGCGACGCGGTTGAGCGAGACGATCTTCTCCTGGAACTCGCTGCCGCGATCGTCGCGGCGGTCCATGCGCATCCCCATCTCAGAACTTCAGCCCGCCTTCGCGGGCCGCCTCCGCAAGCGCCTTCACACGGCCGTGGAAGAGGTACCCCGCGCGGTCGAACACCACCGCCTCGACACCGGCGGCGCGAGCCCGCTCCGAGATCGTCTTGCCGATCGCGGCCGCTCCGACGGCGGTGCACGCCACGGCGTCGCCGAGGGCGGCGCGCAGCGCGGGCTCCGTGGTCGAGGCCGCGACCAGGGTGCGGCCGGTGGCGTCGTCGACGAGCTGGGCGCCGATGTGACGGAGACTGCGGAACACCGCCAGACGCGGGCGTGCCGCGGTGCCGGACACGTGCTTGCGCACGCGGCGGTGACGCCGCGTCCGGGCAGCGCGTCGGTCGTGCTTCGTGTACATCCTGATCAGCCTCTGATTTGCGTGCTCGGTCTCGTTACTTGGTCTTGCCGGCCTTGCCCGACTTGCCGGCCTTGCGCCGGAGCTTCTCGCCGCGATAGAGGACGCCCTTCCCCTTGTAGGGCTCGGGCTTCCGGAAGGAGCGGATCTTCGCGGCCACCTGTCCGACCACTTCCTTGTCCGATCCGCTGATCGAGATCTGGGTGGGCGCCGGCACCTCGATGCTGATCCCCTCGGGAGGGGTGTAGCGGATCGGATGAGAATACCCGAGGGTCAGGATGAGGTCGCCTCCCTGCCGCGCGGCACGGAAGCCGACACCGACCAGGTCGAGGTCGCGCGTGAAGCCGCCGCTCACCCCCTGGACCATGTTCGCCACGAGGGTCCGCGTGAGCCCGTGCAGCGAGCGGTGGATGCGTGCGTTCGACGGACGGGCGACGGTGATCGTCCCGGTCTCGACGTTGATCTGCATGGAGGGCGCGAGCGTGCGCTGGAGCGTGCCGCGCGACCCGGTGACGCTGAGCCGGTTGCCGGTCTCGAGTGCGACCTGAACGCCGTCGGGGACGGGGATGGGGAGCTTGCCGATGCGCGACATCAAACTCTCGTCACCACACGAACGCGACGACTTCGCCGCCCAAGCCCGCGCGCTGCGCCGCACGCCCGGTCATCAACCCGCGCGATGTGGAGATGATCGCCACGCCGAGACCGCCGAGCACGCGCGGGATCTCCGACTTGCGCGCGTAGACGCGCAGGCCGGGGCGGCTGATCCGGCGCAGACCGGAGAGTGCGCGCCCCCGGGGGCTGCCCGGCTTGAGCGTGACCGTGAGCAGCTGCTGGGGCGCGTCGCCGGTGACCTCGTAGCCGTCGACGAAACCCTCCTCGGTGAGCACGCGCGCGATCTCGACCTTCATCTTCGACACCGGGATCTCGACGGTGCGGTGATGGGCCGCGTTGGCGTTGCGGATGCGGGTCAGCATGTCCGCGATGCTGTCACTGGTCATGGGTCACCACGAGCTCTTCTGGACGCCGGGCACCTGTCCGATGCTGGCGAGTTGGCGGAAGCAGATCCGGCACATGCCGAACTTGCGCATGTAGGCACGAGGGCGTCCACACACGCCACAGCGGTGATGCGCCTGCGTCGTGAAGCGCGGTGGCCGGTTGGCCTTGGCGATCAGGGATTTCTTGGCCATCGGTCAGCTCTTCCTGAAGGGCATGCCCAGCCCGGTGAGGAGCGCGCGGCCCTCGGCGTCGGTGCGAGCGCTGGTCACGATGCAGACCTCGAGCCCGCGCAACTTGTCGATCTTGTCGTAGTCGATCTCCGGGAACACGAGTTGCTCGCGCAACCCGAGCGTGTAGTTGCCGTGGCCGTCGAACGCCTTGGGGTCGACGCCGCGGAAGTCTCGAATGCGCGGAAGCGCGACGTTGAGCAGCTTGTCGAGGAAGTCGTACATGCGCCTGCCTCGCAACGTGACCTTGACGCCGATGGGCATCCCCTCGCGCAGTTTGAACGCCGCGACCGACTTGCGCGCGCGGATGACGATGGGCGCCTGCCCGGTGATCTGCTTGAGGTCGGCGATCGCAGCGTCGATCGCGCGTGCGTTGGTGATCGCCTCGCCGAGGCCGATGTTGACGACGACCTTCTCGATCGCCGGCACCTGCATGGCATTGAGGTAGCGGAACTCGGCGACGAGCGAGGGCACGATCTCGTCGACATAGCGACGGCGCAGGCGCGGCAGCTCGGCGATCTCGACGGCCATCAGACCTGTGCCCTGTCGTAGCGCTCGCCGCACTTCTTGCAGAGGATCACGCGCCGTCCGAGCTCGTCGACGCCGTGCGCGATGCGCGTGCGCTTGTCGCACCGATTGCACACAAGCATCACGTTGCTGTAGCTGATCGGGCCGTCGAAGTCCACGATGCCCCCCTGGATATTGCCCTTGACGCCGGAGCGCGTGTGCCGCTTGAGCAGGTTGACCCCGCGCACCGCGACCCGCTGCTGCTCCGGGAGGATCCGCTCGACGACCCCACGCTTGCCCTTGTCCTTGCCGCTGAGCACCTCGACGTTGTCACCCTTGCGGATGTCGAGTGGACGCAGCTGCCCGCCGGCCCACCCCTCGTGACGAAGCGTGGCCCGGCGCTTGCGCTCGACGCGTGGCGTGGGCATGTCAGATCACCTCCGGCGCGAGGCTGACGATCTTCATGAAGTTCCGCTCGCGAAGCTCGCGCGCGACCGGCCCGAAGATGCGCGATCCGCGCGGGTTGTTCTGCGGGGTGATCAGCACCGCGGCGTTCTCGTCGAACCGGATGTTGCTGCCGTCGGGCCGCTTGTACTCCTTGGTGGTGCGCACGACGACGGCGCGGACGACATCACCCTTCTTCACCTGCGCGTTCGGCTGCGCGACCTTGACGGTGCCGATGATCACATCGCCGACCGACGCGTACTTGCGGTAGCTGCCGCCGAGCACGCGGATGCAGAGCAGCTCGCGCGCGCCGCTGTTGTCGGCCACCTTGAGGACGGATTCCTGCTGGATCATGTCAGCGAGCCTTCTCCAGGATCTCGGCGACACGCCAGCGTGTCTCCTTGGAGATCGGGCGGGTCTCGATGATCCGGACCCGATCGCCGACGCCGCAGGAGCGCTCCTCGTCGTGAGCCTTGAAGCGACGCGTCTGCCGCACGACCTTCTTGTAGAGCGGGTGCGGCTTGAGGTCCTGCACCAGCACGATCACGGTCTTCTCCATCTTGTCGCTCACGACCACGCCGTCGCGGACCTTGCGACGAGGGCGTGCCGCGGGGGTCGCGTCACTCATCGACTTCCTCCTCATGACCGCCGGCCGCAACCTCGTCGTCGACCGCGTCCGCGACATCGGGCTC
The DNA here is from genome assembly GCA_963848445.1 of Candidatus Dormiibacterota bacterium. Classification (GTDB taxonomy): domain Bacteria; phylum Chloroflexota; class Dormibacteria; order Aeolococcales; family Aeolococcaceae; genus Palsa-851. The sequence goes on from CAWKDT010000001.1 coordinate 536,062, forward strand.
CGCTTCCTCTTCCGCGACGGCGGCCACCGGGACCGGCGCCGCCGCGGGCTTGGGCGCGCGCCTCCGCGCGGGCGCGGCGCTCGCGACCGCCGCCTGGGGCACCGGGGCGGGCTCCGGGCGGAGGCCACGCTCCAGCTCGATCTTGACCGTCAGCGCCCGCGCGATCTCGTGGCGAATCTCGCGGACCTGGCGGTGGTTCTCCACCTGGCCGGTGGCCTGCTGAAAGCGGACCTCGAAGAGCCGCCTGCGCTGCTTGCGAAGATGGTCGTCGAGCTCGGCGGTGGTCATCTGGCGCAACTCGACGAGCGCCTCCGACTGCTTGGTCACGCGGTCCCCTCCGCCTCGGCGCCGGTCTCCTCACGCATCAGGAAGCGCGTCTTGATCGGCAGCTTGAACGCGGCAAGGCGCATCGCCTGCTGCGCCGTCTCGCGCGTGACACCCGCCATCTCGAAGAGGACGCGTCCGGGGAGCACGACCGCGACCCAGCCCTCGGGCTGGCCCTTGCCGCTTCCCATGCGGGTCTCCGCGGGCTTCTTGGTGTACGCGTGATCGGGGAAGACCCGGATCCAGATCTTGCCGCCGCGGCGCACGTGCCGCGTCATCGCGCGCCGGGCCGCCTCGATCTGGCGGTTGGTCATCCAGCACTCCTCGGTGGCCTGGAGACCGTACGTCCCGAAATCGAGCTTGTTGCCGCGCTGCGCCGCGCCGGTCCGCCGGCCGCGGTGGAGCTTGCGATGCTTGGTTCGCTTGGGCATCAGCATCGCTACTCCTCCTCCTCTTCCTCGACGGCGTCCGCCGGCGTGTCGGCCTTCTTCACGGGCTTCTTCGGGGCGCGCGACACCGAGGCGGGCTTCTTGGCGGCCACGGGCTTGCGCCGCGCGGGGGCACGCTTGGGCGTCAGCTTCTCGACCTTCTCACCGCCGGCGGCCGGGTCGACGCCCACCGCGGCGATGACATCGTCGTCGTCGATGTCCTCGACCACGTCCTCGGCGTCATCGACCTCCTCGAGGTCCTCGGTGAGCACCTCCAGCTCGGCCTCGGGCGCGCCCACCGCCATCGGCACGGGCAACTCCTCGATCGGAGCCGCGGGGACCGGTGCGGGCGCGGCAGCGCGGTCCTCGACCTCGAGATGGCCGCGGTCGTCGGCGCGATCCCTGCCGGGAGCGATCGGCTCACCCGTCGCGGTCACGAAGTCGCCGAGATACAGCCAGCACTGCACGCCGATGCGACCGAATGTCGTGCGTGCCTCGGCCTTGCCGTAATCGATGTTGGCGCGAAGCGTGTGCAGCGGGACGCGACCGTCGCGATCCCACTCGCGACGGGACATCTCCGATCCGCCGAGCCTGCCGCTCACCTGGATCTTCACGCCCTTGGCACCGGCACGCATGCTCCGCATCAGCGTCTGCTTGAGGGCGCGCCGGAACGCGATGCGCTTCTCCAGCTGCGACGCGACGTTCTCCGCGACCAGCGTCGCGTCGAGCTCGGGGGTCTTGATCTCGTGGATGGTGACCCGGACCTTCTTGCCGGAGATGCGCTCGAGCTCGTCGCGCAGCGCGTCGACCGACGCGCCCTGCTTGCCGATGACGATGCCCGGCTTCGCGGTCTGGATGACCACCGTGAGCTGGTTCGCGCTCCGCTCGGTCTCGATGCGCGCGAGACCCGCGTTGCGCAGCCGGCTGCCGATCAGCCTGCGCATCGCGATGTCCTCGTGGAGCAGCTTCGTGTACTCCTTGTCGGCGTACCAGCGCGCGTCCCAGTTCCGGTAGACGCCGAGGCGGAAGGCGATCGGATTGACTTTCTGGCCCATCTACTCGGCCTCCTCCTTCGGGGGCTTGGGGGTACGGCGCCGGGCCGGACGAGGGGTGGACGGCGCCGCCGTTCCGCTCGCCGCCGCGGGCGCGACCACCGGCGCCGGTACCACGGTGCGCGGCAGCTTCACCGCGCTCCGGCGGCGCACGTGCTCGGGCATCTCGTCATCGGTGACGAAGGCCCGCAGATGGCTGGTGCGCTTGAAGATGCTGCCCGCCATGCCACGAGGCTTCGCCCGCCAGCGCTTGATGATCATCGCGCCGTCAACCTCGACGCGCGACACGCGCAGCGACGACGCGTCGAGGTTGTAGTTGTGCTCGGCGTTCGCCGCGGCTGACTTGATGACCTTGGCGATGTCGTTCGCCGCGGAGCGCGGCGAGTACCGGAGCACGACGAGCGCCTCGGCGACCGGCAGTCCCTGGACCATCGCCGAGACGAGGCGAGCCTTGCGAGCGGTGGTGCGAACCCATTTCGCGGTTGCGACGACTTCCATCTCGTGCCTACTTCAACGCCGTGCTGCGCTCGGTGTGGTGCCCGTGACCGCGATATCTGCGGGTGTGGGCGAACTCACCGAGCTTGTGTCCGACCATCGTCTCGGTGATGAGCACCGGAACGTGCTTGCGTCCGTCGTGAACAGCGATCGTGTGGCCGACCATCTCCGGGAAGATGTCGCTGCGGCGCGACCACGTCTTGATGATCCGCTTCTCGCGACTCATGTTCAGCTGCTGCACCTTCTTGAGCAGGTGGTCATCGCAGAACGGGCCTTTCTTGAGCGAACGTCCCATGGTTACTTGTCCCGCCGGCGCACGATCATGCGATCGGTGCTCTTGTTGTGCCGCGTGCGATAGCCGAGCGCCGGCTTGCCCCACGGCGTCTGCGGATTGCCACCAGCGCCACTCCGTCCCTCGCCGCCGCCGTGGGGGTGGTCGAAGGGATTCATGGTCATGCCTCGGACCGACGGGCGGATCCCGCGCCAGCGCGACTTCCCGGCCTTGCCGATGACCTCATTCTCGTGGTCGACGTTGCCGACCTGACCGATCGTCGCCCGGCAGCGCACATCGACGAGGCGCACCTCCCCGCTGGGCATGCGCACCTGCGCATACGCGCCCTCCTTGGCGAGCAGTTGCGCCGCGGTTCCGGCGCTCCGGACCAGCTGACCGCCGCGGCCGAGCTTGACCTCGAGGTTGTGGATGGTCGTGCCGAGCGGGATGTTCGTGATCGGGAGCGCGCAGCCGGGACGGATCTCGGCCCCGTCGCCGGAGCTCACCGCGTCACCGACCGCGAGACCGTGCGGGGACAGGATGTAGCGCTTATCGCCGTCCGCGTAGACGACGAGCGCGATGCGCGCGCTGCGGTTCGGATCGTATTCGATCGTCGCCACCCTGGCCGGGATCCCGTCCTTCTGACGCTTGAAGTCGATGATCCGGTACGTCTTCTTGTGGCCACCACCCTGATGGCGCACCGTGATGCGGCCTGAGGCGTTGCGCCCGCTGTGCTTCTTGAGGTGCTCGACGAGCGTGCGCTGCGGGGCGCTGCGCGTGACGCCCTCGAAGCTGCTCACCGACATGAATCGGCGGCCTGGGCTGGTCGGCTTGTACTTCTTGGTGGGCATCACTTGCTATACGCCTTCAAAGAGGCCTTCTATCTTCTGGCCCTCGCCGAGAGTCACGATCGCCTTCTTCCACGCGGGGCTCGAGCCGATCACGCGCGTCTGACCGCGCGAGCGGCGGCGCTGCTTGCCGCGCACGTTGATCGTGTTGACCTCGACGACGGTGATCTTCTGATCCGCGAACGCCTCCTCGAGCGCGCGCCGGATCTCGATCTTCGTCGCGGAGGGATGGCAGCGGAACACGTAGCGCCCCGACGCCATCGACGCGTACGACTTCTCGCTCACGACCGGGAGGACGAGGACCTGCTCGAACGTGCGGCCGGCGGTCATGCGAACGCCTCCTCGATGTGCTCGATCGCATCCTTGGTGACGATCACCATGTCGGCGCTCAGCAGGTCGCGGACCGACAGGTTGCCGGCAAGCGTCAGCTGCACCTCGGGGATGTTGCGGGCACTCTTCTCGAGCATCTCGTTGTGCGACCCGAGCACGACGAGGACCTTCCGCGGAGCGTCGACCGCGCGGATGAGGTCGGCCACCGCGCGCGTCCGCGGCTCCTCGAGTGTGAACCCGTCGAGCACGACCACGCCGCCGTCCTGCGCCTTGGCGGACAGCGCGCTGCGCAGCGCGAGCCGGCGCTGCTTGCGCGGCATGTCCATGCGATACGAGCGGGGGTGGGGGCCGAACACGACGCCGCCGCCTTCCCACTGCGGTGAACGCGTCGAGCCCTGACGTGCGCGACCCGTTCCCTTCTGGCGCCACGGCTTGCGACCACCACCGCGCACATCGCTCCGGGTCTTGGTGGAGGCCGTCCCCTGGCGTCCGTTGGCCAGCTGCCGGATCAGCGCCTGGTGCATGACCGGCCCGTTGGGCTCGATGCCGAAGACGGCCTCCGGAAGATCGACGCTTCCGGTCACCGCGCCCGCCTGGTCGACAAGTCTCGCCGCGCTCATGCCGTCGCTCCGAGCGACGCGGAGCGGTCGACGTCGCGAACCATGACCACCGTGTTCTTGTGTCCGGGGACCGACCCGTGGACGAGCAGCAGGTTGCGCTCGGCGTCGACCCGAACGATCTCGAGGTTGCGCACGGTGACCTGCGACGCGCCGAGGTGGCCGGCCATCTTGAGGCCCTTGAATACTCGCGCGGCGTCGGTCGAGCCGATCGACCCGGCCTGCTTGATGTTGTGCGAGCCATGCGAGACCGGGCCGCGATGGAAGTTGTGCCGTTTGTGCTGGCCCGAGAAGCCCTTGCCCTGGCTCACACCGATCACGTCGATGCGCTGCCCGGGGCTGAACATCGCGACGGTGAGCCGCGTGCCCACCGCGACGTCGCCGGCGTCGCGCAGCTCGCGCAAGCGAACCTGGGGCTGGAGCCCGGCCCGCTTGTAGTGACCCCGCATCGGCTTGGGCGTGCGAGCCAGGACGCGCTCACCGAAACCCAGCTGCACCGCCTCGTAGCCGTCGGACGCGACCGTCTTGCGCTGGACGACGTGGCACGTGTCCGCTTCGAGCACCGTCACCGGGACCGACGTGCCCTGCGGCGTGAAGATCTGCGTCATGCCCACCTTGCGGGCGAGAATCCCTTTGCTCACAGCTTGATCTCGATGTTGACGCCGCTCGGGAGGTTGAGCCGCATGAGCGCGTCGACGACCTTGGGGTTCGCGTCGAGGATGTCCAGGATCCGCTTGTGCGTCCGCATCTCGAACTGCTCACGCGAGTCCTTGTCGATGAACGGCGAACGCACGACCGTGTACTTGTTGATGCTGGTCGGCAGCGGCACCGGCCCCGCCACGCGCGTGCCCGTCCGGGTGGCCGTCTCCACGATCTTGGACGCGGCCTGGTCGAGGACGCGGTGATCGTAGGCCTTGAGGCGGATGCGAATCTTCTGGGGCACGGTGTGGTTCCTGTATCTGGTCCGGCTTATTTGTCGATGCTGGTCACGGCGCCGGCACCCACGGTGCGGCCACCTTCACGGATCGCGAAGCGCATCCCGTCCTCGACGGCGATCGGGGTGATCAGCTCGATGCCCATCTCGACGTTGTCCCCGGGCATGCACATCTCCTGGCCGTCCGGGAGCGCGATGGTACCCGTCACGTCGGTGGTCCTGATGTAGAACTGAGGACGGTAGCCCGTGAAGAACGGCGTGTGGCGTCCACCCTCGTCCTTGCTGAGGACGTAGACCTGCGCCTTGAACTTGGTGTGCGGCGTGATGGTGCCGGGCTTGGCGAGCACCTGGCCGCGTTCCACGTCCTCTCGCTTGATGCCGCGCAGCAGGCAGCCGACGTTCATGCCGGCCTCGCCCGCGTCGAGCAGCTTGTGGAACATCTCGACACCGGTGACCGTCGACTTGGTGGTGTCCTTGACGCCGACGATCTCGACGGGCTCATTCACCTTGACGATGCCGCGCTCGATGCGGCCGGTGACCACGGTCCCGCGACCTTCGATCGAGAACACGTCCTCGATCGGCATCATGAAGGGCTTGTCGACCGGGCGGGTCGGCACCGGGATGTAGGTGTCGACCGCGTCCATGAGCTTGAGCACGCCGTCGACGGCGTCCTTGTCACCCTCGAGCGCCTTGAGCGCCGACACGCGCACCACGGGGATGTCGTCGCCGGGGAACTCGTACCGGCTGAGCAGCTCGCGAATCTCGAGCTCGACCAGCTCCAGCAGCTCCTCGTCGTCGACCGCGTCGCACTTGTTGAGCGCGACCACGATGTACGGCACGCCGACCTGGCGCGCGAGCACGATGTGCTCGCGGGTCTGGGGCATCGGACCGTCGGTCGCGGCGACCACCAGGATGGCGCCGTCCATCTGCGCGGCGCCGGTGATCATGTTCTTGATGTAGTCCGCGTGTCCGGGGCAGTCGACGTGGGCGTAGTGGCGGGTCTTGGTCTCGTACTCGACGTGCGCGGTCGCGATCGTGATGCCGCGCGCCTTCTCCTCGGGCGCGTTGTCGATCTTGTCGAACGCGACGAAGGCGTTGTCGCCACCGACGTTCTCCTGGAGAACCTTGGTGATCGCGGCCGTCAGCGTCGTCTTGCCATGGTCGATGTGACCGATGGTCCCGACGTTCACGTGCGGCTTGGTGCTCGAATATTTCTTCTTGCCCATTTCGTGCCTCTACTGAACTCCTGCTCTCTCCGTTTGCTCTCGTTACACCTTGGCCTTGGCCACGAGCTCGTCCGCGAGGCTCGAGGGAAGCTGCTGATAGTGATGGAATTCCATGCTGTAGTTCGCCCTGCCCTGGGTCATGCTGCGCAGGTCGGTCGAGTAGCCGAACATCGAGGACAGCGGCACCTCAGCGTGGACGATGTGCGACGTCGCGCGGCCTTCCATGCCGAGGATATGCCCGCGACGTGCCGACAGGTCGCCCATCACGTCGCCCATGAACTCCTCGGGCATGAACACGTCCACCCGCATGATCGGCTCGAGGAGGACCGGCTTCGCCTTGCGCACGCCGTCCTTGAACCCCATCGATCCCGCGATCGAGAACGCCTGCTCCGAGGAGTCGACGTCGTGGTACGAGCCGTCGACGAGGGTCACCTTGACGTCGACGACCGGGTAGCCGGCGAGCACCCCGTTGGAGAGGGAGTCCTGGATGCCGCGGCCGACCGGGCCGATGTACTCCTTCGGAATCGCGCCGCCGACGATCTTGTTGACGAACTCGTATCCCTTGCCGGAGTTGGGCTCGATCTCGAGCTCGACATGACCGTACTGCCCGCGGCCGCCGGACTGGCGAACGAAACGGCCGGTCCCGTGGGCGCGCGCGGTGACCGTCTCGCGGTACGAAACCTGCGGCTTGCCGACGTTGGCGTCGACCTTGAACTCGCGCAGCATCCGGTCGACGATGATCTCGAGGTGGAGCTCGCCCATCCCCGAGATGACCGTCTGGCCGGTCTCCTCGTCGGTCCGGACGCGGAAGGTCGGATCCTCCTCGGCCAGCTTCTGGAGCGCGATGCCCATCTTGTCCTGCTCGGCCTTGCTCTTCGGCTCGACGGCGACCGAGATGACCGGCTCGGGGAACGTGATCTGCTCGAGCACGATCGGATGGCGCTCGTCGCACAGCGTGTCACCGGTCGTGGTCTTGCGCAGCCCGATCGCGGCGGCGATGTCCCCCGCGCGGACCTCCTCGATCTCCTCGCGGTGATTGGCGTGCATCTGGAGCAGCCGGCCGACGCGTTCGCGCTCGCCCTTGGTGGCGTTGTACACGTACGAGCCGCTCCGCAGCACCCCGCTGTAGACGCGGAAGAAGGTGAGCTTGCCGACGAAGGGATCGGTCGCGATCTTGAAGGCGAGGGCCGCGAAGGGCTCGCTGTCGCTGGCCTTGCGCACCGCGGTGGCCTCACCCTCGACGGCGGCTCCCTCGACGGACGGCCGGTCGAGGGGTGACGGGAGGAAGTCGACGACCGCGTCGAGCATCGGCTGCACGCCCTTGTTCTTCAGCGCCGAGCCGCAGAGCACCGGGACGAGCCTGGTCTTGACGGTGCCGGCGCGGATGCCCCGGAGGATGTCCGCCGGGGTGAGCGTCTCACCGTCGAGGTACCTGATCATCAGCTCGTCGTCGGACTCGGCGACCGCCTCGAGCAACTCGTGGCGGTACTGGGCGACCATCTCGCGCATGGATTCGGGGATCTCGGCGCGGCGCGAGGTGGTGCCGAGGTCGTCGGTGTAGATGATCGCCTCCTCGTTGACGAGGTCGACCATGCCCTTGAACTCGGCCTCGGCGCCGATCGGAAGCTGGATCGGGACCGCGTGAGCACCGAGCCGGTCCCGGATCGACGTGACCGCCGCGAAGAAGTTGGCGCCGATCCGGTCCATCTTGTTGATGAAGCAGATCCGCGGCACCTCGTAGCGGTCCGCCTGCCGCCACACGGTCTCGGACTGCGGCTCGACGCCGGCGACGGCGTCGAACACCGCGACGGCTCCATCGAGGACGCGCAGGCTGCGCTCGACCTCGACGGTGAAGTCCACGTGCCCGGGCGTATCGATAATATTGATGCGATGGCCGCGCCACTCCGCCGCCGTCGCGGCCGAGGTGATCGTGATCCCGCGCTCCTGCTCCTGGACCATCCAGTCCATGGTCGCGGCGCCCTCGTGGACCTCCCCCATCTTGTGGATCCGCCCGGTGTAGAAGAGGACGCGCTCGGTCGTCGTGGTCTTGCCCGCGTCGATGTGGGCCATGATCCCGATGTTCCGGGTCTTCTCGAGGGGGAAGGCGCGCGCCGCCACTGCAACCGCCACGTCAGTAGCGGAAATGGGAGAAGGCCTTGTTCGACTCGGCCATCTTGTGGGTGTCTTCCTTGCGCTTGATCGACGCGCCCACGCCGTTGGCGGCGTCCATCAGCTCGCCGGCGAGCTTCTCGGACATGCTCTTGCCGCCCCGGGCCCGCGCGTAGCGGATGATCCAGCGGCGGGCGAGCGCCTGGCGGCGATCGTGGCGGATCTCCACCGGGACCTGGTAGGTCGCGCCACCGACGCGCTTGGGCTTGACCTCGAGGATAGGTGTGACGTTGCGAATCGCCTGGTCGAACACGTCGAGGGGCTCCTTGCGGGAGGAGCGCCGGATCTTCTCGAAAGAGTCGTAGACGATCTTCTCGGCGATGCTCTTCTTACCGGCGAGCATGATGCAGTTCACGAATTTCGCCAGTCCCACGCTCCCGTAGATCGGGTCGGGCAGGATGACGCGCTTCTGAACGCGGGCACGGCGTGGCATGTGGGTTCCTAGCTCGCCTTCTTCTCGCGCTTGGCGCCGTACTTGCTGCGGCCCTGCTTGCGGTTCTTGGTCCCGGCGGCGTCGAGCGTGCCGCGGATCACGTGGTAGCGGACACCGGGGAGGTCACGGACGCGGCCGCCTCGGATGAGCACGACCGAGTGCTCCTGGAGGTTGTGCCCGATCCCCGGGATGTAGGCGGTGACCTCCACCTTGGTGGTCAGACGGACACGGGCCACCTTGCGGAGCGCCGAGTTGGGCTTCTTGGGCGTGGTCGTGTACACGCGGACGCAGACCCCGCGGCGCTGGGGACAACCCCGGAGCGCTCGGGCCTTGGTCTTATGTGTCGGCTTGGTGCGGCCCTTGCGGACCAGCTGCTGAAAGGTGGGCACGACCCGTCCGTTTATGAGAATTGCGCGAAGGCCACGAACAGCGCGCGCGAATACAAGGAACGCTCGTGGAGCGAACCGGAATCCTACCAGAGCCCGAGTTCACACGTCAAACCGGAACTGGGCGTGAAGACCGCTCCGACGGTGGGTCGAACAGCCGGCGGCGGGACGGCGCTCAGGTGCGGGGCGAGCTCGAGGGGCGGAAGGAGGTGCCCGCCTGGGGAGCGGGCCGAACGGATCGCCTCCTGCGAGGCTGCGGACGAGCGGGCTACGCCTGCTACGCTTCTTCCTTCCCAGCAGACGACTCGCCGTCGTCCGTTCGCCGAAGACCGCAGGCGCGGAACGCGTTCCGCTCAATCTCCTGCGCAGGTGGGCAAGGCTGCCGGAACGGCCCGATGGGGCGCGGTCCGGGGCCGTGTACCCGCCCGTCGGCGGAGGCGCGGCACCCGACGGAGGCAGCCGATGGCGACCAGCACCGACACAGGCCACGCAACTCGCGCCGGAGCGCGGAAGGTTGCTTCGGTCACGCACCTGACCGAGCTGCTCTCCCGGGCAACGTCGGCCGTGGTCACCGATTACCGCGGGCTGACGGTCCGCCAGCTCGAGGATCTGCGCGGCAAGCTGCGCGCCGAAGGCATCGACTACATCGTCGTCAAGAACACGCTCGCCCGGCGGGCGGCCGTCGAGGCGGGTGCCGAGGGCTTCGCGACCGTGCTGACCGGCCCGGTCGGGCTGGCCATCGGCTACGGCGACCTCTCGGCTCCGGCTCGCATCCTGTTCGAGCACTTCCGCGCGACCCGGACCCTTCCGCTTGTTGCCGGCCTCGCCGAGGGCCAGGTGCTCGACGGCAACGAGGTGCGCACCCTCGCGGAGCTGCCGTCCCGTGACGTGCTGCTGAGCCGCCTCGCGGGCGCCCTGGTCGGCCCGCTCAGCGGCCTCGCCGCAGCGCTCGAGTCGCCGCTGTCCACCCTCGCCTCAACCCTCGAGGCCTACCGCGACAAGCTCGCCGCCTGACCGGGCATCACCCGGATCTGACCCTCCCCATCGCTGTTTCTTAAAGGAGAACCAATGGCCACCAAGACCCTGACCCCCGAGGAGTTCGTCGACGCCCTGCAGAGCTGGACGGTGCTCGACGTCGTCAATGCCGTGAAGCTCATGGAGGACAAGCTCGGCATCAAGGCCGCGGCTCCGGTGGCGGTCGCCGCCGCGCCCGCCGGGGGGGCCGCCGAGGCTCCGGCCGAGGAGCAGACCGAGTTCTCGGTCATCCTCACCCATGCCGGCGACGCCAAGATCAATGTCATCAAGGCGGTCCGGGAGATCACCGGGCTCGGCCTCAAGGAAGCCAAGGACCTTGTGGACGCGGCGCCGAAGGCGATCCGCGAGGCGGTCCCCCGGGCCGAGGCGGACAGCGCCAAGGCCAAGCTCGAGGAAGCAGGAGCGAGCGTCGACATCAAGTAGTCGGGATCATCGAGGGGCGTCCGGAATCGGGGGAGCCGGACGCCCTCCCGCGCCCAAACGGCGACCACCGACCTCGATAGCCTGGCGCGCCTGAGGGATATGTAGAGCGCGCCAATCCGGTCGAACGGCGCGTGAAGGCTCTCCGGCGCGGGATTTTGCTACGATACGGGATTGTGCCCGTCGTCGCGCATGCCCGCGCGCATTCCTTCTCGGGGGAACTCTAGCATATGGTGCTTTCTCTTTCCACTACTGCCGCCCGCAAGTCGTACGGCCAGATAGCAGACAAGCTCGAGGTCGGAAATCTCATACAGACCCAGCTTGACTCCTTCGAGTGGTTCAAGAGAGAAGGCCTCCGTGAGCTCTTCAACGAGATCAACCCGATCACGGACTACACCGGCAAGAACTACGAGCTTCGCTTCCTCGACTACGAGTTCGGCGAGCCGAAGTACGGCGAGGAGGATTGCCGCCAGCGGGACATGACGTTCTCCGCGCCGCTGCGCATCAACACCCGCCTGCACATCAAGACGGGCGAGAACGCGGGCGAGATCAAGGAAGCCGAGGTCTTCATGGGCGACTTCGCGATGATGACCGGTGAGGGAACCTTCATCGTCAACGGCACCGAGCGTGTCGTGGTCTCCCAGCTCGTGCGCTCGCCGGGCGTGTACTTCACCGCCGCGGAGGACCGCACCACCGGGCGCCTGCTGTACGCGGCCAAGCTGATCCCCAACCGCGGCGCGTGGCTCGAGGTGGAGACGTCGAGCAAGGACGTGCTGACCGTGAAGATCGACCGCAAGCGCAAGGTGCCGGTGACCACGCTGGTCCGCGCGATCGGCTACGCGAGCAACGACGACATCCGCGCGTTCTTCGCCGACGTCGACAACGACCCCGAGCACCAGTACATCGCCGCGACGCTGGAGAAGGACGGCAGCACGAGCGTCGAGGAGGCGCTCGTCGAGCTGTATCGCAAGATCCGCCCGGGCGATCCGCCCACGGTGGAGAACGCGCGCAACCTGCTCAACTCGCTGTTCTTCAACGCCCGCCGTTTCGACCTCTCCAAGGTCGGCCGGTTCAAGCTCGACAAGAACCTAGGCATCAGTGAGGACGAGGCACGCGAGCGCGCCTGGGACAAGGATCGTCGCGTGCTCGACAACCAGGATTTCGTGTCGATCATCCGCAAAGTCATCCAGCTCAACAACGGCCACGGCGAGGCGGACGACATCGACCACCTCGGCAATCGCCGCGTCCGCGCGGTCGGCGAGCTGCTCCAGAACCAGTTCCGCATGGGCCTGATCCGCATGGAGCGGATCATCAAGGAGCGCATGACCATCAGCAACTCGGGGACGATCACGGCCGCGAGCCTGATCAACGCCCGCCCGGTCGTCGCCGCCATCAAGGAGTTCTTCGGGTCCAGCCAGCTCTCGCAGTTCATGGACCAGACCAACCCGCTTGCCGAGCTCACGCACAAGCGGCGCCTGTCGGCGCTCGGACCCGGGGGCCTCTCGCGCGAGCGCGCCGGGTTCGACGTGCGCGACGTCCACCAGAGCCATTACGGGCGCATCTGCCCGATCGAGACACCGGAGGGTCCGAACATCGGGCTGATCGGCTCGCTGGCCACCTTCGCGCGTGTCAACGAGTTCGGGTTCATCGAGACGCCGTTCCGCCGCGTGCATCGCGACGACAAGGGCACGCCGTGGGTCAGTGACGAGATCGTCTTCCTCTCCGCCGACGAGGAGGACAAGTACACCGTCGCCCAGGCGAACGCGCCGGTCGACGAGCACGGGCACTTCGCGGTGCAGCACGTCGCGTGCCGCACGCGCCACACCTTCAAGGACCTCCCCGTCACCGACGTCGACTTCATGGACGTCTCCCCGAAGCAGATCGTCAGCGTTGCCACCGCGTTGATCCCGTTCCTCGAGCACGACGACGCGAACCGCGCGCTCATGGGATCGAACATGCAGAAGCAGGCCGTGCCGCTGCTGGCCACCGAGTCGCCGATCGTCGGCACCGGCATGGAGATCTACGCCGCGCGCAACTCCGGCGAGATGGTGCTGGCACGCAAGCCCGGAACGATCGTCGGTGTCGCGTGGCCGGAGCCCGCCGACAACGACCGTTCGGTCGAGAAGATCCGCAGCGGACAGGACAGCGGCATGGGGATCCTGCTGCGCCCCGACGACGGTGGGCCGGACCAGTGGTATGGCGTGCACAAGTTCGTGCGCAGCAACCAGGGGACGTGCCTGTCGCAGCGCATCACGGTGTTCAGCGGCACGCACGTTGCCACCGGTGACGTGCTCGCCGACGGTCCGTCGACCGACGGTGGCGAGCTCGCGCTGGGCCGGAACCTGCTGGTGGCGTTCATGCCCTGGGAGGGCTACAACTTCGAGGACGCCATCCTCATCAGCGAGAGCGTGGTCCGCGAGGACACGTTCACCTCGATCCACATCGAGGAGTTCGAGATCGAGGCACGCGACACCAAGCTCGGTGCGGAGGAGATCACCCGCGACCTCCCGAACATCAACGAGGAGTCGCTGAAGAACCTCAACGAGCGCGGCATCATCTACGTCGGCGCCGAGGTGCACCCCGGGGACATCCTCGTCGGCAAGATCACGCCCAAGGGCGAGTCCGAGCTGTCGGCGGAGGAGCGCCTCCTGCGAGCCATCTTCGGTGAGAAGGCACGCGAGGTCCGCGACTCGTCGCTGCGTGTCCCGCACGGCGAGCGGGGCATCGTCGTCGACGTCAAGGTCTTCAGTCGCGAGAGCAACCACGAGCTGCCGCCGGGCGTCAACGAGCTGGTGCGCGTCTACGTCGCGCAGAAGCGAAAGATCGCCCAGGGCGACAAGATGGCGGGCCGCCACGGCAACAAGGGCGTCGTCGCCCGGATCATGCCCATCGAGGACATGCCGTACCTGCCGGACGGGACACCGGTCGAGATCGTGCTCAACCCGCTCGGCGTGCCGAGCCGCATGAACCTCGGTCAGGTGCTGGAAACCCACCTGGGCTACGCGGCCCATGCCCTCGGCCTCAAGGTCGCATCGCCGGTCTTCGACGGTGCGTCGGAGGAGCTCATCGAAAGCGAGCTCGCGCGTGCCGGCCTGCCCGAGACCGGCAAGCAGCGGCTCCGTGACGGACGCACCGGCGAGTACTTCGACCGCGAGATCACGGTCGGGTACATCTACATGCTCAAGCTGCACCACCTCGTCGAGGACAAGATCCACGCGCGCAGCACGGGTCCGTACTCCCTCGTCACCCAGCAGCCGCTGGGCGGCAAGGCACAGTTCGGCGGCCAGCGTTTCGGCGAGATGGAGGTGTGGGCGCTCGAGGCCTACGGCGCGAGCCACATCCTCCAGGAGATCCTCACCGTGAAGAGCGACGACATCGTCGGACGCGTGAAGGCGTACGAGGCGATCGTCAAAGGCGAGAACACGCTCGAGGCCGGCATCCCGGAGTCGTTCCGAGTGCTCGTCAAGGAGCTCGAGGGACTCGCGCTCGGCGTGGAGATCCAGTCCGACGATGAGCACCAGATCCTCCTCGGCGAGGAGGACATCCCCGACATCCCACTCGATCTCGGCATCCACCTCGAGCGCGACGAGCGCGACGACGTGGACGACATTCGATAGCAGCAATCGGTAGTTAGGACACACATGCTGAAACTCGAGAACTTCGATGCGCTGAGACTGTCGATCGCCAGTCCGGAGATGATCCTGTCCTGGTCGCACGGTGAGGTCACCAAGCCGGAGACCATCAACTACAGGACGCTGAAGCCGGAACGCGACGGCCTGTTCTGCGAGAAGATCTTCGGTCCCACCAAGGACTGGGAGTGCCACTGCGGCAAGTACAAGCGGTACCGGTACAAGGGAATCATCTGCGACAAGTGCGGCGTCGAGGTGACCCGCGCGAAGGTTCGCCGCGAGCGCATGGGGCACATCAAGCTGGCGTCGCCGGTGTCGCACGTCTGGTACTTCAAGGGCATCCCGTCGCGCATGGGACTGCTGCTCGACATGAGCCCGCGCAACCTCGAGAAGGTCCTGTACTTCGCGAACTACATCGTCACGTCGATCGACGAGAAGGCGCGCGCCGAGCTGCTTGCCAAGCTCGACCCCAACACCGATGAGCGTGTCGTCGCGCTCAAGGAGCGGATGAGCACCGGCGCGGCGGACGAGCGGCCGGAGATCGAAGCGCGTATCGCCGAGCGCGAGCAGGAGCTCGATGCGCAGCGGACGCGCCTGGAGGAGGAGCGCGAGCGCCGCCTCACCGCGCTGCGCGAGTCCGCCGCGGACCTCGACGAGCGCATCCAGGAGGCCAAGGGGCGCAAGGCGCCCGCCAACTTCACCCTCAACGACTCGGTGATCACCGAGGTCGTCGCCAAGAAGGGCACGCTGCTCGAGGAGGACCTCGCGGTCGAGGTGCAGCGCCGCGCGACCGAGCGCGAGCAGGAGCTGGCCGGCAGCATCGCGCAGCGCATCCAGGAGGCCGAGGACGCGGCTGGGGCGGAGATCGCCTCGCTCCGCGCAGACCTTCAGGGAGGGCGCGCCGAGCGAGAGTTCAGCGCGCAGGAGGAGCTCGACAACCTCCGCGCCGACGTGCAGCGTCAGCGCGACGAGCTCGAGTCGCTCACCGTGCGCGACCTGCTCACCGACACGCAGTACCGCGAGTACGTCGAGAAGTTCGGCAAGGTCTTCAAGGCAGGCATCGGCGCCGCCTCGATCCGTGAGCTGCTCCAGCAGATCAACCTCGCCGACGAGGCGCTTCGCCTGCGCGAGGAGTCGAAGTCGACGAGCGGTCAACGCCGTCAGAAGGCGATCAAGCGGCTGCGCGTCGTCGAGGCGTTCCGCAAGTCGTCGACGTCGCCCGCATGGATGATCCTCGACGTGCTGCCGGTGATCCCGCCGGAGCTGCGTCCGATGGTGCAGCTCGACGGCGGCCGCTTCGCCACCAGCGACCTCAACGACCTCTACCGCCGCGTCATCAACCGCAACAACCGGCTCAAGAGGCTGCTCGAGCTCGGCGCGCCGGAGATCATCGTGCGTAACGAGAAGCGCATGCTCCAGGAGGCGGTCGACGCCCTCATCGACAACGGGCGCCGTGGCCGTGCCATCACGGGCACCGGCAACCGCAAGCTCAAGTCGCTGTCCGACATGCTCAAGGGCAAGCAGGGACGCTTCCGCCAGAACCTCCTCGGCAAGCGCGTCGACTACAGCGGCCGGTCGGTCATCGTGGTCGGGCCGGAGCTGCGGCTGCACGAGTGCGGCCTGCCGAAGAAGATGGCGCTCGAGCTGTTCAAGCCGTTCGTGATGCGCGAGCTGGTCTCACAGAACAGCACGCAGAACATCAAGAGCGCGAAGCGCATGGTCGAGCGTGTCCGGCCCGAGGTCTGGGACGTGCTCGACGGCGTGATCAAGGAGCACCCCGTGCTCCTCAACCGCGCCCCGACGCTGCACCGCCTCGGCATCCAGGCGTTCATGCCGGTGCTCGTCGAAGGCCAGGCGATCCAGATCCATCCGCTGGTGTGCAAGGCGTTCAACGCGGACTTCGACGGCGATCAGATGGCGGTGCACGTGCCGCTCTTCAGCGGCGCCGTCGCCGAGGCGAAGAACCTGATGATGTCCTCGAACAACATCCTCAGCGCCTCGAACGGCAGCCCGGTTGTCGCACCGCACCAGGACATCGTCCTCGGTGCGTACTACCTCACCCAGCAGGGCGCCGACGACACCCGCCCCGAGACCGACCTGCATCTGTTCTCCTCCCCCGCCGAGGCGCTGCTGGCGTTCGAACACAACGTGGTGAACCTGCACGAACGGGTTCGAGTCCGCCTCCCGGCGCGCAACGTGCACTCGCACCGCGCCTCGCAGGAGGACCCGGCCGGCACCGAGATCATCACCACGACCATCGGCCGGATCATCTTCAACGAGGTCTTGCCGCTCGGTGACGCGAGCACCGACAGCGACCTGCCGTCGATGGCCTTTCGCAACGAGGTCCTCGACCTCGGCAAGCTGTCCCATCTCGTCAAGGAGTGCTACGACCTGCACGGGGCGGAGACCACCGCGCTCCTGGTCAACAGCATCAAGCGTCTCGGGTTCCACTACGCGACGCGCGCCGGCGTCACCGTCGCGGCGATGGACATCAAGACCCCGGCCGCGAAGGCGGGCATCATCAGCAAGGCCGAGGATGAGGTCGAGCAGGTCGACCTGCAGTTCCGTCGCGGGCTCATCACCGACGACGAGCGCTACCTCAAGACCGTCGACATCTGGACGAACGCGACCGACAAGGTGACCGAGGTCACCATGAGCTCGTTCGACCGCTTCCACTCGGTGCTGATGATGTCCCAGTCGGGAGCGCGCGGCAGCAAGCAGCAGATCCGCCAGCTCGCCGGCATGCGCGGCCTGATGGCCGACCCGACCGGACGGATCATCGACCTTCCCATCAAGGCCAACTTCTCCGAAGGGCTGACCGTGCTCGAGTACTTCATCTCGACGCACGGCGCTCGCAAGGGTCTCGCGGACACCGCGTTGCGCACCGCCAACTCGGGCTATCTCACCCGGCGGCTGGTCGACGTGGCGCAGGACGTCATCGTCCGCATCGAGGATTGCGAGACCACGGCGGGGATCTGGATCGAGCTTGCCGACGACGAGCTCAAGGATCGTGTCATCGACCGCTACCAGGGCAGGGTGGCCGCCCAGGACGTCGCCATCGACGGCGAGGTCGTGCAGCGTGCCGGAGTCGAGATCGACGACGAGACCGCTCGCCGCATCCTTCGGGACCGCGACAAGGTCGGCCGCGTCAAGGTGCGGAGCATCATGACCTGCAAGGCGCGCGAGGGCGTCTGCCGGATGTGCTACGGCCGCAACCTCGCAACCGGGCGTCTGGTCGAGATCGGCGAGGCGGTCGGCGTCATCGCCGCGCAGTCGATCGGCGAGCCGGGCACCCAGCTCACCATGCGTACCTTCCACACCGGTGGTGTCGCGACCGGTGGCTCCGACATCACGCAGGGCCTTCCGCGCGTCGAGGAGCTGTTCGAGGCCAGGGTCCCGAAGGGCAAGGCGCTCATCAGCGAGATCGACGGCGTCGTGGAGGTCATCCGCGGCGAGAACCGCTCCCAGAAGGTCAAGGTGACCTCGCGCGACGTCTTCGACACCACGTATCCCGTGCCCTCCAAGCACGCGGTTGCGGTCGAGGACGGCACGCATGTCACCGAGGGCACCGAGCTCATCCGCGGCGTCGACGAGCACGGCAACGAGGTGTCGATTCGCGCCCGGTACGCGGGTGCGGTGAAGGTCGATGCCGGCCACGTGCTGGTCCGCAGCACCGACGACGACTCGCGCGAGTATCCGATCCCGGTGTCCGCGCAGATCAAGGTCCGCGACGGCGACCACGTCAGCGCCGGCGACAAGATCAGCGAGGGATCGATCAGCCCGCAGGAGCTGCTCCTGGTCCGTGGCCGTGACGACGTGCAGAACTACCTCGTCCGCGAGGTCCAGCGCGTCTACCGGACCCAGGGCGTCGACATCAACGACAAGCACATCGAGGTCATCGTCCGGCAGATGATGCGCAAGGTTCGCATCGACAACGCCGGCGACACCGACCTGCTCCCCGGTGAGATCGTCTCCCAGCTGGAGTGGGAGGAGGCCAACGCGAAGGCGCTGAGCGAGGGCGGCGAACCCGCGATCGCGCAGACGGTGCTGCTCGGGCTCATCAAGGCCGCGCTCAACACCGCGTCCTGGCTGTCGGCGGCATCGTTCCAGGAGACCACCCGTGTGCTCACCGAGGCGGCGATCTCGGGCAAGATCGACCGGCTTCGCGGCCTCAAGGAGAACGTCATCATCGGCAAGCTCATCCCCGCCGGGACGGGCCTCGACTACTACCAGAAGCTCCGCGACGAGGCGCTGCGCCTCTACGAGGAGGAGGTGGCGGTCGCCGGTGGCGGCGGAGCCGACCCCGACTACCCGGGGCTCGGCATGGGGACCGATGGAGACGGCGCGGTCAGCCTCGAACCGGAGCCTCAAGCAGAACCGATCGCCTAGCTGCCGGCGTCCGCCGCGACGCGCAGCACACACGATCCGGTGACGGCCGCACGGCTGTTACCGGATCGTGAACTGTTGCGTCGCAGGCGGGGGCTAGGCTCTTCTCGATGTCCCTCCTCGCCGCCGCCACGCACGCCGCCCATTCCGGGGTCTCGATCCCCGGTGACGTCTACCTCGCCGCGACCGGCGCGCTGGTCTGCTGGGTGGTGGTCTACCTCGTCTACAAGGTCGTCATGACCGGACGGAAGGACTTCGGCATGCCGGTCAAGCGCCGGCTGCTCTGCAAGCGCCTCCGGGTCGACCACGACCAGAGCGCCGAGGTCCCCATCTGGTGGACCGACCTCCAGGTGCAGCGCGCGGTGCGCGCGCACTGGCGGCACACGCTGCGCCTCCCGTTCGGATCCTCCCCGGAGCCGAGGGCCCAGTTGTAGCGGTCTCACACGAGACTGTGACATCGGCCTCTCCCCGCTCGCGATCGGCGACGATCGCCAGGCCCCGCGACGGTTCGAGATCAGCCTGGGGCGACGAGGAGGAGGCCAACACGTGGGTCGACGGGTGGCGGGCGCCGGCGCGGCGCTGACCGGGAGCTTGATTCGGCACACCGTCGAGTTCGCCGGGCACGACCTCACGCTCGAGCACTTCGCGACCGTGCTCGCCGGCGCGCTCGGATCCAAGGACCACGAGACCAAGGAGCATTCCGCGAGGCTCGTCGGCGTCGCCGACGCCGTCTCGCGTCGCCTCGGGCTCACGGACGACCTGCGGCGGGTCATCCGGTTCGGGGCCTACCTCCACGACATCGGCAAGGTCGTCATCCCGGAGGATCTCCTTCGCAAGCGCGGGCCGCTCACGCCATACGAGTTCTCGATCGTTCGCACGCACCCGGAGGTCGGAGCGGACATCCTCGCCGACGTCGAAACATGGAAGGATGTTCGGCTCATCGTCCGTCACCACCACGAGCATTTCAACGGCGCCGGCTACCCGGCCGGGCTCCGGGGGTTGCACATCCCGCTCGGCGCTCGCATCGTGTCCGCCGTCGACGCCTACGACGTGATGCGCAGCGGCCGGCCGTATCAGCCGCCCCGGCCACACGCGTGGATTCTCGAGGAACTGGACCGGCAGCGTGGCCACCAGTTCGATCCCGACGTGGTGGACGCGCTCGTCGACGTCATCCCACGGCGCGCCGCCGCCGCTCGGGACGGCGGACGCGGTCCGGTCGTCGAGGAGCGCTCAGCGATCGGGCGCCGGCGGACGGACGATGCGGTGGCATCGTGGGCCCGCGTGACCCCGGCTCCCTGATCCGGATCCGATGCCCCGTCGCGCGGCCGCGGGGGTTCGCTACCCCGCGAGTGGGCTGCGCGCGGTCAGCGTGCCGAGGTCGCCGGCGATCAGCGCGGCGGCGAGCGCCCGCACGCCACGACCGTTGGGCTGTTCCAGCACGACGTCGGCTCGCGCCTTGAGGATGTCCACGGCATTCGCGACGGCGACGCCGACACCGGCCACGGCGAACATCGAGACGTCGTTCTCGCCGTCGCCCACGGCGACGGTGCTGGTCGGAAGCTCCCCGATCATTCGCAGCGCGACCTCGAAACCGGTGCGCTTGTTGACACCCGGTGGCATGACCATCGCCGATGCGCGGTTGCGAACCACGATGCGCTCGATCCCGAGGTGGGCGATCGCCGCCGAGATCTTCGGCTCCTGCTCCCACGAGGTCGAGCAGAGGACCCGGCCGATCACGAGCGGATCAACGCCTCGCCGGCTGAGCTCGTCGACCAGCGCTCGCGGCACCCGCGGCGCGAGCAGTCGCTCTGTCTCGCTCGCCACGTCGATCACGACCGCGCCGTTCTCGATGACGATCGCCTCGAAGAGCCCGGAATGCGAGAAGACGGACTCCAGCTCGTCGCGCGTCCGCCCGGTGACGAGGATCAACCGGATCCCGGCGCCGGCGACACGCTCCAGCGCCTCGACGGTCGCGTCCGCACAGACCCCTTCGCTGGCGAGAGTGCCGTCGTAGTCGCAGGCGAGCACGCGATGACGCATCCCCTTCATTCTCCCGGGGAAGTACCTGCGCAGGCTCAGCGGGGCCGGCGGCGAGCCGTTCAAAGCTCGAAGGTCGCCCGAACCTCAGTTCCCTTGCCGATCTGGGATCGGATCTCGAGCTTTCCCTTGTCGAGCGAGGCGCGCTCGCGCATGGTGAGCAGGCCGAAGTGACGCGTCCGGTCGACCTGCGCCTCGGTCGCGGCGACATCCATGCCCACCCCGTCGTCTCGCACCACCGCGGTGATCTGAGTAGGGAGGAACGTGACGACCACCTCGACATTCGTTGCTCTCGCGTGCTTCCGAGCGTTGTTCAGCGCTTCCTGGATGATCCGGAACAGCGTCTGCTCGATACCGCCGCCGACCCTGACGGCCTCCCCCACCACCCGGAGGTGCGCGTTCACCGAGTTCCGCTCACCGAACTCCGCCACGAACTTGCGAAGGGTCGGCACGAGGCCGAGGTCGTCGAGGGTCATCGGGCGGAGGTCGAAGATCAGGCGGCGCGTGTCGTCGAGGACATCCCGGACGCCGTTCTTGAAATCCGCGAGCTCGGTGACGACCATCTGCGGGTCGCGGGCGATGAGCCGTTCGATGATCTCGGCCTGGAGGACGAGGTTCGCCATCGACTGCGCCGGCCCGTCGTGCATGTCACGGGCGATGCGCATCCGCTCTTCCTCGATGATCTGGAAGACCTGCCGCGAGGCGTCGCGCAACCGCGCGGTCCCGCTCGAGGGACCGGCGCTCGACGCGATCAGGTCGTCGAGACTGCGATAGACCGCTCTGAGGACCTCCTGCTCCCCGCGGATGCTGGTCAGCCTCGTGCCAAGCTCGACCTGCCGCTCCTCGGTCGCCGCCAGGTCGGCGCGCGCCTTGGCGAGCGTCCGGAAGGCGTCGTCGATCTCCTCGACGTCACCGGCGGGGAGCACGCTGAGCAGGGCCGCCCACCGAGCCTCTGCCTCGCTCTGCACCGCGCGCAGCTGCTGGAGGCGGACGGCCACCGCCGCAAGCTCCTCGTCGAGCTCGCTCGCCGACGCATCGAGCTCTTCCATGCGCTTGGTCACCAGAAATCGGACACCGGACAGCGCCGACGGATTCATGGTGGGGGCCATTTCGACTTCGCTCACCAGCTTCATCATGTCACCGCAGAGTCGCACCCTGCCCGCAGTTCACAAATGGCTGTGACAGGCCTGTTGCACGGCGAGCCTCGTGTTGCGCCCAGCGTATAACCGAATCGCAGTCAGCCCGCCTTTCCGAGGAAAACGCACACCCACATGACGCACGGAGACCCTCCGCGGATTCTCGTCGCCGAAGATGATGATTCCCTGCGCCGGCTCCTCGAGCTTCGGCTTGCCAGCGACGGCTTCGACGTCCGCTGCGCCGAGGACGGGATGGAGGCGCTGGAGATCGTCATCAAGGGCTGGCTCCCCGACGCGGTCGTGTGCGACGTGATGATGCCGCGTCTGAGCGGGCTCTCCGTGTGCCGTGAGCTTCGAGCGCAGACCAAGACGGCCGGCTGTCCGATCATCCTCCTCACGGCACGGAACTTCGACGAAGACATTCAGGCTGTCATGGGTCTCGGCGGGATCACATACATGGGCAAGCCGTTCGAATTCACGCAGCTGCTGAAGATGCTGTGGTCGGCGGTGGGGCTCGAACAACCGGTGAATGCGCGAGCAACCGGCGTGATCTCGGGAGCATCCCCGAGCTGACGGCGGGCGGCGGGCGGCGATGAGCAGCGTGGCTGCGGCGGTCGACGAGCGACGAAACGGCCTTCGTGAGCGCTTGGATTCACTCACATCGCCCAGCGGGCTGTTCATCGCCGCCGTGGTCGTGATCCTTGCGTTCCCGGTGACTCGCACCATCCAGGATCCGGACTTCTGGTGGCACCTGCGCGCCGGGCAGCTGATCATGCAGCACGGCGGGCTGCTCGGCAACGACCCCTTCACGTACACGGTGCCCGGCCACCACTGGACGATGCACGAATGGCTGAACGAGGTGCTGTTCGCGATCGAATACGCGATCGGCGGCCTCGGCCTGATCGTGCTCGTCCTCTCCGCGGTCACGTGGGCGGGTCTGCTCAGCGTGATGCAGAAGGCGAGGCTCCGTCATCCCGGTCGCGGCGCGCTCGGCGCGGGCATGCTCATCGCGGTGATCGCGGGATTCCCGATCTGGGGACCGCGCGTGCAGATGATCACGTTCGCCTTCGCCGCACTTACCCTCCTGCTTGTCGAACGGCATCTCGTCCGAGGCGGAAAAGCCATATGGTGGCTCGTTCCGCTCTTCCTGCTCTGGACGAACTTCCACTCCGGGTTCGTCATCGGGCTCGGGTTCATCGCGATCATCCTGGTCGCCGAGCTCGTGGGCGGCTGGCTGCACATGCCCGATCCCGCGCCGCGAGAACGCCTGCGTCCATTGCTGTTCGTCCTCATCGCCTCCATCGCGGTGAGCATGATCAATCCCAACGGACCGACCATCCTGCTGTATGCGCTCGGCACGCAGACATCGGGCGCGCAGCAGTCACTGATCGAGGAGTGGTTCTCACCGAGCTTCCACGACTGGGAGGTGCTCGTCTACGGCGTCATGCTGCTTTCCTTCGCGGCACTCGTGGTGTTCAACCGGCACATCCGCGCGAGGGACGTGGCACTGGTGCTCGTCACTGCCGCGCTGTCGCTGCAGTCGGCGCGGCATATCGCACTGTTCGTCGCCGCCGCAACACCGGTGTTCATCGACCAGATCGCGCTCGCCACTCCGCGCATGCGCGCCGCGTGGTCCCGTCTCAGGCGCACCCGTGAGCCCGCGCGGGCGCGCACCCGCGTGCTGCCGCCGCTCCTGTTCCGCCTCACCGCCGGGGGCCTCGTCATGGCGTTGATGGGCGGCATCTATCTCGTATGGCTCGTGCCGAAGATGCAGGTGCAACCCTATTCGCTCGTGTACGCGCGGGAGTTCCCGGTGTGCGCGGCACAGTGGTTGAAGGGGGCGCCGGAGCCGCTGAGGATCTTCAATCAGTACGGTGAGGGCGGCTACCTGTCGTATGAGTTGTCAGCTCGTGGCGACAAGGTGTTCATCTTCGGTGACGCCGCGCTGATGGGAGACCCGCTGCTGTACACGTACGCGAATGTCGAGACGGTCGCCCCGAACTGGGATTCGATCATCCGCGAGTCGGGGACCGACGTCGTGCTCTACGACGTCAAAACACCCCTCGCCGACGTGATGGAGCACACCGCCGGCTGGGCGAAGGTGTACCAGGATGCGTTGAGCGTGGTGTTCGTGCCCGCCGCGAAGCTCGCGAGCCTCCACCTCCCGCCTGCCCCGACCTCATACCCCGCGAACAGCGTGTGCGGACAGCTCGGGAGTTCGAGCGCCGGCAGCGGTGCGCAGAACCAGTGATGAAGCGCGCGGACCTCGTCGTCATCGCGGACGCTGAGCACGAGCGGCGAGCTGTCGACCGGCGCCGGCTCGCGTGGATCGCCGGCGCGGCGATCGTCGTCCTCGTGCTCGCCGTGCAGCCCTTCCGCGATACCGACGTGTGGTGGCACCTCGCTCTCGGGAAGCTCATCACCACCAACGGCATCCCCACCCACGAACCCTTCAGCTTCCTGCAGGCGGCCCACGCATGGATCGGTCAGCAGTGGCTGTACGAGGTGACCCTCGCCGGACTCGTCGGCGCCGGCGGACCCGGACTCGCGTCGTTGATCATGGGACTCGCCGCCGCCGCCGCGGTGGTGCTCGCGGTGTCGTCGGTCACGCGCGCCGCGCGTGTGAGCGGTCCATGGATCGCGCTCGCGATGGTGCTGACCGGACTCGTGATCACCAGCGTGGTGGGCGTCACGAGCACGGTGATCTCGGTGCTCGGGGTGGCGACCGTCCTGTTCGTCATCGCCAGGTGGCGCGATGGGAGGACCGCCGCGGTCTGGGGTCTCCCACCGCTGTTCCTCGTCTGGGCCAACATGGATTCGGGATTCGCCATGGGGCTGCTCATCCTCGTGGGCGCACTCCTCCTGATCACGCCGTCGACCGCCGCCGGGGGCGGCCGCCGGCAGCTGGGCCTTGCGGTCCTCGTCAGCGCGGTCGCCGTGCTCGCCAACCCCCTCGGTCCGGGGATCTACGCGTCGGTGATCGCGGGGGTCTTCGATCCCGGCGCCGCTCAAAACCTCGCAGGCTGGGCCTCCCCCGACTTTCACAATTGGTCCGCCCGGCTCTTGGAGGCCGAGGTGGTGCTCGTGATCGTGCTCTGGACCGTCGGCGGCGGCCCCGACCGGTTCAGCGCGGTCACCGGGTTCGCGCTCCTCGTCGCCGCGCTGTACGCCCAGGAAAACATCGGGATCCTGGCCGTGTTCCTCACGCCGGAGATCGCGATTCACGGCTCGCGAGCCTGGCATCGTCACGTCGCGCCACGGCTCGGCACCTGGTCGTCCGTGACGCAGCGGCACCTCCATCCGATCGCGACCAGCGCCGTGCTCCTCGCGATGATCGCCGCGATGGCCGCCGTCCTCGTCCCGCAACTGACTCCGTCGGCCGCCGCGGCCTACCAGGCGACCACGTATCCCGAAGCCGCGGCGGACTACGTCGCAACGCATTTCGCGGGACAGCGGCTCTACACCATCGACACCTGGGGCGGGTACCTCGCATATCGATTCCCGTATGGACGGGTGGTCTTCCTCTACGACGAGCCTTCGGTATTCGGCGACAGCGCCCTCGAGCAGTACCTCGACATCGACCAGCTGCGTCCGGACTGGGTCAGCGTGCTGACGAGCAACCGGATCGAGCACGCAATCCTGCCCTCGAACGCGCGTGAGGCATCAGCGCTCCACGTCCTCGGCTGGACGATCGACTGTTACGACCGGACGAGCTCGAGCATGGTCATGTCAGCGCCTCCGGCTGGAACCGCGCCACCCAGCGGCGGGCTCACGATCCCCCCGCCCGGCGTCCCCGGCTGCTGATTCCGGCCGGGCGCCGCTCAGACGCCGCTGGGATCGATCAGGGATCGCGCGGCCTCGAGGCCCGCCTCAAGGCGGGACGTCCGTGCTTCGGCACTCTCAGGACCGGCGGCCGGCGCGAGCGGCAACTCCCCGGACAGGACCTGCGCGAGATCGTCGCGCTCGAGCAGGCGGTAGATCTCCGCGGCGCCCTCGTTGGCCGGCCGAGCGACGTCCCCGAGGCCCGCTCGCTGCGCCTCAGCGCCGACCAGCAGGAGCGTCGCGGCGCACGCCTCGAGGTCGTCCTGCCCCATCGAGAGGATCACCGCCTGTTCCGCGTAGCCGAGCGCGCGCAGCAGGGCGCCGCGACGCAGCGCCACCTCGGCGAGCGCGCGTGACGCCGATGCCGCCAGCGGGTCGAGGCCGAGGCTGCGGGCGATCACGACGCACTCGGTGAGCCGCGAGGCCGCGGCGTCGAGCTCACCGGCGAGCATCGCGATCCTGCCGAGATCGTGAAGCGCCTCGGCGGCCACGGTCAGGTCGCCCGCCCGGCGGGCGCTGTCGAGAAGCTCCTCGCCGTACCGGGCTGCGGTGACGGGGTCGTTGCGTGCCTTGGCGAGCCCGCTCAGGGCCGCGAGGGTTCGCTCCCGGATCTGACGGTCCGCCCCCGCGGTGAGCGACAGCGCCTGTTCGAGGCAGAGTTCGGCATGGGCGGTGTCGCCGGCATGGAACGCTCCCGCGGCGACGTCGATCAGCAGCCCGGCGGTGGCGGCGCGAAGATCACCGCGCGGATCCCTGGCCAGTGCCTCGCCGATATTCCGCATGGCGTGGCCTCCCCGGCCCGAGTCCAGCTCCACGCGAGCGAGGTTGACGAGCGCCTTGGCGACGATGGGATCGTCGCCGGCCCGCCGGCCGAGCTCCGCCGACTTCTCGAGCAGTGCGACGGCGGTCACCGCCTCGCCGGCGCGGGCGGCGTGACGCCCCCACTCGCCGGCGACCGCTGCCTGGAGGACGACATTGCCGCTGCGTTCCGCGAGGCGCAGCGCCGCCTGCCAGTACACGTCCGCGGCGCCGTTGCCGGCGCCCGAGAGGGCCGCGGCGAGATCGGACATCGCGCTCGACGCCCAATCCGCTCTGGCGAGTGACCAGACGTTCAGGGCGCCGATGACGTCTGCGCTGGCGCGCGGCAGGTCCCCCGTCAGCTGGTGGGCGAGACCGCGCGCCAGCAGCGCCGCGCCACGCTGCTCGGGGCGCTCCGACTCGGACAGCCCCGCCAGGGCGCGATCGTATGCGGCGATCGCATCCTGGAGGCGGCCGTCGCGCAGCGCGGCGGCGCCGGCGGCGAGCTCATCCGGTCGATCCGGCTGCGGGGCGGTGATTGGTGGGAGAGACACGGCTGAGCAGAAGTTTCCAGGACCGGGGCATGCATGCGTTCGCCTGTAACAGCGGGTGGTGCGGCATCGTTACGAGACCTTCGTTTGGTGACCGTCAGCGCGCCGGTAGGCTCAGCAGAGTGAGCGAGGCCATCCGCCACCGTGCGCACGTGCCTGACCGGCATGGCTGAAGCCGTGAGCCGGGAGCTCGCCCAGCCCGCGCCGCCGCGTACCCCGAGTGGTGCCGAACGGCCCGCGGGACGCATGCCGATGCGCCGCCCCCGCAGCGAGGCCACGGCGATGCCGTCGCGCGACCGCCGCGCCGGCGTCGAGCGGACCATCGAGCTGAGCCGCTGGATGGTGCTCATCTTCGCGGCGGTGGCCAACAACTTCCCGGGACTCGCCACCGGCGAATCGACGGCGGCCGTCAACCTCGTCCTCGGCAGCTGGGGGGTCTTCAACCTCGCCGCGACGATCATGCTGCTCGCCCGCCGCGTGCCCAGCCGCCGCCTCCAGCTCGCGACGATCGCGCTCGACCTCGCCGTGGCGAGCGGGCTCGTGTACCTGACCGGTGGCTACAACTCCGACCTCGCGATCACGTTCTTCATCGTGGTGATCGCCAGCAGCCTGCGATTCGGCCTGCCCGGAAGCATGGGATGCGCTTTCGTCGCCGGCGCCGCGTATTTCGTCGTGGGATTCAACGTCGCCCATCAGCGCCTCGACACCTCGCTCGTCGACGCGCTCGTCTCGCGACTCTTCCTGCTCTTCGTCGTTGCGCTGAGCAGCAACCTCCTCGCTCGCGAGCTCGTCGGCGAACGGGATCGTCAGGTCCGCCGATCGATCGAGCTCGAGCATGCGGCGTTCGCGGAGCTGCGCGAGGTCGACCGGATCAAGAGCGAGTTCATGATGCTGGCCTCGCACGAGCTGCGCACACCGCTCACGAAGATCAAGGCCTGGCTCACGCTGATGCATGACGCCGGCGACCGGCTTCCCCAGGACGCGCGCGACGAGGGACTCCACGAGCTTCGTCTCGAGGCTGAGCATCTCGCGCGGCTCACCGACAACCTGCTGTGCATCGCGCAGCTGGAGTCAGGCGAGATCCGCCTCAAGACCGCCGCCGTCGATCTCGACAACGTCTTTCGTGAGGTGATCGCGCGCTTCGTCGAATCCGCGGATCACGATCGATTCGCGATCACGGTGGCGCCCGACGCGCAGCGTGTGCTCGCCGACCACGAACGCCTCGCCCTCGTGGTCGCGTGTCTCATCGACAACGCGCTCAAGTTCTCGCCCGACTCCGAACCGGTGCGCGTCACGACGTATCGTGCGGTCAACAAGGTGCACGTCGAGGTCCGCGACAACGGCCGCCGGATCCCCGACAGCGACGTCGACCGCGTCTTCGCATCCTTCTATCAGGTCGAGTCGCCCCTGCTCCGCCAGCGCGGTGGCTTCGGTGTCGGCCTCTACCTCGCTCGGCAGCTGGTGGAGCGGATGGGCGGCAGGATCTGGATCGACAACTCACGCGCGCGCGGCAACACCTTCGTGGTCGCGCTGCCGGTGCACGTCTGATGACCGCGCGCCCGGCCACGGTTCGCGAACTGCCGGACACCCGGTTGCAGACCCGTGAAGACGGGCAACGCGTTCGTAACCGCGGGAGTGGCGCTGCTTTTGCGGTGCTACCTTGCGGCGGTGGACACGTTTGGCGCGGTCAAACCCAGGTGAGGGTATGACGACGTTCACCGAATCCATCCTCGCTCCGCTCGGTCACGGCGTGATCCGCGCGCCGGCGGAGGCAACGGTGCTGGTCATCGACGACGACCCCGCGATGCGCGACATCCTCAGCACGGTTGCGCAGCAGCACGGGTTCGGCCTCCAGTTCGCCGAGGACGGCGCCGAGGGCCTGCGGGTCGCCGAGCAGAGTGACGTCGACCTCATCCTCCTGGACCTGAGCCTTCCCGGGATGCCCGGCCTCGACGTCTGCCGCCGCCTCCGTGGAGCCGGCGTGGAGGTGCCGATCATCATCCTGTCGGCGAGCACGGACACGGTCGACGTCGTCGTGGCCCTCGAGATCGGAGCCGACGACTACATCGCGAAGCCGTTCGAGATCCGCGAGCTCGCCGCCCGCGTCAACGCAAAGCTGCGGCGCCAGCGGACCACGCAGTCGCAGGTGCGTCCCGGACGCCTCAAGTTCCCCGGACTGATCGTCGACATCGGCCGCCATGAGGTCCTGCGCGACGGCGAATCGGTGAATCTGACCCCGACCGAGTTCGACCTCCTCGCGCTGCTGTCCGCATCGCCCGGGCGCGTCATCTCGCGATCCGAGATGATCCAGAAGGTCTGGGGGCAGGGCGCCGACCTCGACCTCCGCAGCGTCGACGCCCACGTCTACCGCCTCCGGCGCAAGATCGAGCCCGCCGGCCCGAGGCCCACCTACATCCACGCGGTCCCGGGGATCGGCTATCGCTTCGAGCGCCGCGGCCTCAACGAGCGGCTGTCGCGCAACGGGAGCAGCAGCGACGAAGGGCTAGCCAGCTGACGGTGCGGGCGGGGACCATGCGGCGCGGCTGGTCACGCTTCGAGGAAGGCTTCGGCGCTGCCCGGGCTCCTCGACGAGCACCAGCTGGCCGCGATCGTTCAGCGTGGCAGGACGGGCTTCGACGATCTGACCGCGCAGCAGCGACAGCGGGCGTCCGTGCGGACGCTGGAACTCGAAGCACACCGCCTCGCTTCCGTCCCACATGCGCCGCTTGGAGGAGCCGGAGTACACCGCGAGGCTGCGCGTGATCCGCTGGTGCTGGGGGGTGCGGACCGTGTACGAGATCCGGTACATCTCCCCGCGCCGCAACTGAAAGCGGTCCACCTCTCCGTGATGGGCTGCACCTCGTGCATTCATCGTTGTTTGAAAGTATTGACGCGTTCTGTATGGTGAACTCCGACCGCGCGTGACGCGCGAGTGACAGAGCCGCATCGTGTCGCCGGTCCGATTCCCCGCCTCGAGCCGTGATGGCTATGGAGTTGCGGTGCAAACTATCGTTCAGGATCTCAAGTGACCGTATCCATCGCATGCGTTTCCGGCAAGGGCGGGGTGGGCAAGACCACCACCGTCATCAATCTCGGCGCCGCGCTCGCCGAGCGAGGCAACCACGTCCTGCTGGTGGACTGCGACCCTCAGTCGAACCTCACGAGTGGCGTGGGCTTCGATCCCTACGACGAGCGCCCCGGGATTGCCGCGGTGATGGCCGGCCACGCCGACCCGAGCAGCGCAATCACGGAGACGCTCTGGCCCAACCTCTCCATCCTCCCCGCGTCGCCCGACCTGTCGGCCGTCGAGGGTGAGCTGCACTCGTCGATCGACCGCGAGCTCGTCCTCCGCGATGCGCTCCGCCGCGACGGCACGAGAGCGACATTCGACTACGTGCTCTTCGACACGCCGCCGAGCTTCGGCTTCCACACGATCAGCGCCTTGGCGGCGGCCGGCGAGGTGCTGATACCGGTGCAGATGTCGGGTTTCGCGATCCGGGGCCTCAAGGAGGTCCTCCGCACCGTCCATCTGGTCCGCGGCCGGCTCAACCCCGACCTCGCCATTCTCGGCATCATCCCGACCTTCGTGAACCTGCGCACGCGGTTCAGCCGCCAGCTCCTGGACGGACTGTGCGAGCTGGCCAACATCCGCGTGTTCGCGACGGTGATCACCCCGACGGTGAAGCTCCAGGAGACGTCGCTCGCCGGAATCCCGATCACCGCATACGCGTCCTCGTCCAAGGCCGCCGCGGCCTACCGTGAGCTCGCCGGCGAGATCATCGGCGATGGGGTGCCCGAGCGTGTCTGAGATCGGCGAACGCTCCGCGCAGGGCGTCGGCGGCCCACCGCTCTCCGGACCGATGGCGCGATGGCTCGCGCCGACGTCCGAATCCCGTGTGGAGCGCATCGCGATCGATGCCGTCCACGACCGTCCCTGGTGGCCCGGGAGCGATGTCGACAGCGCAACGCTCGCCGCGCTTCGCGCGAGCATCGCGTCGCGCGGCATCATCGAACCCCTGCTCCTCCGCCGTCGCGGCTCCGACAGATTCGAGGTCGTCTGCGGCTCACGCCGCCTTCGGGCGGCGCGAGAGCTCGGCCAAACTCACATCCCCGCGATCGTCCGGGAGCTCTCGGAGCGCGAGGCGCTGCTCGTCGCCGCGTGGACCACGGTGGAGCGGCGGCAGCACACCGGCGATCGCACCGCGCTGAGCGAGCGCCTCCTGGCCGCCGGCTTCACCCAGGACGAGACACGTGTCCTCGCCGATCAACCGTCGCCGGCCGCCGTCCAGGCGACGTTCCACGAGGCAGCGGCGCCGGCCTTCCTGTTGCGACCGGATCCGCTGTCACGCCCCCGCCGCTTTGCCGCGGACGTCGCGTTCGAGCTGCCCCACGCCGAGGTCCTGCCCCAGATGCCGCCGGAGGCGCTTGCCGCCGCGCTCGCCGCACTGGATGGCGTGAGCCCGGTCGCCCTGGTGCGGTGAGCACTGTCCAGCGCCACTCCGAGGAAGAGCTCCGCCAGCAGTGGGCGTTCCTCGACGCCCTGGTCGACCGGCAGGCGGCGACATTGAAGTCGGGCATCCAGGACCCTGAGGAGGATGATCCCGCGGCCGTGACGCCGGGAGCCGATTCGATGTACCTGGAGGAGATCTCCGTGCTCACCCGCAGGGTGACGTCCCTCGAGAGCGAGCGCACCACGCTGCTGCGCCGTGTGGATCTCGCGGAGCAGGCGCGGATCGCAGCCGAGGATGCGCGGGCGGAGGCGGAATCCGCGCGCGTCGCGGCGGAGAACGCGCTGGCGGCCACGCGGCTGAGGGCTCAGCCGGCACCCACGCCGCCACCGGTCGCGACGGCAGCTCCAGGCGGTCCCAGGCCGGGCGTCCCACCAGCCGGAGCGCCGCGCCCTGGCGCCACCCCCGCAAAGCCGAGACACCGTTCCTGGTGGCGAAGGGTCAGGGACTGACGGCGCCCGCCGGCTTCGGCCGCCGCCCCTGGGCCATTCCCACGAACTGACGCAGTGCTCGCCGGCCGCGCCGGCGAAGCGAAGGGTCAGGGACTGACGGCACCCGCGGGCTTCGGTCGCCTTCCCTGGGCCATTCCGACGAACTGACGCAGTGCTCGCCGGCCGCGCCGGCGAAGCGAAGGGTCAGGGACTGACGGCACCCGCGGGCTTCGGTCGCCTTCCCTGGGCCATTCCGACGAACTGACGCAGTGCCTCTGTGGGTGACTGCCGTGTGGCGACCTCGCGAAGCAGCATCTTGCTCTCGGCGAGCAGCTCGGCATCGGGGAGCTCGCCGCGACCGGACGTGGCGACGATCCATCCCGGTGAGTACCAGAGCACGGTCTCGAAGGCCAGGCCACTGAGCGTGAGCCCGTTGAGCAGCGAGTCCGTGATCCTCGACAAGGGTCGCTTGGCGTTTGTGACGACGATGCCACGAATGCGATCGAGGACCGCCAGCTGCTGCGCGAGTCCGACGGTCAGCGCGGCCGCCCGCAGCGACAGGATGTCGAGCGCCGTCGGGACCACGATCCGGTCCGCTGCGCCCATCGGGCCGACGAGGGACGGCTCGTGCGGGTGCGTGTCGAGCAGGATGATGTCGCAATCGTCACGAACATCGGCGAGCATCTCGTCGAGCTGCTCCTTTGTCGGCGACTCGTCGTTCAGGCTGCGATGTGAGGCAACCGTCCGGATGCCGAGCGGATGCTCGATGAGGGCGTCGCGGAGGGTGACGCGTCCGTGCAGCACGTCGATCACCGTGACCGTGCGTTTCGCGCGTTCCAGCGCGTTGCTCAAACCACCGGTGGGATCGAGATCGATGGCAATGACCCTGAGACCACCCGCGGCCGCCGCCGCGCACAGCGCATAGCTGCTGGTCGTCTTCCCGACACCACCTTTTAGCGACGCGATCGTGATGACTTCTGCAGGCACGCCGGTAGAATATCCGCACATGGCCACCGCGGCGCCCCATGTCAAGCTACTGCGACAGCTTGCCAGCGCCAAGGATGATTATCTGAGTGGTGCGTTCGACATCACCTGGGACGGCGCCAAAGCGACGCTGTACCTGGTGTTCGGACGGCCGAGCCACGCTGTGTTCGAAACCGATCAAGCGTCGATCGAAGGGGAAGCAGCGATCGACGCGCTGCTGTCCGAGCTGCCGAGGACATTCGTCGTGTCCGACTGGCGACGCGCGATGTCACCGCAGGAGACGCTCTCGATCACCATCGACGAGCTTGCGGGACCGTTTGTGCGCCTCGCCGGCTCGTATGCCGACGACCCGGTCACCGAGGCGCCGCCCGAGTGGTGGAGCGCGTCGGACGACGCGCCGGAGCTCGCGTTCGGCATCGCGGACTTTCCCCTGCTTCCGGGGGGACGTCCGCTCTGGGCGGAGACATCGCCGGAGAACGTCCACCTCGCCGACCAACTCGCCGATCTCCCGCCGTCGATCCTGATCCTCACCGGCGCGAAGCTGCGCGCCGCGGCGGTGGTCAGCGGCGGCGACCTCATCGACGCGGTCTGGATCGACGCGGACGATCAGGCGCGCGGCGAGGCGGCCGGCATGGCCATCCTCGGCGCCACCAGGGGCTCCCTCGCCGGATATGCGCTCGACGACCCCCGTGTCGCCGAGGCACTCACCATGCTGTGGCGGCTGCCCCTCGCGGTGAGCGGGGTCGAGCTGTCGTGGCTCGACCCGGCGTCGATGCTCGCGGCGTTCCGCGCCGACGGCCTCGATCGTGTTCTCGTCGTCGATGCTCCGGTTCGCGGCATCGCGCTGTTCAGCCGCGGCGGCCTTGTGGCGGTGTACTCGGAGACGCAACGCTCGGCGGTGGCGTCACCGGAGCGCCTGCGCTCGCTGCTCTCACAGGCTCGTGGCCGCCTCAGCGTCATGGAGCGCAAGCCGCGGCCTCTCGAGGCGGCTGCGGTACCGGTGCCGGTCAACGCCTTCGAGTTCTTCGAGATGGGGGCCCTCGAACCGGACCCTCAGACCACGGCGACTGCCGGGGCCGCGCGGGTCATGGCGGTCGCGGAGCCGGTGGCGGAGCCGGCCGCGGCATCGGAGGCGCCCCCCGCGCCGCCGATCGAGGCGGATTCGTCAGCTCCGACCGAGGTCGCCACCGACGCCGAGACCATCAGTGAACCGGCGGCAGCCGTGAGCGATGTCGAAGTGCCTCCCCCACCACCACCGCCCGACGTGCCGGTGGAAGCGGCCACCCAGCCCGCGCCCTCCGCCCCCGAGGCCGCGCCGCCGGCGCGGAAGCCGAAGCGCTCGTGGCGGCTGTTCGGCACCGGCCGGCGCGGGCGGTCCGCTGCGCCGGACGAACCCAGCGCGGAACCGACCCCCACCGGCCCGGCCGCACAGCCCGAGGCCGCAGCGTTCAATGGTTGGAGCGTCCGCCAGCCCGGTGCGCCTTTGCCCCCGCCGGAGCGCCTGGAGCAGCCGGCACATGCCGAAGCGAGCGGCGCCGTGGATGCCGCCGCCGTCACCGATGCCGTTGACCAGGCGCCCGCGCCGGCGGAGCCGGCCTGGTACGTGAGGCAGACGGCCGGCGCCACCCACGCGGAGGACGCGACCACCGCGGAGACGGAATCCGAGCCTCCTTCTGACGACCCCCTGGATTTCTGGGGCACCGGCGCGGCGCATCACGACGCGACAGCCGGCACCGAAGATGCGGTGGCGACGGCCGACGGCGCGTCCCACGATGCGTCAGGTCCATCCGACGCGCACGCAGACGTCCCGGCTGCGACCGAGGACACACTGCCGGGCCTGGTCGAGGACGAGGCGGCAGACGAGGCGGAGCCGGCGGCCGGCCATGACGTCGCCGCGGAGGCGGAGCACGAGGGCGAGGGCGACGCCACCGCTGCGGTTGAGCCCGAGAGCGAGAGCGACGTCGCGGCGGAGGCGGAGCACCAGAGCGAGAGCGACGTTCCCGCCGCGGCTGCGCCGGCAGACGAGCATGACGTCGCGGCCGGCGCGGAGCCGACCGACACTGGGATCGCGGCTGACGCCGAGCCGGCGGAGCATGCCCCGGCCGACGAGACGGAGGCCGAGCCGGCCGACGAGGTCGCAGCGGATGCACGACCTGACGCGGAGGCCGAGCCGGCCGACGAGTTCGCGGCTGATGCACGACCTGACGCCGAGGACGAGCTCGTCGCCGCCGGAACGGAGGATTCCGATCCGCATCCTCGCCCGACAGCCGTCGGGCGGACGCTCGCTCCGTGGAGCTGGCCGCTCGCCGAGCCGTCGCTGCCGCCGCGCAGCCGCGGATCGGGTTCGGCAGGAGCGGCTCTCGAGCCCGTCGCCGCGGGTGGCCGGGGATCCGACGTCGCGGAGGAACAGCACGCCGCGACGCTCAGCAGCGACGCGGGCTTCTTCTCGCGTGACGATCCTGTCGGGTCCCAGTACGTCGACTTCGACGAGGTGCGGAGGGAGCTCGTGCAGATCGGGATCGTCTGGCTCGGGGAGGCGAACGCGGTGCCCGTGACCGCGTTGCTCACACGAACCCGATCCACCATCGACGACTTCGTTGCGACGATCGACACCATCCGAGGGCTCCACCTGGAGGGCCAGGATCCGGCGTCGATTCAGGCCATGGCCCGCGAGATGCACCAGCAGGCCGCGGAACGATTGTGCGGCGCATGAGCCGGTGAACAACCAGGTGGTCGCCTGGATCCAGGATCACTCGGTCCTGATCCTGGCGGGCCTCGCTGTCGTCGAAGGGATCATCTGCGCGTCATTGCTCCGTCTGACGCGCCATGCGCGACATGAGATGAAGGCCGCGCAAGCAGCCGCGATCGAGTCCGCACGAGCCGCCGCGCTCGCGGCGCCCGGCGCGATCGATCCGGAAGCCGTGCTGGCGCTGCTCCGGCAGGGCCACGCTCCGACCCTCGACAACGTCTACGCGGTGATGCGGAGGCGCGAGCAGGAGACGGCCGGCGGCGCTGGTCCTGCGGCGGACGCCACGTCAGAGCCGGCGGACACGAGCAGCGCTCGTGAAGGCGGCGCGAACGGAACGAATCTCTCGAGCTCCCAGGTGGAGGAACGCCTCCGCCAGTACGAGCGCTGAGCCGCCCCTACCTGGCGAACCGGCGACGCTCGAGGTTGCGCGGCCGGCCTCTGCCGCACGCCTCGGCGGCGGCGAGAAACGCCATCTCGACCGCCTCCTCGCGAAGTCGGGCGATCGCAGCCTCGGTGCGATGCAGCACCGCCACGCTGTTGCGAATCGTCCAGCCCGAGCGTCCCGACACGGTGCGCGGGAGCAGCGGATCGCCGGGCGGGCGGACCGACCAGGCCCCGGAGGCGGACGCCGCGCCGGAACGCGCCGCCGGCGCCGCGGCGGGCCGGGCGCCCTCTCGGCTCGCACCGTGGCGCTGAACCTCGACGAACACTGGGTCCGCCTCGACCACGGGCCTCGACGGCCAGATGACCTCGGCGCCCTGGGGTCCGGAGCTCGGCGATGCCCCGGCGAGCGCGAAGAGCGCGGCAGCGAGATCCTCACCGGAGTCGAAGGCGCTCCCCTCTCCGAACCACTCGTCATCCGCCGGGGGGGCTCCACCGGCGGTCGTGATCGTCTCCGTGCTCATCACAGCGATCTGATCGTACCCGTGCGGGTTAACAACTCGTGGATGTCTGGAACGCTGGCGGAATCGAACGTGTATCGAACCGGTTGCTGACTGAAGCTCGCCCGCCGGGAGTGCCCACAATCGGCTCGGAGATCCACTCTGACCAAAACCGAAGGAGCACCCTCACGTGAGCATGGCAGCCGTCCCGCAGAAGCTCGACAGCAGGTATCTCGAGGCACTTGGCCCACTGCGCCCGCTTGTCGATGACGACAGCCTCACCGAGATCATGGTCAACGGACCGGAGATGGTCTACGTCGAGCGCAAGGGCAAGATCCTGCTCACCGACATCCGCTTCGACGACGATGCCCATCTCATGCGGGTCATCGACACCATCGGCGCCGCGGTCGGGCGGCGAATCGACACCCGCACACCGCTGATGGATGCGCGCCTGCTCGACGGATCCCGCGTGAACGCGGCCATCCCGCCGGTGGCGCTGGACGGTCCGATTCTCACGATTCGAAAGTTCAGCAAGGATCCGTACCAGGTCTCCGACCTGATCGGGTTCGGGACGCTGACCCAGGAGGCCGCCTCCTTCATCCAGGCGTGCGTGCTCGCGCGAGCCAACATCCTGGTGTCGGGCGGGACCGGTACCGGAAAGACGACTCTCCTCAATGTGTGCTCGGGGTTCATCCCGATCGACGAGCGCATCGTCACGATCGAAGACGCCGCAGAGCTGCAGCTCCACCAGGAGCACGTCTGCCGGCTCGAGGCGCGTCCACCCGACGTCAACGGCGAGGGTCGCATCGCGATTCGCGAGCTGGTGATCAACGCCCTGCGCATGCGGCCCGATCGCATCGTCGTCGGTGAGTGCCGCGGCGGTGAAGCGCTGGACATGCTCCAGGCGATGAACACCGGTCACGACGGTTCGCTGACCACCATTCACGCGAACAGCCCGCGCGAGACTCTGTCGAGGCTCGAAACGTTGGTGCTGATGGCCGGACTCGACCTGCCGCTCAAGGCAATCCGGCAGCAGATCGCGGGCGCGATCAACCTCGTCATCCAGCTGGGGCGTCTCAAGGACGGCTCGCGCAAGGTCATCTCGGTCACCGAGGTCATCGGGATGGAGGGCGAGATGATCACCGTGCAGGAGATCTTCAAGTTCGAGTCCCGCGGCGCCGATGCGTCGACCGGAAAGATCATCGGCGACTTCGAGCCGACCGGTATCCGGCCTCGCATCATCGACCGGCTGTTCGACATGGGCATCCCGCTGCCGCCGCGCATCGCGCAGCTCTTCCCGGACCGCCGTCAGGTCGGCGTCGCCTCCGAGAAGAACGGCCACCTCAGCGGAGTCGCGTAGCACCTCGCCCGTCATGACCGCGACGGTGGAGGGGTTTCGCGAGAACCTCGCCCACGCCGAGACGTGGACGATCGCGAGCACGGGATTCCTCTCCCAGCACGGCTGGCCGATGCCGGTCCACACCCTGGTCGCGGGGATCATGGGCTCGGGCGCGCACGGGACCTACAGCCCGCCGGCGGAGCCCGGGTCGATCGACGACATCGACCTCATGTGCTTCGTGCAGCTCGCCGCGGCTCAGGCCACCCATACCCTGCCGCCAGAGCCGGACCTGCACCTCATCGAGTCGCTGATGATGGCGACGACGGAGACGCTCTGGTAACGCCGCCGACCGCGGCGGATTGGACTACGCGGTGCTGCCGACCCCATCCATCACGTGGATGGGCTGGAAGAGTTCCTCGGAGATCTCCTCGCCGGAGGTGGTGAGGTGTTCGAGGAACGTCGGGAGCACGCCGGTCGGCATGAACGAGCCGACCACCCGGCCGTCCTCGTCGATGCCCACCTGCTTGTAGGTGAACAGATCCTGCAGCTTCACGGTGTTGTCGTCGCAGCCAAGCACTTCGGTGATGCTTACGATCTTGCGCGTGCCGTCGCGCAGGCGCGACTGCTGCACGACGATGTCGACTGCGGATCCGATCTGCTCGCGGATCGCACGTGACGGCAGCTCGGCGCCGGCCATCAACACCAGCGTCTCGAGACGGCTCATGCAGTCGTGTGCGTTGTTCGCATGGAGCGTGGTGAGCGAACCGTCGTGGCCGGTGTTCATCGCCTGCAGCATGTCGAGCGCTTCACCGCCACGGCACTCTCCGACGACGATGCGATCCGGG
The DNA here is from genome assembly GCA_963848445.1 of Candidatus Dormiibacterota bacterium. Lineage (GTDB taxonomy): Bacteria > Chloroflexota > Dormibacteria > Aeolococcales > Aeolococcaceae > Palsa-851. The sequence continues at coordinate 575,126 of CAWKDT010000001.1, forward strand.
CGCATACGCAGGGAGTTGATCACCAGGTCGCGGATCGTGACCCGCCCGCGTCCCTCCACGTTCGCGGGGCGCGTCTCGAGCGTCACGACGTGTTCCTGACGGAGCTGCAGCTCGGCTGCGTCCTCGATGGTGACGATGCGCTCATCGTCGGGGATGAAACCGCTCAGGATGTTGAGCGTCGTCGTCTTGCCGGAGCCGGTGCCGCCGCTCACCACCACGTTGAGGCGCGCCCGGACACACGAACGAAGGAATCGCACCATCTCGTCGGTGATCGATCCGTACCGGACCAGATCATCGATCGTCAGCGCTTCCTTGCCGAACTTTCGGATCGTCATTGCCGGGCCACGCAGTGCGAGCGGCGGAATGATCACGTTGACGCGGGATCCGTCCTTGAGCCGCGCGTCCACCATCGGCGACGACTCGTCGACGCGCCTGCCGATGCTGCTGACGATCCGGTCGATGACCTGCATCAACTGGTCGTTGCTCTCGAACACCACCGGGCTGACCGTCAGCTTCCCGTGCTGCTCGACGTAGATCTGCTTGTGGTTGTTGATCATGATTTCGGTGATGTCCTCGTTCGCGAGCAACTCCTCGAGTGGCCCGAGTCCCAGGACGTCGTTGATCAGGATCTCGACGAGCCGCTGCCGGTCGGGCCGGCTCATCGTGATGTTCTGCTCGCTGATGACTTCGTTCAGCAGCTCCGAGATGCGCTGGCGGACGACCTCGGGCGGGACCGAGTCCGTTCCCTGTGCCAGCTCCTCCACGAGGCGCTGGTGCACCTTGCTGCGCAGGGCGACGTGCGTGTTGACGTGGCCTGCGATCTTGCCCATCCCGGGACGGGCCAGCCCGCCGGTGCGGTTCAGCAGCGACGGCTGCCGCGCGGGGTCGGGGGCCGGAGCCGACGGAGCGGCGGCCCGTTCCACCTCGAAGGGGCGGGGGGTGGGCGGTGCGGGAGCGGCCGGGGTGGGCGCCGCGGATCCCGCGGCGGGACGGTTCTGCCACGGCGGTGCCGCCGGTCGATCCTGGCCGTCGTCAGCGGGACGATTGGGCGCCGGGGTTGGTGTTGGGGTTGCTGCGGGTGCGGCAGCGGGAACGGGGCTCCCGTCTGCCTTGCGCTGAACTCGGTCGAGCAGCGACATGTCGGCTCACATCACCTCATGTGATCGTGTTCGGATGCGGCCCGGAGGCTCCTGCCAAGCATCCCCGGGATCGCCCGCCAACGGTGCAACGATCCTGTCGAAGCAGCGTCCCAGGGGCTCGCAGGAGATTAGATAGTGGCCGATCTGACTGGGTCGGTCGTATTCGAGTGAAGGAGCGATGCATGGGACGTCGGCCGTCGCCATCGGCGTGGGACGAGCTCCTGCGGACCGCCGCGGCGGTGCGCGCCGAACCGGCACGCATTCCGGACGAACCAGCGAGCCGCGGTGCGCGGCGAGCGGCACGTCCGGTCTGCATGAGCGCCGGCCTCCTCGCCGCCGCCGGGCTCGCGGTCGTGCATCTTGCGGGCTCGACGAGCGTCGTCAATGCGAACACCGGCCAGGACGCGACGCTGTTCGCCCTGACCAACCAGGACCGCACGAGCAACGGCGTCCACTCGCTCACGCGGAGCGGCACCCTCCAGTCCATCGGTGAGAACGCGCACTACAACTGCAATGGGATTGCGGTCGAGGGGCGCTCCTACGACATGATCCGGCGGAATTACTTCGCCCATCCCATCCTCGGCTGCGGGCAGCTCGTGTTCTCGATGATGCAGGCGTTCGGCATCCACTACCGGTCCGCGGGCGAGAACATCGGGTGGGAGTCCGGATCCGGCTCCCCGGCCAGCTATATCAACACTGCGTTCATGAACAGCGCGGACCATCGAGCCAACATCCTCAACTCCCATTACACCGAGATGGGGGTCGGCTCCGACGAGAGCGCGCCCGGGGTGACCTGGACCGGCGTCTCGGGCGGCGCGCAGAACGTCTGGATGTTCAGCGAGGAGTTCGCCCAGGTCGGTTCGTCCTCCGCGCCTCCACCCCGCTCGACGCCGCGACCCAGCAAGCCCGGCGCGCGCAACTCTCCGGCTCCAGCGGCGCCGCTGACGGGGCCGCTGAGCACGCCCGCCTCGGCCACGCCGCTTCCCAGCCCGACACCGGTGGCCGTGCCGCCCGGGAGCTTGCCCCAGACCGTCGGCGCCCCCCCGATCGATCAGTACGAGGGTCTTCTTCCCAACGCCATCGAATCCGTTCTCGAAGCATTTCTCACCTTCTAGAGGGCCAGCACCCTGACTCACCTCAGCACCGTCGAAGCGTCCGCGCCTGACCTCGACGGCAGCATCGTCGTCGCCAGCGGTCTCCACAAAGCCTTCCGGGTCAGCCGGCCGCCGCGCGAGGCGATCCGGAACGTCTCGCTGACCGTCGGGTCGGGCGACTTCGTCGCGATCATGGGCCCGAGCGGATGCGGCAAGAGCACGCTGCTCCATATCCTCGGCGGCCTGGAGCCGCCCGACCAGGGGTCCGTGGAGATCCAGGGGATCGACGTGTACGCGCTCGCGGACGAGGAGCGCTCCGCGTTCCGGCGCGACCACATCGGCGTGGTGTTCCAGTTCTTCAATCTGCTGCCGACGCTGACCGCCGCCGAGAACGTGGCTCTGCCGCTGCGCCTCCGCGGCGAGGCCTCCGCGCGGCACCGGCAGAAGCTCGGCCGCCAGGCGATCAACGATCGGGTCAATGCGCTGATGACGCAGCTCAACCTCCACGGCCTGCAGGGGCACGGACCCGAGGAGATCTCCGGAGGCGAGCAGCAGCGGGTCGCACTGGCAAGGGCGCTTGCGGCGTCGCCCTCGCTCCTGCTGGCCGACGAGCCCACGGGCAATCTCGACTGGACGAGCGGCCACGAGGTCATGGCGCTCCTCACCCGTCTCTCCCGCCATGAGCGTCAGACGACGGTGCTGGTCACTCACGACGCCCGCGTGGCCGCGTACGCGGACCGCGTCCTGATCATGCGAGACGGGGAGGTCGTCGACGACGTCGCGCTGAGTCATGACGGCGACGGTGATGCGCCGCCCGACCCTGGCCCACTCGTCAGCAGGCTGGCAAAGCTCGACCTGTGAGCGGCACCTGGCGGCTGGCGGTTCGCGCCATCCGAGCTCGCCCGTTGCGCAGCGTGTTGACGGCGACCGCGGTCGCACTCGGGATCGCGGTCGTCCTCGCGGTCCAGATCGCAATCCAGGGGCTGACCACCCAGGCCGGCGAGGCGCAGCTCGAGCAGGCCGGGGCCTCGTCGCTCGACGTGCGAGTTGACGCGGGAACCGGGCTTTCGGTCGATCAGGTCACCACCCTCGGCAATCTCCCCGGGGTGGCCGAGGCGGCTCCGCTTCATGAGAAGCAGGTGACCGCCGGCATTGCGGGGACCGACCTCCAGGGCTACACGGTGACACTGGTGGGCCTGCAGAACTCGACCGCGGCGCTGCGGAAGGTCGGCGTGGCGGCAGGCCGGCTTCCGCTCCCGGGTGACACCTCCGAGGTGGCGATCGACCAGGGCCTGCGCAGCTCGCTGAGCGGGGGTGTGGACAGGCCGATCGAGCTCGGCCAGAAGATACAGATGATCACGTCGACCGGCCCGGACACCTTCACCGTGGTGGGATTCACGGCAGGCACCAGCGGCGGGCCGTCGTTCACCCGCGACGCCGTCTTCATCGACGACGCCGCGATGTTCGGCCCCTTCGGGCTCGGGATTCGCACCCCGCTGGTAGCGCTCCGCTTTCAACCCGGTGCCACGGTCGGGGCCGTGTCTCGCGAGGTGCACGCTCAATTCGGCTCGAACGTGACCACCTACGATCCCCGCGCCGGCGCCGGTGAGCCGCTCCGGGATCTCCAACCGCTGCTGGTCCTGGTGACCGTCCTCAGCCTCATCGTCGGCGCGGGGGTCACCGCCAACAGCTCCGCGCTCGCCGCCTTCGAGCGGCGCCGAGAGATCGGTCTGCTGAGGGCTGCCGGTGCCTCCTCGCGCCAGGTGTTCCAACTCTTCGCGGCCGAGGTGATGCTCGTCGCCGCGGCGGGAGTCCCGATCGGCATCGGCGCCGGGTTCGCGCTCGGCGCGATCTTCGACCGCACCCTCGCGCCGGCCGACCTCGCGGGGCCCGCGTTGATGCCGGGCGCCCTCCAGATCGTCGCCGCGGTGCTGTCAGGCCTCGGTGCGGCGGTCGTCGGCGGCCTGCTCCCGCTCCTGACAGCGGCTCGAGTGCCGATCCTCACCTCGCTACGCCCGCACCCAGTCGGCGAGCACCAGCGGGTCAACCCGCTGTTCGTCGCCGCGAGCCCGACCCTGCTCGTGATCGCGGCCCTCTGCTTCCTCAGCACCAGCAGCGGGTGGGTTTCCGCCGGAGTCGTCGCGTTGCTGCTCGGGGTCGTCCTCGCGCTTCCGGTGATCGCGCCGATCGTCATCCGCGTGATCGCGAAAGTGCTCAGCCCGCTGATCGCCGGCGCCGAGCCCGGCGCGGCCCACCTCGCCCGGGCCCGGAACCGAACCGCCATGACGGCCGCGGGTCTCGCGGTCAGCGTCGCGACCGCCGTGGGTGTGAGCGCCCTGAGCGCCGGTGCGCTCACCGCGAGTGACGGCTGGGTGTCCCACCTGTTCGTCGGTGACGTCCTGGTGAGCAGCCCCGTCACCCAGCTGGACCAGGTGGTGTCCGCCATCCAGGACAGCCCGGCCGTGACCCGGGCGACCCCGCTCCGGCTCTTCTCCGAGCCGGTGGCCGGCGCGGTGGAGGGCATCGCCGCGATCGTCCCCTCCGCCTACGGCTCGATGGGAGGGCTCGACGTCGTCACGCCCGGCCGCACCACCGCGCTCGCCTCGCTCGAGGATGGGCCGTACTTCCTCGAGCCCGCGGGGCTCGCCGCCGCCACCGGGTGGACGGTCGGATCGCAACTTCCGACCCAGACGCAGCAGGGGCTCGTCTACTTCACCATCGCCGGTGTGGTGAGCCACTCCTTCCCCGCCGGCAACGGCGGGGAGAGCCTCGTGATGGCTGACGACATCGCTCGGTATTACTTCGGTGCCGCCGCTTCCGGGTTCGACGATCTGATGGTCACGTCGAGTGGCTCCGAGTCGGCGATCGCCGCGACGGCCGCCAGCTACGGGATGCAGGCGGTGCCGGTCAGTGTGATCGCCGCCGATGCACGCGACGCGCTCCAGCATTCCATCGGCCTGCTCCTCGCGATCGCCGCGATCGCCGTCCTGATCGCGATGCTCGCGGTGGTGAACACGCTGCTCGTCAACGTCCGTCAGGGGACGCGCGAGCTGGCGCTGCTGCGCGCGGTCGGCCTCGGCGGCCGTCACGCGCTCCGCCGCGTGCTCACCGAAGCCGGGCTTCTCGCGAGCGCGGCAACCCTGATCGGGATCGGCGCGGGATGCCTCATCGCGCTCCCGATGCTGCGCGCCGGGACGACGCCCACCTTCATGCCCGGATTCGCCTTCCCGCTCGAGACCGTCCTCGTCGTCGCCGGGGTCGTGGTGCTCGGCGCGATCGTGGCGACCATCGGTCCCGCTCGCCGCGCGGTGCGGACGTCCGTGCTCAGCGCCCTCCGCCAGGAGTAGCGCATTGCGGCCCGCTGGAGGATCGGGGGTTCGCGCTGTGACGATGCTGACGCTCGCGACGATGACGCTCGCCGGCTGCGGATCGAACGGTTCCACCACGCTCACCGGCGACCCGCTCCGGTATCTCATCACCATCGACCAGCTCGTGGTTGCGGACTTCGCCGTCTCGACCCATGCGATACACGTCACCGCGGCCACGCTGGCGAAGGGTGATGCCGGGGTCGCAGCGGCGCTCGCCAGGGAGCGACTGGAGTCGGCTGCGACCGTCGAGTACCAGAGAAACGTCCAGTTCATCACGTCCAACGGCCCGCTCGACGTCGTCGCGACCGTCGAGCGCTTCGCGGGCGCAAGCGGCGCGAGCAGCGTGTATGCGGGCGACGTGCGACGCCTCGACGCGCTGGCGGGCGCGACCGCCGCGTCGACGGGACCGCTCGGCGCCGAGGCGCATGCGATCAGCACAGTCAAGACGACGCCCGACGGCTTCATGGCCGTCGAGATCACCGTCGAGTGGCGGGTCGCCAACCTCGTCAATGTCATCGTGACGCGCGGCAGGTACGGAGGAACCCGTCTCGACGACGCGCTGGTCCTCGCCGCGAAACAGACCGCCAACGAGGTGGGTGGCACGCCGTAGCGGGGCGGCTCGGCGTCAGTTCTTGCGCGGCTCCCAGCGGAATCGGCGCGACGCGATGAGAACGGCGCCGACCCCCCAGGCGGCCATGATCAGCAGGTCGTTCCCATTGAAGCCATTGGAGGATTGGTGTCCCGGGTCGAACGCCACGAACATCGCGTCGATGAAGTGACGCACCGGGAAGTATTCGGCAATCTTGGCTAGAACCGATGATGGCGAGACGGGGAAGAACGTGCCGGAGATGAAGACGATCGGCAGGAACACCCCGTTCACGATCGCCGGTCCGGCCTCCGCGTTGGGGATGACGATCGTCATCGCCATGCCGAGGGCGCAGAACACGAGACCGCCCACGGCGATGGTCACGGCTGCCGCACCGATGTGCTGCGGCACCTGCACGCCGTAGACGAGGATGCCGAACCCGGTGGTGAGCAGCGCGAGGATGATGCTCACGATGATCGACGACCCCACCACGCCGACGATGAACGCCCATGGTGGGAGCGGCGTGCCCCGCATGCGCTTGAGGATGCCACTGTCGCGACGCAGCGAGAGCGTCATCGCGATGTTGGTGAAGCAGGCGCCCATGACGCCGAAGGCGACGAGCGCCGGGATGTAGTAGTTGTCGTAGGTGGTCTTCACGGAGCCGACCTGGACCTTCTGCCCGTTGAACAGGGTGGCGAACACGACCAGGAAGATGATCGGGAACAGGAACGCGAAGAACGCGCTCGCGGGGTTGCGCCAGAACGATTTCTGCTCGAACTCGACCTGCCGGAGAGCGATGGCGGTGCTACTCATGATTGGTGAGCTCCAGGTACACATCCTCGAGCGAGGGCCGCGCAACCTCGAGATTGGACAGCTCGAGTCCGCGTCCCACCGCCCATGTGGTGAGGTCGTTCAGCGTGCGCGTCGGCGTCTGCGTCTCGATGACCGCCTGCCTTTCGACCACCTTCACCTTGACGGGCAGGGTGCCCGCGTCAACTCCTTCGGGGACATCGAACCGGATGTGGGTCATCTGGTCGGTCCCCGCGCGGAGGCTCTCCGGGGTGCCTTCGGCGACGACCTGCCCCGCCGCGATCACGCAGATGCGGTCCGCGAGGTACTGCGCCTCGTCCATATAGTGCGTGGTCAGGACGATCGTCTTGCCGAGCGTGCGCAGGTTCCGCACCACCTCCCACGCCGCGCGACGCGCCGAGGGGTCGAACCCGGTCGTGGGCTCGTCGAGAAAGACCAGGTCCGGGTCGCCGATCAGTCCGAGGGCGACGTCCAGGCGACGCTGCTGCCCGCCGGACAGCTTGCGAACCCGCTCGTGCGCCTTCTCGGTGAGACCGACCAGCTCGATGATCTCAGCCGCCGGGCGCGGTGACGGGTAGTACCCTCGATACAGCTCGACGAGCTCGGTGACCGAGAGCATCGCCGGCACCGCAGCCTCCTGGAGCACGAGGCCGACACGCTCCCGCAGCTTCCGGCCTCCGTCGCGCGGATCGATCCCCAACACGGTCACCGTTCCTGCGTCGCGATGCCGGTATCCCTCGAGGATCTCGATGATCGTCGTCTTGCCTGCGCCGTTGGGTCCGAGCAGGCCGAACACCTCGCCCTGCTCGACGGCAAAGCTGACGCCCCGAACGGCCTCGACCGCGCCGTACGACTTGCGCAGATCCTCGACGACGATGGCGCTCACCGAGTGCTGACTCCCCTGTATGACGAGCGGTCACAGATTCGTTGCGCCATGGTGCCAGAGACAGTGGCCGGGGCCGACCACAATTGGGCCGAGCGCATGACCATGACCACAACCAACGTGGAGATCTTGCGCCAGGGTTGGCTCGATGCCGCCTCCGCCCTGGCGCCCGGCCTCGAGACTCTGCCCGAACTCCTGGAGAACGGTCTCGAGGCTGCCGTCATGGACGAACGCCTCGACGAGCAGTCCCTGCTGCGCGTCGTCACCGACGTGACCTCGGCCGCGGCGGACTCCCTGCCGGCCGAGGAGCTGTACTTCCTGACCAGGCGGCTGCAGCGCGCGGTCTACGAGTATCTGCTCTCACTGGACGCGCTCCCCGAGCCGCCACCCCGCCGGGAGAGCTCCAACGGCCATGCCGTGGCCGACACCACGCTCATCGGTGCGGAGGAGGTCGCGGCGCTCGGGCGGAGCAGCGCACCAAAGACCGTCGTGACGCCGGCGCAGCAGCCGGCGGTCGACGACGCTGCGCAACCGGCGGAACCCGCCGTGAGATCGGAGACGACCGTCGAGGCGGCGGAGCACGAGTCGGCGGCAGAGCGGGCCCCGGCGGCCGCCACAGCCGAGGGGACGGCGCCTGCGGCCGCTGCCGAGCCCTCCGCTGCGGTCGAGCAGGTCGTGGCAGCGGAGCCCGTCGTCGAACCCGCCGCGGACCCCGAACCCCAAAACGCCTTGCCCACGGAACCGGTGGCCGACGCACAGGCTGCACCTCCATCCGATCACCCGACGAGACCGGCGTTCACCCTGTTCCGGCGGACCGGCGCTTCGCCCAGGGCCACGCAGGCCGCGGCCGAGTCCAACGGACACGAGCACGCCGAGGCGAACGGGAGTGTCACGCCGAAGAACGGATCCGGGGCAGCGCACGCGGACAACGAGGCCGCGGAGGGAGAACCCTTTGTCGCGCCGCGCGATGGGTTTCACCTCAGCGATCTCGCCGACTTCACGGTCGTCGAGCGTAGCGGCGAGCCCTCCGCGCCTGCGGACGTCGCGCACCTGCAGGAGCTTGCCTCAGAGCCGGTCGCCGAGCCCGCGCCGGAGCCTTCGACGACCACGGCCGGCGCCACACTCGCTGACACCGACCCTGGCGCGCTCGCGACGACGCCCACTCCCGCACGGGGGTGGCGCCTTCGCGACGACGAGGCGGAGCAGGGGCAGGACACCAACTCCACCGCCGCGATCACCGACGACAGCCGGTTCGAGACCGATCCAGAGGTCGTCGAGGCTCGCCTCGAGATCAACGACCGCCTGCGCCGCCGCCGCTGCGACGAAGCCGCGGCGCTGCTCCAGCAACTCGCCAGTGACGTCGGAGGACGTGCGCTCGCCGAGCTCGCGCTCGACGCCGGCGATCGCTGCCGCGCGCTTGGCAAGGGGAACGCCGCGCTCAGCTGCTACCTCGCCGCGTCCCGTGCCGACCCGGTGCACGAGACTCCATTGCTCCGGCTTGCCGACATCTGCATCGACGACCATGACATCGACCTTGCGGTCTCGTATCTCGAACGCGTCACACGCTTGCGCAGGCTGCGCAATGACGACAAGGGCGCGCTCAAGCTTTACCGGAAGATCGTCACCATCGCCCCGTATCGCGACGACATCCTTGCGATGTTGATGCGCGCGCAGGCCAACGGCCGCTTCGACGAATAGGCGTCTCGTGCGAACAGCCGGTTACGTGCTGCGTGGCCAAAATCGTCCGCTGTGCGATGTGTTTGTTACCGAAAGGCGATGAACGGCGGGGCCGATTCGATCCACACTCGGTTGCGGCCGTCATCCGCGACAGCGTCACTGGGACGGATGCATCCGGCAAGCAACGGCGTCATCGACACCAACTGAGACAACCGAGGAGAACAGGTGGCCATCCAGGCGAATAAACCCAACAGCCGAGTCTTCTTGCTTCTTGGCATCGTGCTGGCTGCGGCTGCGGCGGTCGCCGTGCTGCTTCTCGTGCGATCCAACGCGCCGGCCAACGAGGTCAGCGTGGTCGTGTCCGATGCCAGCATTCCGGCAGGAACGACCCTCACTCCCGCGATGGTGATCGTGCAGCAGGTTCCCGCCAACACGAAGCCCGGCGACGCATACACCGACCCGGTTGCGGTCGTGGGCAAGACCACCACCGTCGCGCTCGCTGACAACACCCCGCTGGTGCCGGCGTTCTTCTCCACGCCCGCGCTGTCCATCACGTCGAGCGGAAGCGGCTCCACGGTGACCGACGTCGAGACTCAGATCACCAAGGGGTACGTCGCAGTGGCCATCCCCGCGGCCGCGACTGTGCCGACCTCGTTCACGCCGGCACAGCAGGCCACCGTTTCCAGTGACCTCGTGTCCGCGGGCTACTACATCCAGCCCGGCGACCACATCGACATGATCATCGACACCGGTATCGGCAACGGCGGCGTCCGCTTCGCCTTCCAGGACCTCCTGGTCCTGCGGGTCGGCACCTCCGGAGCCGCGTCGACCGCCAACCCCGCGGTGCTCCTCGTCGAGGTGCCTCGCAGCCAGGCGTCGCTCCTGACCTCGCTCACCGTGGGCGCCGGCGGTCATGAGTTCGTGCTCCGCTACGTGCTCCGTCCCGAGTCGGAATGGGGCAAGCTGGCCGTGAACGGCTCGAGCTACACCCCGAACTACGAAGCCTCCGGTTCGCCGAGCCTCCCAGGCGCAGCGCAGACAACCGTCACGCCCAGCATGCTGGACAACCTCTTCGGGCACTGACGAACATGACGCCAGCCGCCGTCGTCGCAGCGGCCCTGGCCGCCTCGGCAGTCCTCTCGATCTTCGCCTTTCTCCTCAGCCGCGGCCAAAGCGAGGCCGGGGAGATGGCTCGCCGCCTGAATCAATACGGCGGCGAGACCGTGGCGGTCGCCGCGCCGCCACGGGTGAAGACGGGCAACGCGCTCCGGGACCTGCTTGAAAGCGTCACCAATGGCCTCAACCCACTGCTCTCGCGCACGTCGCACACCGGCAAGCTCGCCGACGACCTGCAGAAGGCCGACCTCAAGCTCAAGTCGTCGGAGTGGCTGCTCCTCGTCATCGGCCTCGGCGTCGGCGTGGGGCTGCTCGTCGCGCTCCGCTTCTCGTCGCCGATCGCCTTCGTCCCCTGCCCCATCGTCGTCTATATCCTCAGTGGCTTCTACCTCAAGTTCCGGCAGGGACGTCGCACCCGCGCGTTCAACAACCAGCTCGGCGACACGCTGATGCTGCTGAGCAACGCGCTGAAGGCGGGGCACTCGTTCGCGCAGGCCCTCGCGTCGGTGGCGAAGAACGCCAACCCGCCGATCTCCGACGAGTTCGCCCGCGCTACCCGTGAGATCGCCCTGGGCATCAATGTCGACGAAGCGCTCAATCACATGGTGGATCGCAACCGGTCCGAGGACTTCGACCTCATGGTGACGGCGGTGCAGATCCAGCGCGTGGTCGGCGGTAACCTCGCCGAGATCCTTGACACCATCGCGTTCACCATCCGCGAGCGCGTGCGCATCCAGGGCGAGATCCGAACCTTGACCGCCCAGGCCCGCACGTCCGGCTGGATCATCACCATCCTTCCCTTCGCGCTCGCGGGGTTCCTCGCGCTGATCTCGCCCACGTACTTCGATCCGATGATCACCGACCCGCTCGGGCACATCATGCTCGGCATCGCGCTGTTCTCGATCGCCATCGGCGCGGTCGCGATCCAGAAGATCGTGAAGATCGAGGTCTGAGATGAGCCTTCTCGCCATCGGTGTCGCGGCGCTCGCGGCGGCCGGCATCCTGTTCATCGCCTTCGGCCTGGCAATGGCCGTGGCACCGCATCGAGCCGACCTGCTCGAGGCTCGCCTCGCGCAGTTCGCCGAGGCTGGGCGGGCACCCGCGACGCTCACCGAAGTGGAGATGTCGCTGCCGCTCTTCGACCGCGTGATCCGTCCGACGCTCGACAAGGTCGGCGGCTTCCTCAATCGCAACGCGCGTCAGGGGAACACCGACGCGTTGCAGGAGAAGCTCAACCTCGCGGGACGGCCGATGGGGCTCAGCGCGTCGGGCTTCCTCGCGCTGCGGATGCTTTCCATGGTGCTGTTCACGGGCGTCGGCTTCGCGCTCGCACTGCTCGGTGCGCTCACCATGCCGATGTTCCTGCTCGTCCCGGTCGGCGGCCTGGTGCTCGGCTACCTCGGCCCGCAGATGGTCGTTGCCCGGCGCATCAAGAAGCGTCAGAAGGAGATCCTGCTCGCACTCCCGAGCGCGCTCGACCTGCTGACCATCTCGGTCGAGGCCGGCCTCAGCTTCGACGCGGCGCTCACGCGAGTCACGGACAAGTACAACAACGAGTTCTCGAGAGAGCTGACGATCATGCTCAACGAGGTTCGCCTCGGCCGGCCGCGCCTCGAGGCGCTCGACGATGTCGGCAGGCGCTGCAAGGTCGAGGAGCTCAGCAACTTCATCCAGGCGATCATCCAGTCGGAGCAGCTCGGTGTCGGCGTCGCCAACGTGCTGCGCATCCAGTCCGAGGAGATCCGGCGCAAGCGCCGGCAACGCGCCGAGGAGCAGGGCCAGAAGGCGCCGCTGAAGATGCTCTTCCCGATGGTCGGATGCATCTTCCCGTGCCTGTTCATCGTGCTGCTCGGACCCGCGGTCATCGAGGTCGCCCACCAGTTCGGGTCGGGCGGCTGAGCAGCGCTCAGGCGAGCTCGCGCAGCACTCGCTCGAGCTGACGCCGGCGGGCGGCGCGCCACCGGGCGCGGAGCGCGGGTACGGACCGATATGCCTCCGGCACGGACGCGTCGTCAGCGAGCAGCCACGCCACGGTGTCACGCAGCTCGGTGAGCCTCAGCGACGCCACCACCTCGAGCGCTGCCGAGATCCTCGCCTCCTCGCCTGAGCGCATCCAGTCATCGAGCGCGTCCACCAGCCCGTCGCGGCCGTCGCCGACCACGACGCGCGCATACTCGGTGAGCTGGTCGGTGAGCACTGCGACGCTCGATTCGAAGCGCCGCTCGAGATACGCGAGGATCGCGTCGCGGGCGCTTTGATGGGCGAGCACCGCGAGCAGTCCTGGTGCGATGCGGCCGATGAACAGCTTCTCGGACGGTGACACCTCGAGGTAGCCGATCCGTGCCGATGCGCTCGAGACCAGCCATGGGGTGCCATCGCTCCGATACAGGCAGAGGCTGTCGGGCAGCGCCGGGTGCCGCCACCCGTAGAGGCCGGTCGTGGCCCCCTGGAGCGCGGTCACGCTCTCGCGGTTCACCGCGTAGCGCACGAGACTCCCCGTGGCGGTGACGGTCTTCGCCTGCTGAAACCTCCCAAGCGTTTCGAGCGTCGCCTGCCCGCCGGGTTCGAGCTCGCCGGCGCGCACGGTGAGCACGGCGGTCGCGCATTGCACGAGCGCGCACTCGAGCAGCGCGGCGTAGTCGGCTCCGGCCGGCTCGTCGAGCAGATCGTAGGTCCTGCGCGCCGAGATGTCGCTGTGCGAGGTGCGAAGGAGCGGTTGCACAGCCGCCATTCTGTAACGAAATCTCGCGTGCCGGCGAGGTCGGGGCATGTTACGGTCAGGTCGTGGGCGCGATGCTCGCTTCGATCGACAGCACCCCGGGCCAGGTCGTTGCAGATGCGCTGCTGGTCGTCGTCGTGGCCGTGAACGCATATCTGGGCTGGACCCACGGGCTGATTCGGCGCGTCGTCACCGTGATCGGTGTCTTCGCGGGCTGCTTCGCGGCCACCAACCTCGGCAATCCGATCGCATCACTCGTCCATGCGCACAGCCTGCAGGCCAACGCCTGGTCGTTCGTCGCGGTGTTCGTGTTCGTGATCATCGTCGTCGAGGTGCTCGGAGGGCTGCTGAACGAGCGCCTCCAGAAGATCGTGGTCGCCGCGTTCGACCGGATCGTCGGGACCCTGCTCGGCGTGGTCATCGGCGTCGCGGAGATGCTCGTGCTCTTCCTTGTCGCGATCGCCGCGAGCGGGCCGCCGTCGACCATCCACATGACCATGTCGCAGGACATCCACGCGGCGACACTGAGTGGTCAGGTCGTTCGTCTTGCGCCGGCCGGGCGCACCGTGTTCGGCCCGGTGCTGCCATCCAACCTCGCGACGCACCTGCAGGAGAACACCGTGGTCCTCGCGCCGCCGGTCTGAGCCGGATCGCGGTTCAGCGAGGGCTGCCGACGTCCGCGGGGAAGAAGGTCTTGACCACCGACCCAAGACCGACGAGGTTGAATGGCTTGGTGATCAGGTGATTCGCACCGGCCACGCGAGCGCGCTCGATGTCGTCGTCGCTGGAGAGGGCGCTGAACATGATGATGGGCACCTCGGCCGTCGAGGGATGGGCGCGAATCTGGCGGCACGCCTCGATCCCGTCCATGCCGGGCATCATGATGTCCAGGATGACGAGGTCCGGCGGGTGGGCGGTGACCTTGGCAAGCCCCTCCTCGCCGTTCTCTGCCGTGGTCACGTCGTAGCCCTCGATCTCGAGGTACATCTTGACGATGTGCAGAAGCCTCGAATCGTCGTCGACGACGAGGATGCAGCCCCTGGTCATGCTATGCCCCTGCCCCACCGTGCGGGACGCCCGGCCGGGTATCGGCCACGTAGTGGGTCAGATCGCGCTCACGGCCGAGCCCGCGCTCGATCGAATCGAGGACTCGCTGGTAGAACTCCTCGCGCTCCTTGCGGTCGTCCTCGGGACCGACCGCCTCCCCGTGCACGCGGTGCCGGATCCACGGCGGGACGATCTGCTCGACCGTGTTACCGCCCACCTTGACCGTAACGGTGGTGTCGTCGGCCTCCTCCACCATGATGCTCACCCGGCGCGCGATGCCGACGTGACTGTCCAGGCGCCACGAGCGCTCCCAGGCGCGCTGCCGGCCGATGCCGACGAAGATGAGCGTGACCGGGTCGGCAACCAGCTGGCCGCCGCTGCCGTTGGACAGCTCCTTGAGGAGCAGCCGCCACACGTCGCCGTCGATCTGGCGCGACACCCAGCCCACCAGCGACGGCGCGCGATTGTCGAGATCCGGCAGGGAGACGGCCAGCGAGCTGTCGTGGCTCGGGAGCGAGCTCACGACCCCGGCGTGGCGGCGGCAGTAGACGTGGCCCTCGATGGTGACACGGTGTTCGGGACACCACGCCGTCCGGCATTCGCGGCCGCGCCGGTCGACGTACTCGCACGGCGCACCGTCGCTTGCGGGGCACCCCTCCTGGGTGCACGGATGTCCGGCTTCGGGGCTGCTCACTCGATCCACCTTAGCATCGGTCGCCTGGCTGCGAACCACCTACCACAGGACGGGAATGAGCCTGCGCGTGCGCGCCGCGTAGGGCTTGTACTCGGGGAAGGCGCGCGAGAGGAGACCCTCCTCGAAGCGCGCACGGAGCATCTGCACGGCGATGAAGGGCACCAGCGTCAGCGTCGCCCACAGCCCGGGCCGCGCAAGCACGACGGCGACGGCGGCGAGGATCTCCGCCGCATAGAGCGGATGCCTCACGAAGCGGTAGGGACCACCGGTGACCAGTCGCCGCGCCTCGGGGATGATGCTGAGGCTCCTGCGGAGGTACAGGAGTCCGCAGACCCCGAGCGTGAAGGCGCCGATAGTCAGCGGAGCAGCCACGATGCGAATGAACTCAGGCGGCGTGACGAGCACCGGATTCGGAAACGCGCCGACGACCAGCAGCATCGTGGTGCCCACGAGCCCGGCCGTCCGGGCGACCATGCGCCCGTCGCGGGCCCGTGGGCGCGGGCGCACCAGGTAGATCCCCACCGGGATCACGCAGAAGAGCAGGTACACGCCGGTCGTCAGCGGGCCGGCGAGCAGATCGCCGAAGCCGCCGTGCGCCGGGAGCGCGCGTACCTGCGACAGCAGGTTGAGCAGCACGCGGTAAC
The DNA here is from genome assembly GCA_963848445.1 of Candidatus Dormiibacterota bacterium. Lineage (GTDB taxonomy): Bacteria > Chloroflexota > Dormibacteria > Aeolococcales > Aeolococcaceae > Palsa-851. Next base: position 590,903 of record CAWKDT010000001.1, read on the forward strand.
CGAGCAATGCGAACAGCACGGCGGGAAGCGAGCGTCCGAATACGAGGAACCGGACCTCTTCAACGCGGCGTGCCAGGTCGCCGCGGCGTGCTGGAATCGCGACCGCCTGGGCCATGGCCCGAGTGTAGGTCAGCCCAATTCGAAGCGACGCGCCCGTATCGCGGTTGTCATGGAATCACCACGATTTCTCGTTGTCCTTCCGGTGTCCGGCGACGTGTCCGATTCTTCGTTACCAATCTTTAGCAAGCAGGCCATTCCGTTGCCGCTGTTGGGGTTCACACTCGCAACAGTCGGATCAGGGCAACCGTCCCTGGCCCGGGAATACAGCTCGAAAGGAGGTGAAAAACGGAATGGATATGCTGAGCACCCTGTACCTTCGCGCAACCGAGTTCATCGCTCGCAAGCGTGAGGAGGCTGAGGAAGGCCAGGGCATGGTTGAGTACGCGCTCATCCTCGTCCTTATCGCCATCGTCGTCATCGTCATCCTGCAAGTCGTCGGCAAGCAGGTCAATAACGTGTTCTCGAACATCAGCAACGGCCTGGCCCAGTAGCTTTCACAAGCAACCAGGACAGTCAAGAGGAGCAGCCCTCAGGGGCGGCTCCTCTTTTTTTTGGTATCCGAGCGTCACGCCTCGGTGGCGGTTGTGCGACATCCCGAGGCGGGCGAAGGCTTTTCGCCGTACCATGCGCCCGATGCATGGCCCAGCTGAGGGGGGTCGGGTGATCCGCGTCCTCATCGCCGGCCCGATGCCGCGAATCGTCGAGGACATCACAAACCTCGAGGCGCACCGTGAGGCGATCGATGTCTGCGGCATCGCCCACCAGCCGTCCGAGATCGCCGACGAGGCACACCTGCGCCGGCCCGACGTCCTCCTGCTCCACGCCGGCTTCAGCGAGCTGACGCTCGCGGATATCGCCGCACAGATCGAGCCATTGTCGCCCACAACTCGCGTCGTGCTGGTTCCCTCGCAACACGGCGCCGAAGGGGGCACGGAACCTGCCGCCGGCGGCGGCGGCGAGGGTGATGGAGGGCGGTTGGTCGATGCGATCCTCGGGGCGGCCGGGCCTTCTTCCGGCGCCCCGGAGGCCGACCCCGAACCCCTGGCAGCCGATGCCGGAACCGCCGTCCAGGCAGAGGTCTCGACGGCGCCGCGCACGCCCTTCTACCGGCGACGACTCAGCCTCGGCCGGAGGTAAGGTGGCGCCGTGATCCGCGTCCTCATCGCCGATGGCAGCGAGCGCATTCGGACCAACCTCCAGCGCCGTATCGCCGCCGAGGAGGACATCACCGTCTGCGGCACCGCAGCCGATGGCGAGCAGGCCCTGCAGGAGGCGCTGCACCTCGTCCCCGACATCGCCGTGCTCGACGCCGGGCTGGCGGGGCTGGACGGCGTGCAGACCACCGAGATGCTCGCCGAGTACGCCCCGCAGGCCGGGGTCATCCTCATGTCGGTGGAGAGCGGCAGCGACCTCTTCCGCCGCGCCATGCTCGCCGGCGCCCGCGAGGTGCTGCAGAAGCCGTTCTCGGGCGACGACCTGGTCGCGGCCATTCATCGGGTCGACACCTTCCAGGCCCGGAAGCGAGCCGCGCAGTCAGCCCGGCAGCCGGTGAACGGCACGCCGCCCGCGCCGGACAGCCCGCGCCGCCGCGAAGGCCGCATGATCACGATCGTCTCCGGCAAGGGTGGGGTCGGCAAGTCGGTCGTCGCCACCAACCTCGCGCTGGTGCTCAACCGTCTGCACCCCGGCGGAGTTGTCCTCATCGATCTCTCCCTGCAGTTCGGCGATGTCGCCGCCCTCCTCGCGATGAAGCCGGAGGCGACCATCGCGGAGTTCGCGGCCAGCGATCCGTCGGCGAGCGACCAGAACATCCTCCAGGAGGCACTGTCGAAGGGTCCCGAAGGGCTCACCGTGCTCGCTGCCCCGCCGAGCCCCGAGCTTGCCGACTACGTCACCACCGCCCACCTGCGTTCGCTCGTCGCCGAGCTGCGCGGCCAGTTCGACATCCTGATCGCCGACACCACCTCGCAGCTTTCGGAGATCACCCTCGAGGCCCTCGAGAACTCGGACCACATCGTCCTCGTGACCGACTTCAGCGTGACCTCGGTGAAGAACACCCGGCTCATCATGTCGGTGATCGGCGTCCTCCAGGTCGATCCCGACCGGCTGCTGGTGGTCGCGAACCATCGCGACGCCCCGCTCGCCGCTGGGATGGACCGCAGCCGGATCGAGGACTTCCTCCGGCACCCGGTGGGCGCGGAGATCCCCCACGACGCGGTGGCCATCGGAGGCTCGGTGAGCCTGGGAGTGCCGGTCGTGATCGGCGCCGGCCAATCTCCGGCGAAGGGGGCGTTCGAACGCCTCGCGGCGACCCTCACCGGCAGCGCCGAACCGGTGCCTGCCGGCGGCGGCCAGCCGGTGAAGAAACGGCGCGGCAGGCGGCTCGGCTTCGCCCGCGACTGACTACCCGCCAACGGTGAGGTCACGTCACTTGTGCGGTGAGGACGTCACGCAGTCTGCGCGCGAAAGCTTCGGGCTTGCCGGCGAACGGCGAGTCGCCGCCCGTGAATCCGCCGTGATGGCCAGGGAAGACCGTCACCTCCAGAGCGAGACGTTCGGCGAGTCCTTGCGCAGCTCGCGCCGGAAAGGTTCCTGTCGACTCTTCTCCCAGGGCGATAACGAGGCGTGTCCGCGCCGCTTCCAGCGCGTCGAAGTTTGGCCGGTAGTCGGTGACGGCATCGGAGCGATGGGAAAGGAGGGCGTCGTCGCGCGCACCGTCATCGTCAGTCGGCAGACCGAATTGAGCCGGGTCGGGCAGTGGCTGCGCGAAGAATTCGTCGTTGAATTCACCGCGCCACATCGCTGCGGTCATGAAGGTTGCCATTCCCGCGCCGAAACCGCTTGAGGCGTACGCATCGCGGAATCGGGCCAACGCGCGCTGCGCTTGCTTCTCATCCGGCAACACCGCAGGCAGCGGTGGCTCATGTGCCACCAGTGTGATGACGTCATTCGGATAAGCGGTCACAAGCGCCAGCGAGGTTATTGCTCCGCCGCTACTGGCGAACATCTCCACGGGTCCTGCGCCGAGAGCTTCAATGATGTCGTGCAGGTCGCGCGCTTGTACGGCGGGGTCGTTGTCGACCCGGCCGTCTTTGCGGGTACTACGCCCGAGGCCGCGCGGATCGTATGTGACAACGGTGCGATCCGGAAGGTGCGACGCGAGCGCGTAAAAGCCGTTGGCTTCCATCGGCTGACCGATCATGAAGAGCGGCGGACGACCGTCGGCGGTGGGCAACGTGCCTGCGACGTCGTAGACGATCGCGGCCCCGGCTGTTTCAAGCGTGTGTGTCTGCATGACTGTCTCGCTCCGTCAGTTCGTGAGAAGTCGCTCGAGCTTGTCGAGCTGCTCGGACCAGCCCTGCTCTGCACCGGCCAACGCTTCGGCGGGCGGCATCGGCTCGAAGTAGGACTGTCGCATGGTGAGCGCGGTGCCCCCGTCGCGGGCCTCAAAGGTCACCTCAATGAGCGTGGCGAAGAGTTCGCCCTGCTCATCGTTGACGGCTCGGCCGCTCATCACCAGGCGATACGGACGCGCGATCTCGTAGTACTCACCGCCCATGTAGTGGGAGAACCGGGCCTCCGCAGGGACCGATCCCGGCCATTCCATCGCGAGCCGGTACGTGCCCCCGACGCGAAGGTCCACCTCTGCGGCGGGGCAGGTGAAGCCGTTCGGCCACCACCATTGCTTCAGCTGGTCCGGATCCGTGAAGGCGTCAAAGACCCGCTCGGGCGAGGCCTTCAGGTTGCGCTCGATGACGAGTTCCTTGGTTGGAATCGCAGACCGGACGTCGACGGCGGTACGGGTCTCAGGCATCGGGGTTCGCCTCCTTCGTGGTGATTGATTCGGTCTGGGCAGCAAGGTGGGCTTCGAGCCGGGCGAGGCGGTCGGACCATTCGGCGTGCGCGCTTCGCAGCCATTCGTCCACGGGAAGGAGGCCCTCGAGCTGAAGTCGCGCCGGGCGGCGTTGGCCGTCGCGGCCGCGGCCGATGAGGCCGGCCCGCTCCAGCACCTTGAGATGCTTGGTGATGGCGGGCTGCGTCAACGTGGAAGTCGCCGCAAGCTCGACGACACCAGCCTCACCAGCACCGAGGCGCTCGAGGATCGCCCGGCGAGTGGGGTCGGCAAGGGCGGCGAAGGCGCGGCTCAGGGGATCAGCAGTAAGCCATTACCGCAAGGTAATATAACTAAACAGTAAAAGTCAACGGTGACTTGACGACCGTCTTTGCCGCCACCGTCCTGATGAGCTCGACCGGGCTGCTACTCCTTCTTCGAGTGGAGTTCGCCGCCACGCGCCCGGGAATCCGGTCTCGCTCGGCGATATTCCATCGAACCGGGCTGCCCGCTCTCGCCTCGATCCGGAGGAGGCCGAGTCTTGGCAGCGCAGTAGCATGGTGGCGTGGGTCCTCACGATCGCAGTTGCTGTCAAAGCGGCGCCGGTGCGAGTCGCCTTGGTCCATGGATGGGGTGACTGGCTATGACCAGATGGATTGCTGCACTCACCGTCGTCGCGGTGACAGCTGGCGTCGTTGGCTTCGCTGTCTCGGTCCGACCTCCGCAGACCACGGATTCAGCTGTCACGACACCGACACCGACACCGATCCCGGAGGTTTCTCTACCCCAGGTCGTACACTCGGGTTCGAGCATCGTGGTCATCATTCGACGTGATACTTCCATTTTGAGGTGAACTCGCGCATGCCGAAGTCGTCGAGGATGAGCACGTCGCTTTGCAGGTACTTGCGCAGGCGCGGTTCCCAGCTGCCGTCGGCGCGTCCGCCGGCGAGGTCACGCAACAGCGCGCTGGTCTTGATGAAGAGCACGGTGTATCCGGCTCGGCAGGCAGCATGTCCCAGCGCCTGCGCGGCGTGCGTCTTGCCGACCCCGACCGGCCCACAGAGCAACACCGACTCACGTCGTTCCACAAACGCACAGGTGGCCAGGTTGCGGAGTTGCTCCGCGGGGATCTGCGGGTTGAACGAGAAGTCGAACTCCTCGAGCGTCTTCTCCTCCTCGAAGCGCGCCCGATGCAAGCGCAGCGCGAGCATCTTGGCCTGGCGCCGGTCGATCTCGTCGTCGAGCAGCAGGGCGAGAAATTCGACGTGACCGAGGCGCTGATCCTCGGCCTGACCACGGCGCAGCTCGAGGGTGTGGAGCATGCCGCCGAGGCGCAGGGTCTTGAGTTTGGTCTGCAGTTCCGCGGGTCTCATTGCATCCCCTCCAGAAGCACCTGCTGACCGTGCAGGTATGCGCCCGCGGTGCTCACATGGGTGTCACTGTCGTCGACGCGGCGGTCGCGCTCGTTGAGCAGCAGCGTGCGCACGGTGCGGTAGCTGGCATCGGCGGGTAACGCACGCCGGCACGCCGCATCGAGGCGCTCGGCACCGTGCTCCTCGGCGAGCCGGATCACCGCCTGCGCCTGGCGCAACCGGGTGAGCGGAAATGGTTCGGCGAGCAGCTCATCAACGAGCTGCAGCACGGCAGGCCCGAGGTTCGCTGCCTGGCGCCGGCACCACTGCGGCGTGCGCAACAGGAAGGCGATCTTCTGCTCCGGGAAGTCGCCCGGGTCGGTGTATCGGAGCTCGCCACGCTGGCGCACATGGGTTTTCACGAGCTCACCGGCGTGATACACGCTGATCAATCGTTCCCCGATGCGCACGTCGAGTTGCGTGCCCACCAGCCGCCAGGGAACCGAATAGAAGTGGCGGCGCACCTGCACGTGGCAGTCGGGATGCACCGTCGCCTTGGCCCAGTGGGCAACCTCGAAAGGCTCGCAGGGCAACGGCAACAGCGCCGCCAGTTCGCGCTCCCGAAACACTTCACCGACCGTGGCATCGAGGGTGCGATGCGCGCGCTGGTCGGCGACGGTACGTGACCACTTCATCGCCATGTCGGCCATGGCGTTCACGCTGTCGAAGTCACGGCCACGCCAGAAGCTCTCGCGGACATACGGCACGGCCCGCTCCACCTGAGGCTTGTCTTTCGGCCGGCCTGCTCGACAGGGATCGACGAGCACGCCGTAGTGCTGGGCGAACTCGGCATATGCGCGGTTCAACTGCGGGTCGTACAGGTCCGGTTTGAGCACCCCGGTCTTGAGGTTGTCGAGACGGATCTGCTTGGGTGCACCGCCGAAGAAGGCGAACGCAGCCACATGGCAGCGCACCCACGACTCCTGGTCGCAGCTCAGCACCGGGGCCACGAACACCCGCCGGCTGTGGTTCAAGGTCATCGTGAATCCCTGCACGGTGTGGCGCCGGCCACTGCGCGGATCCGTCCACATGCCCAGGCGTCCGTAATCGACTTCCGCGACCTCACCCGGCGGGGTCGGTGCTTTGCGCACGGTCACGTCCTCGGGTCGCACTCCACGCACGTGCTTGCGCACGTAGCGCCGGAAGGTGGCGACGCTGACTGTGAGTCCATGCTCGTCGCGCAACCGCTGCCACACCGTGCTCGCTGTGTTGGTGGCCAACCCTGCCACCACCAACTCGTGCAACTGCGCGATCCGTCGCTCCTGCGCGCTGACCGGAACCGCCAGCCGCTCACCGAAGAGCTGGGGGACTCGCTCCTCCCATTCGTGTCTGCTCAGGATCACGCCACCCGGCGACAGCCCGGCCGCCTCCGCAGTGGCCACGATCTGGCGCAGTCGGTCGCGGCCCATGCCCAGGCTTCGCGACAGCTGACGAAGCGAGTGCCCCGCCTGGGCACCCTGGGGCCGGGCCCCCAGCACGAGATCGCGCTGCCGCCTGGAGGGTGAGCCACCGGCGTCTGATTTGGGCGCAGCCGGCGAAGGGCGTCGCAAGTACATCCGATTCCGGGTCCTCAATCTGGACCGTGGACTGGCTCTGGTTGATCGTCTCGGATCACGTTCGCTCATCGGTCACAATCCGACGCTACTCGCGCCTAGACCAGCGGCACACGAGACGTTACTGCCGGAACTGGCGAGAACCTGTCCTCGGGGTGGATCGTACGTTGCGGCGGCGAACAGATGTTTGCTACAATGTTGTGTATGGAGGCGTTCGCGACACCGCAGGCGAGTGACCGTCTGGATGACGCTGTCGATGCGCTCGTCAACGAGTCCATCGACGGTGTTTCCAGCGATGCGCTGGGCGCGGACCTGGTCGAGATCCGGCGCTCGAGCGATCGCCTCGAGGCGGAGTTCGTGCGCCGCCTGTACCGCTTCGATCGTGCCCACGGAGCCGCGGCCGACGGCGGGGTGAGCACGGTGTCCTGGTTGCGCTCGCGCTGCGGCATGACCGTGAAGGCGGCCGCCTACCGCGTGCACCTGGCGCGGACGCTGGGCCAGCTGCCGGCCACGCTGGACAGCGCCCGGGCCGGGCGCGCCTCGTTCACCAACGTGGCGATGATCGCCCACCTCGCCGAGGATGTCGGTGTGGAGCAGGTGGCGCCGTTCGAGAGCATCCTCGTGGGCGCGGCGGAGACGCTCGGGCCGGGGGCGATGCGCGCCCTCACCCAGGCCACCCGGCTGCGCCTCGACCCGGACGGCGTGCTTGCCGATGACAACCACGCCCACGAGCGCCGCTGGTTCGAGTGCGAGGAGACGTATGACCACGTGTACGTCCTGCGCGGTGAGCTCGATGCCGAGAGCGGTGCGCTGGTGAAGACCGCGATCGATGCGCTCAGCCACGGCCTGGATCATGGCGAACGGCGGACCGCGTCGCAGCGCCGCGCCGACGCCCTGGTCGAGCTGGCCGCCACCCAACTGCGCTGCGGTGAGCATCGCGATGTGCACGGGCAGCGGCCCCATCTCACCCTCACCGTCAGCGCGGAACGCTGCGTTCCGGCGCCGATGCCGCTGCGCAGCCGGCCGAGTTGAGCGGGGTGGGGCCGATCCACCCCGAAACCGCCCGCCGCATTGCCTGCGACGCGGCCCGGACGGTGGTGACGGTGGCACCGCCCACCGGCGATGGTTCGGTGGCGGCGACCGCTGCCGTTCAGGATCGGGATGGTGGCGTGAGCACCCGTGCCATGCCGCTGTCGGTGGGACGGACCACGCGCACGGTCCCGGCACACATCCGCACCGCCCTGCACCTCCGCGACCGGGGCTGCCGCTTTCCGGGGTGCGACCGCCTCCCCGCGTGGACCGAGGGTCATCACATCGTCCACTGGGCGGACGGCGGCCCCACCGAGCTTGGGAACCTGGTCTCCCTGTGCCGGCCCCACCACCGCGCGGTGCACGAGCAGGGCTGGCGCATCCAGATCACGGACGGGAGTGCGGTCGTGGAGCCGCCTCCCTGACAAAGGCGCGAGGCATTCAGAGACAAATGCCGGCGCGCTGGCGACGGCTCCTACCGACCGAAGATCCGCCGCTTCCGCTTGTCGTCGCCCTTCCCACCGCCGACACCGGCGGCAACCGGCTGCGCACCTCCCGGCACCATGGCGCCGGCCAGCTCGCGGAGGGATCGGCTGATGTCCAACTCGGGGCTCGTTGTGACGAATGGCGCTCCCCGGTTGATCGAGTCGCCGACCACCCTCGGCTCGTAGGGGATCTGCGCTCCCACCGGATGCCGGAGGTTCTGCTCGATCAACTCCTTGTTGAAGTCCGAGTGAGAATCGCTGCGATCGACCACCAGGAGAATGGAGCTTGGATCGACGGTGAGCGACTCGAGCACCTTGAGCGCCAGCTTCGCGTCCTTGATCGCGGGGATCGTCAGCGCGGTCACGACGAGGATGTGCTGCGCCGACTCGATGACCTCGAGGTTGAAATCGGCGAGGTGGCAGGACGTGTCCACCACGACGTAGTCATAGGTCTTGCGCAGCTCCGCCATGACCATGCGGACGTGCTCGAGCGTGATGAGGTCGGCCAGCTCGGGACTGATCGGCGCGAGGAGCACGCGAACGCCGTTGGGCCCGTTCGCCATGATGTCGTTGAGCATCTCCGTCTCGAGGGTCTCTGACTCCACGATGTCGGTGATGCTCCGGCTGTGATCGAGGTTGAGCATGACGCCGACATCCCCGAACTGGAGGTCGAGGTCCACGAGCGCGACGCGGGAGTCGGTCTCGACGGCGAGCGCGACCGACAGGTTGGTCGCCAGCAGTGTCTTGCCGACTCCCCCCTTCCCCGAGAACAGCACGATCACCTCGCCGAGCGCGGCGGCGCGCGGCTGCCCGGTCCCGTCGGGTGCGGCCGCCTTCGCGAAGGTCCCCTTCTTCTCCTCGAGCTGGTGGACCCGACGGATCGCCGCCACGAGCTCGTCGTGGCTGAACGGCTTGATGAGGTACTCGCGAGCCCCGGCCTGCATGGCGCGGCGGAGGTAATCGCGCTCGCCCTGGACCGACATGATGATGACCGGGGATGCCGGCAACTCCTGAGCGAGACGCTCGGTGAGCTGGATCCCGTCCATGATCGGCATGTTCACATCGGTGAGCACGATGTCGGGCAGCAGCCGGTGTGCCTCCTCGAGCCCCTGCTTGCCGTCGCCTGCGGTGCCGACGACCTCGATGTCCTCTTCGAACCCGAGCAGCTTGCGGAGGTTGTCCCGCGTGCTGGCGATGTCGTCGACGATGAGCAGCCGGATCACGTCGGACGCGACCTCAGCCGACCGTCAGCCGGGCGGCCTGCACGGGATCGACGGGGACCCCGGGACCCATCGTCGCGGCGACGGTCACCGTCTTCACGTACGTGCCCTTGGCGCCCGTCGGCTTCGCGCGGACGATGGCATCCATCAGGGCCGCCAGGTTGTCGCGGAGCTTGTCGTCGTCGAACGACGCCTTGCCGATCGCCGCGTGGATGATCCCGGTGCGGTCGTTGCGGAACTCGACGCGCCCGCCCTGCACGTCCTGGATCGCCTTGGCGATGTCGAACGTGACGGTGCCGGCTTTGGGGTTCGGCATGAGCCCGCGCGGGCCGAGAATCTTGCCGAGCCGCCCGACCATGCCCATGACCTCGGGCGTCGCCAGGGCCACGTCGAAGTCGATGACCCCCTCCTGCACCTTCTTCACCAGGTCTTCGCCACCCACGACGTCGGCGCCGGCTTCCACGGCCTCCCGGAGCTTCTCGCCCGTCGCGAACACCGCGATCCGCCGTGTCTTCCCGGTCCCGTGCGGGAGGGTGACCGTGCTGCGCACCACCTGGTCGGCGTGGCGAGGATCGATCCCGAGGCGGATGTGCGCCTCGATCGAGGAGTCGAAATTCGTGACGGCGGTCTGACGAACGAGGGTCACCGCCTCAGCGGGGGGATAGAACTTCCCCTCCTCGATCGCGCTCGCCGCATTGCGGTATTTCTTGCCGTGATGCCCAGACATGTCAGATCTCCGTGGTGTTGGCGGACGCGCTTGAGGCGCCCTCCCACTCTTGACTCAGTTGACGGTCAGCCCCATTGATCGAGCGGTGCCCTCGATGATCCGGGTGGCGTGCTCGAGGTCGTGCGCATTGAGGTCGGCCTGCTTGACCTCGGCGATCTCCTGAACCTGCTGCCGGGACAGCGTGCCGACCTTGGCACGGTTCGGGTTCCCGGATCCCTTCTCCACGCCCGCGGCCCGCTTGAGGAGCTCCGCGGCAGGCGGCGTCTTCGTGATGAAGCTGAAGGTCCTGTCCTCGAACACCGTGATCTGTGCGGGGATCACGCCGGTCTGGTTGGCGGTGCGCTCGTTGTACGCCTTGCAGAACTCCATGATGTTGAGCCCGTGCGGACCGAGCGCGGTGCCGACCGGCGGCGCCGGCGTTGCCTTGCCGGCCTGCAGCTGCAGCTTGATCACCGTCTTGACCTTCTTCTTGCTCATCTCGCTCCCTAACGCAGCCGCTCGACCTGGAGGAGGTCGAGCTCCACGGGTGTCTCGCGGCCGAACATGTTCACGAGCACCTTCAGCTTGCCCTTCTCGACGTTGATCTCGGTCACCTTGCCGTGGAAGTCGGTGAACGGCCCGTCGATGACGCGGACGTTCTCGCCCACCTCGTACTCGACGTTGACCTTGGTGGGCGCCTCGGCCTTCACCTGCTTCTGAATGCCCCGGATCTCGTGCTCCTGCAGCGGGACCGGCTTGTTGCCGGAGCCCACGAAGGAGGTCACCCCGGGCGTGTTGCGGACGACGTACCACGACTCGTCCGACATCACCATGTTGACGAGGATGTAGCCGGGGAAGATCCGCTTGCTCACCTTGCGGCGCTGACCGTCCTTGATCTCCATGACCTCCTCGGTCGGGACCAGGACATCGAAGATCTGATCGTGCATATCCATCAACTCGACGCGCTTGAGAAGGTTCGCGCGAACCTTCTCCTCATGTCCGGAATATGCGTGGACGACGTACCAGCGGGCGTCCTTTGCGGAAACGGCGTTGCTCACAGCGATGTTCATTCTCCCACGACGGCTACGGCGAAACGGTTGGCACGGCGGTCGCCGCGGGGGCGACCGTTGGCGCGACTGTTGGGGCGGCTGTGGCCGCCGCGGCCTGCTGGGTCACCGCCTGCTTGACCCCGAGACTGAGCAGATAGTCGGCGCCGCCGACAAGGACGGCAAAGATGATGACGGTCGCGATCACGATGCCCGTCATCCGGACCAGCTCGTCTCGCGCGGGCCAGACGACCTTCTTGAGCTCCTCCCAGACCCCGCGAATGTACCCGGCCAGCCCCACCCTTCCGGCGCCCGCGGCGGGCAGGACCGGCCGCGGCGGCCGCGGACCGCCCGGGGCGCTTCGAGCTTTGGCCATTGACGGTGCTGTCTCCTGATGATGCCGGGGCGGGCGCTGCTGGTTGCGTGATGGCAGGGGCGGCACGACTCGAACGCGCGACCCTCGGTTTTGGAGACCGATGCTCTACCAGCTGAGCTACGCCCCTTCGGTCACTTGGTCTCGCGATGCTGCCTGTGCACGCGGCAACGCCTGCAGAACTTGCGCAGCTCCAGACGATCCGGATCGTTGCGCTTGTTCTTGACTGTCGTGTAATTGCGTTCCTTGCATTCGTTGCACTGCAACGTGATGATCGAGGAGCCGCCTTTCGCAGTGGCCACGTGTCAATGCCTCAACACAAAAGAGACCTAGCGGCGCTAGGTCGGGAACGATTCTACCACAGATCAGGCGGCCCGCCCAGCAGCGGCTCCGGCTCCCGCGGCAGGCGCTTCGTCACCGGGTTGCCAACCCCCCGTCCGGCGGTTCGGACTACGCTGTGAGCAAGCAACCGCCACCCCGGGGGACCGTCACCATGCACCCGCTCCTCAGCCCCAAGAACCTGGTCATCGCCGGACTCGGCGTCGCCGTCATCGGACTCGGCACCGTGGTGGGCATCGACCACGCCGCGACTGCCGCCCCCGCGCCACAACCGGCGTCACTGTCGTCGGCGACCATCGCCTCCCAGCTCGGCGCCGGCGAGCTCGGCGCGATGGGCGGCCAGCTCAAAGGCGAGGCCTCGCAGGTGCTCGGGTTCTTCACCACCGACACCCACCTCACGTGGCAGCAGATCGAATCCGACCTGCTCCGCGGCGAGACCCTGGCTCAGATCGCGGGCGCCAACACCGCGAAGGTCGAGAGCGACGCGCTCAACAAGGTGAGGGCCGGTCTGGCGCTCGGAGTGACCAAGGGCGCGATCTCGGCCGCCGATGAGGCCCGGCTCGTCGCCGACGCCCGCGATGCTATCTCCGTGCTGATGACCGCAAAGCTGAGCGCGCTGGCTCCGGCAGGACGCTGACCGGCCGGCCGCGCAGGGCGGACCCGCGGCGGGATCCGATCGGTGGATGCAGGAGGCACTCCTTGTCGGAGTCCCCCTCCCACCACCAGCGTCCGGCGCGCTCATCCTCGCCCGGCATGGTCGCTCTCGTGCAGGGCGCGCACCCGATCGAGGTGTAGCCGAGGTCGTACAGGGGGTGGTGGCTGATCCCCCGCTCGGCGAGGTAGTCCCACACCTGGCTTCGCGACCACCCCGCGAGTGGCACCACCTTCGTGATGTCGCCGTGCCCAGAGTCCTCGGCGATCACCGGCGTCTCCGCCCTGGTCGGCGTCTGCTCGCGGCGCAGCCCGGTGATCCAGGCGTCATAGCCGCGAAGCGCCTGCGCCAGCGGATTCACCTTGCGCACCGCGCAGCACTCGTTGCGAAGGGCCATCGACTTGAGGAACTGCATGTCGCCGTTGCGCGTGGTCATCGCCTCGAGCTCGACGGCGTCGGGATTGAGGATCCGCACCCGGATCGGGTACTCGTCACTCACCTGCTCGATGTAGCGATGGGTCTCCTCATGGAGCCTTCCCGTGTCAAGGGTGAGCACCTCGGGCTCGGGCGCGATCCGGCACGCCATGTCGATGAGCACCATCAACTCCGCCTGGAAGCTCGCCACCAGCGCGACGCGCTCGAAGGTCCTGTACGTCCAGGCGAGGATCTCCTCGGCGGTGGCGTCGCGCAGATCGTCGAGCAGATCGAGAGCCGTCATCGCCGCGGCACCGCCGGCTCGAGGGTCACGCCCAGCCGCTGGCCGTGCCTCGGGGCGGGGATCCTGATGGACACGGGGGACATGATCGGGCAATCACCTCGATTGCGGACGACTGAAGGGGAAAGTCGCGCCGGCATCCCTCGACCGGCCGGCGGACGTCCGGAATTCTTACCGGCTAACTCGACTTTACCCCACGGCTATCGACGCAGGTTCCAGAGGTGGAACGCCGCATGGGCGCGCCACGGCCGCCAGCGCTCCGCGAGCGCCTCCATCGCCCGAGCATCGACCCGCGATCCGCCGAGCCATTCGATCGATCGTCGCAGACCCAGGTCGCTGGACGGGAAGGCGTCGGCCTCGCCCAGGCGGAGCGCGAGGTACTGGGCCGTCCACGGTCCGATGCCCGGCATCGCCTCCAGCGAGGCCACGAGATCGCCGAGCGGAAGGCTCCCATCGAGGCGGAGCGATCCGTTCGCCACCGCCGCCGCGAAGTGATGGATGGCGTTCATCCGAGCGCCGGTGAGGCCGATGCCCTGCAGGTCGGATCCGGCGAGCGTGCCCGCGGACGGGAACACATGGGTGAGGCCGAGCTGAGCAAGTCCCGGGACCCTGGTGCCCAGGCGTTGCACGAGGCGGCCCGCGATCGTGCTCGCGCCCGCGACGGACACCTGCTGGCCGATGATGGCGCGGACCCCGACCTCGAGCGGGTCCCAGGCGCCGACCGGTCGCAGGCCGGGCAATCCGATGATTCGCGGGCCGATCAGCGGGTCATCGCCGAGTGCCCGTTCGGCGGCGACGAGATCAGCATCGAGATTGAACAGGCGCCGCACCTGCTCGACCACGTGGATGAGACCGCTCCAGTGCGGAAGGTGTGCCGTGAGCACCAGGTGGTCCTCTCCACCGCGGCGCACCTCGAGGGCGCCGGGATCGCCGTCGACGATGATCGTGCGGCGGTAGATACCGGCGCTCACGTCTTCGACGCCGGCGATCGCCCGGCCGGCGAGGAAGCCGAGCGCTTCCTCCCATGCCAGCAGTCCGGCAAACCCGATACGCAGGCGCAGGCCGCCGTCGGCGACGAGGCGATCGGCGACCCGCCGCCGGGCGCGGAGCTCGCTCGGCGCCGCGCGGAAGATCTGCTGGAGGGTGCGGTTGAACTGTCGCAGGCTCCCGAACCCCGACGCGAAGGCGATGTCGGTCACGGAGAGGTCGGTGTCGTCGAGGAGCCGCCGGGCGAAGTGGGCGCGGCTGGAGCGGGCCAACTGCGCCGGGGTCACCCCGACCTGATCCTGAAAGAGCCGCCGGAGGTGGCGCGCCGAGAGCCCGAGCCGGGCGGCGACGGCCTCCTCGCCCGACGCCTCGACATCGCCGCCCACGACGAGCCTGACGCCCCGGCACACCAGCTCGGAAGCGGCCGGAGCCGCCGGCCCGGCCTCCCGGTACGGGCGGCAGCGCAGACACGCCCGGTAGCCGGCGGCCTCGGCCGCGGCGGCGAGCTCGAAGTGGCGGACGTTCGATGGGTTCGGCCGCGCCGGGCAGCCCGGGCGGCAGTAGATGCCGGTGGTGGCGACCGCAGAGAACCCGCTCATGATCACCACTTGTAGCGCTTTCAGCGGACGGCCACCGGCCGCATTCGGACATGTCCGGATATGGCCGGTGCGGCACCGTGTGCGCCTGCCACGCTCCCCGGATGCGCGATTCCGAACAGCCGAGATGCTCCGGGCATGTCGACACCCCGCTCGGTCGCGTCGTGGTGGCCACGGCCGGGAACGGGCTGGTGGGGCTCTGGTTTGAGGACAGCGAGCGAAGGCCCCCGGTGTGCGCGCCCGACGGCTCGGACGAACTCATCGCGCTCGTCGGGCGTGAGCTCGACGAGTACTTCGTGGGAGCTCGCACGGCGTTCGACCTGCCTCTCGGAATCGGCGGCACGCCGTTTCAGCGCGACGTCTGGGCTGCTCTGGTGGCCATCCCCTACTCGCACACCTCGACGTACGGCGCGATCGCCCGCCGGATCGGGCGCCCGGCCGCAGGACGGGCGGTCGGCGCAGCGAACGGGCAGAACCCGATCTCCATCGTCGTCCCGTGCCACCGTCTCGTCGGTGCGCACGGCGCGCTGACCGGCTACGGCGGCGGACTCGAGCGCAAGGCGTGGCTGCTCGAGCACGAACGCCGTGCCGCCGAGGCGAGGAGCGCCGCTACCTCAGCCTGATCTCAACGGTATCGCGCAGTCGCGGCTTGCCCGGACCGTTGGGAGCATCCTCGCTGTCGATGGCACCGGTGTGGCGGACCCCGCCGAGCGCGGCCACGTTGAAGAACGCCTGGAGCACCGCAAGCTGGCGATGGACCGCGGCCTCATTCCATCCATGGCCCTGGTCGCAGTCGGTGAAGACCTGGAGATCCGGCACCTCGGCGATGAGCCCCTTGAGGCGCTCGACGTCCACCAGGCGGTCGTGCCGCGCAACGATGATCAGGGTTCGCTGGGCTCTGCCGGCCACGAAATCGATGTCGTCCCGGCGCAGACAGTCGTTGAGCCACTCCCGCGCCGCCCGGGGATCCGCTCGACGCTGGTTCTCGTAGTTGACCGCCGCGGTCCGATCGTCGACGTCGCCTTCCACGATGACGAAGCGTTTGTAGAGGTCGCTGATGCGGCGCCGGCGGCTCAGCCAGACCACCGCGTCCCACATGGGCCTCCGTCCCAGCAGACGCACCTGATCGCGGTACCGCCGTCGCATCAGGTCCGGTGACAGCAGCGGCGTGTGCAGCACCAGCCGCTCCACTCGATCGCCGGCTCGCTTGGTGAGCGCGCACGCCACACTCGCGCCGAGACACAGCCCGCCGACATCGAACCGATCGATCTCCAGCTCGGTGAGCATGTCGAACAGCAGGTCGGCCATCGCGCCGGATGAATGGTGACCACGAAGTGGTGGTGACTCTCCGTTGCCGGGGAGATCGGGGATGATCAGCGTCCGGTGGGCGCCGAGCTTGCTGAAACGCCCCCCGAACTCCTCGGCGGAGCTGAGGAAGCCATGGCAGAGCACCAGCGGCTTGCCCGAGCCCCCGACGAGGTAGCGGAGTCGCTGGCCGCGAATGGTCAGAAACCGCTCATCCATCACGCACAGACCCTCGCGTCGCAACGGGACGCCCCCGGCGACAATGGTTCGTCAAGACTGGTCGCCGTGCATCAGCGGGCCCATTAATGGCACATCCACGGCGAGCGGCGCGGTCCGGTGGCTGACATACGACACCCGATCCGCGCCGAGCGGCATCATCGTCACCCGCGGATCGAGTGGACCGTCATCACGAAATGGAGGCATCCAACTGGCCGGCGTTGCACTCGCCACCTGTTCCCTCCTTCCCGATCTGGACGGCGACGAGCGCCTGCTCATCCCGGCGCTCGCCGCGCATGGTGTCAGCGCCGAGCCGTGCGTCTGGGATGATCCGGCGGTTCGATGGCACGCCTACGAGCTCGTGGTGGTTCGGTCGACGTGGGACTACGCGGATCGTCGCGACGCGTTTCTCGCGTGGTGCGTTACCACACCCGCCCTGCTCAACGCGGTGGACGTGATCACGTGGAACACCGACAAACGGTACCTGCGCGAACTCGAGCACGCGGGCATTCCGATCGTTCCGACCACCTGGATCACCGCGGGCGACGAGCCGGAACCGGCTTCCCTTCCAGGTGGCGAAGTGGTCGTCAAGCCGTCGATTTCGGCCGGCGCACGCAACACGTCGCGGTATCCGGCCGGCGACCGATCAGGTGCTTGGACGCACGTGCGGCAACTGCTCGCGGCGGGCCACACCGTGATGGTGCAGCCCTACCTGGAGTCCGTCGACACCGCCGGTGAGACGGGCCTCATCTTCATCGACGGCGTTTTCTCCCACGCGGTTCGTAAAGGCCCCGTGCTGCGCGTGCCGGGCGTCGCCACCGACCGCCTGTGGGCGCCCGAGGAGATCACCAGGCGGGAACCCGACGCCGACGAGCGCGCCGTCGCCGACGCGACGCTCAACGCCCTGCCATGGCCGCGTGACTCCATGCTCTATGCGCGTGTCGACCTGGTGCGGCGGGATGACGGCGCGGTCGCGCTGCTGGAGCTCGAGCTCACCGAGCCCTCACTGTTTCTCGGATATGGACCGGAAGCGGCCGCACGGCTCGCGACCGGCATCGCCCGGCGCCTCCATCGCCCACTCGGCGTGGCTTCGCGGTGACGCGCACGCCGCGCTGAGTCGCATGCGCTAGGCCGGCACATCCTCCGGCGGCTCGTTTGCAGCAGGAACGCCCGGCCGCCGCTGTGCGGCGGCCCTGCTCCGACCCGCCCGCTCCTCTTCATTCGTGGCGATGAGCCGCGTGATCAGTGCGCTGAAGGCCTCGTCGGGATCCTGCGGCTCCCGCCTCGCGCCTGCCGCCCGGGTGGGGCGCGCTGGATCCCCGCCACCACTCACGACGCGGCCCTCGACGCACCGTTGCGCGGTCGCAGCCCCGGCCGGATTCCGTTGCCACCGCTCCGGGAGGCGGGGTCACCGGTGAATCGCGTCCGTCCGTTGCGCGGTCGCAGCGGCCGGAGCGTCTCGCGCGCGTTCCATGCCGCGTACGTGTCGAGTGTCTCGCTGGCAAGGCTCGGGCGACCCAACCCGAACCCCTGGCCGAGGGGCACGTTCAACGACCGGATCTGATCGCTCACGAGCTCGTTCTCGACGCCCTCGGCGATCACCGCTGCGTCGTTCTGACGCGCGAACGCGAGCGCGGCCGTGATCGCGGCGCGCGATCCTCGCCGCATGGAGTTCATCGTCAGGCTCCGCGCGAGCTTGACGTACTCCGCGCCCGCGGATGCGAGCATTTCCGTGGTGGCGAAGCCCTCACCGAGGTCGTCGATGGCGAATCGGACGCCGGTGCTTCGGTACGCGGCGAGGACGTGCTGAAAGCGCTGCAGGTCACGGACGTCCTCGTGTTCGCCGATCTCGAGCACCAGGTTCCGAGGCGATCGCCCGCTCCATTCGAGCAGCAGCATCAGCTGGTCGACGTCGTGCAGTGGGTCGAGGAGCGCCGCGGTGCTCACGTTGATGAAGAGCAGCGCATCGGCCGGAAGCGCCACAGCCTGTCCCAGGGCCGCGCGGCGGCACAGCCAGTCCAGGTCGCGGATCTGACCCGAGCGATGAGCGACCTCGAAGAGTCGCTCCACGCTGTCGGACGCGCCGTAGCCCTGTGGACGTGCGAGCGCCTCGTACCCGATGACATGCCCGTCGTTGAGATCGACGATCGGCTGGTAGACCGCGTGAATCGGTAACCCACCGATGAGCTCCGTGATCAACTCGAGGGCCGCCGCGCCTCCGGTGACACTGGGCTCGATGTCCTCCAGATGACGGCCGACGACGCGATCGCGACCCTCTCGCTTCGCGGCGTACAGGCACTCGTCGGCGAACTTCCACACCGCCATCGGATCCGTGCCGGCCGGCGCGGACGCCCAGCCGAGGCTGATGTTCGACCGATCGCCCGGACCCGGAACGAGATGCATCGCGGCCCGAAGACGCTGTGCCGCCGTCGCCGCTTCGACTGGGTCGACGTCGAGGAGGATTGCCGCGAACTCGTCGCCACCCACTCGCGCGATCACGTCCCATCCTCGGAGCATCAGTGCGAGCGTCGTGCCGACGGTTCGAAGCACCGTGTCGCCCGCCTCGTGCCCGAACTGGTCATTGACGCGCTTCAGATGATCGACGTCGATCGCGAGGATCGCGAATGGCTCCCGGGGAATCGTCCCGATGATGCGGTCGAACTCGCGGCGATTCTTGAGCCCGGTGAGCCGGTCGGTCGACGCGAGCTCGGTCATCCTGAGTGCCTCGAAGCGCAGTTCGTCCTCAACGTGGATCCGGGTCGCGAAGTGGCCGAACTCGGCGCAGATGTCGGTGATCGTCTCGACGACCCGCACCTCGGCGGGCGGAAGGGTCTCGAAGAAGTAGGCGAGCACACCGACGACCTCGAACTCCACAAGGATCGGGCTCGCGATGAGGGAGCGCAGCCCTAACGCCGACGCTGCCGCAGCCTGTATCGCATCGGCCTGCTCAGAGAGATCGGCGACGACGATCGGACCGCGCGTCGCACGTACCCGCGAGATCACGCTCGCCCACGGATCCGCCGGCATGATGTCCCCGGCGGCATCGAACAGATCGAGCGTCGAGCGCGGGAAGCCCAGACGCGTCAGCAGGCCCGCACCCCCGTCGGGAGGCGCGGCGCCGAACACCTCTCCGAACTTCGCGCCGATCGCATTCGTGGTGAGCTCCACGACCTTGATGGCGGCGGCATTGATCTCCAACGGTGCTTCCAGAGCTCGCATGACCGCGAGCTGGAGGTCGCGTCGACGTTGCTCGGCCTGCTCGGTGAGATCCCGAACCACCAGGGAGTATCCGCGCACCTCTCCGTTGTCGCCATAGCTGGCACCAATGGAGGAGCCCGCCCAGAATCGAGTGCCGTCCTTGCGGATCTGCCATGCGTCATTTCGGGCGCGTTCAGTCCGGATGGAGCGATCGTGACCGTCAGGGCCCGCGAGCATGGTCGGGCGGATACAGCATCGAGTAATGGCGCCCGATGATCTGCTCCTCGATGTACCCGAACATCTGACGCGCTCCTGTGTTCCAGGTGATGACCGCGCCGTTCGGGTCGATCGTCATCAGAGCCTCGTCGTCGACACGATCGATGAGCGCACGAAGATCCTCCGTGGTGTCCGCGCGATGGATCGCCGGCGGCGAGATCGCGAAGGATCACAAGGAGGTTGTCGCCATGTCTGCCAGCATGAATGTCAAGGGTTTGGGATACGGCGTGTCCGTCGATGACGCCGGCGAAGGTGAGTCCGTTCAGATCACCCGCTGCGCCCGTCTTCAGCACACCGCGCAGCAAGGACGTGATTCGTGTGGCCGATTCGTGTTCCAGGCCAACGTAATCATCGGGGAACATCGAGCCGCCATCTGATCGACCCGCACCTGGTGCGGTGCCGAGCCGGGCGCCGCCGCTGTTCGCACGTTCAACTCGAAACCCGACGATCCGCCGCCGGCCACCGTAGACCGGAGCAACGATCAATGCTGCATCGGAGAGCGCGTCAAGCCAGTGCAGGTCGTCCGACTCCGACGTCCCTGCCTCGGGGCAACCGCTTTCTGCAGTCACGGTCTGCGGCTCCTTCGATGGCAGGGAACTGCGTGCCTGGCCACGTATCCTTCCGTTGGCGGATAATGTGGATTCACACGGACAAAGTGTCTGTCCGTCACCGCACATACACGACACTTCACGCGGTCGAGGAATGGGTCACGACGCCGACAGGAGGGGTCTGTGGCCGGGCGAGAACCGAATTCTCGCTGCGCTTCCCCGTGCTGAGCAGGCTGAAGTGTTCAATGTTGTTCGAAGGGTCAGCCTCCCCGTGAAAACGGTGCTGTTTGAACCAGGTGACGCAGTCGAGGCAGTCCACTTCCCACTCAATGGCGTGATCTCCCTGGTCACGCCGTTGCAGGGTGGCACGATCGTCGAGGTCGCCACCATCGGCAACGAAGGCATCGTCGGCGTTCCACTGGTTCCACACGGCGGGCTCGCGGTACGCGCCATCTCGCAGGTCGCGGGCCACAGCGTGCGGATGGATGCTTCGGTGTTCCAGGAGTTGACTGCACGAAGCCGTGCCTTCCGGACGCTGGTCGACAGCTACACGCAGGCACTCTTCGGGCAGATCGCCCAGGCGGCTGCGTGCAATCGCCTCCATTCGAGCGAGGAGCGGCTCGGCCGATGGCTGCTGATGAGTCAGGACCGCGTCGGATCGGACGAGTTTCTCATCACCCAGGAGTTCCTGGGTCAGATGCTCGGCGCTCGCCGGTCGACGGTGTCCGTGTCGGCGGGCATCCTCCAGCGCGCACGATTGATCCGCTACGTGCGCGGCCACGTGACCATCGTCGACCGCGAAGGGCTCGAGGCGGTGGCCTGCGAGTGTTATTCGGTGATCAAGTCCGAGTTGGAACGCGTGGTGCATCGAGCACCGCACAACGGGACCGCTGAAGAGTCGTAGGCGTCCCGGCACGGGTGCGATGATTCACGACCGGTATGGGCACCTCTCCGAGCGGCCGGCAGCTTCCGATCGAGCACGGTGATCAGCGCGCGGTCATCGTCGAGGTGGGTGCGGGCCTGCGCTCGTACGCTGCCGGCGCAGACGACATCGTCGACGGGTACCGTCACGACGAGGCGTGCGACGGGGGACGCGGTCAACTGCTCCTTCCATGGCCCAACCGGGTCGCCGGCGGGAGGTATCGCTTCGCCGGTGCCGATCACCAGCTGCCCGTGAACGAGCCCCGCACCGGTTGCGCGATCCACGGACTGACGCGCTCCGTGCGATGGCAGGTCGCCGGAAGCGCGAGCGACAGTGTCTCGCTGGAGCTCCATCTTCCGCCGAGCGAGGGTTATCCCTTCACGCTGCAGCTCGGGGCCACGTACACGCTCGGCTCGGGCGGTTTGACGGCACGCATCACTGCCACGAACGCGGGCGGGGAGCCGTGTCCCTATGGGGCGGGTGCGCACCCGTACCTGCGTGTTGCGGGCGGCAGCCCGATCGACGGCGCGCTGCTCGACATCCCGGCGGACGCGACGCTGGAGGCCGACGATCGTGGCATCCCCACCGGCGTGGTCCGCCCGGTCGACGGCTCCCCCTACGACTTCCGCTCGCCGCGAAGGATTGGCGCCCTGAGGCTCGACACCGCGTTCACACGACTCCGTGCCGGTTCCGATGGCCGCACGTGGATCTCGCTGACCACGCATGGTGGTGGCGGCGCGTCCGTGTGGATGGACGACACGCATCAGTTCGCGATGCTCTACAGCGGCGACACCCTCGGCGAGGAGTTCTCGCCGCCGGCGAGGGCTCGCCATCGAGCCGATGACGTGCGCGCCGGACGCGTTCAACTCGGGCGCCGGGCTGATCATCCTGCAGCCCGGCGAGCAGCACACCAGCTTGTGGGGAATCACACCGCACTGATTGCCAGCGTGCCGATCCCGCGGTCAGCGGAACCGTCGCGCCTCAGCCGGCCCAGGCATCGAACACCTGACGCAGCCCCATCCTGTAGTCCGTGAACGCCGGTGCGAAGCCGCGCGGCCGCGGGCGATCGTCCGCGTCGGCAGATGCCAGATCCACCATCTGGACGTGCTCTTCGGCGATGAGCACCCGCGTCAGCGGCCGAAGCAGCCCCGGAATGTGCAGGGGAACCGGGTTACCGGCAAGGCGCGCGAAATGATCCATGAATGTCGCGAAGGACACCGGGGCATCGTCCGCGGCGCAGAGGGTCTTCCCGGCGGGCCGCTGCCGCGCGGCTGCGAGCAACGCCGCCGCGGCGTCGTCGGTGTGCAGGTGGCGCTGCAGCACCGACGGCGGGCCTGCCCAGTACGGGCGGCCGAGACGGAAGGCGCGCCGGTACAGGCGGAGATCGCGGGACTCCGGACCGTAGCGGTAGCCCAGCCGCACGACGCATGACGGGATACGTCCCCGCAGCACCATGTCCTCCGCCTCGCGCGCCGCGTCGGCCACGATGCCAAGAGCGGCCCCCGGCATGCCATGCGACGGCGGCACCCCGAGGAAGAGATAGCTCGCGTGCACAAGGAAATCAGCGTCATCCGCTGCGCGAAGCGCCGCGCGCGTCTCGGCGAGGAGACGGCGCGGTTGGTACCGCTTCCATCGATGCCCGTCATGGAGCAGGGTGTTCGGCGGCTGGAGCGCCACGTTGATGAGCACTCGCGGGCCGCTGCGCGTCGCTCGACCGCGCTCGATGAACCGCGTCACCGCCGCAGACAGCTCGGTGCTCGTCGCATTGGCCGTGGCGTTCATGACGCCTGTCAGTATCGACATCGACCGCACGAGTCGGACACGGAGGTATCCGAACGGCGCGTTTGCGTGCTATGAAGCACGGGTGAACGCGCCGAAGCGCCCGCCACTGGCGCTGTTCGTGAGCGAGCCGAGCCGCGCGCTCATCGATTACTGGGCGATGGTGGCGACATCGCCGGTGTTGCTCCGAGCCCCGCGAGGCGACGGACACCCCGTCCTGGTCATGCCCGGCCTGCTCGCGGAGGACGTGTCGACCGCGGTGATGCGGTTGTATCTCCGGGCCCTCGGATACCAGGTGCACGGCTGGCGCCTCGGCCGGAATCTCGGTCCGACACCGGCGATCATGAACGGGATCACCGCACGGCTCGAGGAGCTGCACCAGGCCGAGCGGCGCAAGGTGAGCATCGTCGGCTGGAGCCTCGGCGGCATCTTCGCCCGCGAGCTGGCGCGCTCCCGACCCCGGCTCGTCCGCCAGGTGATCACGCTGAGCAGCCCGTTCGGCATCAACGACGTGCGCCACAGCCGCGCACACCCCGTCTACCGGCGCCTTGCCGGGCTCCATGCAAGCCCTGAGTCGCTGCCCCGCCACGAGGATCTGCGACGGCCGATCCCCGTCCCGACGACCGCGGTGTATTCACGGCTCGACGGTGTGGTGCCGTGGCAGGCGTGCATCAATGTCCCCGGGCGTCACTGCGAGAACGTTGCCGTCTACGGCAGCCACCTCGGGATGGGCCACAACCCCGCCGTGATGTGGATCGCCGCGGACCGCCTCTCCCAGCCCGAGGGCACCTGGCGATCCTTCCGGCGCCCTTCGCTCGCCCGCTACCTCTTCCCCGAGCCCGACTCCGCCGCTGCGTGACCGCCCGGCGGCGCCGGCTTCGAGCGTCGCGCCGGCGCGGGCTTGCGCTTGCGCGCTGACACAGGATGCGGAGCGTCCCCGCCCGCCGCCGCCACCAGCTCGCGGATGCCCTGCTCGATGCCGTCCCGGAAGACGTCGATGTCACCGACCGAGTCGTAGTCGCCGGTGATGCCGAAGAACAGACGACCGCAATAGGAGAAGATCGCCACTCCGATCCGGACGGTGCCGAGGATCGGGACGTACGGGTACGAGTAGACCATCCGGCGGCCGTGGACGAAGAGCGGAGACTGCGGCCCCGGGATGTTCGTGGCGACCGTCTGCAGCAGGTGCTGCGGGGTCCGAGCCGCGAGACGGGCGCCGAGCGCGAGCAGCATCGGCGGCGCGAAGCCCGCCAGCTGCACCAGCGCATCGCCGGCGACCGCCTGTTTCGCATCCTTGAGCGTCGCGAGTTGAGCGCTGATCGCATCGAGCCGCGCGACGGGGTCGGCGATCGAGACAGGCAGGCCCGGAAACATCCCCGAGACGCGATTGTTGAGGGTCCCCCGTTCGTGGTCGGCGCGCACCGACACGGGCACCAGCGTGCGGACCACGCGATTCGACACGTCCTCCCCGCGATGCAGCAGCAGGGTCCGAAACCCCGACGTGATCGCCGCGAGGACCACGTCGTTGACGGTGCCGCCGAACGCCTGCCGCACGACCTTGACGTCGTCGATACCGGCCTCGGCCCAGCTCCACCGGCGGTGGGGACCGATCGGGCCGTTGAGCGACGTCGCGGGCGGCCGCTTCCACTCCGCCAGCGACCGCACCAGCACTGCCGCCTGGGCGAGCTGCGCCCTCGGCCGGGCGCCGGCGCGAACCGCCGCCGGGACATGCCGAAGGCTCGCGACCGGCTCGACCACCGCCTTGGTGAGGCCCCGCACGGCGAGGCCGAGCGCGCCCGGCTCGGGAGGGGGTGCCCACTGCTCCGTCGCGCCCGCCACCGCGGGATTCTCCACGGCGTCGAACATCACGGTGAGAAGGTCGGTCGCCGAGATCCCGTCGACCATGCAGTGGTGAACCTTGGAGATGAGCGCCCACCGCTTTCCCGCCAGACCCTCGACCATCCAGAGCTCCCAGAGCGGCTTGCTCCGATCGAGAATCTGCGCGAAGACCCGCCCGGCGAGGTTGCGAAGCTCGTCGCGTCCGCCGGGCGGCGGGACCGCCGTGTGGCGGATGTGGTACAGGATCTGGAAGTGGGGATCGTCGACCCAGACGGGTCGTCCGATGCCCGCCGGCGCGAAGCGGACCTTCTGGCGGTAACGCGGCACAAGCGGCAGCTTGGCCGCGATGAGGCGGACAATCTGGCCGTACGCCGGCGCGGGACCCTCGAGCACCGCAACGGACCCGATGTGCATCGGGTTGGTCCCGTCCTCGATGTGGAGGAACGCGGCGTCCTGCACGCTCATCGCGTCCACGGACTGCCCTCGCGCCGCGAACGCGGCCGCCGAGCGCCGCAAGGGACGCAGAGCGCGGCCCAGGGCACCGCTGCCAGCCGTTCCTCCGGGATCGGACCGCCACAAGCGACGCAGCGCCCGTACGTCTCGGCGTCGAGGCGGGCGAGGGCTTCGTCGATCTCCCTGACGGTCTCGTAGAGGGTGCGCGCCTGGTACGCGTCGTTCATCCGCTCGACCGCGTACGTCGTGCCGTCCCCGATACGCTTCCCGAAGCCGAGGTTGGCAACCTCGGCCGGGTCCCGCTCCCCGAGCTGCTCGACCTTGGCGGCCAGCCCCGCCCGCTTCTGGAGCAGCCGGGCACGAATACCCTCTTCGTCGATCGGCTCACGCCTGGACACGACGACAAGCGTACCCGCGAGCCGCGCGCTCCATGCCCCAGGACGTGACCCGCCGATCCCGGGGCTCAGATCGGCCGGGCGGCGGGGCGATGGCGCCCGTCGGTACCCGATTCTCCGCCGGATAGCGACCATTCCGTTGTCAGCGCGTGAACACCGGGACGCCACACTCAGCGGGTGCGCGCACGTCCATCAGATCTGCGTCTCGACGTCCTGACGCGCCTCGGCCACCGCCTTCCCCGCACCAGGAGCACGCAGGAGGCCGCGGTCGAGGTCACGAGCGCGCTGGGCGCGCTCGATCTTGCGACGACGGTGACCGCCGTCGAGTCCGACATGGCGTACGTGATCGCGGTCCACGTACCGCCGGACCTTGCCTCGGGCTTCTCCGCCGGGTTGGCTTCGAGCCTGATCGGGCTTCGCATCCCCCTCGACGGCGTCGAGTCGCTCCGGCAGCCGGTGCGCCTTCGCCGTCCGTACACCGGTCCGGCGGACGCCTCGGAAACGATCCGCCGCCTCACCACGGATTCCGCGCTCGCGAAGGTGCTGCCCAATGCCGCTGATGAGCGAGATGTCGTGGCGGTGCCGGTCACCTCGGGAGATCGCGTGCTCGCGGTCCTCTCAGTCTGGGGCCCGGGATGCGATGTGTCCCTGGTGCCGGTCCTGGAGGCCGTCGCCGCAATGCTCGCCGCCGCGTGGTCGACCCAGCGGACTCCGGCGGTCGGACACTTCGCCGCGGCGCCGGCCGCACCGCCCGATCAGCAACTGCGTGGAACCATCGAGGGCCTCGTCAATGGCGGTGGGATCGTTTCGGCCGTGCAGCCGATCCTCCGGCTGGTGAATGACACCGTGATCGGATACGAGGCGCTGGCGCGCTACACGCCGCAACCGCGCATCGGCACGCCGGACGAGCTGTTCGCTGCCGCCGCCTCACAGCACATGCAGGCGCCACTGGACCTCGCATGCGTGGCGGCGGCGCTGCGGGCAGCCGCCAACATCGGGGAAGCGGATCTGTTCGTCAACGTGCTCATCGGCACGCTGGTCGATCAGCGCGGTGTGGCCGCGCTCGACAAGGCAATCCACGACTTCCGGGTCGACCCCGCCTCCATCGTGCTCGAGTTCAGCGAACGCGAACCGGTGCCGGACCTGGCGCTGCTGCAGCGGATCGCCGCGGAGCTCCGCGCCCGCGGCTTCCGCATCGCCGTCGACGACGCCGGCTCGGGGCACGCGAGCATGCGGGTCATCGCCGAGCTGCGGCCCGAGTTCATCAAGGTCGACCGGTCCCTGATCCAGGCCGTGGACGCGGATCGTGCGCGGCGGGCGCTGGTCGTGGCGCTGCTGTCGTTCAGCGGGCACATCGGCGCGCGCGTAATTGCGGAGGGCATCGAGACCGAGCGCGAGCGCGAGACGCTCCAGGGCCTGGGGGTCCAGTTCGGCCAGGGATGGCTGCTGGGCCGTCCGGTTCTGATGCACCCTCTCGAGGGTTGCGACGATGAGGTTGTCGACGCAACCTGGTTCGCGCACCGGCAGGTGTCGACCACCCGGGTAACGCCGGCCGGCGCCGACCAGGATCCGGCCGATTCGGTCCAGCACGAGCCGGCCAAGCCGGGCCCCGCACGGCGCGGACTTGCCCGTGCGCTCAGCGATGCCGCACTCGCCCTGCAGAGCGAACACGACCCGATGCGAATCCTCGGCGTGATGGCGGACCAGATGAGCCGGGTGGTGCAGGTCTCGGAGATGGCGATCTTCGTCGCCGACTACGAGACGTTCCGGCTCGTGCCGGTGCTCGCGACCGGGCCCGACCGCGACCAGATCCTCGCCGACAGCATGTCGCTCGACGCCGGGATCACGGGTTGGGCCTTCGCGAAGGGCACCCCGCAGAACATTCCCGACACGTCGAAGCATCCGCTGGCACGCCAGATTCCCGGCACCTCGTACGTGCAGGAGTCGCTGCTCCTTGTTCCGCTCGTGGCAACCGAGCACAAGCTGGGGATCATCAACTGCTGGCGCATGGGCGCCGGGCAGTTCAGCGATCGCGAGCTCGAGGCCGCATCACTCTTCGCGCACGTCGCGGCATCCGCGTGGAGAAACGCGCAGCTGTACGTCGAGCTCGTCAACGCCGCGATGACCGATCCGCTCACCCGGCTGTACAACAGCCGCTGGATGCGCGACTCCGGCGAACGTGACCTCGCTCGCGCCGCGCGCGAGGGCAAACCGCTGTCGCTGCTGCTCGTCGACCTCGATCACTTCAAGGCGGTCAACGACAGCAGCGGTCACGCTGTGGGCGATCTCCTGCTGCAACGTGTCGCCGCTCAGCTCCGAACCACCGTCCGCGGGTCCGACGCCGTGGTGCGGCTCGGCGGCGAGGAGTTCGTGCTCGTGCTGCACGAGTGCGGACCGGAAGGTGCCGCGACCGTGGCCGAGGCCGTGCGCATCGCCGTGCGAGATGTCGCTGTCCCCGACGGATGCAGCCTCGAGCGGCTGACCGCATCGATCGGGATCGCGACCTATCCGCATCACGGCCTCGACCTCGATCAGCTGTTGGGGGCGGCCGACCGCGCCATGTACTCCGCGAAACATGAAGGCCGGGACCGGTCGGTGCAGGCGATCACCGCGCCGGATTCGGGAAGGATCATCACGCTGCCGCGACGCCGCCCGCCACGCGGTGCCGCGAGGGCCGTCTCCGGTCGCTGAACGACCGCTCACTTCCCGGCGATCGACCGGCTACCCTGTGGCTTCGTCACAGGCTGAACCGGAACAGGAGTCGACGTGAGCGTCTCGAGTTACCTGGACAACACCGGCCGGGATGACATCCTGGGTGGCGGCGCGCGAATGATCGCGGTGACGACACCCAACGGTCGCTTTCGCGTGTGGACCAAGCGCGTGGGCAACAACCCACGCGTGAAGTTGCTGCTGCTGCACGGCGGACCCGCGGCGACACACGAGTACTTCGAGGCCTGTGACAGCTTTCTGCCCGCCGCCGGCATCGAGTACTACTACTACGATCAGCTCGGTTCCGCCTACAGCGATCAACCCGACGACCCGGAGCTTTGGGATCTGGACCGTTTCGTCGATGAGGTGGAGCAGGTGCGCCAGGCGCTGCACCTCGACGCCGGCAACTTCTACCTGCTCGGGCATTCCTGGGGCGGGATCCTGGGCATCGAGTACGCGCTGCGACACCAGCGGCATCTCAAAGGCCTCGTCATCTCCAACATGATGTCGAGCATCCCCGCGTACAACGACTACGCGCGCACCGTGCTGATGCCCGAGATGGACCAGGACGTGCTCGCCGAGATCAAGCACCTCGAGGAGATCGGCGAGACCGAGACGCCACGTTACATGGAGCTGCTCACGGGCCATTACGTGCATCACGTGCTGCGCATGCCCCTCGAGGAATGGCCCGAACCGGCAACGCGTTCGTTCAGCCGGATCAACCGATCCATCTACGTGCCGATGCAGGGACCGAGCGAGCTCGGCGCGAGCGGCAGGCTCGCCTCCTGGGATCGCACGGCATCGCTGGACCAGATCACGGTGCCGACCCTGGTGATCGGCGCCACGCACGACACGATGGATCCTGCGTACCTGGAGATGATGGCGGGACGACTGCACAAGGGCCGCTTCCTGCTCTGCTCCAACGGCAGCCACATGGCGATGTATGACGATCAGACGGCGTACTTCCGAGGCCTGATCGACTTCATCGCCGGCGTCGACGTCGCGTAGATCCGGCACGAGCCGGGAAGTTCCCCGGCGGTCAGGGGATGTCGCGGCGGATCGTCATGATCCAGCCGAGGACGGCGAATGCAACTCCGTACCCGAGCAGCACCAGGCCGCCCTGCCACGCGTCGAGGAGCGAGACGCCACCTCGTGTCCGGCCGCCCGTGATCGCGGTGGCCGCGGCCCCGGGGAGATACGGGTACGCGCTCTTGATCACCGGGATGATCTGGATCAACGGCTCGATCACGAAGAGGTAGGCGAGCGCCGCGATCACGGCGGCGATCTGGTTCCGCACGAGAACACCGACACCGATGCCGACCACCGCGAAGACGGCGATCACGATGATCGCGCTCGACAGGGACTCGAGCACCCCCCCATCGAGCCACAGGATCGTGACCCCCTTGGCGCTGAGCCAGGGCAGCATGATCGCCGCCGCGGTAGCGGCGCACACAACTCCGTAGACGATGCCCACGACGGCCGCGATGAGCATCTTCGCGACGATCACCCGGCCGCGCCGGGGCTCGATCAGGAAGGTCGGACGCGATGTGAAGTGGCGAAACTCGGTGGTGATCAGGATGATCCCGACCACGATCGAGAACAGGTAGGCGCTGCTGACCGAGGACGCGATGTCCTTCTGCGTGGTCGCGGCGCTGAGCGGCAGCGCGGCGCTGCCGCGAACGCCGTTGCTGGCGATCTGCGCGACGACCCCGAGCGCGGTGAGCGCCATCGCTCCGAGCAGCATCCCCCAGCCGAGCTTGATGGTCGTCACCTTCCGCCACTCGGCGCGGAGGAGGTCGATCACGGCGTCGGGCTCTGGGGCGCGTCGGCGGTGAGGCGCAGGAAGGTCTCCTCGAGCGTCGAGGCGCCCGCGCGGAGCTCGTGGAGCTCGACATGCGCCTCCCAGGCGGCGTGCCCCACCGCCTCGGCGGTGGCGCCCGCGACCGCGACCGATCCATCGGGACGCGCCGAGAGCCGGGCGTTGAGCGGCGCGAGCGCCGCTCCGAGGAGATCCGGCGTCGGCGTGCGGATCACGACCTCCGCGCTGTCGCGTCCCAGATCGGCGAGCGGGCCCTCGTGGATCAGGCGTCCCTTGGCGATGATGACGACGCGGTCGACGGTCTGCTCGACCTCGGACAGCACGTGGCTGGAGATCAGGACCGTGCGCCCCTCGTTGCCGGCGAAGTGACGGAGCAGGGCACGCAGCCACGCGATGCCCTCCGGATCCAGCCCGTTGGCCGGCTCGTCGAGCACGAGGACCCTGGGGTCGCCGATGAGCGCTGTGGCGAGCGCGAGGCGCTGCCGCATGCCGAGCGAGAAGCCACGGACCGGGTACCGAGCCGCGGGCGTGAGCCCGACGAGCTCGAGCACCTGGTCCGCCCGCGCGTCCGGCATCCCCGCCGCGGCGCAGAAGACGAGGAGGTGGTTGCGCGCCGATCTTCCCGGGTAGAAGCTCGTCGCTTCGAGCACCGCGCCGACCGTCCGCCCCGGCGACGGGAGGTGAGCGTACGCGATCCCATCGATGGTTCCCGTGCCCGACGTCGGCGTCGCAAGCCCGAGGAGCATTCGCAATGTCGTCGTCTTGCCCGCCCCGTTCGGGCCCAGGAACCCCGTGACCGTTCCTGGCTCGACCGTGAACGAGAGATCGTCGACCGCCCGGATCGGACCGAACACCTTGGTGAGCCTGGTCGCGACGATGCTGCCGCGGGCCTCCGGCGCAACCGAGCTCATGACCCGGTCACCGGTGACGTGGCGGGCCGTCCTTGGCGGCCGGCGCTGTCAGACCGCGGCAACCTTGGCGCCCAGGTGCGCGTGCGCCCACTCGCCAAGCGAGTACAGCGCAGGGCGGAGCGCCTCGCCGCTCGGCGTGAGCCGGTAGAGCGACGCGATCGGGGGCCCCTCGATCACCTCGCGCGTCACGAGCCCGGCATCGCGGAGCTCGCCGAGCCGGGCCGAGAGCATGCTCTCGGTGATCCCGGGAATCGCCCGGGCGATCTCCGCGAATCGAGCGGGCCGTTCGAGGAGCACACCGATCACGAGACCCGTCCAGCGCTTGCCGAGGACGGCGAACACGGACGTCAGCGCCTCGTCGCACTGGATCGCCGCGGAACGGCACTCCTGGTCCATCTCGAACTCATGGTAACGCGCCCATGGCGAGCCGCCCCGGAGCGCCCTGATGGATGCCCTGCATTGCCGCCGGACCGCTCGCAGCGCGCCACCACAGGTCCGACCTGCGAACGCGGACCTCTCGCCCCATCACGTTCGTTACAGGCGCGACAGTCGAGCAACGGTCTCCGCGCTAAGTGCGGTTGCGAACAGACCGCACATTTGAGGGGCAGGACCGTGGCCGGACGCGACCGTCCTCTTGAAGGTGACCACAAGGTGTCCGTGACCCCCCTCCACCGATCGCGGCCGGCAGTGCAGGCGAATGCCGGCAGCGGGCCAGAGCCGCGTGCGCTCGCGATCCCCATCCGCCCGGGTGCAGCCGGGCCCGCGAGCGTCAACGCGGTGGCCGATGCGCTGCTGCTCGACATGCTGACGCTCTTCAACGAGTCCGACGACCTCGACCGGACGATGCGGCAGTGCCTTGCCATGCTGACGACGGCGCTCGACGCCCGCATCGGGGAGATCTGGCTGCGCACCGGTGACGCTCGAGACGTCCAGCTCGAGTACACGGCGTCCGACGGGTCGCCGGGGGTTCCGGCGTTCGAGGCGGGCGGACGGTTGCTCGGGCTCGGCGCCGGTCCCGCTCTCGTGAGCCGCGTGGTCAAGTCGGGACGTGGATCGATGGGGGCATCGGCGGTTGAGGATTGGGGTGGTCGCGCGTCCGAGGCGTTCAGCGCGGAATTGCGAAGCGCGCTGACCTTCCCCATCCGCGCGGGGACCGGTGTCATCGGCGTCCTCGCGGTCTTCCGCGAGACGCTCGAACGCCCGTCGGGAGATGTGCTGGACGCGGTGTCGCGCGCCTGCCGGCAGATCGGCCGCTTCCTCGAGCGCGCGCACGCCGAGCACGCCGTCCAGGAGGAGGTCGTGATGCTGTCGGCGCTGGCGTCGACCGATTCGCTGACCGGACTGAAGAACCGGCGAGAGTTCGACCGTGCCCTCCGCACCGTTCCAAGATTGCCGTTCGCGGTGCTCTCGATCGATGTCGACCGGCTCAAGGAGATCAACGATGCCGATGGGCACGCGGCGGGTGACGCGCTGCTTCGCCTCGTCGGCCACACCCTCGGACTGCTGATTCGGGGCTGGGACGTCATGGCCCGGGTCGGTGGCGACGAGTTCGCGGCATTGCTGCCTGAGATCGGAGCCTTCGGAGCCGGCATGGTGGCCGAGCGCATGCGCGCGGCGATGCACACGCTGGCGCTTCCCACCGGCCCCGTGAGGATCGCGATCGGTTGGAGCGCGGCTCCCGCCGGGGCCGACCCGCTCTCCGTCTGGAAACGCGCGGACGAGGCGCTGTACACGGCGAAGCGGGCCGGCGGGGATCAGGTGGCAGGCTCGTCGTACGAGAGCGACGAGACCGGTGGTTCCGTCCAGCACTCGTATGCGGAGGTGGTCAACCGCGTTCTCACCGGCGGCCGCCTCACGACGATGTTCCAGCCCATCGTGAGCCTCGACGACGGCGCCGTCATCGGGTACGAGGCGCTTGCTCGTCCTGAGGGCTTCGCGGCGATGGACTCCGTGGAGGCGGTGTTTGAATCGGCACGGACGAGCGGTCAGATCCGCAACCTCGACTGGGTGTGCAGACGGCGAGCCGTCGAGGATGCGCGCCGCCTGCCCGCGGACGCGAGCCTGTTCCTCAACATCAGCGCGGCGGCACTGCTCGACCAGGTGTACGGCGTCGATCAACTGCTCCTCCTGCTGCGCGCCGCCGGGCGTCGACCGCAGACGGTCGTCCTCGAGATCACCGAGCACGAGCGGATCCACGACTACGACCAGCTTGCACGGATCCTCGCCGCATATCGGGCCGAGGGTGTCCGCTTCGCCCTCGATGACGTCGGCGAGGGGCATGCGACGTTGGAGCTGCTCGCGGCGTCGGCCAGCGAGTTCCTCAAGCTTGGACGCAGCCTCACGATCACGTCGAGCCGGATGAGCTCGCGGGCGGCGATGGACGCGACCCTGGCCTTTGCCCGAGTCAGCGGTGCGAGGGTCATCGCAGAGGGCATCGAGAGCGATTCCCTGGCGGAGCTGATGAGAACCGCCGGAATCGGTCTCGGTCAGGGGTACGGCCTGGGCAGGCCGGCAGTCGTCGCGGACATCGCGCGATCCGCGGCGGTCGAGCACGCCGCCGTGCTCGGCGCGCGTTCCCCGCGGCAGGCATACGGCCACCGGTGACCCGAGGCTGACCGGCCCGCCGGCGCCTCAACCGGCGGTGATCAGCACCACCGCAGTCAGCGCGGCGAGGACGCCGATGAACTGCTGGGTGCGCAGGCGCTCACCGAGGATGGCCACCGAGCACAGAACGGTCCCGACGGGATACAGCGACACCAGCACCGCCACGATGCTCAGCAGGCCGCCGTGCACCGACAGCAGGTAGAGCGCGTTGGCGCTCACGTCGAAGACACCCGCGCCGACGATCACGAACGGGCTGGCCGTGCCGATTCCGGGTGCGCGGCGCAGCAGGACCGCGACAGCGAGGATCGCTGCGACCGACGCGGCTCGAGCGCTCACCAGCGGCCAGAGATTGGCGCCACTCGAGGTCTTTGCGAGGGCAACGTAGAAGAGGCCGATCGCGAGCCCGGCGCCCACCGCAAGCAGGAGCGTGCGTCCATTCAGCCGAGTGGCCCTGCCGCCTCCGCTGCTGAGCAGCGTGACCGCGACGACGGAGAGGACGATCCCGACGTACTGCAGCGTGGCCGGCCGCTCTCCTCCACCGACACCGACCGCAACCGGAACGACCACCGCGACCACGCCGGTGATCGGGGCCACGAGCGACATCGCGCCGGATGCAAGGCCCTGGTACAGCATGGCGACGCCGCCGGCGCCGACGAAGCCGGCGATCGCGCCGTAGAGGAGATCGCGCCCACCAACATCGCCACCGGTGAGGAGCGCGACGATCAGCATGCCCACGAGCCCGACGCCCTGAGAGATCAGCAGGACCGAGAGCAGCGGCGCCGCGCGATTGGCGTACCCGCCGAGGAAATCTCCGCTGCCCCACAACGCGGCAGCGGCGAGCGCGAGTCCGATGCTCAGGCGGTTCTCACCGCGACCGCAGCCTGCAGCCCCAGCTCCTCGATCGAGACCTCGCGCATCCGGTATTTCTGGATCTTCCCGGTGACCGTCATGGGGAAGCCGTCGACGAACTTCCAGTAGCGCGGGATCTTGTTGGTGGCGATGCGGTCCCGGCAAAACGCCTCGAGGGCGTCACCGGTGAGCGATGCGCCCTCGCGCGGTTTGACCCACGCCATCACCTCTTCGCCATAGCGCTCCGATGGAACGCCGATCACCTGGACGTCGCTGACGTCGGGGTGCGCGTACAGGAATTCCTCGATCTCGCGGGGGTAGATGTTGTCGCCGCCGCGGATGATCATGTCCTTGATCCGGCCGACGATGTTCACGTATCCCGACTCGTCCATGGTCGCCAGGTCCCCGGTGTGCATCCAGCGAGCGCCGTCGATCGCCTCCGCGGTCGCGGAGGGGTTGTCCCAGTAGCCGAGCATGACGCTGTAGCCGCGCGTGCAGAGCTCCCCCGAGGCGCCGCGCTCCACGCATCTCCCGGTGTCGGGGTCGACGACCTTGACCTCGACGTGGGGGTGCACGCGGCCGACCGTTCCGACCCGCTTGTCGAGCGGGTCGTCGAGCGCGCTCTGGGTCGACACCGGCGAGGTCTCGGTCATGCCGTAGCAGATGGTGACCTCGCGCATGTTCATCCGCGACTGCACCTTCTTCATCACCTCGACGGGGCACGGCGAGCCGGCCATGATGCCGGTGCGCAGGCGGGTGAGATCGAACTGTTCGAACGACGGATGCTCGAGCTCTGCGATGAACATCGTCGGCACGCCGTAGAGGGACGTGCAGCGCTCCGCCTCGGTGATGCGCAGCACCGCCTCGGGCTCGAAGCCCTCGCCTGGGACGACGATGCACGACCCGTGCGTCGTGCACGCGAGGTTGCCGAGGACCATGCCGAAGCAGTGATAGAAGGGCACCGGGATGCACACACGATCCGCCAGGGTGTAGCGCACCGCCTCGCCGACGAAGAACCCGTTATTGAGGATGTTGTGGTGCGAGAGCGTTGCGCCCTTGGGAAACCCTGTCGTGCCGGACGTGTACTGGATGTTGATCGGGTCGTCCGCCTGCAGGCCGGCCTCCACGGCTGCGAGCGCTTCGTCGGCGACCGCCGCTCCTTCGCGCAGGAGCGCATCCCACCCGTCCTCGAGGACCAGGGCTTCGCGCAGATCCGGACACGAGGCTTCGACGTCACCGAGCATGCGCACGTAGTCGGTCTGGCGGAACCCACGCGCAAGCATGAGGAAGGACACCCCCGACTGCCGGAGCGCGTACTCCAGCTCGCTCGTGCGATACGCGGGATTGATGTTGACGAGGACGGCGCCGACGCGCGCGGTGGCGAACTGCGTCACGACCCACTCGAATCGGTTGGGTGACCAGATCCCGACGCGATCGCCTTGCACGACGCCGCGTGCCATCAGGCCACGCGCGACGAGCGACACCTGGTCCCACAGCTGCCGGTACGTCGCGCGGTAGCCCTGATGCGGCACCACGAGCGCCTCGGAGTCGCCGTGCTCCTCGACGGTGCGGCGCAGGTTGTCCCCGATGGTCTCGCCGATGAGCGGAAGCGAGCTGATCCCCGATGCGTAGGAAAGCAAGCCGGTCTCGACCTCCTCGTCAGGCTCCGGAATCAACGCGTGCGCGGGGCACGCGGCAACGATACCCGTCTCCGCCCCCCGCCTCGCTCGCCGGGTTCAGACGGCGATCGAGGGGGCTTCGCTCGCGTCGCCCGCGAGCTCGGCGACCGGCATCGGCCCGCGTTGCGGGGCCGGGCCGGCCTCGCCAGCGTGACCGTGCAGCATGCCGAGCTTGGCAAGTGCGATCACCCCGATTCCGGCCGCGACCAGGCACGACGCACCCCCGACCGCAAGGCCGACCCGCGCGTTGGCGAGCGCGACGATCCAGCCGATCACCGGGCCGCCGACCGGCGTCGACCCCATGAACGCTACCGCCCACAGCGCCATCACGCGTCCGCGCATCGAGGGCGCGGCCGCCAGCTGGAGCGTCGAGTTGCCGGTGGCGAGAAAGGTGACGCTGGTCCACCCCATCGCCGCCATGGCGACGAACGCGACGGCAATCACCGGGGACAGCGCCGCGAAGAGGATCGCGACCCCGAACACCGTGGCCGCGATCGTCAGCGGTCGCAGCCCGGTGCGTCCGCGAGTGGCCGTGACGAGGCCGCCGACCACCGCGCCGGCACCCATCGCCGCCGTGAGAAAACCATAGGTCGTCGCGTCGCCGTGGAACGACTGCTTCGCGATCACCGGGAGGGTCACCTGAAACTCGTAGGCGAGCGTTCCGACGATCGCCATCATCAGCAGGGGCACGCCGAGCCGCGGCTCGTGCGCCACGTAACGGATCCCCGCGCGCAACTGTCCTTTCGCCCGATGCGCGGGCGTGCTCGGCCGGAGCGCCCGGGTGTCCATGGACAGCAGTGAGTAGACGACCGCGATGAAGCTCACGGCGTTCACCAGGAAGCAGACGCCGATGCCCACCGTGGCAATGAGCAGCCCCGCGACCGCGGGCCCGACGGCCCGGGCGGCGTTGACCATCGTCGAGTTGAGACTGACCGCGTTCCGAACCTGATCGGCCCCGACCATCTCGCGGACAAACGACTGCCGCGCGGGATTCTCGAAGCAGTTGTTCAGCCCGAGGACCACCGCGAGAACGCAGATCTCCCAGAACACAACCGCGTGGGTGACCACGAGCAGACCGAGCGCGAGTGCCTGGACGCCCATCAGTGACTGGAGCACGATCATCAGGCGCCGCTTGTCGACACGGTCCGCGATGACGCCGCCGTACGGTCCGAGGACCAGCACCGGCAGCGTCTGCAGCGCGAGGACCGCACCGATCGCCGTGCTCGAATGGGTGAGCGTGAACACCAGCCATGACTGCGCGACCGACTGCATCCAGGTGCCGACGAGCGACGTGCTCTGACCGTAGAAGTAGCGCCGGAAGTTCGGGATCGACAGCGCGGAGAAGGTGCGGCGGCTGATCGCCAGCAGCCTGCTCACCGGCGGCTCAGGGTCGGCACGGCGGCCTGTGTCTCGAGGAGCCGCTCCGCCAGGAGCTCGAGCACCGGCACCGCGCGCGCGACGGCCACGCGCTCGCCCGGATCGAGCTGCTGCAGCAACCGCGAGAGCGCGTCGTTCCGCTCCGAGCGGATGCGTTCGAGGAGCCGCCTTCCCTTGGCACTCACCTCGACGCGGCACACCCTGCGATCGCCCTCGGCGACCAGCCGGCGCATGAGGCCGGCCTCCTCCAGCTTGGGGATGAGCCTCGAGAGCATGGTCGGGTTGAGGCCGGCGAACCCGGCGAGGTCGGAGAGGCGCAGCGGTCCGCGACGATCCATCGCGACCAGCACATCTACCTCGGTGGTCGTGAGCGACCCCGCAGCCGCGGTCGGCCGGAGCCGCCGGGAGAGGCGGGCGACGGCGATGCGCAGGCGCGCGGCGCTGACGTCCGCCTCCACCTCCGCCACCGCTGCACCGCCTGGGTTCATCCGCACCACCGCCATATAGTTGCTTTCCAGCAAGCATCGTATCGCATCGCATCGCAACAGGGCTAAGGTCGAGCTGTGAAGGTCGTAAGCGAGCGTGTCGACAGCGGGGTGGTCGAACGCCGCTTCGACGTGACGATCGATGGCGAAACGGTCCCCGGCATCATGTGGGCGCCGGAACGCAGTGCCGCACCAGCACCCATCGTGCTCATCGGGCACGGTGGCGCCCAGCACAAGCGCGTCGCCGGCGTGATCTCGCTGGCGCGCGGTCTGGTGCGCGAGGCGGGCTACAGGGCGGTGGCGATCGACGCTCCGGGACACGGCGATCGGGCCGGCGACCCCGTCGCCGCCCGGGAGCTGCTCACCCTGCGCCGCCGAATCGCCGCGGGTTTTCGCACCGGATCAGCGGTCGACGGCGGTCCCGGCGACGCGCAGCGGTGGGCCGAGGCGCGGACCCGTGCCGTACACGAATGG
The DNA here is from genome assembly GCA_963848445.1 of Candidatus Dormiibacterota bacterium. Taxonomy (GTDB): domain Bacteria; phylum Chloroflexota; class Dormibacteria; order Aeolococcales; family Aeolococcaceae; genus Palsa-851. The sequence continues at coordinate 629,746 of CAWKDT010000001.1, forward strand.
ACCAGGACCATCGACGAGCTCGAAACCGAGGGCGTCGTCGCCGGTGGCCGCATCGGCTACCTCGGCTTCTCGATGGGGACCGCCGTCGGTCTGCCGCTGATCGCGTCCGAGCCGAGGGTCAGGGTTGCCGTGCTCGGCCTGGCCGGCGTGCCGCCCGGCGCCGGCGCGCTCGAGCAGGCGGCGCGCCGCTTGACCATCCCGATCCTCTTCGTCATGCAATGGGACGACGAATTGATCTCGCGCGATGACGGCCTACGCCTCTTCGACGCCATCGGCTCGCGCGACAAGGCGATGCATGTTCACCCGGGTGGTCACCGCGGCACGCCCCTCTACGAGCGACGCACCCACATCGCGTTTCTCGAGCGCCACCTCGGTCACTAGGAACTTCCTCAGCGATTCCCTGCGACGGTGCACGCCGCGGCCAGCTCGCCCAGCGACGAGAACGTCCAGTCCGGCTGCACGTCGTGGCTCGGGGGGAGCGTCGCCCCCCAACCCGCCCGGCCGCCGCGCCGGTCGATCCACACGGTCGGCAGGCCCACGCCCTTTGCCGGGATGTGATCGTGATACAGGCTCTGCGCCACATGCAGCAGGTGGCCGCGCTCGATGCCGAGCCGGGCGGCCGCCTCGAGCAGGGCATGGAAGTTGCGGGTCGCCGGCTTGTACGACCCCACATCCTGCGCCGTGACGATCGCATCGAAGCGGACCCCCAGCTTCAGGTTGCTGGTCTCGAACGACTCCCGGTCGACGTTCGACAGGATGATCAGCCTGTAGCGCGAGGCAAGCGTGGCGAGCGCCTGCGGGACGTCGGGGAATGCCGGCCAATCCGGGATCGACCGCGCCAGGCGGTGGCTCTCCGCCGAGCTGACCTCCGCGCCGAGACTACTTCCCAGATCGTGCATTGTCGCCGAGAGGATCTCCGGGTACAGGGTCGAGGGCGATCCCTCCTCCTGCCGGGCCTCGGCCGCGGCGAAGCGTTCGAGGAGCTCCTCGGCGCTCAAGTCGACGCCGTGCCGCGCAGCCCAGCGGGCCAGCACCGCCGAGATCCCCGACTCCCAGTCGATCAGCGTGCCGTAGCAGTCGAAGCTCATCGCCTCGAAGTCGGACAGGTTCACCACAGGCCTGTCGACCGTATCAGACGTTGCCGCGCCCGGAGAGCCCGTCGAGAACCGTGCCGAGCACAGCGCTGAGCGCCTGGTCACCGATCTCAGGGCTCGGTTCGGCGAGCGGAGCGGACTCCTCGGGCGCGCTCTGGTCGAGCGTGACGCGAACCGCACCGCCGCTGATGTGCAGCTGATAGCGGTCCGGCGCCTCCGCCGCCCCAGCGGTCTCCCAGTGGCTGTCGCCGAACGGGAGACGAGGGTGAAAGTCGTCGAGGCGGATCTGGACGGCGCCGCTGCTGATGTCGGCGACGACCGGCGTGCCGGGGATCCGCCTCAGCGTCACGCGAACCACGCCGCCGGACACACGGATCGGCACGACGCCTCTGGGCCGCGGCAGGAGGCATTCCACCTTGGTGGCGCTGCTGTCGAGCTGCACCTCACGGAGGTTGACGCCACGCAGGTCGAGGAGGGTGTTCCACGTCGGGCCCTGCACCTGCACGCGCCACGGATGCGCCGGATTGATCTCGATCTCTCCCCGCTTGCTGCCGCGCAGCCGGCGAACCACGACACGCTCATCGCGCAGGACCGCGGGCGCCGCGGCTGAGGTGTCACTCGGGATGCGGAACAGGGTCTCCATCGCTCCACCGGCATGGACGACGACGCCACGCGAGCCCGAGTCGATGGCGAGGGTGAGAGTCCGCGCATTCGACGGCGGACGCTCATCGAATCGCGACGGCGGCTGGGTCACGACGAAGCCGAGCATCATGGCGGCGACCTCACGCGCGATCCCTTCCGCGGTCCCGAAGCCCGAGATCACCTTCACCAGGCGCGTGTACACCGCGCTCCGGCGCAGCGCGTCCGGCACTCCGAGGAGAATCCGGAACCCGTCGCGCTGCGCGGCGACCGCGGCGCCCGCGGCGGTGCACATGGCGAGCGACTGCTGACGCCGATCGGCACCGCTCGCGGGGAGATGAACGCGCGCGAGGAGCGCATCCGCCATCAGCTCGAGGAGCTCGTCGCGGTCACGCACGTGCCAGTACAGCGACGCGGCCTTCACACCGGTGCGGTCCGCGAGGGTCCTCATGGTCAGGGCGTCGAGGCCGTCCTCCTGCACGAGCTCGAGCGCTGCGTCCGCGAGGCCGGCACGGTTCACACCCGCCATCGGCCGCTTGGTGTTCTCCGTCATGGCCGTCTGGATTGCTTGTGCATCACACTTGACACACTAACACTGTTAGGGGTACATTTGCCACGAAACACACCTAACAGCGTTAGTCTCTCGGGAGGAGCTCATCAATGTCCCACCACCTGCTCTTCATCGCCGTCATCTGGGTCGCCTTCATCGGCCTGGTCGGCACCGCGGGCGCCGCGGGGGCCGGACCTCGCACGGTCGGCGCCGTCGCAACCGGCGGAGTCTTCCTGGCCGTGATCGGCACCCTGCTGGTGCTCTTCCTGTGACCGCCGCCACCATGCCCCGCCTCGACCCCATCGCCATCGATGTCGACGGCCTCGAGAAGTCGTACGGCAAGAGCGTCCAGGCCCTGCGCGGCGTGAGCTTCCGCGTCGAGCGCGGCACGGTGCTGGCACTGCTCGGACCCAACGGCGCCGGCAAGACGACGACCGTCAAGATCCTCGCGACGCTGAGCCGCCCGGACGCCGGACGTGCGTCGGTGGCAGGCATCGACCTGCTCGGCGATCCCAAAGGCGTGCGCCGCGTCATCGGATGCGTCGGGCAGAAGGATGCGGTCGACCTCGAGGCAACCGGACGCGAGAACCTCGCGCTCCAGGGTCAGCTGTATGGAATGGGCGGCACGGACCTCCGCCATCGTGTGGGCGAGCTGCTCGACCGGTTCCGGCTGACCGACGCAGCGGACCGGATCGCCCGCACCTACTCGGGCGGCATGCGTCGCAAGCTGAGTGTCGCGATGGGCCTCGTTCACCGGCCCCGCGTGCTGTTTCTCGACGAGCCCACGACCGGGCTGGATCCCGAGGCTCGCGCCGACATGTGGGCGGAGATACAGCGGCTGTCGGGCGGCGACGGGATGTCCGTGCTCCTGACCACGCACTACCTCGACGAGGCCGACCATCTCGCCGATCGCGTGGTGATCATCGATGAGGGCCTGGTCATCGCCGAGGGCACCGCCGACCAGCTGAAGAGCGAGCTGCGCGGTGACGCCCTGCAGGTCGAGCTCGTCTCAGCGTCGTCATCGGACGAGGCGCTCCGCGCTCTGGGCACCCTGAACGGAAGGCTCCGCGACATCACCTGCGTCGGTCGCGCGATCCACGCACGCGTCGACGACGGGGCCGGCGCGCTGCCCGGTGTGCTCGCAGCGCTGGAGAGGGGCGGCGTCTCCGTCGCGGCCGTGACCGTGGCGCGTCCCTCCCTCGACGACGTCTACCTCAGCCATACCGGGCGAGCGTTCCACGCCGTCCACGGCGGAGATTCGCAATGAGCACGCTCGTCCTGCAACCCACCCACATGGCCGTCCGATACCTGCGCGCCCTGTGGCGCCAGCCGCTCTACGTGGTGATGCAGCTGGTGCAACCGGTGATCTGGCTGTTCCTCTTCGGCCAGCTGTTCAAGAACATCGACCGGCTCCCCGGCTTCGGTGGCACCTCGTACATCGACTACCTCGCCCCGGGCGTCCTCGTGATGAGCGCGCTGCTCAGCAACGGCTGGAGCGGCACCATGTACATCGTCGACATGGAGCGCGGGGTGCTCGACCGCTTCCTGTCGACCCCGGCTCGCCGCAGCTCCTTTCTCATCGGTCAGCTGGGGTACTGGGCGGTGCTCACCGTGATCCAGTCGGTGATCCTCATCGGCTTGTCGATGCTCGCCGGCGCGCGGTTCTCCGGCGGACCGCTCAGCGTCATCGCGCTCGTCGCCGCCGCCGTGCTGCTCGGCCTGACGATGGCGTGCCTGTCCAACGCGATGGCACTGCGCTTGCGTCAGCAGGACACGGTCATCGCCGCCAACGTGATGCTGGTGCTGCCGCTGTGCTTCGTCTCCAGCGTGTTCATCCCCGCGGTGCTCATGCCCGGATGGATCCAGACCGTGGCCCGCTTCAACCCCGTGAACTGGGCGGTCGAAGCAGGCCGGCAGAGCCTGGTCGCGGGACCCGACTGGTCGATCGTGGTGACGCGGCTCGGTGGGCTCGCAGCGCTGGCGCTCGTCTTCGGGTGGGTCGCCGTGCGCTCGTACCGCGCCTACCAGCGCTCCGTATGACCTCGCGCGCCGCTTTGGCCAGCGCCATCGGTCCATATGCGTGTTGGGTCTAACTGCCCTGTCGACAGCGACACCCAAGGCGTAGGCTGGCCTTGAGAGCCGCAAGAGCGACGAGTGCCGCGGGCTCTTGGAGGTGTCCAGGTGACCGCAGTCATGTCCGCTCCGCCGCGCGCAGTTGAGAATGCGTGGCACAACGCTCAGCGCCAGTTCGACGAGGCAGCCGCATTGCTCGGCCTCGACCCGGCGCTGCGTGTCGTGCTGCGCGAAGTGAAGCGCCAGCTCATCGTCAGCTTCCCCGTGAAGATGGACGACGGTTCGGTGCGCATGTTCGAGGGGTATCGCGTCCAGCACAACGTCGCCAGGGGTCCCGCCAAGGGCGGCATCCGCTACCACCAGAACGTCAGCCTCGACGAGGTCAAGGCGCTCGCCATGTGGATGACCTGGAAGTGCGCGATCGCCGGCCTGCCCTTCGGCGGCGCCAAGGGTGGCGTGATCGTCGATCCCAAGAAGCTCAGCGTCGGTGAGCTCGAGCGCCTGACCCGTCGCTACGCGAGCGAGATCAGCCTCGTCATCGGTCCCGAGTTCGACATCCCGGCTCCTGACGTGAACACCACGCCCAAGGTGATGGCCTGGATCATGGACACGGTGTCGATGGAGCACGGCTTCTCGATTCCCGCAGTCGTGACCGGCAAGCCCATCTCCGTCGGCGGCAGCCAGGGACGCAATGCGGCAACCGGCCGCGGCTGCATGATGGTCGCGCTCGAAGCCTGCAAGAAGCTCGGCATGACCCCCAAGGGCACCACCGTCGCGATCGAGGGATTCGGTAACGCCGGGTCGATCGCCGGGCGGCTGATGGCCGACAAAGGCTTCACCGTCTGCGCGGTCTCCGACACCGGCGGCGCCGTCTACGCACCCGCCGGCCTCGACGTCATGGCGGCCATCGCCCACAAGGCGAAGACCGGATCCGTGGCCGGGCTGGCCGGGACGACCGCGATCAGCGACGCCGAGCTGCTCGAGCTGCCCGTGGACGTGCTGATCCCCGCGGCGCTCGAGAACCAGATCACGGGCGAGAACGCGCCCAACATCAAGGCCAAGCTCATCCTCGAAGCAGCCAACGGGCCCATCACCCCGGACGGCGACGAGATCCTCGAGCGGCGCGGCATCACCGTCGTTCCCGACGTGGTCGCGAACGCGGGCGGCGTGACCGTCTCGTACTTCGAGTGGGTGCAGGATCTGCAGTCCTTCTTCTGGGACGAGGACGAGATCAACGCCCGGCTCGAGAAGGTGATGCACAAGGCGTTCAACGACGCCTGGGACAAGGCCCAGGAGCACAAGGTCTCGCTGCGGCACGGCGCCTACTTCCTCGCGATCGAGCGAGTGGCAGAGGCGAGCCTCGACCGCGGGATCTACCCCTAGACCATCAGTCGGGCATGGCCTGGGCCATGGGGCGCATCGCCCCGTGGCCCGGCAGCCCGAGCGCGAGCGGGACACCGATCACCCCGCACACCGCGAGTGCCGCGAACGGGAGGTAGGCGTTGCCCATCATCGCCTGGATGACGAGCACCAGCACGACACCGCCGAGGTTGCCCGCCATCAGCAGGAATCCCGCAGCCGCCCCCTCGCGCGCGATGCCCGCGTGCACCGCGGACCAGTCGAGCACGACCGGAAGACACGCCATGACCAGGAATCCGGTGGCGAACAGCCACACCGTGAGCCACACGAGGTTGTGGCCGGCGTCGGTCGCCGCAAACGCCACGGCGCTGAACGCGAGCGCGACGACGAGCATCGGGCGCCGCTGATCGCGTGACGCGACTAGCGGCGGCAGCACCGCCGCGCCGACGATCCCTCCCGCGGTGAGCACGGCGATCAAGTTCCCGGCGGCGCCACCCTCGCTGAAATTCGCGAGGATCGGCTGCAGCCAGGTGGCGACCGCGTTGTACACGCCCATCCCGATGAAGATGAGTCCCGCAAGCAGCCACATGAACCGATCGCGGATCAGCCATCGGAGGCTCACCGCCGTCGACGCGTCGTCGGGATAGGTCGCGGGCGCGCGCAGCACCACCAGCATGAGCACCGCGCCGATCACCGACGGGATCGCTTCGACGGTCAGCAGGAGCGGCAGCCCTCCCGCACGGAAGAGCGGATCCGCGATGAGCACCGACGCCAGGATGCCGGCGAAGAGCGCAACGCTCCCGATCGAGATCGCGGTCGCGCGCTCGTGCTGTGGGAAGTAGCGCGCTGCGACTTTCGTGATGGCGTTGAGGACGAACGGCTGGCCTGCCGCGATGATGAGCTGCCCCGCCAGCTGGACGGCGAACGAGGTCGGCGCGGCAACGCGAACGGCCGCGCCCGCACCGGTGAGCACCGCGCCGAGGGCCAGCGCCTGCCCGAACCGCGCGTCGAGCCAGCGGCCCACCGGCAGTGCGAGCACGACGTACACGAAGGGGAAGATCGCCGCGAGGTCGCCCACCGTCCCGACGTCGACGTGCAGCACCTTCGCCGAATCGGTGTCGACGGCGGCGAAGCTCAGCCAGAGCAACTGCGTGCACGCGGCGAGAACAGCGTAGATCGTGAGGATCACCCAGCGGGACGCTGGTGCGGCGGTGACGCGGGCGCTCATGCGTTCAACCTCGCGTACATCCCGTGCAGGCGTTGGTACAGGCGGCGGTACTCACGGTACATCGGCTCGTAGGCCTTCCGGGCATCGCCCGACGGCTCGAATGTCGCGGTCACGCCAACGCGTGCGGCAACATCGGCGAGTTCGAGCTTGCCGAGTGACATCGCGGCGAAGAATGCGGCGCCGCGCAGGTTCGCGTACATGGGATCCGCAACGCGTTCGATGCGGCGATTCAGGATGTCGGCGTGAATCTGGCACCACAGATCGGACAGCGCCCCGCCGCCGATGATGCGCAGCACCGGCATGGGGCGCCTGACGAATCGCTCCACTGCGTCGAGCAACCATCGCGCGTTGAACGCCACCCCCTCGAGCACCGCGCGCACGAGGTCGGCGCGTTCGGTCGTCATCGAGATGTTCAGGAACGCGGCACGGAGCGTGCGATCCTCGACCGGGCTGCGCTCGCCGTTGAGCCACGGCGTGAAGAGCACGCCTCCGGCTCCCGGTGGCGCCGTCGCGGCAAGCGCGGTGAGCTGCGAGTAGCTGGTGTGCTCACCACCCGCCGCGGCGCCGATCGATTCGCGCACCCATTCCAGACACGCGCCCGCGGTCTCGTGATTGTTGGCCACCAGGTACGACCCCGCGCGCACGCCGGGAACAGAGGCGACCTGATGGAACACGTCGGTCCGCTTGAACGGCACCTCGCAGCCGATCCACGCGCTCGTGCTGATCGTCAGATGGCCCGCGTACGGCGCGACTGCGCCCGAACCGAGGTAGCCGGAGTGCAGATCGGGGACGCCCGCAACCACGGGGATGCCCTCCGGCAATCCGAGCTCCGCGGCGACGGCGGCCTGGACCGCGCCGAGCACGCTGCCGGTCGGCACGATCTCGGGAAGGCGCGACGCGTCACGACCTGACCGGCGCACGAGCGCGGGGACGTACCCGCGCCGCGCCTTCGGACGGTTGTCCGTCAGCCACGAGAGGATCATCGACGCCTGGGTCGCGGCACGGCGGCCGGTGAACCGCATGCCGATGTAGTCGAGCGGCTCGAGCAGCGTCTCCGTGCTCGCGTACAGCTCGGGCTCGAACTCGCGCAGGTGGAGGTGGTGACCGAGCGGGTCGGCGCCGCCGGGAGAGGGTGCGCCCCCCGTCAGGCGCAACCACGCGACGAGGTTGCCCGGCGAGTACCCCACGAGGTTGATCCGGCCGCCAAGTCGCTTTGCCGCAAGCGCGCCGCCACGGGTGTCGGACCAGAGCCGGCACGGCCCGATGGCGGTATCGCCGACGCCGACCGGCACCGTCGAGCCCCACTGCCCGGTGATCCCCACCCCGGTGGCATCGCCGGCCGAAGGGCCGGAGGCCAGCACCTCGGCGACGCCCTCGCGGATCCCGCGCCACCAGGCTTCGGGGTCCTGCTCGGCGCCGCCGCCGTCGGTGAATCTCGTGCCGACGCCGCGATGCGCGACGGCGAGCAGCTCGCCGTCGAGGCTCACCGCTCCGGTCTTGGGCCCTCCGGTGCCGAGGTCGACCGCCAGGATCCAGGGCTCCGCCATCGCCTCAGGGGACCACCTCGTACATCGCGTCGAGTGCGGCGCCGAACAGCATGTCGAGGGCCTCGTTGCCCTCGGGCGAGCCACCGAGGCCATAGAGCGCCCCGCTCTTCGCCGGGCCCAGTCCCGGCGTCTTCGCATAGGCGACCGCCTCGCGCAGGTCGTCGACGAACGACTCAGCGACGCCGGAAGCGGTGTTCGGGCGGGTCACGCAGAAGTGAAGACCCGGCGGCAGCTGCAGTGCGTTGAGACGCCAGCCTTTGCTGATGAGGAAATCGTTGACCTGATAGATGTCGATCCCGCGTCCCTTGAAGGCGATGATGAACGTCGGATCGCCGAAGACCTCGAGCTCGGGGATCGACGCGACACCCTCGAGGATGGTCGCGGCGGTTGCGAAGATCCGCTCCGCGATCTCGAGATATCCCTGCTCGCCGAGGCTCAGCATCGCGGCCCATGCCGCCGCGACCACGCCACCCGAGCGGCTTCCGGAGAGCCCCGGGGACATGTAGATGCCACCCGGCCAGTCGGGATAGCTGAAGTACTGGTAGTGCCGGAGCGTGCTGTTGCGATACAGCAGCACCGACGTTCCCTTGAGCGCGTATCCGAACTTGTGCGTGTCCGCGGAGATGGAGGTGACCCCGGGGAGGCGGAAGTCGAAGACGGGGATCGGGTACCCGAGCCGCTCACCCCAGGGCAGGATGAAACCACCCATGCAGCCGTCGACATGCAGACCGATGTCACGCTCCAGCGCGAGCGCCGACATCTCCTCGATCGGGTCGATGAGCCCGTGCGGATAGTTCCCCGCCGAACCGACGATCGCGACGGTGTTGGGCGTGACGTGCTCGCGGATCCAGCCGACGTCGGCACGCCAGTCGTCGCGCACCGGTCCCTGGATGAGCCTGATGCCGAGCATGTGCGCAGCCTTCTGCAGGGCGACGTGCGCCGTGAAGGGGATGATCACCTCGGGATCGGTGATGCCCTTCTCCACCCTGCCCCGCTCGCGGTAGACGAGCATCGGGTTGATGAGGCTCTCGGTGCCGCCGAACGTGACCACGCCGCAGACGTGCTCGCCCGGATGGTGGCCGGACACCGCATCGCCATGAAGGAGTGACGCGGTCATCGCGACGATCTCGCCCTCGAGCTTGGTGGCGCTCGGATACATGTCGCGCTGCAGCACGTTGGCATGCGCGAAGAGCGCGTACGCCTCGGTGAGGAATCGGTAGTGGTCGTGGCCGCCGTGGTAGATCGAGCCGGAGACCCTGCCCGCATTGGCCATGCGGTCCTCTTCCTCGGCCATGGTCCTCAGCTCGGCGAGGATGCTGTCGTGGGGACGAGGCTCCGCGGGGATCCGATGGTGCGTCTCGAACCGGTCGCGGTAGGGGTGGAAGTCGATCAGGGCTCCGAAGTCCTGGGATTCCTGGGCCACCGTGTGCTCCTCCTCGAGGCCTGGGATCGACGCGACGCCCTGCGCCGGCCCAGAGTCCTGGATCCGGACCTTATCGTGCCGAGCCGGGCACGGTTCGGCGCGGAGCGTGAGCGATGAGCGCAGACCGGCCGCCGAGTCTATGCTCGCCCGCGATGGCTGACGACGTCGTGATGGTCGAAGCGTCGGGTCGCGAGGTCCCGATCACCAATCCGGCAAAGGTCTACTTCAGGGAACGCGGGGAGACCAAGCTGGAGCTGGTTCGCTACTACCAGTCGGTCGAGGAACCCCTGCTGCGTGCCATGGGAGGCCGGCCGGTGCTGCTGCAGCGTTTCCCGAACGGCGCGAGCGGGCCGTCCTTCTTCCAGAAGCGCGTCCCCGATTCGCGCCCGGACTGGCTCGAGACGACGATCGTGAGCACCCCGAACGGCACGACGTCGCGCGCGCTTGTGGCCGCCGACCTCGCCCACGTCCTCTGGGCGGTGAACATGGGATGCCTCGGCTTCCACGTATGGCCTTCGCGGGCATCCGACCCCGAGCACGCCGACGAGCTTCGCATCGACCTCGACCCGAGCCCGGGGGTCACGTTCGCGATGGTGCAGGAGGCCGCGCGCGAGGTGCACGCCCTCTTCGACGGGCTCGGGGTCGCATGCCTGCCGAAGACGACCGGCAACCGCGGCATCCACGTGTACGTGCGCCTGCAACCGCGCTGGACGTCGTACGAGGTGCGCTCGGCCGCGGTGGCGGTCGCGCGCGAGCTCGAGCGCCGGCGGCCCGACCTCATCACCGGCGCGTGGTGGAAGGAGGAACGTGGGCGCCGCGTATTTGTCGACTTCAACCAGAACGCACCGCACAAGACCATCTTCGGCGCCTGGTCCGTGCGCGCCCGCCCCGGGGCGCAGGTGTCGACGCCGTTCTCCTGGGATGAGCTCGACGCCGTCGTCCCCGACACCTTCACGATCGTCACCGTCCCGCCGCGGGTCGAGCGTGACGGTGATCCGTGGCGCTCGATGACGGCGGCGCCGCAGTCACTGGAGCCCGTCCTCAGCCTGCATGAGCGCGATGTCGCGCAGGGCCTCGCCGACGCGCCATGGCCTCCGCAGTACCCGAAGATGCCCAACGAGCCCTCGCGCGTCGCGCCGAGCCGCGCCCGAAAGCCGGACGCGTCGTGACGCGGGAGGGTCGAGCGGCCGGACGCTACTCCGCGGGCTGAGGCTGCGGGGCGGCGACCGGTGCCGGCGCCGTCTCGTTTGCGATTCGGAGACCCGTCTCGGGATTGAAGAGGTGCAGCCGGCGGGGCGGCGCGGACAGCACGACCGAGGCGCCGACCTTCAGCGAGTTGTCGACGTCGACGATGGCGACCACGTCGTTGCCGGCACACACGCCATGGATCAGCTCGTCGTTGCCGAGGAATTCGACGACGTCGATCGCCACGTTCAGGTTGAGACCCGGGCCGTCCGATGCACCGACGGTGAGATGCTCCGGCCGGAACCCGATCGTGACGTTCTGCAGCCCGAGATTTCGAAGCTGCGCCGCCTGCGTGTCGTCCGCTCGAACCTGGCACCCCTCCGCGGTGAGGCGCGTCGCGCCATCCTCCTGCGACACCTTCATCTCGATGAAGTTCATCGACGGCGAGCCGATGAACCCGGCGACGAATCGATTGAGCGGCGTCTCGTACAGCTCCTTCGGGGTCCCGGCCTGCTGGAGGACGCCCTCGCTGATCACCGCGATCCTGTCCCCCATCGTCATCGCCTCGACCTGGTCGTGGGTGACGTAGATCATCGTGGCCTCGAGCCGCGTGTGCATGCGAGCGATCTCGGCGCGCGTCTGCACGCGCAGCTTGGCGTCGAGGTTCGACAGCGGCTCATCCATCAGGAACACCGCGGGATCGCGAACGATCGCCCGGCCGAGGGCGACGCGCTGACGCTGGCCTCCGGAGAGCTGACCCGGCTTGCGGTCGAGGTAGCGGTCGAGGTCGAGGATCCGTGCCGCGTCGACCACGGCCTTGTCGATCTCCTCCTTCGCGGTCTTGCGCAGCTTCAAGCCGAAGGCCATGTTGTCGCGCACGCTCATGTGCGGATACAGCGCGTAGCTCTGGAAGACCATGGCGATATCGCGATCGCGCGGGGGCAGGTTGTTGACGACGCGGTCGCCGATGCGCACCTGGCCGCTCGTGATGTCCTCGAGCCCGGCAATCATCCGGAGCGCCGTGGTCTTCCCGCATCCCGACGGGCCGACGAGACATACGAATTCCCCGTCCTTGATGTCGAGGTTCAGCTTGTTGACCGCGAGCGCGCCACCGTCGTACCGCTTGGTCAGATCGTCGAGGACAACGCCGGCCATCTACACGCTCCTCATTTGACCGCCCCGGCGAGCACGCCTCGGACGAAATACCGCTGGAAGGCGAAGAACACGATCAACGGAACGATGATGGAGATCATCGCGCCGGTGGAGACGATCCAGTAGTTGTTGGCAAGCTGCCTCGTCTGCCCGTACAGGAACATGGTGAGGGTGATGTGCGGGTTGCCACCGAGGAAGATCAGCGCAACCAGCAGGTCGTTCCAGACCCAGATGAACTGGAAGATGGCGAGCGACGCGGCCGCAGGCAACCCGAGCGGCAGCACCACTCTCCGGAAGAGCGTCCATTCCCCCGCGCCATCGATGCGTCCCGCTTCGAGCAGGTCATGCGGGATACCGGTGTAGAAGTTGCGCATGAGAAAGATGCCGAACGGCAGGCCGAACGCGACATGGAAGATGATCACGCCGACGACGTTGCCGTACAGTCCGATCCCCGTCGCGCTGCCGAACGTCTTGTAGAGGCTCGCGACCGGGATGAGCGCCATCTGCAAGGGCAGCACCAGCATGGCGACGATCAGCAGGAAGACGACCGTCCGCCCGCGCCACCTTCCGAAGACGAGCGAGTACGCGGTCAGGCTCGAGATGACCGTCACCAGGATCGTCACCGGGACCGTGATCTCGATCGACGTGAGCAGCGAGTCGAGGATGCTGCCGGCTTTGAAGCCCGCGGAGAACAGCGCCTGATAGTTGCTGAAGGTGAGCTGCGCCGGCGCGGTGAACACGGTCCACCACCCGGACTGCGAGAAGGCGCTCTCGGGACGCAGCGAGATGATGGCGATGCCGATGGCGGGCACGAGCCAGAAGATCGCGATGACCGCGAGCACGATGTTGAGCACCCAGCGCGACGGGCGCAGACGCATGCGACGCTTCGGCGACTCCGCCGTCGCCGTGACCTTCGCCGGAAGCGACGCGGCCTGCACTGCGCTCATCCTCGGATCCTCTTGAGGTTCAACAGCATCGCCGGAACGACGAGGAGGAAGAGGATCACCGCGAGCGCGGCTGCGAGGCCCTGCCCGTTGTTTGCGGTGAACACGTTGTACAGCTCCAGGGCGATCGTCTTGACACTGCCCTGCGCCGCCGGCTCGGCCATGTTGATGATGATGTCGAAGATCTTGAGGACGTTGATGAGCATGGTGACGAAGACGACCACCAGCACCGGCCGGAGCATGGGCACGGTGACCCTTCGCAGTGTCTGCCACTCGGTCGCCCCGTCGATCTGCGCCGCCTCGAGCACCTCGCGGTTGAGCGCGGCCAGCCCGGCGCCGATCACCACCATCGCAAACCCGGCCCAGATCCAGAGGTAGGCGATGATCATCGCGATGTCGGCGATCGGCAGGCTGAGCAGTGCCTGCTCCAGCTGGCTGGCGTTGCCGGTCGGTGTCAGCGATTGCGCGCCGATGAAGTCGATACCGGTGAATCCCGCCTGGAAGTTGTTGGCGGTGATCTGCACCCGGTAGTCGCCCGAGCCGACGTTGTCGAAGGTGAACGTGCCGTCCTTGCCGGTGGTCGTTGTCGCAACCGAGCTCCCGCTGCTGCTCAGCAGGGCCATGTGCAACCCCGCGATGCCATCCTCGTCAGGGAAGACCTGGCCACGCGCCGTCGGATGCGTCGGGGAGAAGTCGCGCCAGACGAGCCCGGTCACCGCGCCCGATTTGGTGGCGGGCTCCGCGGCGGCGACGGCGCCCGCCGCCTGCAGATCCGCAGGGCTGATGCCGATCAACCCCATCTCGATCGTGCTGCCGGCGGTGGCCGTGGACTTGCTCTCCAGCACACCCCCGGCCCCGGATCGCACGTTCGCCGCGGCGAGCGAGGAGACCGCCTGTCCCGCCGACGTGTCCACCGGGTACAGGCCTGGCGGGCTCACCGCGTTGCTGACACCCTGGACCGCGGCATTGACCAGGCCGGTGTGGGGATCGTTGAAGAAGATCGAAGCCCAGGTCAGCCCCGCGGCGGTGGCGCTGAAGACCAGGGGCATGAACACGATCGTCTTGAACGCCGTCCCCCACCGGATCCGCTCGGTGAGCACCGCGAACACCAACCCGAAGAACGTGACGAAGAACGGGAAGACCACGACCCAGACGACGTTGTTCTTCAGGGACACGACGATGTCGCTGGTCGAGAAGATGTCCTTGTAGTTCCCGAGCGCGATGAAGTTCGTGCCGCTCCCGTCGTAGAGGCTGCGCACGATGGTTGCGATGAAGGGGTAGACGACGATCACCGCCAGCCAGAGCACGCCGGGGAGCAGGAAGAGCAGCGAGCCCAGGTGGCTCCGCCAGCCGCCCCCACCGACCGGCTGACCGATCGTCGGCAGCACCTCGCCACCCGCGGCTGCCGGTATCGGCTCCTGGTCGGCGACCGCCACGGTCACGGGATTGTGTTCCCCACGGTGCCCGGAGATGCTACGGCCGCAGACGGGGGATGGCAACCGGTCTCATCCCAACGGACCATTGCGTTTCGACTCCAGAGGGAGTACACAGGCGTCATCACCTTTCGTTAATGGCCTGGCGGGCAAGCAGGCCCCCGGTCCCGAGGAGGAATGGGTTCATGACAAAGGTCGGCACCACCGGCAAGCTGGCCGTGCTCGCCGCCGGCATCCTTGGAGTCGCGACAGCCTGCGGCTCTTCGTCCTCGCCCGCGTCGAGCTCGAGCCCGGGTTCGTCGAGCTCTCACATCGGCGGCTCGGTGAGCCTCTGGGCGGAGTGGACCGCACAGGAGCAGCAGGACTTCCAGGCCGCGCTGCAACCGTTCACGCAGTCGACCGGGATCACCGTGAACTACCAGGGCAAGGGCAGCAACATGGACACCGCGCTGACCGCCGCGGTCTCCGGGGGCTCGCCGCCCGACGTCGCGCTCGTCCCGGACCCGGGAACGCTGCAGACCCTCGCGAAGGGCGGATCGATCAAGGACCTGACGAGCGTCGTCGGCAGCCTGAGCTCGAACTTCGGGTCCGCCTGGAACTCGCTCGCCTCGTACAACGGAAAGCTCTACGGCGTCTGGTTCAAGGGCGCGAACAAGAACACGATCTGGTACAACCCGGCCGAGTTCACCGCCGCCGGCATCACCTCGCCGCCGACCACGTGGGAGCAGCTGATCACGGATGCTCAGCAGCTCAAGGCCGCGGGCATCGCGCCCTTCTCGCTGTGCACCGACGTGGGGTGGCCCGTCGCCGACTTCTGGCAGAACGTCTACCTCAAGACGGCCGGCGCCGATAACTACAACAAGCTCGCGAGCCACACGCTGAAGTGGACCGATCCGACGGTGACGGCGGCGTTCACGACCTTCGGCCAGCTGGTCGGCGACCCCACGCTGCTGCTGGGTGGGCTGTCGAAGTCGCTGGCGAACGCCTATCCGAACTGCGTCGACAAGGTCTTCCCCAAGCCGGGCTCAGCGCCCCAGGCCGCGATGGTCTTCGAGGGCGACTTCGTGGTCAGCGAGATCACGGGGAACTCCAGCAACTACACCCCCGGCACCACCGGAGCCGGCGGCGCGGCGTGCAGCACCGACGCGAGCAAGACACCCTGCTATGACTTCTTCCCGTTCCCGGCGCCGTCGGCTGACAGCGCCAACCAGTCGGCCATCCAGGGTGCCGGCGACGTGGCGATGATGCTCAACAGCACCCCCCAGTCCAAGGCGCTGATCCAGTACCTCGCCGGACCGCAACCCGGTTCGATCTGGGCCAACCTGGGTGGATTCGCGTCGCCGAACAAGCAGGTGACAGCGAGCGCCTACCCGGACCCGGTCTCGAAGGCGGACGCCCAGGCGCTGGTCAACGCGAGCAGCTTCGTCTTCAGCCTCGACGACCTCCAGGGAAGCTGGGAGCAGTCGATGTGGGCTGACCTGATCAACTTCCTCAAGAACCCGAGCAGCGTGTCGACGATCGAGTCGACCATGGACACGCAGGCGACCGCGGCGCTCGGTCACTAACAGCTCCAGGCGTCATCAGGCGGCCGGCTCGGCTCTCGTGGGCCGGGACCGGCCGCCGGCGCGCCAGGGGTGATCTCGCCGGTCGTTCGAGACGGGTCGCGAAGACGGGAGCGTAATCCCGCGACCGACCCGTGACAGGAGTGCAGGCGAATCGATCGGGCCTCCGGCACCAGACTGTGCGGATGACGCCATCCACGGCTGCCTCGGAGCTGCCGGAGATCCAGGCGCACCTCGCCGGCGACCCCGGCCCGGCGGCCCTGGACCGAGCGCGGCTCCTTGATGCCATCGCGTTCCAGTCAGAGGTGGCCGGGGCGGGGGCGGGCGCCAACGCGACCATGCGCGTGGTCACCGAGCGAGCCCAGCACCTGACCGACGCCGATGGGGCCCTCTTCGAGCTGGCTGACGGGAACGAGATGATCTCGCAGGTCGTGACCGGCACCGCCGAGGAGAGTCTCGGAGCCGTGATCGCCGCGACAGAGGGCATGTCGCGGCTTGCGGTCACGAGCGGAGCGGTGCAGACGTGCACCAACTCGAGGGTTGATCTTCGCGTCGACCGGAAGGCGTGCCGGCGGGTCGGCGTGCGCTCGATTCTCTGCGTTCCCGTGAGCCATCGCCACGAGACCGTGGGGGTTCTCAAGGTGTTCTCGTCACGCACCAACGCGTTCGACGAGACCGACAGTGCCGTGCTCCGCATGCTGGCGGGGACCGTCGCGGCGGCGATGACCCAGGCGCAGCTCGTCGAGCAGCTCGGAGCCCTTGCCCGGACCGACCCGTTGACCGGCCTGCCCAATCGGGGAGCCTTCGAGGAGGAGGCATGGCGCCAGCTGGCGTTCGCCCGCCGTCAGGGGCATCCACTCTGCTTCGGGCTGCTCGATCTCAACGCCGACCGGAGGCACATGGACGTGCCGGTCCACACCAGCACCGATCAGCTGCTGCGCGAGACGTCGACCCGCTGGCGAGGCGTGCTGCGCACCGAGGACCTCCTCGGGCGCTGGCGTGACAAGGAGCTCGCCATCCTCCTGCCCAATTGCACGACCAAGAACGCGGTCCAGCTCTGCTGGCGGCTGCGTGAGGAGGCGCCTGCAGGGCAGACGTTCTCGGCCGGCCTCGTCGCCTATCAGGGAAGCGAGACCGTGCTGGACCTCGTCGCCCGCGCCGATGCGTGCCTCAGCCGAGCGAAGGCCAAGGGTCGCGATCGCACGGTCGCCGAGGGGCTCGTCGACATCGACTGACCCTCGGCGCGGCAGCACCGCGCCGGAAGCATCCTCCCCGCGGGTGCTGCCACACTCGGCGTACGACCCCGCCGACAAGGAGGCACCTCGTGAGCATCAGCGAGCATCCGACTCTCACCGCCGACCTCATCGGCGACCGTGCCGAACAGGCGGTTTCGTCGGCGCACGTGGAACGGTTGATCGCCGAGGCGGAGTCCGAGTTCCCGGCGTGGGAGGTGCTCAAGGACGTGGTCGACGAGTTCATCGACCTCGCGCTCAACTACCGCCAGAGCGGGCATCCCGGCGGCTCGCGGTCGAAGGTGCACCTCCTCCTCGCGACCCTCCTTTCCGGCGCCATGCGCTGGGACATCCGACGTCCGTGGCTGCCGTTCGCCGACCGGTTCGTCCTCTCAGCCGGGCACACCGTTCCGCTGGTGTACACGACACTCGCAGCGCTCAACGAGACGCTGCGGCTCCGCGCCGCGCGCGACCCGGACCCGGCGTTCGCGTTTCCCGACGGCGGCCGCTGGGCACTGACGTACGAGGAGCTGCTGAAGCTGCGCCATCGCGACGGCCTTCCCGGGCACGCGGAGATGGCGGGCAAGACCCTGTTCCTGAAGTTCAACACGGGGCCGTCCGGGCACGGCATGCCGCCGTCGGCGGGTGAGGCGCTCGCGCTCAAACGTGCCGGCGCGGGCGACGTCCGCGTCTTCGTCGTCGAGGGTGAGGGCGGCCTGACCGCCGGCGCCAGCCACGAGACCCGAAACGCGGCATGGGGCCTGGGGCTCTCGAATCTCGTCTTCCTGCTCGACTGGAACGACTTCGGGATCGACGACTTCCCCGCGTCCTCGGTGGTGCCGGGCACGCCCGCAACATGGTTCGGCGCGTACGGCTGGCGCGTCTGCGGAACGATGGAGGGCATGGAGTGGGGCCCGGTCACCCGCGCGGTGCTCGAGGCCGCGCGCGGCGACAACCCCGAGCACGTCCCGTCGGTCGCCTGGTTTCGCACCCGGAAGGGCCGCGGCTACGGCAAGTTCGACAACAAGAGCCACGGCTCCCCCCACCCCATGAACAGCGCCCCGTTCTGGGAGGTGCGCCACGGGTTCATGGCGAAGTACGGCATGGCGTACGCCGGCGTCGACGAGCCGGCGCCCTCCGACCCCGCCGCCCTCCACGAGCAGGCCGCGGAGAACCTGCGCCGGGCCGCGGCCGTGCTCGCCGACCACCCGGACGCCGTCGACGCCGTCTCCGATCGCCTCGTCCAGCTCGCCGCGAGCGTGCCCGAGGAGATCGACGGGCTCGACATCGGCGGCCACGGTGCCGAGATCTTCTCCGATCCCCGGGTGACGGACTTCCGCAGCTACCCGTCGGAGGTGTACCGGAAGCCCGGGGAGAAGCAGCCGAACCGCGCGGCGCTCGGCGCGTGGAGCTCGTGGGTCAACGCGATGGCGAAGCGCGACTACGGGCGCCCGCTGTTCATCGCCGCGTCGGCCGACCTCGCCGATTCGACGAACCTCGCCGGGTTCGGCAAGGACTTCGGTGACCTGCCCGGGTTCGGGTGGTACGAGCGGACGAGCAATCCGCGTGGCGCGCTGCTGCCCACCGAGATCACCGAGTTCACCAACGCCGGCATGATGGTCGGGCTCGCGACGGTGAACATGGCCGCCGACCCGTTCACGTCGTTCAACGGCTTCTGGGGCGCCTGCTCGACGTACGGCTCGTTCAGCTACCTGAAGTACGGTGAGATGCGGCTGTTCAGCCAGCTCGCCCAGGACTGCGAGCTGAAGATCGGCAAGGTCCTGTGGGTTGCGGGCCACTCCGGCCCGGAGACCGCCGAGGACTCGCGCACACATTTCGGGATCTACGCGCCCGGGGTGACACAGCTCTTCCCCGAGGGCAAGGTCATCGACCTGCACCCCTGGGAGTACAACGAGGTGCCGGTCGTGCTCGGCGCCGCGCTCGCGACCGATGTGCCGATCGTCGCGCTGCATCTCACGCGGCCGACGATCGAGCTGCCCGATCGCGAGGCGCTCGGGATGCCGAGCCACTTCGAGGCGGCGCGCGGCGCCTACGTGCTGCGTCGCTTCCGCTCCGACCAACCCGCCTTGGGCACGGTGTTCGTCCAGGGCACCACGACCACCGCCAACCTGGTCAAAGCACTGCCCGACCTCGATGCGCGCGGTCTCAACGTGAAGGTCGTCGCCGCGATCAGCCCTCAGCTCTTTCGCATGCAACCTGCCGCCTATCGCGAGAGCGTGATCGCGCCCGCGGACCTGCTCGACGCGATGGCGATCACGAACCGCACCGTGAAGCTCATGCGCGACTGGGTGAGCGGGCCGCTCGCCGCCGAGTATTCGATGGGCGCCGACTGGGACGACCGGTGGCGCACCGGCGGCTCGGTCGACGAGGTCATGGACGAAGCACACCTGACCAGGGAGCACATCCTCGACGGCATCGAGCGCTTCGTGCGTGACCGCTCACGCCGTCTCGAGCGCCTGCATGACATGGTGGACGCGGCGGACCGCCAGGCGTGAGTGTGCCCTATCCTCGTCGGCCATGACCGTCCAGGCGGCCGACCACGCGATCGAGGTGAGCGCGCTGCACAAGTCCTTCGGGAAGGTGCACGCGCTGCGCGGCATCGACTTCACGGTGCCGCGCGGGACGGTGCTCGGCATGCTCGGCCCGAACGGCGCCGGCAAGACCACGGCGGTGCGCGTGCTCACGACGCTGCTGCATCCCGACTCCGGCCGGGTCGTCATCGAGGGACACGACGTGGTGCACGAGGCCGCCGCCGTGCGCCGCCGCATCGGGCTCGCCGGGCAGGCGACCGCGATCCAGCCCGAGCTCACCGGCCGCGAGAACCTCCAGATCATGGGACGCCTCAACCACATGGACCGTGCGAGCGTGAGAACGCGGACCGCCGACCTGCTGGAACGCTTCGAGATCGCGGAGGCGGCAGACCGTCCGGCGAAGACGTACTCCGGCGGCATGCAGCGACGCCTCGACCTCGCTGCGAGCCTGATCGCCGAGCCCTCGGTGCTCTTCCTCGACGAGCCGACCACCGGGCTCGACCCGCACGGGCGGCTGGGGATGTGGGGAATCATCCGCGAGCTGGTCGGCCGCGGCACGACACTGCTGCTCACGACGCAGTACCTCGACGAGGCGGACGAGCTCGCCGACACCATCGTGGTGGTCGATCACGGCAGGGTGATCGCGTCGGGGACGCCGGATCAGCTGAAGGACCAGGTGGGTGGCGACCTGCTCGAGTTCAGCGTTCCCGACCGCACCCGGCTCGAGGCGGCCGTGGCCGCGGTGACGCCGCTCTCCGACGCCGCCCCGAACGTCGAGGTGGAGACCCGGCGGGTGAAGCTGAAGGTCGGCAGTCAGGGATCGCAGGCGCTGGTCGACGCGGTGCGCCGGCTCGATTCGGCGGGCGTGGTCACCGAGGATCTCGCCCTGCATCGACCATCGCTCGACGACGTGTTCCTGGCGGTGACCGGCCATGCCGCGGAGGCCGAATCCGAGGGCGCGCATCGGCGCGCGGGAACCAGGCACGCGCCGGCGGCGGTGGAGCGTTGAGCGTGATCGCTGAGCCGGCACGCCCGGGCCTGTCGCCGAACACGATGCAGCTGGCGCGGTGGGCGGTCAGCGACGCGCTCGTGATGACCAGGCGAAACCTGCTCGTGTGGATGCGCGTGCCGGCCTATCTCGTCTTCACCGTGGTGCAGCCGGTCATCTTCGTCCTGCTGTTCCGGTACGTGTTCGGCGGAGCGATCGCGGCGCCGGGGTCGGGTGGCTACGTCGACTACCTGATGCCGGGGATCATCGGCCAGACGGCGGCGTTCGCGACGTTCGCCACCGCCATCGCACTCGCGCAGGAGTCGAGCAAGGGCGTCATCGATCGCTTCCGCGCGATGCCGATGTCGCGATCCGCGGTGCTCGCCGGCCGCCTGATCGCCGACTCGATCCGCATGATGATCGTGATCCTCGTCATCGTTGCGGTCGGGTACCTCGTGGGATTCCGGTTCCACAACGGCGTGCTCGGCGCCATCGGCATGATCCTGCTCGCCGAGGCGTTCGGCATCACCGTCTGCGCGGTTTCCGCGTTCATCGGGCTCGCCATCAAGGACGAGGAATCCGTCCAGGCGTTCGGATTGATCTGGCTCTTCCCGCTCACCTTCGTGAGCTCGGCGTTCGTCCCGATCGCGACGATGCCCGGGTGGTTGCAGGCCTTCGCCAACAACCAGCCGGTCACGCTCGTCATCAACGCGATGCGCGCGATGGCGCTCGGCGGCCCGCAGTTCCCGCTCAACCCGGCGCTCTGGCAGAGCCTCGCGTGGCTCGCCGGCGTGCTCATCGTCTTCACGCCGCTCGCAGTGCGCAGCTACCGCGGGGCCGGCTAGCCGGCAGGGCTCCGCCTAGACGTCGGCTCGCTGCAGCGTGTGCGGGCCGTAGTGCATGGCGGTGCACTCGCCGCGGCTGTTCACGCTGAAGCTCACGTGCTCGCCGAAGTGCCCGTAATCGTCACCCTCGACGATGGTGAAGCTCCGTCCCCCATCCGGGAGCAGCCGCGCCGGCGACGAGAGCGGAAAGGCCATCTCTGGGTCGAGCAGGTACAGCGAGCGGTTGATCCGCACGACGGTGAACTCACCCGAGTCGCCGCGGTACTGGCCCGCGAACTTCGCGAGACCTGATCGGGTGTGCCCGTGACTCGTCTCGGAGGCCACATCCCACCGCCGGGCAACCCAGACGATCGTGTGGAAGATCGCATCGACCGAGATCGCGGCGGTCGAGCTGTTGGTGTTGGTCAGCACGGCGGCGGCGACAGCGAGCTCCGGGGAGAACCCGATCTTGGTGCTGAACCCGGGGTATCCCCCGCTGTGGCCACGGACGCTGACGCCGTCGACATGCCAGATCATCCACCCGAGGCCGTGGTTCGGCTCCTCGGACCGCTGCCACTGGGTGCGCTGCATCTCGCGTCGCGACAGGTCGGACAGCAGGACGCCGGACCCCGGGAAATGTGCCCGCTGGTAGGTGAGCAGATCGGGGACCGTCGACACGAGCCCGCCCGCGGCGGCGAATGCGCGGGCTTCGCTGTGGCGCGCCGCCCGGGGCTCCTCGCCGCGCCGGTGCGCGTAGTAGCCGGTCGCCAGCGTCCTGCGCACGCGTGGGATCAATGAGGGCGCGCTGCCGCTCATCCGGAGCGGCTTGAGCACGTCCCGCTGCAGCAGCGCCTCGAACGATGTCTCGGTCACCACCTCGAGCGCCTCGCCGAGCAGGACGTATGCCACGTTGGAGTACCGGAACCCCGTCGACGGCTCCGCGAACGTGAATTGCTGCCGCACCTCCCGGCGCAACGTCTCACGATCCGGGAAGTCCTCGTCACCCCAATGGTTCGAGCCGTCGCGGATGACGCCACCGGCGTGAATGAGGAGATGGCGGATCGTGATCTCTCGGGCATGCGGCAACCGGCGCGTCCACGCGAGGTAGGTTGCGATGGGTTCGTCGAGCCGCAACCTGCCGGCCTCCACCTGCTGCATCACCAGCGTCGCGGTCATGGTCTTCGTGATCGACGCGCACCGGTAGCTCGTACGATCCGGTGTCACAGCACGGTGCTCGGCGATATCGGCCACGCCCCGCGCATCCATCATCACGACGCGATCGCGGTGGCTGATCCCGAAGGAGATCCCCGGGACGCCCGCGCTCATGGCGCGAAACCGGATCCACCGTCTGGCGATCTCCGCGGCGTCGGCGAGCTGGCGCGGGCTGACCGGCATCGATGCGCAATGTACCCCCTCGCCGTCCGCGGTGGCGAGCGCCGCTGCGACGCCGCGTCCCTGCGGCTACGAACGCTTGGCGAGACCCTCCTTCCAGATGAGCTTCACCATGCTGGGATGCTCCGACACGGTGGCGACCGCCACCGCCTTGTGGAGGAACCGGTCGTCGGTGAGCTGGCGCAGCAACAGGTCGGCGAGGTCGGCACGGGACGTGAAGTGTCCCTGGACGTGCGATTCGGCCACGCGGTAGTCGGTGACCGCGTCTGTGTCGAACAGACCGGACGGCCGGATGATCACCCAGTCCAGGTCACTGCTCCGGACGAGCGCTTCCATCCGTCGCATGTCGTCGTACAGCGTCCGCCCGATGACGCCGGTGACAAACGGTTGCACGACGCGCTCGAAGATGAATCCACCCTCGGGATCCGCGTGCGGCACCGTGGCGCTCGAGCTCACGCATGCGAAGCGGCGGACGCCGTGCGCATGCATCGCACGAAGGATGTTGCCGGTCCCCTCCGAGTACACGGTGATCGGCTTGCGGCCGTAAGGAACGCCGAGCGTCGAGAGGACCGCGTCCTGCCCCGTGACCGCCTCGTCCACCGCGCTCGGATCGAAGACATCGCCGCGCAGCACGCGCAAGCCCTCACCGCGCAGGGGGAACGCCTCTGGGTGACGGGTCACCGCCGTCACCACGTGCCCCGCTGCGACGGCTTCCTGAGTCGTGAGCCTGCCGGTCGGTCCGTTCGCTCCGAAGATCACCACGTTCATCGCTGCCTCCTGATGCGCCGGCGGCACCGCCGGTCGCTCTCGGTCAATCACTTGATTGAGAGGACGGTAGCACGATCCCCCATCCGTGTCAATCAACTGATTGAGGGGTAGAATGAGATTCACCGAAGGATGTCAGCGAGAACCACCCCACCGTCGATCGACCGCCGCCAGGAGCTTGCGGCGGCCGCGTATCACCAGATCGCCCGCTTCGGTTTCGAAGGCCTCCGCACGCGCGAGGTCGCGGCGCAGGTCGGCGTCAACGTCGCCACCCTCCATTACTACTTCCCGAGCAAGGAGACCCTGATTCGGGCGGTGCTCGCGCATTCGATGGAGCGATTCCGTTCCACGATGCCCAGCGGCGGCTCACCCGCCGATCAGCTGCGCAACCACTTCGACGGGATCCGCCGCCTGACGCGAGACGAGCCTGAGCTCTTCGCTGTGATGGGCGAGCTGGCGCTCCGCTCCACGCGCGATCCGGCGATCCTCGAGCTGTATCAGGCGACGAATGCCATCTGGCGGGCGACGGTGCGCGGGCTGCTCGCGAAGGCGTCAAAGGACGGTTCACTGCCCGGCCGTCGCAATCCCGAGGCGCAGGCCTCGCTCGTCGTCGCCGCACTGATGGGCGCCTGCATGATCCCGCCGTTCGAACCGGACCGCTTGCGAGACACCGTGTCCGAGCTCGAGCGCGCGCTCGGCCTCAAGTGACGGCTACAAGCCACCCGCCACGCGCACGATAGCGCCGCTGGTGTAGGAGGCCTCGGCGCTCAACAGCCACCCGATCGCGGTGGCTATCTCGCCCGGTTCACCGGCCCGACCCGCCGGGATCCGTCCCGCGAGTTGATCGGGGCGATCGGGATCGCCGGCCGCCGCATGGATCTCGGTACGGACGATCCCGGGTGCCACGGCGTTGACCCGGATCCCATCACCGGAGAGCTCCTTCGCGAGCCCCACCGTGAGTGCTTCCACGCCGGCCTTCGCGGCCGCGTAGTGCACGTATTCGTGGGCGCTGCCGAGCGTGGCCGCAGCGGACGAGACGTTGACGATCGCTCCGCCCGCGCCTCCCCTGCGCGTCGACATCACCCGCGCCGCCACACGCGCGCACAGGATCGTCCCCAGGAGGTTGACGTCGATGACATCGCGGATCACCTCGACCGCCGTGTCGGCGAGGTCCCCGATGTGCAGCGTGACGCCGGCGTTGTTCACGAGGCCGGTGACCTGTCCGAGCGCGCTCCTCGTCACCTCGAAGAGCCGTTCCACGTCACCGTCCGACGTGACATCCGCTTCAACGCTGATGACGCGACCGCCCGCGGCCTCCACCAGCTTCACGACCGCCCCGGCGGCGTCATGATCCCGCCGGTAGTTCACCACGACGTCATGACCGAGTCGCGCCAGATGGACGGCGGTCGCCGCACCGATGCCACGGCCACCGCCCGTCACGATCGTGATCGGTCTGTCCACGCACGGATCATCGCCGATCGATGCGGCAGCCGATGGGACGACGAAGGGGGCGCCGGTTGCCCGGCGCCCCCTGGCCCGTCGCTAGATCGGAAGGCTTCTCAGCCCGCCGCGAGCCGGGAGATCCACTGGGGACCGACCGTGCCGATGCCGGTCAGGCTGTCGAATCCCGGAGTCGTTGTCAGGGTGACGTCCCGGGACGCGCAGTTCCCGGTGGCGTCGCAGTACGTCTCGAGCCCCGCGTAGTCGAGGACACGGACGCTGACGACGTACCCGGAGCTTGCGTTCTGGGTGTTGGCGTAGTCCACCCTGACCACGGCGGCCGAGTGCGGGCTTGCCGGCGTGAGGATGTCATTGAACGCCGCCGGGTGCGCCAGGTCGACGCTGTAGAGGGTCGGGTTGATGAACCCCAGCGAGCCTCGCGCAGCCTGGTCGGCGTCGGCGATCGCACCGGCGAGCAGTGGGGAGGCGAGGCTGGTGCCACCCTCCTTGAACTGCGCGTAGTAGGTGCCGTTGTTGAAGGTCTGCGTCAGGCCGATCAACATGCCTGTCTGCGCGTCGGCGTCCATCGAGATGTCCGGAAGCACACGTAGCGGTGTGGGTCCGAAGAGCGACTCGTTGCGCAACGCGAGCGCCGCAGGCACCACGGGTGCCTGGTAGGACGGCTGGAGGTAGTAGTAGCTCGTTCCGCCACCGCCACCAGCCTGGAAGGCGAGCGAGCCTGTGGGAGACGTCGCGGAGCCGCAGTTGGTGGTCGACACGGGGCCGCAGAGCGTCTGCTTGGCGGTCGACCAACCGTATTCAGCGGCGCGCGAATCCGAACTGTTGACTTCGAGCGACGTGCCGCCGACCGCGGTCACGAGTGGGCTGTCCACTGGGAAGTCCGGAGCCGCGATCCCGAAGTCGGCGAAGTTGTCGCCGCTGTCACCGCTCGAGAAGAGAACGCTGACACCGGTCGCGGCCGCGAGCTCGAACGTGTTGTCGTAGGCGGTGTGCTCGGAGGCGTCGACGAGCAGGTCCCCGAGGGTGTCGCCCCAGGAGTCCGTGACCACCGATGCGCCACTGGTGACCGCCTTGTTGACCCCGGCGAGCAGGCTGGTGTCGAGGCAGTCCTGGGCGCCGACGAAGATGATCTTTGCACCCGGCGCCATCGCATGCGACAACTCGACGTCGAGCGCCTGCTCGGCGTACCAGCCGCTGCCACCGCATTCGGCAACGTTCGTCACCGACTTCGGCTTGTCGTTCTTGAACTGGCTCTTGGTCAGCGGGTGTGCGGGGTCATTCTGGTTGAAGTACTGCTGAGCGTCCTTGAGCAGCGTGGGCGAATCGTAGGCGTCGACGATCGCGATCTTCACACCGTGGCCGTCGGTGCCGGTGTTGACGCTGTGCGTAAGCCCGTACCCGCTGCGGAGCTGGGCAGGCCCGTAACCGCAGATGTCGTACGGCAAGGGGCTGTTGTACGGGGAGTAGAGGGACGCGGCATCCGCCGTATCAGTCTTCTGGCCCCAGTACGCGCTGCACGGCTGTGGATTGCGGAAACCCGCAGGGGGCGGCGGCTCCGCGTCCGAGGGGGCTGTCGCGGTTGCGGCCTCCGACGCGGCACCGTTCGACAGCGCGGGGGTTGCGATCCCCTCGTTCACGCCGGTCACGCCGGAGACGATCCCGGCGATCGAGGTCGGGATCGACAGTGCGCTGTTCGCGAGACGGAGCGTGTGCTCGTTGACCTTGAAGTTACCGAGGGTGGTGCCGAAGGCGCTCTCCACCTGGGCGGCGCTGCCCTGGGCTGGTACGAAGAGGCGGTCAGCGGGGACGCTCCCGACCTTGAAGCCCTGCTGCCGCAGCCAGGTCTCGGCCGATGCGACCGATGCCTGTGTCGGCGCGTAGCGCGCGATCCACTGGGCGTCGGTCAGGTAATGGCGATACTGCGCCGACGCAGGGTCGGACACGGCATTGACGAGGGCCTTCGCCCCGGCGGCGTCACGCAGGTTGAGCACCAGGTCGAAGCTGACCTGGTTTCCCGAGGCGACGTGGCCCAGCGGCTTGGCACGCTCGACCGACGGGGTCAGTGACCCCGCCACAGCCATGCGGCCCGATGTCGACGCCGCGGCAGGAACGCCGGAGGCAACCGTCGCGGCTGAAACCGCGAGGCCCACCGACGCCAGTGCGGCCCACGAACGGAATGACGTCATGAAACTCCTCCTGGACGGCGCAAAGATGCGCCACTACCCACTACTCCGACTGGTCGCTTCATGGAGTGCCCCCCTGGCTCTAAAGCCTGAACTCAGCGCTGGCATTGTGGCGCGCTGGACGCAGCAGATGCAAGCGGATCGTTCGCGGCCCGATGTCGTATTCGAGGCGCTGCGTCGTTCGCCCTGTTTGACGCCTTTAGTGGTGGTCAATCGGGAGAGTCGGCAGTACACTCCGGGTCGCGATGCTCACGATCCGGCGCTCGCTGCCGCTGTTCGCGGTGGCCGTCGTTGCGACCGCGTGCGGCTCCGCCTCGCCACCTGCCGAGACAGGAACGCCCTCGGGAACCCCGGCCGCCTCAGGGAATCCGACCGCGACTCCCACCGTCTCCGCATCGTCGGCCCCGTCTCCGTCGCTCGACGTCACGCCTCTCATCCCGGAGCTTGCCGATGACGGCACGCTCAACCTCCTCGACGAGGACGGCAACGTGACTGCGGCAATCCCGGCGACGACGAGCCTGCAACTGCTGTCGCCCTTCGGAGCCGGCTTCCTCGTGCTGCAGGGCAGTGGCGCGTCGACCGCGCTCGTGAGCCTCCACGCGGACGGCACGCTCGAGCCGCTCCAGCCGAACGCGAACGCCCTCTACGGCGAGGAGACCGGCGCGCTCGACGGCCACGGATGGGCCTGGCTCCAGGGCACGCAGTACTCGAGCCCCTGCAATCCAGGGCTCAGCAGCGGCCGATTGATGGTGCAGAGCCCGGGCACCGCGGCACGAGTGGTCGCGCAGCTTCCCGCCGGCAGCCCCGGCGCAGCCTGGCAGCTCGGGGGTTGGGTCGGCGACAGCATCTGGGTGGTGCAGACGGTCGGATGCCCCGGCTCAGGCAGCGTGACCACGAACGCCTCCATTGCCCACGAGAACGGGACCACGCTGACCAGCGTGCAGCAGCAGCTGGGGGCGGGCTGTCTCCTGACATCGGTGGCGCTCGACGGTTCCATGCTGTGCGCAGCGCAGCTGACAAAGCCGTCGGTCGCCACATGGCGCTTCGTCGGTGCGAACGGCACGGTGCGGGACTTCAGCGCCGCCTCACTCGGCGCCGTGTGCGCCGGTCACGGCACCCTTTACGATCTGAACCCGACGATGTCGCTCGACGCGAGCTACATCGCGGTTGATGCCGGATGCGCCGGTCCTGCTCGGTTCGATCGCATCTCCATCATCACGACCGCAACCGGCGGCGTTCAGCTTGTCAATTCGCCCACCTATCTTGCGGCGGATACATGGCTCCCCGACGACCGGTTGCTGTGCGACGACCTCAGCAACCCCAGCCGGCCGACCGCGTATCTCGTCACGGCGGGCGGTGGGGTGAACCTGCTCGCCAACGGCGACGCCACGTGGTCGGGCGGCGTGAGCTGGTAGACGTCAGACGGTGGCGAGGGCCGGTGCGAGATCGGCGCGGACGGTGATGGCGGGCGGTGATAGCAGCGAGTTGTGCACGGTGCAATGGCTGATCGCCCGGCGCACCGCCTCGAGGCGAGCGTCGCTGGTACTCGCGGGCAGCGTCACATCGATGGCGATTGCCGCGACCCGCCACGGTGGCGTCTCGCTCATCCTCCATGTGCAGCGCACCGTCGGCCCCTCGCCGCCGGCGCCGAGCCCGCGCCGGGCGTAGTGCGCGACACACGACGCCAGGGATGCGACGAAGAGGTCCGTCGGTGTGGGGCCCGCGTCCTCGCCGCCGGACTCCACAGGCTGGTCGACCACGATCTCGTGACCACGCACCATGATCCGGTGGCGGTCGCCGCCAAGGCTCGCGACCGTCAATTCCATAGCCGGTTCTCCAGGATGGAGGCGTGTCTGCGATCAGCCATCGTCAATCACGGTATCGCCGTGGCAATCGCCGGCCCAGAGGCGAATCGCCCGGATCGTGTGACATAGGACCCGGGGGCGCGGCGGGATAATGGCGGTCGCGGCGGCGGGGTCGGAATCGCCGGCAGGACGGGGTTCGTCACGCGCTCACCGCACCACCTTGGAATGAGAACCTCTCCCGCACCCTCGCGCGAGGCGGCAGCGACGTCGAAGCCGTGGCTTGCCGCCGCCATCGGGATCCTCGTGCTGCTGCGAGTCCCGTCCTTTCTCGAGCCGCACTGGTATTCGGACGAGAGCACCTACTCCTACGTTGGACGGACCATCTTCCGTGGCGGTGACCTGTACACGTCGATCGGGGCGTGGGACAACAAGCCCCCGCTGCAGTACTGGACGTACGGCATCGTGACCCACTTCCTCGGGTACTCCGAGGCGGCGATCCATCTCGTCCCATTCCTCAGCGCGGTCGCCGCGCTGGCGGCGATCGCGTGGGGCGCCGCACGACTCACGGGGTCACCGCGGCGCGCCGGCATCGCCTGCGTGCTCGCCGCATTGACGCTCGGGTCTCCGCTCTTCGACGCGCAACTCTTCCTTCCGGAGGGAGCCCTCATCGGCCCGATGACGTGGGCCGGCATGCTGATGCTCGTCGGTGTCACCTCCCCCGACTGGGCCGCACGTCATCGCTGGGCGCCATACGTCGCCGGCGCGCTGGCGTCGATCGCGCTGGGGTTGCAGCAGACGGTGATCGCCGACGTCGTCGCACTCAGCATCATCCTGCTGATCGCCGTTCCCGGCCGGTGGCGCGGTCTGCTGCCCTTCTGGGGGACGGGGCTCGCGGTGAGCGCGCTCTGGTTCCTTCCCACGGTGATCGCGTCGGGATGGAGCGCAAGCCTCTACGCGACCGTCGGGTTCTACACGACGTATGCGGCCAAGGGGTTGCCCTCAACGGTCACCGAGCGGGTGCTCCACTTCGCGGGCATCGCCGTCGGCCTCGCGGCGCTCATGGCGGGCGCGGCGATCCTCGGGCGCCGCGTTCGCGATCCCTCCTGGATGCTGTGGCTGCTCGGCGGCATCGACCTTCTCGTCGCCGGTTCGACGCACTTCACCTATCCGCATCTGCTCGTCCCGGCGGTCCCGTGGCTCGCTACCGCGGTGGCCTCGACCCCGTGGCATCGATGGGCCTGGCTTGGCGGAGGTGCACCGCGAACGCTCGTGTTGGGAGCGGCGGTGATGACCGCCGGGCTCGCGCTCGCGCTTGCGGAGGGGTCGTACGCGGGCTCGTACTGGATCAACTCCTCCAACCGGAGCCTGACCGCCTACTACATCGACGGCTATGCGGCGCTCGTGAGCACCTCCGAACGAGCGAGCTGGCAGGCGAGCTTCTCGAGCAGCATCGTTCCCGACATCAAGGTGGCGTCATGGTTGGATGCGCACCACGACGCCGGGTCGTCGGCCGTGCTCTGGAGCGTCGGCGATGAGTGGCTGTACCTGACCACACCGCTCGAGACCACCCTTCCCACCGTCGGTCTCTTCAACGACGACGTCCTGCTCGGGGGGTCTCAGGCGATCGGACCCTACGTCGCACGGCACCGTCCCAGGATCGTCATCACCGACCGGCAGAGCGTCCTGCAGCGTACGAGCATCCTTCCCGTGCTGGCCCGATACTACGTCGAGGTGTACCGCAATGGGCCGTACATCGTCTACGAGGAGCGCTCGCAGACCACGGGCACTGCGGCGGCGAGGGCGTCCCCTGACGCGGCCGCGGCTCGCTCATCCATCTGAACGGACGTACAGCTCCATGTCGTTCTCGTCCAGCACCTTGCTGTACGCATGCGTGCCGATGAAGGTCCGGATGTCCTGCAGGTTCTCGATGTGGTACGGCGTGACGATGATCACCTTCGGCGGCGCCGCATTCATCATCGACAGGATCTGGGCTGTTCCGTGCTCGAGAGCGAGGGTGACATAGAGCGGTCCGCTCCGCGTCGGCGGGACGAGCCCCACGTCGACGATCGGCCACGCGAGGTTCGACCACACCATGCCGGTCGTGCCCGTCAACCCGTGATCGCGGATCCACGCTTCCGCCTGCTGCTCGCCGAGTGAGTCGGCGCCGAAGTTGGAATCGAACTCGGCCTCGGACTCGGATCCCGCCATGTAGCTCACCGCGTTCCGGTAGTACCCGAGGGTCCACAGGGTGTGTCCGAAACCCTGCGAGGGCGACCAGAAGGTCACCACGACCGCGGCCGTGACGAGCGCCGCGAGCGCGCCTGCCAGCTGCACGCGCCCGCTCCGCAGGAGCAACGCGATGTCGCCGGCGTGCCGTGACGCGATGCCGGTGACGAGCATCACCACCGGCACCGTCGCCGGCAGGAGAAAGTGCTCGTAGTTGTAGCCCGGAGCGATCGCGGTGAACATGAGCGCCATCGCCCAGACTCGCACGAGCTCGAGGCGGCCGTCCGACGCGTTCCGGAAGAGCCATGCGGTGCCGACGATCGCAAGCACGACGACAACGCGGAGCGCGAGGCTCAGCACCCGCGCCTGGAGCCCCGTGTTGACGTATCCGACGTATGACGTCACGAGCGCGAACCACACATTGTGGACACCCGAGCTGAACAGGTAGGGGACGATCACGACCGCGCCAAGGAACGTCACCGTCCCTCCGATGACCAGGCTGGTTCGCCAGCGTTGCCGTACGAGGCACCAGATGAGGATCGACGCCGTGTCCGCAAGCGCCGTCTGCTGGATGAGCGCACCGCAGGCCAGCAGCAGCCCGATGAGCACCAGCGTGCGTATGCGAGCGTCGTCGCGGGTGGACGGTCCCGCGCAGCTGCACAGGAACCAGACGACCGCGACTGTGATGGGACCGATCAGGAGGCTCTCCGGAAGTGACAGGTCGCCATCGAACATCGGGGAGCCGATGATCACCGCCAGGATGAGCCCGCTCCACAGGGCGGCACGCGCCGAGTACAGGCGTGCCATGCCCCATATCGCGGCGAGCAGCGCGGCGAGTCCGCTGATGAGCGAGAAGACGTGCAGGCCGGCCTCGCCGGGCCCCCACAACCACTGGCTCAGGCCATAGACGGCGAAGAGCAACGGAGGCTTGTTGTTCCACGCGTTGACGTAGAGGCCGTACCCGATGTGCGCGAGCGACACCGTGGACGCGTAGCCCGCCTCGTCCTGGTACCAGTGCGGTTCGATGAACGATGGGACGCGCAGGAGCAGGAACAGCGCCGCCGGAAGAACGATGTGGAGGTTGCGGCGCATCGGCGGAAAGGCGCTCAGCGGCGCTGACGCACGTGGCGCGCCACCTCGTCATGGCGCGCGAACCACACGCTGCCGCTCGACACGACGTGCTCCATCAACTGCTCGAGGACCACGAACCGCGAGCGGTGCCCGATGACATGGGGGTGCATCGTCAGCTGGAACAGGCCGCGCTCCGCACGAGCCTGTTCGAACTCGTCGGTCCAGATCTGCACCAGGTCGCGCGGCGGCGTGTACGGCCGCGTGCCCGTGTATCGATCCATGGTGAGGTACGGCGCGTCGTCACGGATCCATTCGACGGGAATCTCGACGATGCCGGTCGGCTCGCCATCCGCCAGCAGCTCGTATGGATCGTCATCGGCCATCAGCGACGAGTCGTACATGAGGCCGGCTTCGCGAATCAGGTCGAGCGTGTGCTCGCTGAAATCCCATGACGGTGTGCGGATGCCGGTCGGACGCGTCCCACCGAGACGTTCCAGGACGTCGATGCTGCGGAGCAGCAGGTCGCGCTCCGCGGACCGGTCGAGGGTCGTGTTCCACTCGTGGATCCATCCGTGCAGCGCGATCTCGTGGCCGGCG
Source organism: Candidatus Dormiibacterota bacterium (assembly GCA_963848445.1). Classification (GTDB taxonomy): domain Bacteria; phylum Chloroflexota; class Dormibacteria; order Aeolococcales; family Aeolococcaceae; genus Palsa-851. The sequence goes on from CAWKDT010000001.1 coordinate 663,031, forward strand.
CCGGCGCATGCGCCGATCTCCTCGGGGTGGAGCAACGCCGACACCGCAGGCGCGAAGAACGTCGCGGGCGCGCCGTGCCGTTCCAGGAGACGGAGGATTCGTGGAACGGCAACTCTCGAGCCGTATTCCCCCTGTGACAGCTTGCCCGGCTGCGTCTCGCCGTTGCGGAGCGGGATGGTCTCGTGGTCGGAATCGAACGAGAGCGCGACCGCGACGGTCGCGCCCCCCGGCCACTCCGGCGGCTTGAGGCTCGGACCGGCGCGGACATGCCGCACGTGGCCCCGCCAGCGACTCTCGTCCCAGGTCCATGCCGGGTCGGGGGATCCTCCGCCGGGCACGGCCGCGGTCATGCCGGTCTCCGGCGCCGCGCCGGCGCATACGCGAGCCTGCTCACCACGCCATGAGAATGCCACACGCGACTCCTCGCCGATGGCGATTCGGAACGCCGCGCCGGCCCTCCGCGTATCACACTCTGAGGCCTCTGGAGCAGCGAGATGAAGGGAATGCCGGTGAGCGCGGACGTGCGGAGGAGCTTGCGCGGTCTCGCGCTCCTCGTGGGCGTGCTGGCGGCGACGGGCTGCGGGCCCGCCGGCGTCGGGCCGGCGGCCGTGCTGAGCTCCGCGTCGCAGAACCGGCGGGCTGCGGAGGCCGAGATCAGCGCTCTCCTGGGAGCGGTGAAGGTTCCCCCGGGCGCCGTGCGGCTCAACAGCGCCCCGATCGCGTTCCTGGGGGCCGCCCCTCAAACCGAGGGCTCGCCGGATTTCATCACGCTGACAGGCTGGTGGACGGTCGACGCCGCGTACGCCACGGCCGTCGCCTGGGTCCACGGGCACCCACCCGGCGGGCTCTCGATCGCCGGTGGCGGCTCCTCCGGCGGACCGGGGATCCCGGCGAACACGAGCTTCAGATTCGGCGCGCCGGACACCGACGCGTACACGGGTCCCAGTCTGCTCATCGAGCTTGCCGACATGGACGGGCGGACGGGGATCCGCGTCGACGCCCAGGCGATCTGGCTGCCCGCAAAGTCGCCGCTCGAGGTGGTGACGAAGGGCACGCCCGTGACGCTGGTCGTGCTGAACGACACGGGCGGTTCGACAGCTCGCACGGCGCCGTCGAGGCTTCTCGATCCTGCAGACGGCGACACCGTGATCGCCGACCTGAACGCGCTCCGGCCGAGCGACGGCGGCGCGAGGGGGTGCGCGTTGGACCTGGGGTATCGCGTGCTCATCGCGGTGCCCGCGCACGGCGTCGATGAGGTGTTCAACGACGACGCCGCGTGCAACCTCGTGCTCGTCACCCGGGGCGGCAGGAGCCTGCCGACCCTCACCGGCTCGCCGGCGCTCGAGAACGAGATCGAACACCTCGTGGGGCCCCGACCCACCCCCTGACGTCGGCGGTTCGCGCTACTCGACAACCCACCCGCAGGCTGCCAGCTCCTCGACCTTGCGAGCGAAACCGTCGTGCTCGACGTCGGGGAGCACCTCATCCGCGGCGTCCATCACCGACGGATCGGCCTCGCCGACGGCATACGCCCGGCCCGTCACCCTGAAGAGCGGCAGATCGTTCGGCATGTCGCCGAAGCTCACCGCGGACTCGGGGGCCACGCCGAGCGCTGCCAGCGCGCGGAGCACCCCGGTGCCCTTGTCGATCCCCCGCTCCGTGATGTCGAGCACCGTCGCCCGTCCGACATGGCTCAGCGCAGCGGTTTGTGCCGTTGCCGTCATCAACTTCGCAAGTTGCCAGATATCCCCGCCGGCGTGGCGCATCGCCATCGTGCAGCACGGCGATCCTGCGAGCTCGGCGGCGTCGACGACAACGCGAACCGGACCTCGCGGCTGATCGGGGCTCAGGCGGTCGTACTCCGCCGTCATCCGCCAGACCTCTCCGTCGTAGCCGGCCACCCCGGCCGCGTGCGCGAGCGCGGTCTCGACCACGAACCGGGTGGTTTCCGGCGTGAGCAGCTCGAGCCACAGCCGGGATCGCAGGGTGCGAGACCAGCCGACCGCGCCCGAGCAACAGACGGCAAGGCCGATCGAGTTGGCCGATCCCAGCAGGAACTCGACGCCCGGTGGCGTCCGGGCGGTGGCCACGACCATAGGAATGCCGGCTGCGCGGATCGCGTCCAACGCCTCGAGGGTCGCCGGCGACATCGAGAAGTCGGAGCGAACCATCGTGCCGTCCAGGTCGGCGACGACGGCCGCGACCTTCACGAGGAGTCAGGCGGCCGGCGCTCTGTCGGCGGCGGCGTTGCCTCTGTCCGGACGCCTTGGCGGTTCTCGGTGCCGCACCCCGGGCAGGTCATACCGCGCAAGGGTACTCGGCGCTCGCCGCAGTTGAGGATGCTCCTCGACCTTCACCGCATCGCCATGCCAGAGCGGCGCGATCGTGTCAAGGACCCGATCGTTAGGCTGTTACCGAGCTCATGGCACGTTCCGTCACCTCGCGGGCGCCCGCGGCGAGCACGCCTGGGGCGATCCCGCACTCCATCTCCGATCACCTCTGCATCGACTTCGTCAACAGCCGCTTCACCGACCACACCGGCACCGGCGGCGTCCACGACCGGATCGGCCTCGAGGAGTGGCGTCGCTGGTACTCGGCCCGCTGCGGGGTCGCCGTCGAGCGCCCACCGAGCGCCGAGACGCGTCTTCGCCTCGTCGAGCTCCGCGACACCCTGAGGAAGCTGCTGGAATCACGCCAGCGCCCCCGACGGCGACACCCTCCGCGGGCTCAACCTCATGCTGGCGCCGGCGCCGCTGATCTGGCAGCTGTCCCCGGCCGAACCCGTCCCGCACCTCGGCCTGAACTGGCGACGTGCCGATTGGGCGGCCGTGATGGCCGCCACCGTGGCGTCCTACGCGCGGCTCCTCGTGTCTGGCGGCATCGACCGGATCAAGGTCTGCGCCAACCCCGATTGCTCGTGCATGTTCTACGACGAGACCCGAAACCGATCCCGGCGGTGGTGCGAGGCCTCGGGGTGCGGCAACCTCGTGAGAGTTCGCCGGCACCGGGCACGGCGGCGGCGCTGACGGCGGATTCCGTGGTCCCGGGTTTGGCGAAGCCGCTCATGGGGTAGGCTACCCACATCGCCCCGGTTGTCGGGGTGAATCGCTCGTGGTCCTCATTCCTTCTCGAACGGACGCGCGTTGCGTCTGTTTGGCTTCGAGAAGGAATTGGAGACACCAGGGTGACTGGTACCGTCAAGAAGGTCGTTGCCGATCGCGGCTTCGGCTTCATCACCGCTGAGGATGGGCAGGAGTACTTTTTCCATCGCAGCGGGCTCGACAGCTCGTTGAACTTCGAGCAACTGACCGCCGACGAGCGCGTGAGCTTCGAGGTGGAACGCAGCGACAAGGGCCCTCGCGCCCGCCAGGTCCGCGCGGCCTGACCCTCGCTGTGTGAGGCTTCCCGGCCATCGCCACAATGCTGGCGGTGGCCGGAGCCACTCCCTCCTGGGTTCAGCCTCGGGAGGCGCCGGGCTCCGGTGTGCGTCGCGCCGTCATGGGCACGTAGTCACGAGAGCCGTGGCCAAGGTAGACCTGTCGCGGTCGCGCGATCTTCTGCTCCTTGTCGAGGAGTGACTCCTCCCACTGCGACAGCCATCCGGCCGTTCGCGCCATGGCGAACAGGACGGGGAACATCTCCACCGGGATCCCGAGTGCCTGGTAGATGAAGCCGCTGTAGAAATCGACGTTCGGGTACAGCTTCCGCGAAACGAAGTACTCGTCCTCGAGCGCGATCTTCTCCAGCTCCCGCGCGACATCGAGCAGCGGCGACGTGCCCGTGGCGCTGAGCACCTGGTCGGCCATCCGCTTGATCACCTTGGCTCGCGGGTCGTAGTTCTTGTAGATGCGATGGCCGAACCCCATGAGCCGTTCCTTGCCGGCCTTCACGCCCGTCATGAACTCGGGAACGCGGTCGACGGAACCGATCCGCTCGATCATGCGGATCACCGCCTCGTTGGCACCGCCGTGCAGGGGACCGTAGAGCGCGGCGATCGCCGCGGCCGTCGCGGAGTACGGATCCGGATGGGATGACCCGACGGCTCGCATCGCATTCGTCGAGCAGTTCTGCTCGTGATCCGCATGGAGGATGAAGAGGACATCGAGCGCGTGCTCGATCTCGGGCACCGGCTCGTACCTGAGCTCGACCATCTTGAACATCATGTTCAGGAAATTGCCCGCGAAGGACAGGTCGTTGTCCGGATAGTTGTACGGCAACCCGAGCGAGTGCCGGTACGCGAGCGCCGCGAGCGTCGGCATCTTGGCGATGAGCCGGTAGATGGAGATGCGCCGCTGGTCCTCATCGTAGATCTGCGTCGCCTGCGGATAGAAGGTCGAAAGCCCGCCGACCGTCGACAGCAGGATGCCCATCGGGTGGGCGTCGTGGTGGAACCCGTCGATGAACTGCTTGATGTTCTCGTGCACGAGCGTGTGATGCGTGATCTCGCGCTGCCACTCGGCGGCCTGCTGCTTGTCGGGCAGCTCGCCGTGGACGAGCAGATACGCGGTCTCGAGGTACGTGCTGTGCTCGGCCAGCTGCTCGATCGGATAACCCCGGTACAGCAGGATGCCGCGGTCGCCGTCGATGTAGGTGATCGTGCTCTTGCACGACGCGGTGTTCATGAACGCCGGGTCGTACAGCAGCAACCCGTGGTCGTCCTCGGCGACGGAGATGTCCTCGAACGCGGTGGCGTGCACCGCGCCGTTCTCGATGGGGACGTCGTACGTCCTGCCCGTCCGGTTGTCGGTGATCGTGAGGCTGTCGGTCATGTCCTATCCCCTATATGGCACGTACGGGCCTGTACGCCGGCTCCCACATCGCGCCACGGACCTGTGCCTCGATGTCGCCCGGCGGCGTTCGCGCGAGCCCCTCGGCGACCGCGGCGGTGGCAACCGCCACCGCGACGCGCACGGACACGTCCCGCAGCCGATCCATCGACGGCATGATCGGGGCTCCCGGGCCGCCCTCCTCCACCATGTCCGCCACCGCGGCGGCGGCCGCGGCGAGCATCCCGTCGCTCACGGCGCTCGCCCTCGTGACAATCGTCCCCAGTCCGATTCCGGGGAACACCAGGGCGTTGTTCGCCTGGCCGATCGTGAACCTGGTGCCGTCGTGGGTCACCTGGGGGAACGGGCTGCCGGTCGCGATGAGCGCGCGCCCGCCGGTCCACGCGATGAGATCGGAAGGGACCGCTTCAGAGAGCGATGTCGGGTTCGACAGGCAGAAGACGATGGGGTGTTCGGCGTGCGCCGCCATCTCCCCGATGACCTGCTCGGTGAACGCGCCGGGCGAGGCGGAGCACCCGACCAGCAGCGTGGGATGCACCTCGCGCACGACCTCCTGCAGGTGGATCCCTCGCGCCTCACCGTCGCCCTCGCGATGCCACGACCGCACCTCGGCGGCGGGCCGCGAGTACGGCGCCTGAAAGTCGCGCATCAGGTGGGCCATGTCATCGACGAGCAGCCCGCGGTGACCGAGACACCAGAACCGGCTCATCGCCTCGTCATAGGAGAGCCCGTCGCGCACCATCGCATCGCGGATGCTGTCGGCGATGCCGATGCCGGCGGTCCCCGCGCCGAAGATCACCACGCGCTGATCGGCGAGCCGCATCCCCGCGGCGCGGCACGCGGCGATGACCGCGCCGAGCACCACGGCGCCCGTCCCCTGCATGTCGTCGTTGAACGTGCAGAGCTGGTTCCGGTAGCGATCGAGGATCCGCCGCGCGTTGCTCGCGCCGAAGTCCTCCCAGTGCAGCAGCGCGTTGGGGAAGTGAGAGCTCGCGGCCCGAACGTACGCGTCGATGAACGCGTCGTATCGCTCGCCCCGCACCCGCGCGTGACGGCAGCCCATGTACGCGGGGTAATCGAGCAGCTCGGCCCGGTCGGTGCCGACGTCGAGCATCAGGGGGATCACGCGCGTGGGGTCGATACCCGCCGCGGCCGTGTACAGGGAGAGCTTGCCGATCGAGATGGCGACGCCCCCGACGCCCCAGTCGCCGATGCCGAGGATCTGCTCCGCATCGGTGGCGATGATGAGATCGATGTCATCGGGACCGGCGCCGAAGTTGCGGAATGCCTCGTCGATCGAGTCAAGGATCGTCGATGCTGAGGTAGACCCCGCGGGGCCGCCGGAACTCCTGGCTGTACCGCTGGATCGCCGTCCCGACGGTGGGCGTGTAGACGACCGGCAGCATCTCCGCGAGGTGCTCACCCAGCACGCGGTAGTAGAGCGCCTCGTTGCGATCGTGCAGCGCGCTGAGAAAGATGTACCGCGCGAGATCGTCCGAATGGTGTCCGTACTGCGTGTAGGACCGCTCCGCCTGGAGCATGATCGTCGTCACCGCGGGAGGCAGCAGACCCGTCAGGCCGAGCTCCGCGCGCTCGGAGAGCGTGAATGCGGATCCCTTGTTGAGGAACGGGGTCTCGAGCACCTCGAGGCCACGTGCCGTCGTCTCGTAGGCGCCGTCGCCGGCGACCCGGAAGTTGCGGCCCCGGCTGGTCGTGCTGCTCACGACTGATCCCCGTATGTCGCTACCGGCGGGAGCGCGCGCGCGTTCTGTGCGAGCAGGGCGTCGAGGACGAGCGCGGCCGCGGGCTCGACGCCGGCGGCGACCGCGTCGGTGACCCGGTCCCCCCATCCCAGGTCCTCAGGCTCGATGCCGATGACGCGAAGCCGCCCCGGCAGCCGTCCGACCGCCCTGCCGAGCGCGATCGCCTCGAGCAGGCCGAGGCTGTGAGAACCCTGGCCGCCCCCCGCGCCGGCGGCGGCTCCGACCAGCGCATCGTCGTCGACGACCGCGACCCTGCCCGGCGGCGAGCCGTTCCGCACCGTCTCGATCACGACCGCGAGATCCGCCCCCGTCCAGGCTTCGATGAGCCGGGTCGGGTCACCGTCGCTTTCGAATGCGTCGACTCCCGCCGGCAGCCGGCCGGCGATCGCGGCGAGCACGAGCAGCGCGGATCCGTCGTCGCGGCGATAGCGGTTGCCGATGCCGATGACGACGATCGGCGCGCTCACCCCCGGTCCACCGTCAGATCCAGGAAGTGCGTGGCGCATGAGATGCACGGATCGTAGTTCCGAATCGCCTGCTCGCACTGCCGGGTGAGCTCGGCATCGTCGAGGTCGAGGCGGTCCTGCACGAAGCTGCGCAGACCGAGCTCGATCGACGGCTGGTTCTGGGACGTCGGCGGCACGATCACCGCATCGGTGATCACGCCTTGCGCGTCGATGGTGTAGCGGTGATACAGGGAGCCGCGCGGGGCCTCGGTGCACCCGTGACCCGTCCCCGCCCGGACGGTCACCTGCGCGGATGGCGCCGGTGGCTGCTCATAGGCCTCGATGATGCGCAACGCCTCGTCGCACGCGAAGACGACCTCGACGGCGCGGATCATGATGCTCTTGAACGGATTTCGACAGGTCTCACCCAAGCCGATGTCGGCCGCGACCTGCCTGGCCAGCGCCGGTAGCTGCCCGTGATTGAGGTTGTATCGAGCGATCGGCCCGAGCGTATACGTGCCTCCCGCCCGAGGGTGTCCATGCAGCGCGGTGGAGTGAGCGACGTGCTCCTCCACAAAATGGTCCGGGAATTCGCTGACGGCGATGTCGAGTCCCGACGTCGAGGCGATCCGGCCCTCCATGATCGAGTACTCGTCATAGCTGTGCAGGGCGACCAGGTCACCTTCGAGCTCCAGGTCGGGAAACTCGAAGCCCGACACCCATTGCGCCGTCTCGATGGCCGCGTCGCGCGCCCAGCGAAGACGCTCGGCCAGAGGTTCGAACTCCGCGCGCGACGGGGCGCGGTAGAAACCTCCCACACGTACGTTCACCGGGTGGATCGCCCTGCCGCCGAGCACGTTGAGGATGTCGTTGCCGACCTTCTTCAACTTCAGCCCCCGCTCGACGATGTCACGATGATCACGGGCAAGATGGATGGAGCTCTCGTATCCGAGGAAGTCGGGGGCGTGCAGCAGGTAGATGTGCAGGGCGTGGCTCTCGATCCACTCGCCGCAGTAGAGGAGGCGGCGCAGCGCCCGGACCGGGTCCGGCACCTCAACTCCGCACGCGTCCTCGATCGCCAGGCACGCGCTCATCTGATATGCCACCGGACAGATGCCGCAGATCCGCGCGGTGATATCGGGCAGCTCGCCGAACGCCCGTCCGCGGAGGAACGCCTCGAAGAAGCGGGGCGGCTCGAAGATGCGCAGCTGCACGTCGTGCACCTGGCCGTCGCGCACCACGACGTGCATGCTTCCCTCACCCTCGACCCTGGCGAGCGAGGCGACCGACAGCGTGCGCGAAGCGCCGTTGGTGTGAGTCATCAGTCGCCCACCACCATCTCCGCGGTGAGGCTCGCCTGGCGGAAGGCGGGGGTGTCGGCGTTGAACGTGCGGAAGACACGCACGAGGTCGAAACGCGACATCCCCGCGCCGCGCAGCGCTCCTGCGAACGCGGTGGCATTGGTGGTGTCAGCCGGGCCGAAGCACCCGTAGCACCCACGGTCGTACGTCGGACAGATCGCCCCGCACCCCGCGTGGGTCACGGGCCCCAGGCAGGGGATGCCCTTTGACACCATGACGCAGACGGTGCCCCGGCGCTTGCATTCGATGCACACCGAGTGCGACCCGATCTGGGGTCGGCGCCCGTGCAGGAATGCCCCGATGACCTCGAGGAGCTGGCGCTTGTCGATCGGGCATCCATGCAGCTCGAAATCGACGTCGATGTGCGCCGACGGGGGCGATGAACGCTCGAGCGTCTTGATGTACTCGGGGTGCGCGTAGACCACGTTGGTGAACTCGCGCACGTCGCCGAAGTTGCGCAATGCCTGGATGCCGCCCGCGGTGGCGCAGGCGCCGATCGACACCACACGCTTCGACATCCTGCGGACCTCGCGGATGCGTTCGATGTCGTCGGCCGTCGTGATCGAGCCCTCGACGATCGACAGGTCATAGGGTCCGGGAGCCGCCGCGCGCGACGCCTCGAGAAAGTAGGCGATCTCGACCTGACCGGCGATGACGAGCAGCTCGTCCTCGCAGTCCAGGAGCGTGAGCTGGCAGCCGTCGCACGACGAGAACTTCCAGACCGCCAGCCGTGGCAGCGCGGGCGCGGCGCTCACAGCTGGCGCACCTCGAGCAGCGGCTCGACACGATCCCACGTCATCACCGGTCCGTCCGCGCAGATGAACGCTGCACCGAGCTGGCAGTGTCCGCACTGCTTCACGGCGCATTGCATGTTGCGCTCCATGGACACGCGGATCCGCGAGGCCGGGATGCCCCGGTCCAGCAGGGCGAGGGCGGTGAACCGCATCATCACCTCGGGCCCGCAGATCAGCGCCACCGCCTCCGGATCGCAACGGATGCGCGGGAGCACGGTCGTCACCACGCCGACGGTCCCGCGCCATCCCGCGGTGGCACGGTCACAGGTGACGTGCACCGAGAGGTCACTTCGCAGACGCCACGCCTCGATCTCGTCCCTGAAGGCGAGCTCCTCCTGGGTCCGGGCGCCGATCACCACCTCGACGTCCCCGAAGCGGTCGCGCTCGGAGATGACCTGGGTGATGACGGAACGGAGCGGCGCGAGGCCGATCCCCCCGGCGACGATCACCAGGTCGCGACCGGCCGCGGTGTCGAGTTCCCAATCGGAGCCGAACGGCCCGCGCAGCCCGAGGCTGTCACCGACCTGGAGCCCGCAGAGCGCATGCGACACGGTGCCGACGTCGCGGACCGTGTGCGCGACGGGCCCGTCGCCGACCGGGTTGGCGCTGATCGAGATCGCGACCTCACCGACCGGGTACGCATAGAGCATGTTGAACTGGCCTGCCGCATAGCGGATGCGTGACCCGTCGGTCGACTCCAGCAGCAGTGTCACCACGTCCTGGGTCTCCTGACGGCGCTCGACCACGCGATGCGCGACCGGGGTCATCGGTGCGGTCACGCTCTCGACTCGGGGTTGGGCTGGCCGTAGAGGTCGAGCAGTCGCATGCGTGTCGCCTGGAGGCGGTCGTCGAGGAGGCTGGCGAACCGCTGCGTCAGGTCGAACCCGAGGGCGGGATCGTCCTGGCATTTCTCACGCAGGCATGCCGCGTTGAAGACGATCGCGTGCACGTCATCGAGGGCCTCGGCGTCGAAGTGCCAGCGGTACGGCGGGAAGAGCCACGCCCAGCCGAGCACGTCGCCGGCGTGGAGGGTCTCGATGGTGATCAGCCCGCGCCCGGGCGCGACCACGCCCAGCGCCACCCGGCCCGTCCGCAACGCCCAGAACTCATCGGCTTGGGCGCCCTCGCGGATGATCGTCGTCCCCGAGGGAACGACGGCGTTGCGTCCGCAACCGCCGACCACCTCGAGGTGTTCGGGTTCGATCTTCGCGAAGAAACGGTGGCTTGCCAGCTCATCGGCGATCGTGTTCATCTCCAGCCCTTCGTGCGCGCGCCGTCGGTCGATCTGATGGCTGCCGCTTCCTCGGTGATGTCGATGCCCACCGGGCACCACGCGATGCAGCGTCCGCAGCCGACGCAGCCCGAGGTCCCGAACTGCTCCCACCAGTTGCCGAGCTTATGGGTCATCCACTGGCGATACCTGCTGCGCACGGTCTGGCGCACCGTGCCACCGTGGATGTAGGAGAAGTCACGCGAGAAGCACGAGGCCCACTCACGGACCCGGGAGCTGCTCTCGCCGTCCGGCGCCTGGGCCTCGGAGTCGTCGCTGCAGAAGCACGTCGGGCACGCCATCGTGCAGTTCCCACAGCTCAGGCATCGCGCCGCGACGTCATCCCAGCGCGGATGTTCGAGGTTGCGCTGCAGCAGCTCGGGGAGGTCGGTGGTGTCCATCTGCCGGCCCATCTGCCGCGTCGCCTCCTCGGTCACGGCATCGGCGACCTCGATGTCCTGCGACGTCGCAGCTCGCGAGGGGAGCGTGTCGAGCAGCTCCTGGCCGGCCGGGGTCCCCGCCTCGATGAGGTAACGGGGTTCCACGGTGTCGAGCAGCTCCGTGATGGCCAGGTCGTATCCCTCACGCGCCTTGGGGCCGGTGTCCATCGAGGTGCAGAAGCACACGCCCGACGGCGAGCCGCAGTGCACCGCGATGAGGAAGATGTCGCGCCGGCGCGCCGCATAGGTCGGATCGGGATGCGCGCTCGTCGCGAAGACCCGGTCTTGCACGAGGATCGCCGCGAGCTCGCACGCGCGCACGCCGAGGAAGGCGTACCGCGGTGGCGCCGCCGGTGTCTCCTCGAACATCAGAGTCCCCTGCGGGTCGCGCCTCGCCTGCCACAGCGTGGTCGCCGGCGGGAAGAGGTACCGCTTCCACGACGACGGTGCGGCGGCGAACCCGAAACGCGCCTGGTCGTCGCGCTCCCGAAGCCGGTAGCGGGCGGGCGCCTGCTCGTCGCCGACACCACGCGGCAGCTGGCCGGCGCCGGTCACCGGCTCGTAGGAGATCGCGCCGTCGCGGACCGTCGGTGCGACGACTGTGTATCCGCGGTCCCGGAGCCCGGCGATCACCTTGTCGAGGCCCTCGCCGTCGAGGACCAGGGTTGCGCCGGGGGAAAGCGCCATAGCGGCTATTCTGACCACGATTCGATGGAGGCGGCATCCGTCCACGGTCCTGACCCGTCAATGACGTTTGACCCTGGCCATCTTCACCCGCGCTGCGTAGGCTGGAGCCATGTCGCTCTTTCAGGTCCGCGTCCACGGCCGTGGCGGCCAGGGCGTGGTCACCGCCGCTGAGCTCCTCTCGGTCGCGGCGTTCAGGGAAGGTCGTTTCGCGCAGGCCTTCCCGAGCTTCGGCTCCGAGCGGACCGGCGCGCCGGTGGTCGCCTTCTGCCGCATCGCCGACCACGAGATCCGCGTGCGGGAGCCGATCACCAGCCCGGACGGGCTCATCATCCAGGACCCGACCCTTCTCCACCAGGTCGACGTCTTCAGCGGGTTGCAGACCGACGGCTACCTGCTCATCAACTCGAGCAAGGGACTCGTCGACCTCGGCCTCGAAGAGCTCCTCGCCAGCTTCCGGCCCGAGCGCCTCCTCGCAGTGCCGGCGACCGAGATCGCGAGAGAGACGGTGGGACGGCCGATCGCCAACGCCGTCCTCCTCGGAGGCTTCGCCGCCCTCACCGGCGTGATCTCGCTCGAGGCAGTAGTTGCTGCCATTCGTGACAGATTCTCTGGAGCGCTGGCGGAGGGCAACGTCAAGGGCGCGGAGCGCGCGTTCGACCACGTCCAGCAGCACATGGCGGAGCCGGCCGGTGCGCAAGCAGGTTGAGGGGTCGCGCGCCGTCGCCGAGGCGGTTGCCCTGGCCCGGCCCGAGGTGATCTGCGCGTATCCGATCTCCCCGCAGACGCACATCGTCGAGGCGCTCTCCTCGCTGGTGCAGAGCGGGACGCTCGCACCGTGCGAGTTCATCAACGTGGAATCGGAGTTCGCCGCCATGTCGGTCGCGATCGGCGCATCCGCGGCGGGTGCGCGCGCCTACACGGCGACGGCCAGCCAGGGCCTCCTGTTCATGGTCGAGGCGATCTACAACGCGTCGGGGCTGGGGCTGCCGATCGTCATGACCGTGGCCAACCGTGCCATCGGCGCGCCGATCAACATCTGGAACGACCACTCCGACTCGATGTCGCAGCGCGACTCGGGCTGGATCCAGCTCTACGCCGAGAGCAACCAGGAGGCGATCGACCTCCACATCCAGGCGTTCCGCCTCGCCGAGGAGCTCTCGGTCCCGGTGATGGTCTGCATGGACGGCTTCATCCTCACCCACGCGGTCGAGCAGCTCGACCTCCCGTCGCAGGAGCAGGTCGACGCGTTCCTCCCGCCGTTCGAGCCGAGGCAGGTCCTCGACCCTGACGACCCGGTGTCGATCGGCGCCATGGTCGGACCCGAGGCGTTCATGGAGGTCCGCTACCTCGGCCACGTCACCCAGATGCAGGCGCTCGACGTGATCCCCGAGATAGCGCGCGACTTCTCCGCCGCGTTCGGCCGGGAGTCGGGGGGCCTGGTGCGCTCCTACCGCACCGAGGACGCGGAGGTCGTCGTCGTCGCGCTGGGCTCGGTGCTCGGCACCGTCAAGGACACCATCGACGAGATGCGCGAGCAGGGGGTCGCGATCGGCGCGGTGGGGATCACCACCTTCCGTCCCTGGCCGAATGACGAGATACGGCGGGCGCTGCATCACGCGAAACGCGTGGTGGTCCTCGAGAAGGCGCTCGCCATCGGCATCGGAGGGATCGTCTCCCTCGACGTGCGCGTCGCGCTCGCCGGTGCCGCCGTCCCAGTGCATACCGTGATCGCCGGCCTCGGTGGCCGTCCGATCACGAAGTCGTCGCTCCACCGGTTGCTGGCCGACGCACGAGAGGGGACCCTTCATCCGCTGACGTTCCTCGACCTCGACCACGACCTCGTCGAGCGCGAGTTGCAACGCCGGAGCGCGACCCGGCGCTCGGGTCCCCACGCCGAGAACCTGCTCCGCGACCTCGGCACCGTCGCCGCGGGCCCGGTCTGAGGAGGACGCTCATGCCGCTGCAGCCGATCAAGTTCTACCAGGTGGGCAGCTTTGTCGCCGGCAACCGCCTCCTCGACTCCGAGCAGCGGTCCGTGCAGTCCGAGACCGGCCGCTCCAACACGCTCACCTCGGGACATCGGGCCTGCCAGGGGTGCGGCGAAGCCCTGGGGGCGCGCTACGCGCTCGACGCGGCGATGCGCGCCACCAACAACCGTCTCATCGCCGCCAACGCCACCGGGTGTCTCGAGGTGTTCTCCACCCCCTACCCGGAGTCGTCGTGGCAGCTGCCGTGGATGCACTCCCTGTTCGGCAACGCGCCCGCCGTGGCGACGGGCATCGCCGCCGCGCTGCGGGTCAAGGGCCGCACCGACATCCGCGTGGTCGGCCAGGCGGGCGACGGCGGCACGGTCGACATCGGGATGGGCTGCCTCTCGGGGATGTTCGAACGCAACGACGACGTCCTCTTCATCTGCTACGACAACGAGGCGTACATGAACACGGGCGTGCAGCGGTCGGGCGCGACGCCGCCGGCGGCGCGCACCGCCACGACGGAGGCCGTCGGACCCGAGCCGGGCAACCGCTTCGGTCAGGGCAAGAACGTACCGCTCATCGCGATGGCGCACGAGATCCCGTATGTCGCGACCGCGACGGTCGCGGATCTCCGCGACATCGAGTACAAGGTCGAGCGGGCGATGACCTTTCACGGGGCTCGATACCTCCACATCCTGGTCACGTGCCCTCTCGGCTGGGGATGCAACTCCGCCGACACGATCAAGGTCGCGCGGCTGGCCAAGGAGAGCGGTCTCTTCCCGGTCTTCGAGGCCGAGCACGGCGAGGTCACCGCGGTCACGAAGATCCGCCGGCAGGTGCCGGTCGAGGACTACCTCAAGCTGCAGAAGCGCTACGCGCATCTGTTCGGCAGGACGCCGCGGCCCGACATCGTGGCGCGCCTCCAGGCGCGCGCCGATCACAACATCGCGCGCTTCGGGCTGCTCGAGCACCGACCGGTGGGCGTGGCCTGATGGACAAGCCGTTCGCGATCACGCTCCAGGTGGGCTCGAGCCTCGCCAACAAGACTGGGTCGTGGCGTACCGAGCGCGCCGTGTACGTGCACCGCCTGCCACCCTGCGGTGACGCGTGTCCCGCCGGCGAGAACGTGCAGCAGTGGCTGTACAAGGCCGAGGGACCCGATTACGAGGGCGCGTGGCGGCAGATCATGGAGGACAACCCGCTGCCCGCGGTCATGGGCAGGGTCTGCTACCACCCGTGTGAGACCTCGTGCAACCGTGCGCAGCTCGACCAGCCCGTCGGCATCAACTCCGTCGAGCGATTCCTCGGCGACGAGGCGATCAAGCAGGGATGGACCGTCCCCGTGACCGCCGCCGCGTCGGGGAAGAAGGTCGTCGTCGTCGGCGCCGGCCCGTCGGGCCTCTCGGCCGCGTATCACCTGACCCGCCTCGGACACTCGGTGACCATCCTCGATGCGGGTCCGGTGGCCGGCGGCATGATGCGTTTCGGCATCCCCAAGTACCGTCTCCCCCGCGACGTGCTCGAGGCGGAGATCACGCGCATCCTCGAGATGGGCGTGAAGCTCGAGCTCAACCACAAGGTCACCGACATCCTCGCGACCATGAAGGGCGGCGGCTTCGACGCGGCGTTCCTCGCGATCGGAGCCCACATCGGCAAACGCGCCTACATCCCGGCGGGCGACTCCGCGCACATCCTCGATGCGGTCTCGCTGCTCCGCAGCATGGAGGGTGAGGAGCGGCCGATGCTCGGACGCCGTGTCGTGGTCTACGGCGGCGGGAACACGGCCATGGACGCGGCTCGAACCGCCAAGCGCCTGGGCGCCACCGAGGCGGTCGTGGTCTACCGGCGGACGCGCGAACGCATGCCGGCGCACGACTTCGAGGTCGAGGAGGCGCTCGACGAAGGCGTGACGATGAAGTGGCTCTCGACCATCACGCACGCCGAGGGCGGCAGGTTGCAGCTCGAGAAGATGGCGCTCGACGCCACCGGGTTCCCCCAGCCGACCGGCGAGTTCGAGGACCTGGATGCGGACTCGCTCGTGCTCGCGCTCGGCCAGGAGGCGGACCTGTCACTGCTCGACGGCCTTCCCGGCATCGAGATCGACGATCACGTCGTCAAGGTCGGCCCCAACATGATGACCGGGCATCCGGGCGTCTTCGCGGGCGGCGACATGGTGCCCGCCGAGCGCACCGTCACAGTCGGGATCGGCCACGGCAAGAAGGCCGCGCGACACATCGACGCCTGGCTTCGCGGCACGACGTACGCAGCCGCTCCGAAGCACGAGCTCGCAACCTTCGAGCACCTCAACCCCTGGTATTACACCGACGCCCCGCCGACGGTCCGGCCGCTCCTCGATCAGGCACGCAGGCGGTCGACGTTCGACGAGGTGGTCGGTGGGCTCGACGAATCCAATGCGCTCTTCGAGGCGAGACGCTGCCTCTCCTGCGGCAACTGCTTCGCGTGCGACAACTGCTACGGCGTGTGCCCTGACAACGCGGTGGTCAAGCAGGAGCCGGGGGTCGCATACGGGTACGCGATCGACCTCGACTACTGCAAGGGGTGTGGCATGTGCGTCGCGGAGTGTCCGTGCGGCGCGCTCGAGATGGTCCCGGAGACGATATGAGTCATGCCGTCGTCAACGGCGTCGAGCGTGAGGTCGGCGGCGCTGGCGACGCGCATCTCCTGGACTGGCTCCGCGACACGCTCGGGCTGACGGGACCCAAGTACGGATGCGGCGAGGCCGCGTGCGGCGCGTGCAGCGTCCTGATCGACGGATCGCTCGCGCGCGCGTGCACCATCGCCGTCGCCGACGTCGCCGGACGGGCGGTGACCACCATCGAGGGGCTCTCCTCCGGCGGTGCGCTGCACCCGGTCCAGGACGCGCTGCTGCAGATGGGCGCGATCCAGTGCGGCTTCTGCACGCCCGGGATGGTGATGGCCGCGGTCGCGCTCCTCGCCGCGAACCCCCATCCGAGCGACGCTGAGATCGTCGAGTGGATGGCACCGAACGTCTGCCGGTGTGGCGCCTATCCGCGGATCGGCGCGGCGATCCGGCGCGCCGCCGATGCGGCCGCCGTCGATCGACCCGTCTCATCCGAGGCCGCGACCGAGCTCAGCGCTGCGCCGCACGCGAGCAGGCCGTGGGATCTGAGCGCCGTCGACGAGCGCGACTACTTCGCGGTGCTCGGCGATGGGCTGATGGTGGTGGTCCCGCCTCCATCGAATGGGGACGGATGGAACCCCACGGGCGGCGCGTGGCTGCACGTCGACGCCGGGGGGATCGTGACCGCGTTCACCGGCAAGGTGGAGGTCGGTCAGGGCACCCGGCGGGCCCTCCGGATGATCGTCGCCGAGGAGATGGAGACGCCGCTCGACACCGTCTCACTCGTCATGGGGGACACCGACCTGTGCCCGTTCGACATCGGCACCTTCGGCAGCATGTCGATGGCGACGGCGGCGACCGATCTCCAGAGAGCGGCGGCCGCCGCTCGTGATGCGCTTGCTCATGACGACGACATCGCCGCGGGGACGCGGCGCCTCGAGGTGGTCACCTCTGAACCGCGGTTGACGCCGGCGGATCGCTGGCACCTCGCCGGACACACGGCCGCGTCAGGAGACGTCGCCGCCGTGACCGGGGTGAAACGCTTCACCTCCGATCTGAGCCGGCCGGGGATGCAGCACGGCAGACTGCTGCGGCCGCCCAGCTTCGGCGCGCGGCTGCGGTCGGCGGACACCTCCGCGGCCCGCGCGCTGCCGGGCGTCACGGTCGTCGTCGACGGAGATCTCATCGGCGTCGTCGCACCGACACGCGAAGCCGCGGACGCGGCGCTCGCGGCCGTTCGCGCGCAGTGGGACGCCGGCGTGGAGGTTGCCGAGGCCGACCTCGAGGATCACCTTCGGACTCACCCCGTTGAGGTCGAGGGATGGGAAGGCGCATACGAGCACGACGCCGGCGATTTCGACAGCGCCATCGCGTCCGCCGAGGTTCGGATCGACGCCACGTACGTCACGCCGTACCTGGCGCATGCGCCGCTCGAGACGCGGGTTGCGCTCGCGGAGTGGGATGCGGGCAGGCTCACGGTCTGGACCGGGACGCAGCAGCCGTTCAACACGCGCCATGCGCTCGCCGACGCGCTCGAGGTGCAGGAAGCGATGGTGCGGGTGATCGTGCCCGACACGGGCGCCGGGTTCGGCGGCAAGCACAGCCCCGACGTCGCCATCGCGGTCGCGCGGCTCGCCCGCGCGGCCGGCGCCCCGGTGCGCCTGCGCTGGTCGCGCGAGGAGGAGTTCAGGTGGGCGTACTTCCGCCCCGCCGCCATCATCGACATCACGGCGGGCGCAACCGCGGACGGCGTCATCAGCGCCTGGAGCTTCGTCGACATCAACGGCGGCAGTGCGGGAATCTCCACGCCGTATGAGATTCCACATCAGCGTCTGCGGTTTCAGCCGGCTGACTCACCGCTGCGCCAGGGTCCGTATCGCGCCCTCGCCGCGACGGCCAACACCTTCGCCCGCGAGTCGTGCATGGACGAGATGGCCGGGACGCTCGGCATCGATCCGCTGCAGTTCCGGTTGCACCACCTCACGGACGAGCGCCTCGCCGAGGTGCTCACCGCTGCCGCCGATCGCTTCGGGTGGGCCGGCCAACCCGGGGAATCCGGGCGGGGATCGGGGCTTGCGGCCGGCATCGAGAAGAATGGGCGCGTCGCAACGTGCGTCGAGGTGCGCGTGCGCGGCACTGACCTCGAGGTCGTACGCGTGGTGACAGCCTTCGAGTGCGGCGCGGTCATCGATCCGGACAACCTGAGGAACCAGATCGAAGGCGCGACGATCATGGGCCTCGGCGGTGCGCTGTTCGAGGCCGTGCACTTCGCCGGCGGACGAATCCTCAACCCGCGGTTCAGCGAGTACCGCGTTCCCCGATTCAGCGACATCCCGCCCATCGACGTCGTGCTCCTCGACCGTCCGGATCTTCCATCGGCCGGCGCGGGCGAGACGCCGATCATCGCGATCGCTCCGGCACTCGCGAACGCCATCAGCAACGCGACTGGCCGCCGCATCCGGTCGCTGCCGCTGCTCGACGACCCGGTGTTCCGCGGCGGCGGCGGTGATGTGCGATGAGCCTGATCACGCTGCTGCGCACGCATCTGCGACCGTACTGGATGCAGGTGTCCATCGTCGTCGTGATGATCGTGGCGCAGACGATCCTCGGCCTCTATCTCCCCAACCTCACGGCGGACATCATCAACAACGGCATCGCCAAGGGTGACGTCGGGTACATCTGGCGCACCGGCGGTCTGATGCTCGCGGTCACGCTCGTCCAGGGCGTCATCGCGATCATCGCGGTCTACTGGGCGTCGCGGGCGTCGATGGGCGTGGGTCGCGACCTGCGCGCGCGGGTCTTCGCGCGCGTGCTGCGATTCTCCGAGCGCGAGATGGACCGCTTCGGCACGCCGTCGCTCATCACCCGGAACACCAACGACGTGCAGCAGATCCAGCTGTTCATGCAGGTGGCGCTGACGGTGATCGTCGCCGCCCCGATCATGATGATCGGCGGGGTGATCATGGCGCTCCGGGAGGACGTCACGCTCTCGCTCCTGCTGGTGGTCGTCGTGCCCCTGATGGCCGTGGTCATCCTCACGATGCTGTTCCTCGCGGTGCCGTTGTTCCGGTCCATGCAGGTCAAGATCGACCGCATCAACCAGGTGCTCCGTGAGCAGATCACGGGTGTGCGTGTCATCCGGGCATTCGTGCGCTCCGATTACGAGGAGCGCCGGTTCGCGACAGCCAACGCCGACCTCACGGCGACCGCCCTGCGTGTCAACCGGATCTTCGTGCTCGCGATGCCGGCGCTCATGGCGATCATGAACCTCTCGAGTGTCGCCGTTCTGTGGTTCGGCGGCCATCTCGTCGACAGCGGCCAGGTGCCGATCGGCAATCTCACCGCCTTCCTTGCGTACATCCTGCAGATCCTGCTGTCCGTGTTGATGGCGGTGATGATGGTGATCTTCGTCCCCCGCGCCGAGGCGAGCGCCGCGCGAATCGAGGCGGTCGTGAAGGTCGAGCCGGCGATCGCGAGTCCCGCGGAGCCCGTGGCACCACCCGAGGCGAAGGGGATCGTCGAGTTCCGCAACGTCACGTTCGGGTATCCGGGAGGCGAGCACCCGGTCCTGCGTGATCTGTCGTTCCAGATGCTGCCCGGCCAGACGACGGCGATCATCGGCGGCACCGGTGCGGGCAAGACGACGCTCCTCAACCTGATCCCGCGCTTCTTCGACGTCACCTCGGGGACGGTGCTCATCGATGGCGTGGATGTCAGGGACCGCACCCTCGAGGATCTCTGGGCCGCCATCGGGCTGGTTCCACAGGCGGCCTACCTGTTCGGTGGGACCGTCGCGGGCAATCTGCGCTTCGGTGCGGGCCAGGCCACCGACGCGGACCTCTGGCATGCACTCGAGGTGGCGCAGGCGCGCGAATTCGTGGCCGCGATGCCGGGTGCGCTCCAGGCTCCGATCGACCAGGGCGGCACCAACGTGTCAGGCGGTCAGCGCCAGCGCATTGCGATCGCCAGAGCGATCGTGAAGCGGCCACTCATCTATCTCTTCGACGATTGCTTCTCCGCGCTCGACGCGACCACGGACGCGCGGCTCCGCGCCGCGTTGCAGCGCGAGACGCGCGGCGCAACAGTGGTGATCGTCGCGCAACGGGTGAGCACGATCCTCGACGCCGATCGGATCATCGTGCTCGACGGCGGCGTGGTCGTCGGCAGCGGCACCCACGAAGCGCTCATGGAAGGCTGCGACGCCTACCGCGAGATCGTCGCTTCGCAGCTCGGGGAGACCGCGGCATGATGGCGCGGCGGCCGGGAGGCGGACGGCCCGGCGGCGGCTTCGGCGGCATGATGATGGGCGGGCCGCCGCACAGCGCAAGGAACATGCGCCGCACGCTTGGTCAACTCCTCGGCCGGCTGCGTCCCGAGTGGGGGCTCATCGCCACCGCGGCGCTGCTCACCTCGGCCGGGATCGCGTTCACCGTCCTCGCGCCCCGGATCATCGGCAACGCGACCAACCTGATCTTCAACGGTGTGATCGGCGAGAGCCTGCCCGCGGGCATGTCCAAGGCGCAGGCGATCGCGGCCCTGCAGGCTCAGGGCAAGGGGCAGCTGGCTCAGGTGCTGTCCGGCATGAACGTCATCCCAGGGCGTGGCATCGACTTCAACCAGCTCGGGATCACCCTCGGACTCGTCGCCCTCCTCTATCTGCTCGGGGCAGCGTTCAGCTGGATGCAGGGCTACATCATGGCCGGGGTCGCGCAGCGCACCGTGTACGGGATGCGCCGCGACGTGGAGGCAAAGCTCGCACGCCTCCCGCTCCAGTACTTCGACAGCCATCCGCACGGAGATCTGCTGAGCCGCGTGACGAACGACATCGACAACGTGACGACCACCCTGCAGCAGGGGCTGGGGCAGCTCCTCACGTCGGGCCTCACCATCATCGGCGTGCTCGCGATGATGCTCTTGATCAGCCCGCTGCTCGCGGCCATCTCGCTCGTGACCGTCCCGGTCTCCATCGCCGTCACCATCCTCATCGCGCGGCGATCGCAGAAGCATTTCGCCGCGCAGTGGGAGTTGACCGGCGCGGTGAACGCGCACGTCGAGCAGACCCACACGGGGCACGCCCTCGTGCAGGTGTTCGGGCAGACGCGGCCGAGCATCGAGGAGTTCGAGCGCCAGAATCAGTCGCTGTACGAAGCGAGCTTTCGCGCGCAGTTCCTCTCCGGGATCATCCAGCCGGCGATGATGCTGCTGGCGAACCTCAACTATGTGGCCATCGCCGTGATCGGCGGCTACCGCGTGGTGTCCGGCTTGATGTCGCTCGGTGACATCCAGGCGTTCATCCAGTACTCGCGGCAGTTCACCATGCCGATCACGCAGATCGCCGGCCAGATGAACCTGCTGCAGTCCGGCCTCGCATCAGCGGAGCGTGTGTTCGAGTTTCTCGCGGCCGATGAGGAGGCTCCCGATGCCAGCGTCGCGCTCCCACTGCTGCCGACGCTCGGCCACGTGGTCCTCGATCACGTGTCCTTTCGCTACAAGGCCGACACCCCGCTCATCCAGGACTTCAGCCTCGATGTCCGATCCGGCGAGACGGTCGCGATCGTGGGACCGACGGGGGCGGGAAAGACCACCATCGTCAACCTGCTGATGCGGTTCTACGAGATCAACTCCGGTCACATCTTCGTCGACGGCATCGACGTCGCAACACTGCCGCGCGAGCGTCTGCGCAGCATGTTCGGCATGGTCCTGCAGGACACGTGGCTCATCGCCGGCACCATCCACGACAACATCGCGTACGGCAAGGAGGGCGCGGACGCGGACGCAGTCATCGCGGCGGGGAAGGCCGCCTACGTCGACCAGTTCGTGCGCGCGCTGCCGGAGGGGTACGGCACGCCGTTGAGCGACGACGCCTCCAACATCTCGGCAGGGCAGCGCCAGCTGCTGACGATCGCCCGGGCGTTCCTCGCCGACCCGGCGATCTTGATCCTCGACGAGGCCACGAGCAACGTCGACACCCGCACCGAGGTGCTCATCCAGGAGGCGATGACGCGGTTGCGCAAGGGACGTACGAGCTTCGTCATCGCCCACCGCCTGTCAACGATCCGCAACGCCGACACGATCGTCGTGATGAATGCCGGGCAGATCGTCGAGCAGGGCAGCCACGCCGAGCTGCTCGCACGCCACGGCTTCTATTACGACCTCTACTCGAGTCAGTTCACCGAGGCGCTCGACGCGGTGGGTTGAGCGCGGGATCCGCGCGACGCGGGTCAGTCGTCGTCGGAGACGTCGTGAGCACCGCCCACGACGCTGACAAGCTCGATCATCCGCGCGCGCACCGCCTGCTCCGTCGCATGGAGCGCCAGTCCCTCGAGCTCGCCATCGATCTGATCGACGATGACCGCGGTCTCCTCGTCACTCAGCGAGACGCCGGCCGCTTCGGCGATTCCCTCCGCGTCGTCCCCGGTGTAGGCGAGCCGAACGTGGACGTCACGCGCGTCGGGCGGGCGGGTCGCGGTCCCGACCACCGCTTCAGCCCTGTTCCGTCACGACGGCAGCGGCGAGCGGGCAGCGCCCGGGCTCCATTGCCGTGACGGTGAGCGAGACCTCGGATCCCGAGCCTCCGAGCCTGCCGACCAGGTGCAGGCCCGCGCAGAGGTACGGTGGGCGGTCGTTGACCGGGCACCTACCTTCCGCGTCTGGACCGCTGCACTCGGCAAGCACGTCATCGGTCGCCGGGTCGAGCATCACGATCGAGCGGTCTCGTTCCATGCTGAGGAGCATGCCTCCGATGGGGACGCGTCACCAGAGGCGAAGGTCGTCAGCCAGGGGTCTTTCGACCGGTCGGCCACTCATGGACCAACGGCCCTAGTCCCAGCCGCCCGGACCTGCTCTGCTTGACGTGGCACTTCAGACAGAATGCGGAGGTTCTCGAGCCATGGCCGTCTCAACCTACGAGGCGCCGGCCGCTGAACGGGTTTCACTGAGGACGATACTCGTCGCGACCGACGGCACCCCGAACGCGCACGTTGCGCTCGATGCCGCGGCAGACCTGGCCAAACGCTCCCATGCCGCGCTTCATCTCATGACGGCGTTTCACGTGCCGCCCGCGGCCGTGTACGGATACTCCACCTACATCGGACCTGAGGATGTCTCCGATCCTTTCGAGTCGGAAGCGCGCGGGCTGCTCGATGCGGAACAGGCACGGGTCGAGGCACTCGGCGTGGCCATCGGTGGGCGATACGCGGAACGTACTCCGGTCCTCGATGCTATCGCGAGCGTGGCAGGCGCCGTCGATGCCGACCTCATCGTCGTCGGCAACCGCGAGTTGAGCGGACTGAAAGGGTTGCTGGCTGGCAGCGAATCGGCGCGGGTGCTGCACAACGCCCACCGTCCCATGCTCATCGTGCGCGGAGGTGAGGGCTGCTGGCCGCCCAGACATGTGGTCGTCGGCTTCGACGGCTCGGAGGTGTCGGAGCGCGCAGCGCGTATCGCGGCGGCGATCACGCGGCTCTATGAGGGCGCGACGTTGACGCTCGTCGAGGCTGTGCCGGCCGAAGTCGGCGCGGGCACATCCGCCTCGGGTCGGGCGAACGGGCTCGATGATGAGCACACGCGGCTAGACGCGGCCACCAAGCGGATCGAGGCCTCGTCAGGTCAATCGATGATCGGGACCGTCGCCGTTGGCGATCCGGCCGACGCCCTGCTCGCACGGACAGAGGAACGCGAGGGTCCGCACCTGATTGCGGTAGGCACTCGCGGGTTGGGCCCGGTCAGGCGCCTCCTGCTCGGCAGCGTCTCGACGAAGATCCTCCATACGGGGCACACCCCGCTGCTGGTCGTTCCCCCCGCGAAGAGGATGGTGGAGTGACCGCATCCGGCGGGCCGACACGGTACTTCACGGTGGCGGAGGTCATGACGACCGACGTCGTCACGGTATCGACCTCGACTCCGATCAAGGAGGCGGCGCGCGTGATGACCCGGTCGCGCATCGCCGCGATCCCGGTCGTCGGCGTCGATGGCGCCCTGGTCGGGATCATCTCCGAGACGGACTTCATGGGCAAGCGCGTGAACGTCGAGGTCGTCGGCGAGCTGATGACCTCGCCCGTGGCGACCGCTGCGCCGGAAGACGTCGTTCCCGCGGCAGCGCGAACGCTGCTCGCCCGCAACGTCAAGAGCCTTCCGGTCGTCGACGCCGGCGGCCGGCTGGTCGGCATCGTGAGCCGCGCCGATCTCCTGAAGGTCTTTCTGCGCAGCGACGAGGACATTCATCGCGACGTCACGGCGAGCATCGCCGCGACGTCGGCTGAGGTGGAACCACCGGGCATGCGCGTCATCGTCGAAGATGGCATCGTCACGCTCACCGGGACGGTCAGCACGCCTCGCGACGCCGAGCTCGTCGTGACCGCCGCGGTCGCCGTCAGCGGCACCGTTCACGTGCGGAGTGACGGTTTGACCATCCACACGGAGCCCTCTCCCTCGTAGTACGGCATGTGCCAGGGCGTACACTTCGCCTTCTTTCGAGGGAGTCACTGACATGTTCAAGGTCGTCCTGGTTGCCACCGACGGCTCCGAGGCCGGAGATCTCGCCATGTCCTTCGCCAAGGATCTGGCGGTCGACCAGAAGGCCCGCCTCGTCGTTGTGCACGTTGATGAGTTGATGCCCGGGCACGGCGGTGCGCACCACGTCCAGGCACTGGAGCCTGAGATACAGACCCGGATCAAGGACCAGGTGTCCACGCTCCAGGCTGACGGCCTCGACGCTCAGTTCGAGGTGTACCAGGTGGGGCCGAGCGGTCCCGCACACGCCATCGCGGACGCCGCCGCCACGGCAAGCGCGGACCTCATCGTGCTCGGCAGCGTGGGCAGCGGCCCGCTGAAAGGCCTGCTCCTCGGGAGCGTGGCGCATCGCCTCCTGCAGATCGCCCCGTGTCCCGTTCTCGTGATTCCGATCAAGAAGCACTAGGGCCGGCGCGCGCCGTCTGACCGCCGGGATCGGGCGCGCCTCCGTTGCGCGCCCCACGGCCTCACTGTGTGCGGAGAGTGACTTTCGCACCCCTAACTCGTGCCATCAGTCACTGGCGGCGCGGCGCACGCGAGGGCCATGCTTAGCGAACGGAGGATCAGTCATCAACACAGACACCCGCGAGGATCTCAAGCCGGAGCGGCTCTCCCTCGTGGACACCGCGTGGCTGCACATGGAGTCGCCGACCAACCTGATGATGGTGGGCAGTCTCTGCTTCTTCGAGACACCGGTCGATCGCGAGAAGATCCTGACGGCATTCCGCGACCGCCTCCTCCACGAGGGCCGGTTCGTCGAGCGAATCGAGAGCTCGCCCTTCGGTCCCCCGCGGTGGGTCCCGGATCGGCTGTTCGATCTCGATGCGCACATCCACAGCGTCGCGCTGCCGGCGCCCGGCGGCGACGCTGAGTTGCGCATCTTCGTCGGTGACCTGATGAGCAGCCCCCTGGACATGAAGCGACCTCTCTGGGACGCGCACATCGTCGGCAACTACAAGGGCGGCACGGTGCTCGTCACGCGCATCCACCATTGCATCGCTGACGGGACCGCCCTCATGCACGTCCTGCTCGGCCTCACCTCGACGACCGCCGAGGGATCGCTCCGCCCTTCGCGGCGGGACGCGGCAGGATCGAACGGGGCCGCGCCGTGGCGCCTCCCCACGCTCGACCCCGGTGCCGTCATGTCCGGCCTCGCACAGCTGGGAGCCCAGGCCTACACACTGCTCCGGCTGGTCTCGCTGTGGCCGGACGCATCGACCCCGCTCCGCGGTGAGCTCACCCGGACCAAGCGAGTGGCCTGGACCGAGCCAGTGCCGCTCGAGAGCCTTCGCCCGCTTCGCGAGACTTCCGGCTTCACCGTCAACGACATCCTCGTCGCCGCGGTCACCGGTGCGCTCCGCACCGCGATTCGCAAACGCGGCGTCGACGTCCCCGACCGCATCCGGGCGCTCGTGCCGGTCGATCTCCGGCCACCGTCGGCGGCGGACGGCCGCCTGGGCAACCAGTTCGGCCTGGTCTTCCTCGACCTCCCGGTCGGCTTCGCCAACCGGCTGAGCCGTCTCGACGCGGTCCACCAGGGGATGGACGCTGCTCGGCACTCACCGCAACCGGCCGTCGCGATGGAGGTCCTGGGCGCGCTCGGACTGGTGCCGGCGGCCGTACAGCGGCAGGCCGTGCGCTTCTTCGGCAGCAAGGGCACCGCGGTGGTGACGAATGTCCGCGGTCCCGGAGAACGGCTCTATCTCGCGGGCAGCAGGCTCCGCGGTCTCACGTTCTTCGTCCCGCAGTCGGCGATGCTCGGCATCGGGATCAGCATCATGACCTACGCCGGTCAGATTCAGATGGGCGTGATCGCCAACTCCGGCCTGGTGCCGGACCCGGTCGCGATCGCCCGAGACATCACCAGGGAACTGCGACGGCTCGTCAAGGGCTGAGCGGCTCCCGAGCGCCGCGCGACGCCGCACGCCGCGGCACGAGCCTCAGCTCTCCGCTCGGGGCGCGTACAGCTCCTCGATCTGCATCGCATACCGCTGCGCGACGACCTTTCGGCGGACCTTGAATGTCGGTGTCAGCTCGACTCCCACGCTGAACTCGGATGGGAGCAACGCCCAGCGCCGGACCTGTTCGACGTTCGCGAGATTGCGGTTCACCTCGTCGACCCACTGCTGAACCTCGCCGAGCACGAGCGGGTGGCTCACGAGCTCGTGGGAGGACGCGCCGAGGCCGTGCCTCGCCGCGAAGGCCTTGAGCACGGACAGATCGAGGGCCAGCAGAGCGCTGATGTACGGCCGGCGGTCACCGATGACCACCGCGTTCGCGATGAGGTTGCTTCGCAGCGCATCCTCGATGTTGGCCGGTGAGATGTTCTTGCCGCCCGCGGTGATGATGAGGTCCTTCTTGCGGTCGGTGATGTGGAGGTACCCGTCGGCATCGAGCTCGCCGATGTCTCCGGTGTGCAACCAGCCGTCGACCACCGTCTCGGCGGTGGCGGCGGGGTCCTTGAAGTACCCGGCGAACACCTCATCGCCCCGCATGAGGATCTCACCGTCATCGGCGATGGCGATCTCGACACCCGCCACGGCCTTGCCCACGGACCCGAACCGGGGATGACCATGCGGGTTGACCGACGTCGTCGACATGTTCTCGCTCATCCCATAGCCCTCGAGGATCTCGAGGCCGAGCGCATCGAAGAAGCGAAGCAGCTGGACCGCGATCGGCGCGGCGCCGGTGATCAGCGTGTGCGCCTGGTCCAGCCCGGTTGCGTCACGAATGCGGCGCAGCACCAGACGATCTGCGATCGAGTGCCGCAGTCCGAGCCACGCGTTTACCGGCACGCCGTGCTGCCGCCTGTCGACGACCTGCTCGCCCACCCCGATGGCCCAGCGCGTCAGGCGCCGGCGCGTGCCCGGCATGTCGTCGATCGTCGCGTTGATGGTCGCCGCCATCTTCTCCCACACGCGCGGCACACCCACGAAACAGGTCGGCCGGAGATCTCGCACCTCCGCGGGCATCGCCGCCAGTGACGACGCGAACCACAACGGGCTCCCGGCGCAATACAGGCGCACCTCGCTGTTGATGCGCTCGAGGATGTGCGCCAGGGGCAGATAGCTGAGCACCCGGTCATCGGGTGACAGCTGCACCGCCGGCCCCAACGCGTCGATGGCGGCAACGAGGTTGCGGTGAGTCGCCATCACGGCCTTGGGCGGACCCGTGGTGCCGCTCGTGTAGACGAGGGTCGCCAGATCACTCGGTTGCACCGCCTCGGTGCGCATGTCGAGCTCCTCAGCCACCTTCGGAAGCGCCTCGGCGCCGCGCAACAGCGCTTCGGCCCACGAGATGACCATGTCGGAGTCGGCGTCGTCGGGGGTACCCCGCATGAGCACGATCTGCCGGAGCGCGGGCAACCGTTCGCGCACTTCGAGGACCTTCGCGAGCAGGCCGGCGTTCTCCACCACCGCGATCGGCGCTTCGGAGTGCTGGAGCACGTACGACGCCTCCTCGGCGCTCAGCGTCTGATACAGGGGCGCGGTGGACCCTCCCGCAAGCATCGTCGCGGTGCTGGTGATGATGAACTCCGGACGGTTGAAGGACCAGATCGCGACGTGCTCCTGCTCGCCGAGGCCGGCGCTCAAGAAGAAGGCCGCGAGTGCTCGCGCTTGTTCCGCGTACTCCGCCCATGTGATCGGCGCCCAATGGTCGTCGAGACGGTGGAACATCGCCGGTTTGTCGGCGCGCAGCTCCACCTGGCGCAGGAACAGCTGCACGAGTGTGCGCTCATGCACCGGTCCCATGAGGGTCTGCCGTTCGGTGAGCGAGGGCCGAGCTTCGGCCACGCGATCGTCGGACGAAGTCTGCATGGTCATGGTGTTCCTGGGAAACCATCGTCACGCTCGATGAGGCCGTCCCCCAGGGCCATCCGTCACAAACTTCGGGCCGGATGCCAAGGTGCGATCATCGGCGCACCATCACACGGTGGCACCACCGGCTCGGCCCCGCCATCATCCCCTTTCGGCGCCGTTCTGGTGGCTGATCATGCGCGGGCGCAGCGGCAGCGGTCACGCGGCGGGCGTGCTCAAGGTGTGGTTGTGGTGGGAGCGCATCTACCTGTGGCGTCATCGCGTGCGATGGCTCCGCGGCGACTCGGTCGTCGGGATCGAGCTGCGCCGGCACCGCGGCAATTCGGTCACACTCGTCGACGGCACGGAGGTCCGTGCGGGCGACCTCCTCGCGGAGCTGCACCTTGCCAATCACGCCGTCGCCTCCGGGTCGTCGAGCTCCACGTGGAGCCCGTTCCAGGTGCTGGCCTCGGTGCAAGCCGATCTCGCCGTGCTCGCGAGATCGGTCGCGATGGGGACGCTCGGGCCCGTCACGGCCGTGCACGCCGTGTCGCTGGTCGCGCCTGCGCTCGCGCGGATCGGTTTCCAGACCGATCCGCTGCGACCGTCCGCACACACCAGGCTGCTTCGCTTCTACCTGGTCGGTCTGGTCGCCATCTACAACCCCGACGGGTGGAGGTCGGCCGGTCGTGCGCGGATGCGGGCATGGCCCGCAGAGGCATGGATGAGCGCCGCGACCTTGACGAGGACCCTCGGCGACCCGGATACCTGAATTCCTTGCTAGTGCCGATCGAGGACCGACATCATGGGCGTCTTCACCATTGAGGAGGACAGGTCCAGGTCGCGGGGAAGATCATCGAATGCGCCGAAGGCAATGACGTCGATCTGTTCGTGGTGGGTCGAAGGGGGCTCTCGAGTCTGACCGGCATGCTCGTCGGCAGCATCTCGAACAAGCTCATCCACGCGGCCAAGGTGCCGGTGATGGTGGCCCACTGAGCGACTTCGGACGCGCGTCGGGTCTCTCGGTATCGCGGCGTTCACCGTTGAGCGCCGGGTAGGTGGCGGCCCACGGACTCCGCGTCACGAACGACGCGGCCTGCGTGCGCCGGGTCAGCCCGAGCTTGCCGAGCACATTCGAGACGTAGTTCTTCACGGTCTTCTCCGAAAGGCCGAGGCGTTCCGAGATCTGACGATTGGTCATGCCGTCCGCGACGAGCGTGAGGATCCGCGCCTCCTGATGCGTGAGATGCTCGCCACCGGGTCCGGCGAGCTCCACCTCACCCCGTAGGCGCGCCTGGGCTCGCTCCCTCGCGGCGGGCTCGATCAGTGACCCGCCGGCCGCGACATGACGGATCGCCGTGAGCAGCTCTGCGCTGCGGATGCCCTTGAGGAAGAAGCCGGCGGCTCCGGCGATGATCGAGCTGAGCATCGCCTCATCCTCCGCGTAGGAGGTGAGCATGATGACCCGGGTGTTCTCCCGGAGGGAGAGGATGTCGCGACAGGCCTCGATGCCCGACCGTCCCGGCATCCGGACGTCCATGATCACCACGTCGGGGTTGAGCTCGGCGGCCAGGCTGACCGCCTCATCGGCGGATCCGGCCTCGCCGACGACGGTGAGATCGCCGGTCTCATTGAGGAGAGTCGCCACTCCACGCCGGACCAGCTCGTGGTCGTCGCACAGCAGGACTCGTGTGCGCATTCCAGGCTCGCGATCGTGTGCGGCGGTCATGGCTCAACTGTGATGCGGCGAGTCCGATGGCGCTGCGGCCGTCAGTCACCGGATCGACAGGACCTTCGGCAGTGTTCCAGGTGACACCGGAAACGAGCGCTCCCGATGAGCCCGGGACCGGAGGGCCGAAAGGCTGCCCCTGGGATGGGCTGTTGGTCCCCCCAAGCTGATGGCTTCTGCCTCTGGGCCGCTCCTGGGGCTCCGGGTGAGCATGGGATCACCACATCAGATGCCCTCGGCACCACAAGGAGTTACCACCATGACCACAGGTTTGCGCTGGCGGATCTTCGTCCTCCAGGTCGGTTTGATCGGCATCCTCGCCTTCGTCGCCGGCTTCGCCTTCTGGGGCAGCAGCTTCGCCACCTCCCAGGTCCAGACCCAGCTCACCGATCAGAAGATCACCTTCCCCGCCGCCAACTCCCCCGCCATCAAGGCCCTCCCCGCCGCCGACGCCGCCGCCATGCGCGTCTACGCCGGCCAGCAGCTCACCACCGGCGCACAGGCCGAGACCTACGCCGACCACTTCATCAAGGTCCACCTCGGCGAGATCGGCGCCGGCAAGACCTATGCCCAGGTGAGCGCTGAAGCCCAGGCGGATCCCACCAACGCCAAGCTCGCCGGCACCGTGGAAACCCTCTTCAAGGGCTCCACCCTGCGCGGCCTGCTCCTCAACTCCTACGGCTGGTGGCAGATCGGCCAGTACGCCCTCTATGCAGCCATCGGCCTCACCGTCGCCGCCGTGGCCGTGCTCGGCGCCTTCGTCTTCGAGCTGGTCAGCCTGCTCGTGGCACGCCGCCAGGAGCGGACCGTCCCCCGGACCGCCCCCTCGCTCGAGGCCGAGCTCGCCTGACCCCGATCCTCCCGAGCGACCAGCTCCTCCTCAGTGACCCATCGGACTCACGGTTCCGGTGGGTCACTGCTTTCTCCAGAGATGGTCTGATGCGGGCACGCCTCATGACCTTCGGCACTACTCATCGCACCTCTCCGGGTCAACGATGGGCGTACCCGCAGGGACCTGTCCAGCGGCGCCGGAAGCGCGATCCTCGGAGACGACCATGATGATTGAGCAACGTGAACCTGAGCTGCTGAGCCTCGATCGCGAGGAATGCCTCGAACTCCTCCAGAAGTCGGACATCGGTCGCATCGGATACGTCATCGACGGCACCGCGATCATCCTGCCGGTCAACTTCACCATGCGAGGCGCCGACATCGTCTTCCGCACCGCCAAGGGCGGCAAGCTGAGCTGGCTGAGCAACCACAGCCACGTGGCGTTCGAGGTCGATGAAGGCCGGCCCGCGGATCGCGACGGATGGAGCGTCCTCTGTCACGGCACGGCGCACGAGGTGACCGACCCGGCTGAGCTCGAGATGCTGCGCCACGGACCGATACCGGCATGGGCGAGCTCGTCAGCGGATCACTGGGTGCGCATCACGATTCAGGAGATCTCGGGACGCGCCGTCCGTCGCTGAACGTGGTCCTCACTCGGGCACCGCGCCAGAGCCGATGGTCCCGCTTTCGAGAGGACCATCTCCTCTGTGCCGCCGAGACCCGGCGAGCGACGATGGCGCTGCCGCCCGCGATTGTCAGGGTGGTCGGGGAGCCTCCCGGCAGGTTCACGTCGCTACACACAGGTTGTGAAGAGAGACGACGGAGCAGAACACCGGGAGCAGCTCCCCGGGCTTCTACATCGGCGAGGCTTCGATGATGGGCTGCGCCGTCGCGGCACCGCCCGCCGACCCGAGTGACGCCACCTCCCCGACCAGGACCGTATCGCCGCGGAGCTCGGCGTACAGCGATTGGAGACGGTCCACGTTGGCGCGGAGGCTGAACGAGGTGAGGGCCCGCTCGCGCGCGCGCCGTCCGAGCGTGCGCCGGAGGGCGGCATCGTCGTGAACGCGGACCATCGCTGTCGACAGCGCCGGCTCGAGCGGATACACGGGAATCACGAGCCCGGAATCCCCGATCGCGGCACCATCCTCGCCGGCGTCGGTGGCCACCACCGCGCGTCCGGCACTCATCGCCTCGAGCAGCGACAGGGATAGCCCCTCCGCGGTCGACGGCAGGACGAACACGTCCGCCGCTCGGAGCAGATCGAGCCGGGTCTCGTCGTCGGCGATCATCCCGAGCAGCCTGATCTGCGGGTGGCGCGCGGCCAGGCGCTTGAGCTGGCGTCGCTGCGTTCCCGACCCTCCGATCAGGAGGAGATGGTCGCCGGGCCACCCCTGCTCGAGGAACGACCGAGCCAGCTGCGCGACGCGTTTCTCCGGATCGAGCCGTCCGAGGTACACGGCGACGAACTCGGCCTCGAGGTCGGCGCGGAGGCGGGATACGCCGGGGGTGATGCCCTCCGTGTCGACCCCGTTCGGGATGACGACGATGCGATCCGGCGCACACCCCACGTCGATGAGCAGCTGCCGCTGCGTCGGGCTCAGCGCGATGATCGAGTCGAAGCGCGTGAGGGCCCGAGCATGAAACCGGTACAGCTCGCGAAGCACGCGGGCTCGAGTGGACGCCGACACGATGTAGGGGAGGTGCACCGTGGCCACCGCCGGGATGTGGCGGTGTTTCGCAAGGCTGGCCACCGCGCCGTCGAGGATCGAGAAGCTCACCGAGAGATGCACCACATCCGGGCGGAACGCGTCGAGTGCGGCTGCGATTCGATCGAGTGATCCCGGCAGTGACACCGTGACCGTCTTGAAATGGACCGCGCGCAGCTGCACGTCATCGCGGTCACGGACCGTGGTGCGATCCTCGCGATGGGCGAAGAAGAGCACCTCGACACCACGCGTGCGAAGCGCAGCCACGGTCTGCCGGCTGTAGGCGGCGAGGCCGTTGCCGTGGCGGCTGCGTGAGTGTCCGAACCACGCAACCCGCACCGGTGGGACGGGCTGAGACTCGGGCGATTCCGTGGGCTCCAACGGCGGGAGCGGCGAGGCCATCGACCAACTCTATCGGGCGGTGCTGCCGGTGGATTGAACCGGCGCCCGGCCGGATTCGCCGCGCGGCATTGCGGGTAGCATGAGTGAGCGGTGCCCATCCTCAGAGCCGCCCGCAAGGTCCTGCGCCGATATTGGGCCGAACTCCTTGCCGCCGTCGGTCTCGCGGCGCTGGTCATCGGTGTCGACCCGCCCCGCCTGGGCCACGTCTTCAGCCAGATCCGGTGGCAGATTGCGCTGCTCATGATTCCGGTGGTCGTCGCGGTGTACCTCTTCCATGGCGTCGCCTGGTGGTTCGCGTTGCGAGGCGTCGGCGAGCACATCCGTTTCCGCGACACCCAGCTCATCGAGGTCGCGGGCCAGGTGATGGTCTTTCTCCCGCTCGGTGATCTGACACGTGTGGCGATGGTGCGGTCCGCCGATCACGATGAGGGCGTCGGCGCGATCACCGCGACGGTGGCGCTGCAGGAGCTGGTCTACATGTTCCTGATGAGCCTTGGAGCGCTGCCGCAGATCGTTCAGCGGCCCAATGTCGCCCTGCTCATGATCGCGATGATCCTCGGGTTCGTCGCGGTGTTCGTCATCCTGCTCTGGAACCCCGCCTACCAGTGGGCTGTTCGCGTCGTCGAGACCGTGCCCTTCTTTCGCCGGTTCGACCAGCAGCTGCACGAGATCCGCCCCGCATTCCTCCGTCTCTGCAACATCCGGACGCTCCTTCCGGTGGTGTTCTTCCAGGTGATCGCAGCGCTGGCGACGTTTCTCCTCTTCTATCTCGCGCTCGACGCGATCGGCCTGAAGGTCAGCTACATCGCGGCGGTCTTCGTGCTCGGGGTGAGCTACACGTTCGCGGCGATCAGCTTCCTGCCGCTCGGCATCGGCGCGTTCGAAGGGCTGCTCACCGTGATCATGCTGACCTACGGCATCCCGGCGGCCGCCGGCGCGGGCGCCGCGCTCCTCTTTCGAGGCTACAACGATGTCCTCATGGCCCTGATCGGGCTGCCGTGCCTCATCTACGTCCGCCGGCGACAGCATTCCGGGACCTGGCAGCGGCAAGCCTCTGCACAGAGCCCCGACCTCGTCGGCTCGGCGCCGGCGCAGGCCCACCGCTGACCGTCGCACGATCGCGACTCCGCGCCAAGGCCTCCACAATCGATAATCAGCCGGGTATGCGCTGGATTCGGGCCGCGGCACGCTCGCGCGCGCTGCGGCTGACAGGAACGGCCGTCGGACTGATCTTGCTCGTTCATGGCATCAATCTCGGTCAGGCTGCGGCGGTCCTTGGACACGCGGACGCCCGCCTCGAGCTGCTCGGGGTGGGCCTCACGGGTCTCGGCCTGGCCTGCGCGGTCGGCGCCTGGGGGGTGGTGACGCGAGCCACCGGCGCCTCGGTGGGCTTCCCCCGCATGGCCTCCTGGTACCTCCAGGGGATCTTCGTCGGTCACGTCACCCCAAGCGGCGCCGGGGGCGACGCAACTCGCGCCGCCGGCGTCAGCGGGGTCATCGGGCACGGGCGCGGGCTCGCATCGGTGGCAGCGACGCGCATGGCCGGCGGTTTGAGCATGGCCATGCTTGGATTCGCCGGCGCGGTGATCGCGAAGGTCGACTTCGGGGTGCCGATCATCATCGCCGCCGCCGTGTACCTGGCCGTGATGCTGAGCACATGGTGGCTGGCGCTCGGTGCGCACCGCGTGACCCGCGCGCTCCACGCGAGCGAGCGGCGGCTGGTCCTGGCTGCGGCCCACGCCGTCACACCGATCACCGAGGCGCTGGCGCGCTTCCGCGAGACACCCGGAGCGCTGCTTGGTTGTGTCGGTCTCGCCTCTGCGGGCTGGTTGCTCAACATCTTCGCGCTCCAGACGTTCGCCGCCGCCGTCGGCGTGCATCAACCGCCGAGCATCTTCGCCGTCGCCGTGCCCATCTCGTTGATCGCAACTCTCGCGCCCGTCGCAATCAACGGCATCGGGCTGCGTGAGGGAGTGCTCATCGGGTTGCTCGTTCACCTCGGCGAGAGCCCGGCGCGGGCCGGCGCCCTGGCACTGCTCGTCGACCTCCAGCTGGTGCCCTTCGCGCTCGTCGGAGCCACCCTCTTCTTTCGCGCTCATCGCCGGAGCTCCGCGAGGCTCAAGCAGACCGTCGCCATTTAGCGCGAGGGTCAATCGCGGGCAGGGTTCAGGACATTTGCCTCTGCAAGGTTGCGTACGCCCCCGCTAGCCTCACGGTATGGCCGCCGTGAGAGCCAACGGAGGCGGCGCGGGTCACCGGGCAACAGGGGCGCCGGCGCCCACGAAGCTGCGCGGGATCCAGCGGCACCCGATCGTCTATGGCGTGCTCATCGCCTACGCGGTCGTCTCGACCGTCTTCATGCTCGTGCACGCGGTCGGCGTGACCTCCGATCACGCGCTGCTCATCGTACTGGTGCTGCTCGCGATCTTCGCGCCGGCGCGCGCGTTCGTCTGGGACTTCCTCCCGTTCATCGCCGTCGCCGTGATGTTCTCCGATGTCGGCACCATGGTGGAGAAGCACACTCAGGCGGCCCACACGATGGCGCCGATCCTCATGGAACGCGCGATCCTTGGTGGCAACGTCGCAGCCGTGTGGTTGCAGCAGCACGTGCGCGTCGCCTTCCCATGGTTGGACGTCCCGCTCGCGATCGTGTACCTCACCTTCTTCGCCGCGCCGCTGGTCACCGGGATCTGGTTGTGGTTCCGGCATCGCGCGCACTTCAGCCGCTTCGTGACCGCGTACATCGTGATGATGGCGGTGGGCTTCCTCATCCACGTCATCTACCCGGAGACGCCGCCCTGGCTGGCCGCCCGGGACGGACTGCTTCCCAGCGTCGATCGGATCACCGTCAGCCTGCTCAACTCCCTCGGCGGCATCGGGCGGTCGTACGCGGGCGCGGATCCAGCGCCCTACGGTGCGATGCCCGCATTGCACGTGGCGGTGCCGTCGCTGATCGCCGCGACGGTCATCGGCATACGTGGCTGGCGGCCTGGTCGCGCATGGTGGTGGCTGCTCTATCCCGCGACGATGGCCTTCGCCACCATGTACCTGGGCGAGCACTACCTGGTCGACACGCTCGCCGGCATGGCACTGGGATTCATCGCCTACGCGGCCGTCCGCACCTGGTCCAACCATCTCAAGCGCACACAGATGCCCCGGTCGCCCCGGGACTCGGAGTTTGCTCGGGCAGCGTAGATGGCGGAGAGCCCTACCCGCACGTGGTCACCGCCCTCGATTCGCGCGTTTGCGCATCGGGGCGGGATGGCTCACCGACAGGAGAACACCATCGAGGCCTTCGGTCACGCGCTCGCCATGGGCATCCGTGGTGTGGAAACCGACGCATGGTTGGCGGCCGACGGGGTCCCCGTCCTCTGCCACGCGGGGCTGCTGCGCACGCCGTCCGGCAGGAAACCGATCGCCTCCCTGCAGAGCGGCGATCTGCCCCACGAGGTGCCGTCGCTGGCAGCGCTGTACCGCACGTGCGGCACGGGGTTCGACATCGCCATCGACGTGCTGGATCCCGCCGCCGCGGGTCCACTGGTGGCGGTGGCGACCGCGGCCGGCCCGGGCGCGCCAGAACGGATGTGGCTCTGCAGCACGAATCTCGAAGAGCTGGCGTCCTGGCGCGCGCTGCACCCGGGCATCCATCTGGTCCACTCGGACAGCCGCTGGCGCCGGCATCGGGGTGACCCCCTGTCGCACGTTCGGCGGTTGTCCGCTCTCGGGATCGAGGTCCTGAACCTTCACCATCGATACTGCGCGCCGGCGGTCGTGTCCGCCTGCCACAGCGAGGGAATCCTGCTCTTCGGCTGGGGCGTGCAGCACACTTGGCTGATGCGCAGGCTAATCCGTCGGGGGGTCGACGGGATCATGAGCGACCACGTCGACCGCCTCCTCGCCGCAATCAACCAGCCCCGTTCCTGATGCACCTCCCCCGCCGCCTCTGGGTGGAGTTGCGTGGCCACTGGATCACGCTGCTCGGCGTCGCGGCTGTCGCCGGTCTCGTCATCGCGGTCAACCCGGCGAGCGTCGCTCACGCGCTGAGCGCGGCGGACCCGTGGCTGCTCGTCGTGATGCTGCCCGTTGTCCTGCTGCTCTATTGCGTGCGCGGAGGCACGTGGTTCGCCGTCCTGCGCGGCGCGCGGCAGGCGGTCGGCCTGCGCGAGGCCATCAGGGTCAACCTGGTCAGCCAGACCTTCGTGTTCCTTCCGGGTGGCGATCTGTGGCGAGTGCCCCTCGTGAAGGCGGACAGCGGCGCGGGTCGCGACACGGGCGTGCTCACCGCCACGGTCGTTTTCGATGATCTCGTGTATCTCTTCGTGCTGACCTTCGCGATGGTCCCCGTCGTCACCGGGACCCCGATCCTCTCGATTCCTCTGGCGGTATCGCTCGTTCCCCAGATCGTGATCTTCGCGATCCTGCTCTCACCGCGTGTCTATGCGACGCTTGCGGGGCGGGTGGCGACGCTGCGGCCGTTCCGCCGGTTCCGGCCGGAGCTCGAGGTGCTCGGCCCGACGTTCCGTAGCCTCGTCAACGCGCGAACGCTGGTTCCGGTCGTCGCGCTGGATGCCGTCGCGGCGACGCTGTCGATCGCGCTGTTCGCGCTCGCGCTCGGTGCGGTCCATGCGGCCGGCACGGACATCCCCCACGTGGCGTTCACGTACTCCGCGAGCCAGGTCGTCACCAACCTCACGGTCATCCCGGGCGCCCTCGGCGCGTACGAAGGCATGATGACCGGGGCCATGGCGCTCCAGGGTGTGGCGCCGGCTGCGGCGGCGACCGGAGCCCTCCTCTACAGGATCGTCAACGACATCCTGATGGCGCTGATCGGGCTCGGGATTGCCCTGCTCTATAACCGCGAGCAGGTCGTGGGGCTGCGCCGCGCGGCTCGACCGGACACTCCCTGACCCGCATCAGTCGAAGCCTCCACCGCCGTGGCGTACCCTACGGTCGATCGGTCACCACAAGAGGTCGCCATGACCACAGCCACATCGCGCGTCAGCTATCGGAGTCCACTCCATGAGATGACGCAGACGACCCCCACGTGCCTGTGGAACGACTCCGCCGCCATCGACGAGCTCTCGTACGCGATCGAGCACGGCGCGGTCGGGGCCACCTGCAACCCCGTGATCGCGCTGTCGGTGATCAGGGGTGACCTCGCCACGTGGGGTCCGCGGCTCGATGACCTCGTCCATCAAATGCCGTTTGCCACGGAGGAGGCGATCGCATGGCGACTCGTCGAGGAGCTGTCGGTGCGCGCCGCGCGGCTGCTCGAACCCGCCTTCGAGGCCGATCACGGTCGCAACGGACGACTGTCGATCCAGACGGATCCGCGCCGCTACCGCGACAGCGATGCCATCGTCGAGCAGGCAGAGGTGTTCAGCCGTCTCGCCCCGAACATGATCGTGAAGATTCCGGTGACGCGCGCCGGCATTCCCGCGATCGAGGAGGCGACGTACCGCGGGATCAGCATCAACGCGACGGTCTCCTTCACCGTCGCGCAGTGCATCGCGGTGGCCGAGGCCGTCGAACGCGGCCTGCGACGCCGAGAGCAGGAGGGGATGGACGTCGCGGCGATGGGGCCGGTGTGCACGATCATGGTCGGCAGGCTCGACGACTGGCTGAAGGTGACCATGGAGCGCGACGGCATCGCAGTCGACCCGGGGTACCTGGAGTGGTCGGGGGTGGCGGTGTTCAAGAAGGCCTATCAGGTCTTCCGTGAGCGTCGATACCGTCTCAGGCTGCTGTGCGCCGCATTCCGCAACCACATGCACTGGAGCGAGCTCATCGGTGCGGACGCGGTGATATCGCCTCCGTACGCCTGGCTGCGCCGCATCAACGCAAGCGACATCGAGGTCGTCCCGCGCATCGACATCCCCGTCAGGGCCGACATGGTCGAGACGCTGATGTCCCATTTCCCCGACTTCCTCCGCGCGATGTCGGAAGACGGGCTCGCCGTCGACGAATTCGACGATTTCGGTCCCACCCGTCGCACGCTGCGCCAGTTCGCCGCGGCATGCGGCGACCTCAACGCGCTCGTCCGTGACGCGCTGCTGCCCAATCCTGACCGGCCGTGACGAGCGTGCAATCCCACAGTCGACAATTGCGGCCATGAAGACGCTCAGCCATTGGATCGACGGGAAGGTTGTCGCGGGCACGTCGGGTCGGCGCTCGCCCGTCTACAACCCCGCGACGGGCGAGCAGACCGGCGCCGCGGACCTCGCATCGGCTGCAGAGGTCGATGCAGCCGTCGAGGCGGCATCGGGTGCGTTCCGCATGTGGCGATCCAGCTCGCTCGCACAGCGGACCACGGTGCTGTTCGCGTTTCGCGACCTCATCGACCGGCACCGCGGCGATATCGCGGCGTTGATCACCGCCGAGCACGGCAAGGTGTTGCCGGATGCGCTCGGCGAGGTGGCGCGCGGCATCGAGAACGTCGAATTCGCTTGCGGCGTCCCGCATCTGCTCAAGGGCGGTTTCTCTGAGCAGCCGTCGCGCGGCGTGGACGTCTACTCCATCCGCCAGCCGCTCGGCGTCGTCGCGGGGATCACGCCGTTCAACTTCCCCGCGATGGTGCCGATGTGGATGTTCGCCAACGCGATCGCGTGCGGCAACGCCTTCATCCTCAAGCCGAGCGAGAAGGACCCGTCGCCGTCGCTCTTCTTCGCCGAGCTCTGGCAGCAGGCGGGTTTGCCGGATGGCGTCTTCTCCGTCATCCAGGGCACGCGCGACGCCGTCAACCGTCTGCTCGACCACCCTGATGTCGCGGCGATCTCGTTCGTCGGCTCGACGCCGGTCGCGCGGCACATCTATGAGACCGGCACGCGCAACGGCAAGCGCGTGCAGGCACTCGGCGGCGCAAAGAACCACATGGTGGTGCTGCCCGACGCCGACCTCGACATGGCCGCCGATGCCGCGGTGTCCGCCGGCTACGGTTCGGCGGGAGAGCGGTGCATGGCGGTGTCCGCCGTGGTGGCCGTCGGGGGCATCGGTGACCGCCTCGTCGCGGCGATCGCCGAGCGCATCCCAAGGGTCAGGGTGGGGCCGGGCACGGATCCGGCTTCGGAGATGGGTCCGCTCGTCACCCGCGAGCACCGCGACAGGGTCGCGTCGTATCTCGACGCGGCAGCGCTGGGCGGCTCCGAGGTGGTCGTCGACGGCCGGACGGCCACGCCGGAGGGTCCCGGATTCTTCCTTGCTCCGTCGCTCGTCGATCGCGTGCACCCCGGAACCAGGGTGTACGACGACGAGATCTTCGGCCCCGTACTGTCCGTCGTGCGCGTCGACACCTACGACGACGCGGTGCGGTTGGTCAACGACAACCAGTACGGCAACGGGGTCGCCATCTTCACGCGCGACGGCGGCGCCGCGCGTCAGTTCCAGTTCGACGTGCAGGTGGGCATGGTCGGCGTGAACGTCCCCATCCCGGTGCCGGTCGCGTACTACAGCTTCGGAGGCTGGAAGGCCTCGCTCTTCGGCGATACGCACATGTACGGGCCCGACGGCATCCACTTCTACACGCGCACCAAGGTGGTCACCGCGCGCTGGCCGGATCCGAGCACGAGCACCGTCGACCTCGGCTTCCCGCGCAACGTCTGATGGGCGGTGCGCGCGGGGTCGAGGAGGCGATCGCGACGCCGCGATGACCGCGTCTGTCACATCGCTGATTCGAGCCGGACGTGAGACCGCCCACATCTCGCTCGACGTCGCGGAGGTGCCGCCCGGCGAGGTGCTCCATCTCGAGCCCGGACGTGAACGCGTGCTGGTGCTGCTTGCGGGACGGGTGAAGGTCGTCAGCGGAGATCGCGAACTCGGGGTTGCCGGTGGCCGCGAGGATGTCTTCGATGGGCCGGCCGATGCCGTCTACCTCCCGCCGTCGGCGGGGGCTTCGCTCACCGGCGACGACGGGGACGCGGCGGGGTGCCGCATCGCGATCGCCGCCGCGGACCCCGGCCCGCTGCCACCCGGCGAGGCGCGGATCATCGCGGCCCGAGCCCAGGCCGAGGCGATGGCCGGCCGCGACCTCTGGCAACGGCTCGTCCGCACCATCCTGGGCCCCGACGATGTCGCATCGCGTCTGATCGTCGGCGAGACCGTCCACCCGGTCGCCGGAACCTGGTCGTCGTTCCCGCCGCACCGGCACGATCGCGAGGCCGGGGACGAGGTCCGGCTCGAGGAGGTCTACTACTACCGGGTGCAGCCGGCCGAGGGCTTCGGTGTGCAGATGCGGTACGACACGGACACCGGCGCGTCCGAGGCCCGCATCGTGCGCGACGGCGATGCCGCGGCGATCACGGCCGGCTTCCACCCGGTCGCGGCCGCGCCGGGATACCGCGTCTACTACCTCTGGATCATGGCCGGCGAGGGCCGCGCGGTGCGCCCGTTCATCGACCCGCGGTACCGGTGGCTCACCTAGTCCGGACTTCCGGCGGTGCTGCGTCCAGACGCAGCGAGGCGCTGACTAGTGAGCGGTG
This sequence comes from Candidatus Dormiibacterota bacterium, assembly GCA_963848445.1. Lineage (GTDB taxonomy): Bacteria > Chloroflexota > Dormibacteria > Aeolococcales > Aeolococcaceae > Palsa-851. The sequence goes on from CAWKDT010000001.1 coordinate 704,604, forward strand.
GGAGGGGTGTGCTCGAGGACCTCGTCGAGCCGCCAGTGCGCCTCGGCGAGCCGGTGCGCATCGATGATGACGTCGCAGAGCGCACGGTGAGCATCGCGGCGTTCCAGGTACGTCCGGATCGCTCGATCCTCGGCCTTGTTTGCCTTGTGCCGTTGCCAGCGAAGCCATGCCATCGGAGCGTCCTCATGTGTCCGTGAGATCTTCTACTCGGAGTTTGGGCCTCGCGGACCGGAATGGAACAGGGGCTATCGCAATCATCTCGATGGGTCCAAGGTCCGTTCAGCGCGGCGATTCGATGGTCCGAGGTCACGGGCTCTTTGGGTCGGCACCGGACGCGTCGGGGATCAGGACGCCGCCGCGCATCGTGTAGATCGCATCCAATCCGGTCATGTCGCTCGCGCGGTGGCTGAACACGAGGAGGGCGCGATCCCGGGTCGCACCGCGGATGTCGGCCATGACGTCGCGTGCGGTGAGGATGTCGAGGGCCTCGGTTGGCTCATCGACGACGAGGACCGGGAAGTCCGCGAGGAGCGCGCGCGCCAGCGCGAGCCGCCGGCGCTGCCCGCCGGAGATCATCGCGCCTCGCTCGCCGACCAGCGTGTCCCAACCCTGCGGGAGCGACTCGATCCAGTCGAGGAGCTGAGCGCGGCGCGCGGCCTCGGTCAACTCCGCGTCGGGCGCCTCGGGGCGCGCGAGGCGGACGTTCTCGCGCACCGAGGTCGCGAACACGTGCGCGTCCTGCGCGAGCAGGCCCACCCTGCTTCGCACGTCGCTCCCGAGAAGCCGGTGCACATCGATACCGCCGAGCAGGTACTCACCCCCCTCGAAGTCCCGGAACCGCACCAGAACCGCAGCGAGGGTGGACTTGCCAGCACCGCTCGCTCCCCGGATGCCGACGCTCCGTCCCGGTTCGAGGACGAGTGACACCCCGCTCAGTGCCGTCCGGCCTCCGGCCGCGTAGCGCATGGTGATCCCGCGCAGCTCGACGCGGCTGCCCTCAGGCGCGGCCACGGGATCGATCGGCTCGGCGACCGGCAGTGGCCGTGTCGTGACCGCCGCCAGGCGTTCGGTCGCCGCATGCCCCGAGCGGAAGCCGTCGACCGCTGCGGGAAGCATGGCAATCGGCTCGCCGACCGCCATCGCGCCGATCGCGACGACACCGACCGTGATCGCGGGGACGAGCCCGGCAGCGACGGCCATGATGCCCGCGATGAGCACCGCGAACACGGTGGCGGCGGACGCGAGGGAAACGAGGCCCGCGGCGGCGGCTCTCGACCAGGCGAGTCGCTCCTGCTCGCGCCGGACGGCACCGCTCCGTGCCTCGATGGCGGCAATCCGCGCGTCGAGGGCACCGGCGCCCTCGAGATCCCTCCGCCCCAGCAGGGCGTCAGCGATGTCGGCCGCCAGCGCGCCGCTGAGCACCGCCAGGCGGCCCGCGGCTCCTCGAGCAGACAGTGCCGCTCCGAGCACCACCGCGAGCGCACCCGTGAGGGCGACCGCGAAGAGCGTGACGCCGAGCGAGGCCGTCGCAAGGCCGGCAACGAAGGCGCCCGCCAGAAGCGCGATCGCCGCGACGGCGGGCGGCAGCAGCCCACGCGCGTAGAAGTCCTGGAGCGAGTCGACGTCGGCGGTGACGTTGCGCATGAGGTCGCCGATCCGATCCTGGTCGTATGCGCCCGGGGTGCGCGGCTCCATGGCCTCGTAGACCTCGACCCTGGTGTCCGCGAGAAGCCGGAGGACTGCGTCGTGAGTCGCTAGGCGATCGAAGTACCGACCCGTCGCGCGCAGGAGGCTGAACAGGCGGACACCGACCGCGGCGACGTCGAGCGAGAGGATCGGCGGCCGGAGGCTCGCCTGCTGGATGAGGTACCCGGAGACCGCGAGGAGCGCGACGCCCGCGGCAATCGTGAGCAGGGACAGCAGCGCGCCCCGCGCGAGCCGTGGAATCCTCGGCACGGCTCGAGCGAGCAGCGCTCGCGTCGAGCCGGTCACGATCCCACCGCTTCGATCACGGGCTCGGCCGGCGCCTCGGCTCCGGCGGACGGCAGTGTGATCACCGCATCGGCCCAGGCGAACTGTTCGATCGCATGTGCCGCGATGACCACGGTGCGGCCGCGAGTCGCGCGTTCGATCGAAGCACTCACCTGGGCGCGCCGGGCATTGTCGAGGTTGGCGAGGGGCTCGTCGAGGAGCAGCGTCGGCGCGGCGCGCACGAGCACGCGCGCGAGCGCGATGCGCTGTCGCTGCCCGCCACTGAGGGTGAGACCGCGATCGCCGACGCATGTGTCCAGACCTGACGGCAGGGATTCGACGAATGTCGCGCCGGCGGTGGCGAGCGCCGCGCTGACGGCGGCGTCCGACCAGCGGTGGTCACCGAGAGTGACGTTGTCCGCGATCGTCCCGGAGAACAGATGTGGATGCTGGGGAAGCCAGACGATGTCGCCGCCATCGGTCGCCACGACACCACGATCGGGACGCAGATGGCCGAGCACGAGTGCGAGCACCGTGCTCTTGCCGGCGCCGCTCGGACCGCAGAGGACGACGCGTCGACCACGCGCGACGTCGAAGGTGAGGTCGCGGATACCCGTGCTCCGCCCCGGGTGCACGAAGCTCACGTCCTGCAGTCGTATTGCGGATGTTGCGATCCTCGCGGGCGTCGCAGTCCCGCCTTCCTGCACGCGCGGCGCGGTCTCCATGAGCTGCCGGGCGGCCGCAAGACCCTCCATGCTGCTGTGATACGACGCGCCGAGCGTGCGCAGCGGCAGGTAGACCTCGGGCGCCAGGATGAGCACCGTGAGGCCGCTGCGCAGATCGAGCGAACCCCCGACGAGGCGAAGGGCGATCGTCACGGCGAGCAGCGCCACCCCGAGGCTGGAGAGCAGCTCGAGCGCGAAGGCGGAGACGAAGGCAACGCGCAGCGTCGCCATCGTGGTGGCGCGGAGCCGTTCGGAGATGTCACGGATGCGCTGCACCTGCGCGGGACCGCGGCCGAAGATCCGCAGCGTCGGCAGTCCCTGGAGGACGTCGAGGAAATGCGCGCCGAGGCGCGCGAAGGTCTCCCAGCGACGTCGCGTGCGCTGCTCGGCGTAGCGTCCGATCAGCGCCACGAAGAGCGGGATCGTCGGCAGCGTGAGCACGAGGATCACCGCCGACAGCCAGTCGACGCTCAGCACGTATGCCACCGCGACGACCGGGACCGCGAATGCCGTGGCGAGCTGCGGGAGGTACCGGCCGAAGTAGTGATCGAGCTGATCAACGCCACTGGTCAGCAGGGCGGTCATCTCCCCCGCCGGCACGTCCGATCGCGTGCCGTCCTGCGACAATCCCCGCCGGATTCCCGTGCGGCGCATGTCGTCGACCGCGCCTGCGGCCGCGACGTGCCCGCTCGCTTCCGCGAGCCAGACGAGAAGGGAGCGAAGCGCCAGCGCGGCGCCGAAGACCGCGACCGGGGCCGCCTCCCGTGCCAGGTCGTCACCATGCTCGAAGACGCCGCTGATGGCGGTCGCGAGCGCGGCGGCGCCGATCACGACGCACGCGCTCTGCAGCGAGGCGCATGCCGCGGACACGATGACGCCGCGCCGGGCGGATGTCCCGGCGAGGAGGCGGAGAGCGAACCTGCTCAACTCTCCTTGGGGGTGGGTGCGATCGGCTTCTTCTGCAGCATCCTGGGCAGCTCGAACTGGTCACGCGTCAGGCGCTGGCGGAACACCCAGTACGTCCACGCCGTGTACAGGAGCACGACGGGGACGAAGATCGCGGCAACGATGGTCATCACGGTGAGCGTGTACGGCGTCGACGAGGACTGCGTGATCGTCAGGCTGAACGCGCTGCTGGTGCTGGACACGAGGACACGCGGGTAGAGGTTGAGGAACAGCGTGAGCACCACGAGTGCGATCGAGCCGCCCACGAACGTGAACGCCCATCCGTAGAGGCGGTTGCCGATGAGGACGGGCGTGAGCCCGACGAGGACGACCGCGAGGATGGGCAGCGGCCCCGGCACGACGCCCGTGTTCGTCGCGTTGATCGCGTTGACGAGGGTGTATGCGAGAAACGCGAACACGACCGCTGTCACCGGCAGCGCCAGACGCTGCGCCACCGCATGCGCGCGCTCCGCCGGTGGACCGGTCAGCTTGAGTGAAAGGAATATGGCTCCATACAGGGTGAACAGGCCCGCCGACGTCACGCCGCCGAGCAGCGAGTACACGTTGAGGAGATCGAGCAGCGTGCCGGTGTAGATATGGTGCGCGTTGATCGGCACGCCCTGAAGGATGTCCGCGAACGCAACGCCCCACAGGAGCGCCGGCACCAGGCTGCCCGCGAAGAGCAGCCAGTCCCACATGGTGCGCCACCTCGCGTCCTCGCGCTGGTGGCGGAACTCGAAGCCTACGCCACGCACGATGAGCGCCACAAGGATCAGGAACAGCGCCAGGTAGAACCCGCTGAACAGCGTGGCGTACCAGAGCGGGAATGCGGCGAACGTGGCGCCACCCGCGGTGAGCAGCCATACCTCGTTGCCGTCCCACACCGGGCCGATGGTGCCCAGCACCATGCGCCGCTCCACGTCGTCTCTTCCGATGAACGGCGAGAGGATGACGACGCCGAAATCGAAGCCCTCGAGCAGGAAGTATCCCACCCACAGGACGATGATCAGGCCGAACCAGAGGAGCTGCAGCCCTGACGGCGACGTCATCGCATCTCCATCTCAGTACGCCGGTGCGACCGTCGTCGCGGAATCGTCCTCGGGACCGCCGTGGACGTCCCCTGGAACATCGCGGACATGGCGCAGCACGAGGCGGAACGTCACCACCGCGAGCGCACCGTACAGCGCCGTGAACCCGATGAGCGTGACCCACGCCGAGATGGCGTCCACCGAGGGCGATGATGCATTCGCCGTCCTGAGTAGCCCGAAGACCACCCAGGGCTGCCGGCCCATCTCGGTGAAGATCCATCCGGTGAAGTTGCCGATGAGCGGCAGCACGATCGCCGCCAGCGCAACTCGCGTGAACCATCGCTGCCGGCCCAGCGTGCCTCGTCGCCAGAAGAAGCAGGCCAGCAGGCCGACAAGCCCGGAGAGGAGCGCGACTCCGACCATCAGCCGGAACGTCCAGTACGTCACCGCGATGTTGGGCGCGTAGTCGCCCCGTCCGTAGTTCGCGTTGTACTCGGCCTGCAGGTCGTTGATGCCCGAGACGTGGCCGTTGAGGCTGTTGGTGGCGAGCACGCTCAGCATGTCGGGAACGGTGATGTTGAACGAGTCTCGCCCGTGCGCGACGTCCCCGATGGCGAAGAGCGAGAAGCCCACGCTGTTGCCGCCGTCGAACAACGCCTCCGCAGCGGCCATCTTCATCGGCTGCACATTCGTCATCACCTGCGCCTGCGCGTGACCCGTCAGTCCGACCGCGGCAGCGCCTGCGATGCTGAGCACCGCGCCGATTCGTGCTGTGGGCCGGAACACCGCGACCTCATGGTTGCGCGCGAGATGCCAAAGCCCGACCCCAAGCAGCAGCGCGCCCGCGGTGAGCAACGCGGCGAGGATGGTGTGCGGGAAGGTGACGAGAAAGACAGGGTTCGAGAGCACGGCGCCGATGTCGTGCAGCTCCGCCCGGCCGGTGGCCGCGTTGAACACGTATCCGACGGGGTGCTGCATCCAGGCGTTGGCGGCGAGGATGAACGTCGCGGACAGCCAGCTGCCGCCGGCCACCAGCCATATCGTCACGAGATGGAGGCGCGCCGAGAGACGATCCCAGCCGAATATCCACACGCCGAGAAACGTCGACTCGAGGAAGAAGGCGAGCAGTGCCTCCATCGCCAGCGGCGCGCCGAAGATGTCGCCGACGTACGCGGAGTACACCGACCAGTTCATGCCGAACTGGAACTCCTGCACGATGCCGGTCACCACGCCCATCGCGACGTTGATCACGAAGATCCGCCCCCAGAACATGGTCATGCGCCGCCACGTCGGGTCCTTGGTGCGCACGTAGACCGTCTCCATCGCCGCGACGAGGATCGAGAGGCCGAGCGTCAGCGGGACGAAGATGTAGTGATACAGCGTGGTGATGCCGAACTGCCAGCGGTCGACGTCGGTCGCGCTCACCGCCCCATCCCTTCAGGGCCGCCGCATGCGATCCACCGGCGCACGCCGCGGTGGGGGCTCCGCTGAACGCGGGCGCTCCTGCACACGGGCCGAAGGATACATCCGCAACGCGTCGGTCCCGCCTCGCTTCGTTCATCACCAGCCATTGCGTTTGACAGGTGACGTACGGTGCCCGTATCATCATCACCAGCGAACCTGTTTTGATGGTGAGGGCAGTGCCATGAACTGGATGGTCTCCACGATCGTTGTCCCCTCGGACGGCTCGGCAGCGGCAGAGAGTCAGCTGGCGTCCGCACGAGCCATCGCGCGTGTCACCGGAGCGCGCATCCTGGTCGCACATGTCGACGAGATCCTCCGCGGGCGGATGGCGGCGCACTCGCTGCACCCCTGCGAGGACGAGCTGAAGGCCAACGTCCGGCGCCAGGTCGAAAGCCTGCGTGATGCCGGTCTGCGGGCGGATGTGGAGTTCGTCGCATCGTCCGACGACCTCGCGGGCGTCATCACCCAGCTGGCGAGGACGCGCAACGCAGATCTGATCGTGACCAGAAAGGAGCGAAGCCGCAGGCTGTTCGGGCTGCTCTTCGGGGGCGTTTCGAGACGGCTGTTGCGGCTCGCTCCGTGTCCTGTCCTCGTCGTCAAGTGAGTCATCCACGCTGAGCTCCCGGGGGGTGGACAGCGCGCGTCGCCGCCCTCCGGGAAGCCGTACGCTTCCGCCGATGAACTGGCTGGCGTTCACGGAGACGTTCGTGACGCTCTTCGTGATCGTCGACCCGTTGGGCACGGTGCCGGTGTTCGTCGCGCTCACCGCCAACCGCACGCCCTCCGAGCGCCGCTGGGCGGCGATCCAGTCAGCCGCGGTCGCGGGCCTGCTCATCGGCATCTTCGCGCTCTTCGGGCGGCTTCTTCTCGACTACCTCAACGTCTCGATTCAGAGCCTCGCGATCGCCGGCGGTCTCCTGCTCCTGCTCGTGGCGCTCGAGATGTTTCGTGGCCACACGACTCTGGTGGACGCCAGGGTCAACATCGTGCTCGTGCCGCTCGCGACGCCGTTGCTCGCGGGGCCCGGGGCCATCGCCGCGGTCATGGTGCTCTCGAACCGCGAGACCGGCGCCGGCGGCCACCTCGGGGTCGCACTCGGCGTCGTCGCCGTGGTGGTGACAGTCGCGGTCATCCTGCTGCTCGCCGGGATGCTCGCTCACGTGCTCAGGCCGGCGGTTCTCGACTTCCTCACGAGGGTGCTCGCACTCCTCCTCTCCGCGATCGCTGTGCAGCTGGTGGTCGATGCGGTGCGCGCCCTCATTCAGGGTGTGAAGTAGCGGTGTCGAGCGCCGTGGGGTTGCTGACGCCGGCGGCGGAGCGGTTCAGGCGGCAGTCGCGCGCGGGTGCGTGTCGTTCGCGCGCTCGGCGAGCCTTTCCCCCCACCGGCCGGCCCGCTCCACCTCGCCCCGCGCGAGGGGTCCGCGCGTGCCCGTGACGAGGAAGCTCTCGGGTGGCACCAGCACGCGGAATCCGGCACTCCGGAGCCGGCCGGCGATGCCGCGCGATGCGGATCCCGTCAACCAGCGCGGTCCGCGCACGCGCGTGTCGAACGCGACCGCAGCGCAGTCGTTGGTGGCGACCAACTTCCCAAGCAATTCCCGCATCCCCGGCGCCATCGCCACCTCCGATGGAACTCCCTGGTTCGCCGTGCCCCGTCTCGTCCCCGGGTGCGACATCCCATGCGCATGGGTCGGAGCACCCAGCACGATGAGATCCGCCTGCGCGAGATACTCGAGGTTGGCGTCCGATGCGCTGATGACGACGACCTCGTACTGGGCCCGCAGCGCCGTCGCGATCGCCTCGGAGAGCATCTTCGTATTCCCGAACAGCGACTCATACACAATGACCGCGCGCATGATTCACTCCTTCTCGACAACGCTGCGCTGATTCAAGGCTCCACACCCATGGTCGATCGAGAGCGATGAGCACAACAGGGCTATTGGTCACCACCATCTCCGGCCGGAATCCTCTCCCCGAAACCGATTCCGTCATGGAGCGGCCACTGACCGTGCGTATCGAGAACTTCTCATTCGGGTCGGTGGACATCGACGGGCACGGATACACGCACGACGTGGTCATCGCGGGCGGCAAGGTTCGCAAGCGCCACAAGGAGCTCTCGAAACGGCATCGCGCGACGTTCGGCCACACGCCACTGTCGACCGACGAGGAGATCCCGTGGAACTGCCGCCGGTTGGTGATCGGCACCGGCGCGGCCGGCCTGCTCCCCGTGATGGACGATGTCAAAGCTGAGGCGCGTCGCCGTCACATCGACCTGGTGACGGTACCTACGGAGCAGGCGATCGTCATGCTCGCGACCGATCCCAAACACACCAACGCCATCCTGCACGTCACCTGCTGACTCACCGAGTGGCGCGGATCGTGCTCAACCCAGATGGAGGTTCGCGATGTACGTCGGATCCGTCGTGATCGACTGCAACGACTTTCAACGCATGCTCGCCTTCTGGCAGGCGGCGCTCCGGTATGTTCCGAGGGAGCCACCCGAGGAAGGGTGGGCCGTCCTTCGCGATCCGCGCGACGAGCACGTCAACATCTCGCTGCAGCGAGTCCCCGAGCCCCGCACCGGCAAGAATCGCCTCCACCTCGATCTGTACACCGCCGATCAAACGGATGAGATACGCCGGCTGCTCGAGCTCGGTGCGACGCGCTACCGGCGCGATGCATCACCGGGTGAAGACTTCGTCACGCTCGAGGATCCGGAGGGAAACCTCTTCGACGTGATCGACAAACCGGGAGCCTGACCAGCGAGGAGCGCGTCCCAGTCCGCGTCGCCGGCGCCGACGGTTGGCACGCGCGGCAGTTCCGGCAACGTCGATTTGAACCCGGCACCGGTGTCGAACACGACCACCGTGTCCATCGGTTCGAGGGATCCCTGACGGCGCAGCGCCGGCAATGCCGCAAAGGCGGCCGCCGATTCGAGGCTCAGGAGACCGGCGCCGTGGCGCGCCGCAAATGCCTGGGTCTGCGCGAGCTCGCCTTCGGGCACGGCGACCGCGGTGCCGTTCGACACGTTGATCGCTTCGAGGATCAGAACATCGCCGATTGTGCTGGGCACTCGCAGCCCCGCCGCGTCGGTTTCGGCGTCGAGCCACGGCTCCGCGAACCGCGCTCCTGCGTGGAAGGCACGCACGATCGGCGCGCACCCCTCCACCTGCACGCCGATCATCCTCGGCCGTCGGGCGCCGATGAGACCCATCGCCTCGAGCTCCGCGAATGCTTTCCACATCCCGATGAGCCCGGTGCCTCCGCCCATCGGATAGACGATCACGTCGGGCAGCGACCAGCCGAGCTCCTCGGCCAGCTCGAACCCCATCGTCTTCTTCCCCTCGAGCCGATATGGCTCCTTGAGCGTGCTGAGATTGAACGCCCCCGTTCGCTCGGCAATCCACGCCGACAGCCGCCCGCAATCCGAGATGAGGCCGTCCACGAGGATCAGGTCGGCGCCGCACGCCGCAACCTCGACCTGATTCACGGTGGGCGCGTCGCTCGGCATCACCACGGTCGCGCGCAATCCGGCAGCACCCGCGTAGGCGGCGAGTGCACCGCCGGCATTCCCTGCCGACGGCATCACGAAGCTCGTGGCGCCCAGCTCGATGGCGCGGCTCACCGCGACCGTCATGCCGCGCGCTTTGAAGGATCCGGTCGGGTTCAGGCTCTCCGCCTTCACGCGCAGGCGGTCGATCCCCAGTGCGGGCCCCAGACGCGACGCCTCCAGCAGTGGCGTCGAACCCTCACCCAGCGTCACGACATCCGACCAGTCACGCACGGGCAGCACGGCGTGCCATCGCCAGACCCCGCGAAGACGTTCCGGCGTCGGGCCACGTGAGTCGCTCCGGACACGTGCCGCGCGCTCGAGGTCGTAGCGGGCGAGGAGCGGCCGGCCGTCGATCGGGTCGACCGTCGCGAGCGCATCGGCCGGATACGACACGTGCGTGAGGCCGCCCTCGAGGTGCGTCAGCGTCGAATCCGTCGCCTTCGGGCCGTCAACGCCCGGGGGCATGAGGGAGCACCTCCTCCGCAACCAGGCGCAGATGGTCGAGGTCGGTGACATCGAGCACCTGGAGATAGAACCGTTCGACGCCGTGGTCCGCGAACACACCCATCTTCTCGAGCACCTCGCCGGGTGAGCCCGCAAGTCCGTTGGCACGGAGTTCGTCAACCTCGCGACGGATCGACGCCGCGCGGCGCGCCACCTCGGCATCCGTCCGGCCGCAGCAGAGCACCTGTCCGGCCGACCACACCATCGAGGCGGGATCGCGGCCGGCCTCCTCGCAGGCGCGCGTCACACTTTCGAAGATCCCCTGCGTGACGCCGGCGGGCTTGAACGAGGTGTTGAACTCGTCGGCGTACGTCGCGGCGAGACGTGATGCTCTCGGACCACCCATGCCTCCGAGCACGATCGGCGGATGTGGCTGCTGAACGGGCCGGATCCTGTCAGGCTCGAGGTGCACCGTGCACGTGCGACCGGAGAAGTCGAACACCGAGCCCGCTGGCGCCGACCAAGCGCCGTGCAGGATCCCGAGTTGATCCTCGAGCAGATCGTATCGAGTCCTGATCGGTGGGAAGGGCAGGCCGTACGCCTCGTGCTCGGCCGCGTACCATCCGGCCCCGAGCCCGACCTCGAGGCGCCCCGCGCTCATGTGATCGACCTGCGCCGCAATGACGGGAAACGTTCCGACCGGGCGGAACGTGACCGGCGTCACCAGCGTGCCCAACCGGATCGCCGTCGTGTCGCGCGCGAGCCCCGCGAGCGTCACCCACGCGTCGGTGTACCCGGGTTCGCCGGTTGCCGAGCCCATCTTGAGCACGTGGTCGGAACGAAAGAACGCGCTGAATCCGCATTCCTCGGCGGTGCGCGCAAGGGCCAGCAGTTGATCGTAGGACGCCCCCTGCTGGGGTTCGGTGAAGATGCGGAGAGCCATCCTGCGGAGCTTAGTCGGCGCGGCCATTCTCTCCGCGCTCCGCTGCGAAACCCGTTGCGGTTTGGCCTCGACCCGTTCGATGAAGGAGCGTCGCCTCGCGGAGAATCCCGCCCATGGATGACGCAACAGCCTTCCGCCAAGCGAGCGCCGGCTTCGTGCAGCGCGCGGAGCATGTACGCGACGACCAGTGGTCGGCGCCGACCCCCTGTGCCGAGTGGAATGTGCGGGCGCTCGTCAACCACATCGCCGGCGAGTACCTCTGGATGCCGGAGCTGATCGCCGGCAAGACCATCGCCGACATCGGCGATCGATTCGATGCGACGTCCTGGGCGATCACCCGGTGACGGCCCTCGCAGCAGCGCAGCAGGCCGTGAACCTGGCCACGCCCGATCTGAGAATGTCAGCTATAGTTGACATATGCCCTATCGAGCGTCCACGCCCGGCGCCGACGCCGCGGTCGCCGCTGTCCTGAAGGCCCTCGCTCCGCTGCCGCCGGGCGACGTGTTGCTGGCGCTGCGGTCGCTCGCCGTCCTCGTCGGCACCCGGCGGGCGTCGGCCGTCCTCGCCGCCCGCGCCGAGGGGATGAGCTGGCAGGACATCGCGGACCGTCTGGGGATGTCGCGCCAGTCGGTGTGGGTTCGCTACGGCGCCGAGGACGTCGACCCGCCTCGGCCCGCCCGAGGACGCCGCTCGCAAGCCCGGGTCGCCACACACACGGTCTCCAATTGCGCCGCCTACAAAGCCGTCACCAGCCGCCCACGATGAGGACCAGCTCCGTGATCAATGCAGTGAACGACGCCGACTTCGACGCGGCCGTGATCGGATCCGACCTGCCCGTGCTCGTGGAGTTTGGCGCGTCGTGGTGCCCGCCGTGCCACAAGATCGCCCCGGTCCTCGCGGACATCGCCGGCGAACGTGCGAGCCGGCTCCGAGTGGTCACCGTGGATGTCGACGCCAATCCCGCGACGCAGATGCGCTACGGCGTGCTTTCGTTGCCGACGTTGCTCCTGTTTGCGGGTGGAACGCCGGTGCGCCAGGTCATCGGGTTCACATCAAAGGGCGCGCTGCTCCGGGTGATCGACGAGTCGCTCGATGCGCTGCATGCGGCGCCGTCGGGCTCTCGGTGAGCGCGACGGCAAGCCCGCGACCGAAGGTCCCGACACAGCTGCGCCCAGCAAGGTGAGACGTCTCACCTGCTGAGCGCTTCGGTCAGTCACGTGCCCAGGGGGCTCCGGCGCTTTGGGGCGCGCCGGCGCGACACCGCTACGCGGCGTGGACGACCTCGGTCCTCCTTGCTGCTGCCCTTCGAGCCGGACGGCGCACCGCTCGCTTCGGCATCCGCGGCGTGGGAGTCGCCTTCCCCGCGTGCCTTGCCATCGGTGGCGTGACGGTCTCGACAAAGCCGTAGAAGGCCTTCCGCTGTGTCTCGAGCACTCGCTCCGCCAGCCCGTATGCCGATGCGACGGCGTCGGCGACCGACGGAACGGGTCCCGTGGACATCTTCGGTGTCACCCTCTCGAGCAGCGGCACGAGAGCTTCCCGCTGCGCCTTCAGGCTCTTGGCGGCGAACGCGAGCGCGCCGTCGATGACATCCACCGGTGCCGGCACGGACTCGACGACCTCAGTTGCTGCCTTGAACACGGCCGTCTCTCTGCGCGCGATACCGGACCACGTCTTCTTCAGCAACCTGTCCTCGGGCCTCACCGTCCGGTGCTGCATGCGCACGGACTTCGCGATCGGCTTTCTCATGCTGTGTCCTCCTGGTCTGGATCCTCGCGCGGACGTTCTGCGCATGGAACCACGATCCTCCTGCGCGTTCTGCGGAAAACAGTGCCGAAAGTCCCGACTCCTGGTCACGGCGCCGCTAGGATCTCGCCATGGAAAAAACCCATGAGGACCTGGACGCATGGAACTGCATGTGATCCCAATCCGATTCCGCGATGACATCAATCTGATCCTCGGACAGAGTCACTTCATCAAGAGCGTCGAGGATCTGCATGAGGCGCTCGTGGGCTCGATGCCGGGCATCCGATTCGGATTGGCGTTCGCCGAGGCGTCGGGCAAGGCGCTCGTTCGCTGGAGCGGCACCGACGACGATCTCGCCGCTCAGGCACGCGAGACGATGCTCGCGCTCGGCACCGGGCACACCTTCCTGATCCTGCTCGGCAATGCCTTTCCCATCAACGTCCTCGCCGCAGTCAAGTCGGTGCCCGAGGTGTGTCACATCGACTGCGCCACGGCGAATCCGATCGATGTCGTGGTCGCCGAGACCGAGTTGGGACGCGGCATCGTCGGCGTCATCGACGGGGTGAAGCCGGTCGGCGTCGAGACGGAGGTCGACATCACCGAACGCAAGGAGTTGCTGCGCAACTTCGGCTACAAGGCCGGCTGAACCTCGAGCCGTGGTGCGCCGGCATCGCTCGTGTCGTGATGCGACCGACCTTGCCCGCGTGCGTGCGATTCAGCGGCCTTGCGTGGCGTTCGGCGTCTCAGGAACCGCCGCTGCGAATCACGGCCTTCAGCCACTGCCACCGCTTCGCCGGCACCTCGGTGAGCTCCCACATACCCCACGCAAACAATGCTTCGAGGCGCGTGCGTGGCTCCGGAATCGGTTGTTCCGCCGCCCCTTCAGCCACCGGCCGGGACTGCGCTGCGCGCGACTGCCGCGGCGGCCCCGCACCACGCCGTCGCGCGCGCGGCTCGGTCGGAATCGGAAGCACGACGGCTTCGACCGGCAGTTGCGCATCCTCTGCGTCAACTGGTCCGAGGGGCACGGATCGGAGGGTGCGACGTGATGGTTTCGCGGCAGCCGGACGCGACCTGGCGGCAACGCGCTCCATGCGTTCGCGGAGGTCGCTCGGCGTTCTGGCCCGGGTCATGCTGCAAGCCTTCTGGTCATGAGTTCTGAGACCACCACCTGATACGGGTTGTCGGCTGATGGAACGGTGCCAAAGCTGGTGCTGAGGCCCTCACGGAGCGGGATCTGCGTCTCGAGGAGCGACACACCCATGTCCGCGAGGATCTCTCGTGTCAGGCGGCCGCTCCGGGTGGCGGCCCGCACGCGTGTGAGGAGCACGAACACGCGTACCGGAGTGATTGCGTCGATCTCTGCAATGAGATCGAGCGTGGGCCGCAGCCGGTCGAGATCGATGATGCTCGGCGGGATCGGCACCACGACGACCTCGGCTGCCGCGATCGCGCTGCGCACGATCGCCCGGTCACCCGGCGGCGTGTCGATGACGGTGTGCGTCACCCCCGGCAGCAGATCCTGCAGCCGCTTGTGCAGATCGCGCACCGGGAGGCCGACGACCGCGAACGGCAGGCCCTCCGCCTCCTCGGACCAGGAGAGCGCCGACCCCTGCGGGTCAGCGTCGATCAGCAGGGTCCGCCCCTGAACGGCGAGGGCGGCGGCCATGTGGACCGCGGTGACCGTCTTGCCGGTGCCGCCCTTGAGATTGGTGATTGCCAGGCGCATGAACTGAACCGTGTGCGATCTGACGAGGCAACGCCACGAGTGTACGTTGCGCCACGGTGCGGCCGCCGCACGTGCGATGCTCGGCAACGTGAGAGGCTACCGGCGGCCCGGCCGCGGCGTCCTGCTCGCGACAGGCATGCTCGTTGCGGTCGTCATCGGCGTCGCCGGCTATCTCCTGTTCGGGTTTGGTCTCGCCGACGCGATCGCCACCACGCTCCTCACGCTCACCACCGTCGGCGCCGCCACGGCCCGCGACCTGCCCCCAGGCCCGCTGCTGTTCACCGCGGGCCTGGCCGTCCTCGGCGTTAGTCTGTATGCGGCCATCGTCGGCGTCGCCGGCACGGCCATCGTCGAGGGCCGTCTCGGAGTCCTCTCACGGAGTCGTCGCATGGAACGTCGCATCAGCCGCCTCCACGACCACTTCATCGTGTGCGCCTACGGGCGTGTCGGAAGCGCTGCGGCACGCGAGCTCGCGACGGAAGGCATCCCCTTTGTCGTCATCGACATCAAGCGCGAGCTCGAGGCGGACATGCAGCGCGACGGGCACCCGTACCTCATCGCGAATCCCTCATCGGAAGCGGTGCTGCGCGAGGCCGGCATCGATCGAGCCCGTGGTCTCATCTGCGCCGTCGACTCGGACGCGGAGAACGTGTACATCACGCTCGTTGCCCGATCGCTCCGGGCAGACCTCCTCATCGTTGCGCGGGCCGCCGAGGACCAATCTGCCGACCGGCTGTATCGGGCAGGTGCGACGCGTGTGGTGTCACCGTACGTCAGCATCGGCCGGCGCATGGCGCAGCTCGCGGTGCGACCGAACGTTGTCGAGTTCTTCGACATCGCCCGAGCCGGCCAGCAGGACATCCGGCTCGAGGAGCTGGCGATCCCCGAGGATTCGGCGCTGGTCGGACGCACCGTCGCAGAGGTGGTGGGCGGTGCCGTCGCACTGCTCGTCAAGCGCGCGAACGGGGAGCTGTTCGCGAACCCGGCGGGACGGATGCCGGTGCAGGGTGGTGACGTCCTCGTGCTCTACGCCGAGGCGCGCGCACTCCGGCCGCGCGACGCGATCAAGCCGCCGCCGGGTTTCTGACGCGCTGCCTGGGTGGCGGTGCGGGGGACGTCACTCTCAATGAAAACGCTGAAATGACAGCGAGTGATGGTCGCGTCGCTCGTGCGGACGCTGATGCAATCGCGAATGCTCGGTGTGCGCCCGGCCATGGAGCTCAGTGGCAACGTCGCCACCGGCTTCCGGCTGGGCGGTGGACTCGCTGGTCCGCGGTGCGTGTGCTTCCTTGTGCCGCGCAGCGATGGTCATGGCGTCGGCACGGTATCCCTGACCGATCGCGACCGGTCCGCACGTCGGGCAGTCGACCCGCCAGAGGTCGGTGAGCTGCTCACGGCTGACAGTCGCGTCGTGGTTTCGAACGCGGAAGGCGTTCATCCCGAACCTCCTCCGGTTGAGCGGCTCGTGGATCGACTGACGCCCGGTGTTTCGCGAGCCGCGCGGATCGCGGGGATTCCGGACGATCGTCCGCATGCCCCCGCCGGCGACACCAAACGTAGCCATCCGCTCGGAGCGTGGCCAGAGCCGTACGTCCTCTCCGTGCGAGGACCAATGGCAACGGCGGTGATGACGACGAGGCGGTGATCACCGCTGCCGGCAGTGCGCGGCCGGCCCCGCTTACGTGATAATGGCACTATCAGCTTTTAGCGCAGGGAGGCACCATGGCCAGTCGCCGCCCGTCCGCATCGCCGGCCTCGCCCGATTCGCTCCCGTCCGCGCCGGATCCATCTGCGTCCGAGACCGAGTGGGAGGCCGTCGGAACCCCGGCCCCTCGTCGCTTCGCCGGCCGCGACGCCCTCGATGACCGCGTCGTCGAGCCCCTCCCCGCCCCCTGGATCTGGCGTGTCTATGCCGGCTTCACGGCATACCTGGGGTTGCCGATCATCGCCGCCTGGATCGGTGTGGCCATCGCCGCGGTCGTCTTCCTGCCCGACTTCGGCGCAACCGCAGGCTTCGGGTTGGTGGACCTCGTCCCCGGCAACACACCGGCGGTCCGAGCCCAGGCACTGGAGAACCGCCTGTTCGGCTCATCGTTCTCCGACGCCCAGTCGGTGGTCGTGGAGCGCGACCCGCAGGGGATCGCCCCGGCGACGTTGCTGAGGGTCGGCGAACAGGCACGCGCAATCAACTCGTCACGCCCATCCTCCGCGCCGGCGAGCCGGCCGGTATTCGCGCTGCCGCTCGTGAGCATCCCGGGTCTGACGCCGGCGTTGGGACGGCCCGCGACCACGACGGTGACCTACCTCTTCTTCAAACAGGCGGCCGAGGCGGGCGACATCGATGCCGGCTCGCAGCGATATGCGGCGGCCGCACCGCACCCGGCGGGGACCACCGTCGGCGTGACGGGTTCCGTACCCGCCCAGATCAGCGAGGGCGATCTGATCGAGAGCTCGTTGCTGCCTCTCGAGATCGTCACGGTGCTCGTGATCGCCATCCTGGTCGCCCTCGTGTTCCGCTCGCTGATCGCCCCGGTGGTACCGCTGGCCGGCGCGGGTGTGGCGTACCTGGTCACCAGCCATGTCCTGGGGTGGGGAGCGCGGGAGCTCGCCATTCAGATCCCCTCCCAACTCTCCCCGATCATGGTCGTGCTCATCCTCGGCGTCGTGACCGATTACTCCGTGTTCACCCTGACGGGAATGCGGGCGAGGCTCGCAGCGGGCGAGCGCCGGACGTGGGCCCTGCGGCATGCCGCGTCACACGTGGTGCCGCTCGTGATCGCCGCCGCCCTGACCGTGGCCGCCGGCACGGTGGCGCTCATCGGTGCGAACCTCGACTTCTTCCACGCTGTCGGCCCCGGGATGGCCGTGGCGGTGATCATCTCCGGACTCGTCTCGATCTCGTTCGTCCCCGCACTTGCGGGTGTGCTGGGGCGAGTGGCGTTCTGGCCGAGTCTCAAGGTGGCCAGGGCTACTCCTGTGGGCGCTCGTGCCACCCTCGGGGCAGGACGGGCCCGGCGCCTCGTGGCGACGCTGCTGAGTCGCCGGTGGGTCGCGATGGTCGCGGTCGTCATATGTCTGGCAGGTCTGGTTGCGATGGGAAGCGGGGTCACGATGGCGCGCTTCGGCACCAATGTGGTGAGCGGGCTGCCCGGTACCAGTGGACCGCGCCAGGCGGCGACCGCCGCGGCCGCCGGCTTCGGCCCCGGCATCCTGGCGCCGACCACGCTGACGCTGCAGGCGCGGGGTGTCGCATCGAAATCCGCAGCACTTGCGCGCATCGGCAACGTCGTCCGTCGCAGTCCTGGAGTTGCCGCGGTCGTCGGGCCGGAGGATATACCCGCAACCCTTGACGCGTCCCTGTTTCGTACCGCAGACGGCGATGCGGTGCGGTTCATCGTGGTGTTCCGCGACGACCCGTACGATGCCGGGGCGATCGGGGCGTACGACTCGCTCAATCCCCGCGTCAGCGCCGCGCTGTCAGGAGCGGGGCTGGGCGGTGCATCGGCGACATGGTCGGGAGCGACGCCGACCGCGTCCGAGTCGGTGGCGAGCACGGAGTCGACCATCTGGCGGGTCGGAGTGCTGGCTGCGCTGCTGATGTTCCTGGTCCTGACCCTCTACTTCCGCGCGCTGCTCGCGCCGATGCTTCTCATCGCCTCGAGCGCGCTCGCGGTCGCCGCCACCGTGGGACTCCTCGTCTACGTGTTTCAAGGAGTGCTCGGGTATCCGGACATCACCTTCTTCGTGCCGATTGCCGCCGGCGTGCTGCTCATCTCGCTCGGTGCCGACTACAGCGTGTTCGTCATGGGCCGCATCTGGGAGGAGGCGCGCGGTCGCACGATGACCGGGGCGGTGATCGCCGCCCTTCCTCAAGCATCTCGAGCGGTGTCGATCGCAGCGGCGACGCTGGCCGCGAGCTTTGCGGTGCTCGCCATCGTGCCCGTGCAGCCGTTCCGCGAGTTCGCATTCATCATGGGCGTCGGCGTGGTCATCGACGCGTTCCTCGTGCGTTCACTGCTCCTTCCCGCACTGCTCACCCTCACCGGCCGTGCCGCGTTCTGGCCTCACCTCACCGCCCGGCGTCTCCCGGCATAGCGACGGAGTCCGCAACCGTCCCTGCGTCCTTCTGATGTGGGGACGACGCGCAGATCTCGGAGTGAGTCGCAGTCCTAGTCGAGGTCGACGAGTCCCTCGGCGACCGTCCGGGACGGGCCCTTCGCCTGCGCCTGGGTGAGGCACACATCCGCGCGGGCGACGAGCGCTCGCACCGTTTCGCCTCCGGCGAGCGCGACGAGACCGGCGGAGAATGGAAACTCGTCCGGCGTCTTCTCACGGAGCCGCCAGCACAGCTGCACGGCACTTGCCGTGGTGCAGTTGGGCAGCACGAGCGCGAATTCGTCGTCGGACCAGCGGCCGATGACATCCTCGGTGCGCAGCACGTCCCGCCACGCCGCTGTGGCATGCGGGAGCCACTGGTCGCTGTCATCCTCCGCGTCGACATCGAAGGCGATCAACGCAACGCAGAGCGGGTGCCCATGCCGCCGTGCGTAGGCGACATGCCGCTTGGCTTCCTGCTCGAAGGCGTGCCGATCAGGCAGCGTATCGAGGTTGAGATCCACGTGGCGCGCCGCCGGAACCGCCGCGATCGCCTCTGGATCCGCCGGTTCGGCGACCACGAGCTCAGACTCGGCAGCTCGCTCGCGGCCAGGGACCAGGACGCGAATCGTGCCACAAGAATCAGGGGCGCCCCGCGGCGCCATGCGGTTGGACAGCACGTCTGCACTTCCCCAAGTCGACGGGTTTGGATTGACTGATCTCAGGATGTCAGCCGTGGCGCCCGACCTCGTTGTCGGGACGGTGACGATCGCGTGAAGAACGAAGCTGGCCGCCTGGAGAAGGGCGATGCGCCTTCGGGCCGCAGGGCGAGGCGCCAGGCCCTACCATAGCGAACGCCTGTTCGCCGGTTGAGCAGGCGTTCGGCCCAATGATCCAAGGAGCACGACGCTTGCTCGTCCAACCCCGGCGTCCACTCACCCAGCACGGTGACTGGCGTCAGCATCTCAACTCGGCGCAGGCTGAGGCGGTCACACACGGCTCCGGGCCCATGCTCGTGATCGCGGGCGCGGGAACGGGGAAGACCACGACGCTCGGGTGCCGCGTGGCTCATCTCATCGAAACCGGCACGCCGCCCGAGCGCATCCTGCTGCTCACCTTCTCGCGCCGGGCGGCGGCGGAGATGCTGTCCCGAGCCCATTCGCTGACACACGACGGCCGGGCTCGACGGGTGTGGGGCGGCACCTTCCACGCCATCGCGGCACGCTTGCTGCGCCTCTACGGGCGAGGCGTCGGAGTCCAGCCGGACTTCTCGGTGCTCGATCAGTCGGACACCGCGGACCTGCTCAACCTGATCCGCAGCTCGCGGGCGGATCTCTATGAGCGCAAACGGCTGGTACGCAAGGAAACGCTGGCTGACATCTACTCGAGGACGGTCAACGCGGGCACGCCATTGATCACCGTCCTCGAGCGATTCTTCCCGTGGTGCGCCGACGACCGAGTGGCCATCGCCGGCATCTTCACCACGTACACGGCACGCAAGCGGGAATCGAATGTCCTCGACTATGACGACCTACTCCTCTACTGCGGCGCCCTGATCGCGTCCCCGACGGGGGAACGAGTCAGCGCCGCGTTCGATCACGTCCTCGTCGACGAGTACCAGGACGTGAACTCGCTCCAGGCGCAGATGCTCGTCGGGCTGCACCGTTGGATTCCCAACATCACCGCCGTCGGCGATGACGCGCAGGCCATCTACTCGTTCCGCTCCGCGACCATCGAACACATCCTCGAGTTCCCGCGAAGTCTTCGCGGGCGCGCGGGTCGTTGCCCTCGAGCAGAACTACCGCGCGACCGGACCGCTGCTCTCCGCATCGAACGCGGTCATCGGCCTGGCCCGCGAACGCCATGAGAAGACACTCTTCCCATCGCGTCCCGGAGGCCGGCGGCCGCAGCTCATCACCTGCCGCGACGAGGCGGCGCAGGCCACCGCGGTGTGCGAATCGGTGCTCCGTTCCCGGGAGTCCGGTACTGCCCTGATGCGCCAGGCAGTTCTCTTCCGCACATCGCATCACAGCGATCTGCTCGAGGTCGAGCTGGGGCGGCACAACATCCCCTACGTCAAGTACGGCGGTCTCAAGTTTCTCGAGGCGGCACACGTCAAGGACGTCGTCGCCATCCTTCGGATCCTCGACAATCCCCGTGACACCGTGAGCTGGTTTCGCGTGCTCCAGCTCCTGGATGGCGTTGGGCCGGGGACGGCACGCACCATCATCGACGCGATCGGCCTGGACGCCTCGAACGGCGCTGCCTCGCCCTTACGCGGGCTCATCGCCGGCGAATTCGATGTGCCGCAGGCCGCGCATGACTCCATGGAGTCGCTGCGGACGCTGCTCGGCGAGCTGTCCGATGATCGCGCGGCGCTGCCGCTCCCCACACAGATCGAACGAATCCGCAGGTTCTGCGAGCCCGTCTTCGCTCGCCTCTACCACAACTCGGATGTCCGGCTTCGCGACATCGAGCAGCTCGAGGTGCTCGCCGCCGCGGCCGGATCCCGCACCTCATTCCTCACCGACCTGGCGCTGGATCCACCGAGCGCGACGTCGGATCTTGCGGGACCGCCCCTGCTGGATGAGGACTACCTGGTGCTGTCGACGATCCACTCGGCCAAGGGCGGCGAATGGGACGCGGTGCGCATCATTCATGCAGCCGACGGGATGATCCCGTCGGACATGGCGACAGGAGACGCAGCGACCGTCGAGGAGGAGCGGCGGTTGCTGTACGTCGCGATGACCCGGGCGCGTGATGTCCTCGAGGTGTACTTCCCGCTCCGTTACTACCGCCGGCCTCGTGGACAGGGCGATGCGCACGGCTACGCGCAGCTGACCCGGTTCCTGCCCCCTGCCGTGCGGGAGCTGTTCGACGAGAGCGTCGTGGCTGACGACGCCGATGCTGCATCGACGATCCGCGATGCCGGGGAAGCGACGTCAGTCGACGCGCTGCTGCATCACCTCTGGTCGGACGGCTAGCGGGCTCGCTCCAGCGCGGCGACCTGCCAGAAGCTGCCCTGCTGGTTGACGGTGGTGGTGAGGCCGTGTTGCTCGGCTGCGGCGAGGATCTGCGCGGGCGGGTGCACGAAGACCGTGAAGTGCTGCCGTGTCGCACGCAGCAGGAGGTTGCCGGCCGCCAGCCCCATGCGGGTCCACCATCGCTCCTTCGGAAAGCTCAGGACCAGCGTCTTCCGGCTATGGGCCGCGGCCGCGGCCGCGAGCGTGGGCATGTCGGGATAGCAACAGATGACGCGGTTCATGATCACGATGTCAGCGGCGTCCACCTCGTCAGTTGTATTTGCAAAGTCCATCACCCTGCGCTCGACGCGATCCTCAAGTCCCGCGCGTTGCAGGAGGATCGCGGCGGCCTTCTCGTACGTCGGCGTCATCTCGACGCTCACCGCAGTGGCGATTCCCATCTTGAGCAGCTCGATCTGCAGAGCGCCGATGCCGCCACCGACCTCGAGCAGCGTGCAGCCCTCGACACCCTGCTGTGTCAACAGTTCGACAATGCGACGAGAGGTGCTGTCGAGCCCTCGGCGTTCGTAGCGCCTGACCTCCCGCCGGGCATGCCGCTCGCTGAACATCCGCCGGTAGCCCGCGGGCGAGCAGCAGTCACTCATCGGGCGATTATTGAGCATCCGCCGGCGCCGGCTTCCGCGAGCGCGAGCGACCTGCCGCGAGCCGTCCATCGCACATCCATCATGCCAGTCCCACGATGCTCCGGCTCGCCATGTAGATCGCAAGCACGACCAACAGGACCGCGAAGATCCGCTCCAGCTGCGCGGCGGGCACTCGTCCGGCAACGCGGTAGCCCACCAGCGATCCCGCCATCGCCGCCACCGCAAAGGGAGCAACGATCGCCCAATCGAGCGACCCCACACCGCCGCGGGCTGCGAGCGCGATGACGCTGTTGATCGCGATGACCAGGAGACCGGTGCCGACCGCCTCCGGCATGCTGAAACCGAGCGCCAGCACCAAGCCGGGGACCACGACGAATCCTCCGCCCACGCCGAAGAAGCCCGTCATGAAGCCCACCATGCTGCCGACCACCACGACTTCCAGCATCCGCTTGACGGTCGGTCCGCCACCGGCCGCCCTCGAAGCCGACCGCGGCGTGGATCTCCGTCTTGCCGACCGCTGCATCATCACGGCCGCCGTCAGCAGGACGAGCCCCGCAAACGCGAGCAGCAGGACATTCGGGTTGACGAGATTGTTCAGCGCCGACCCCAGCACCGAGCCACCGACGCCGATCACCCCGAAGGCCAGCCCGGAGCCCCACCGCACACGTCCCGCACGGGCGTGACCTGCGGCACCCGTCAAGGCGGTCACACCGACGATGACAAGGGATGCCGTCGTGGCACGCTGTGGGCTCTCACCGATCGCGTAGACGAGCGCCGGGACAGTCAGGATCGATCCTCCGCCTCCCAGCGTTCCCAGCGTGACGCCCACCAGCAACCCGAGCGGGATGGCGAGGAGGGAGAAGCTCACGCGCGCCTGTATGGTGCCAGCATTCGCCTAGCATACCCCCAGGGGTATGTGGTAGGATGGCTCTCATGAGCAGCCAGCGGCCGGCCCCGCCCCACGGCATCGAGTTCGACGACGTGACGCTGACGGACTTGCAGCAGCGCTTGCGGCGGCTGGAGGGCCAGGTCCGCGGCATTCAGCAGATGCTCGCCGAGCGCCGTGACTGCCGTGACGTCGTCACGCAGATCGCGGCTGCGAACAAGGCACTCGAGCAGGTCGGGTTCCTGGTTGTCTCCGCAGGGTTGACGTGGTGCCTTGAAGACCCGCGACGCTCCGCGGCTGCCGGCTATGCCCTCGGCGATGTCCAGAAGATGTTCTTGAAGCTCTCATGATGGATGGTGTCGGCACGGCTCGCGTCCATGTGCCCAACGACGGCTCGGTCATGCTGACAGAGGAGACCCGATGACCCCGATCAACCTGACGGCGGCAACGTTCCAGTCGACCATCGATGCAGACGGCATCGTGCTGGTGGATTGGTGGGCATCCTGGTGCGGACCGTGCCGCGCCTTCGCTCCGACGTTCGAGGCCGCGGCTCGCAAGCACGATGACATCGTCTTCGCCAAGGTGGACACGGAGGCCAATCGCGAGCTCGCCGGTGGGGCGGGGATCATGTCCATCCCCACGCTCATGGCTTTTCGTGACGGCATCCTGCTGTTCTCGCAACCGGGGGCACTTCCGGCGGCGGCCCTCGAGGATCTCATCGCCCAGGTCCGCGCCCTCGACATGGACGACGTCCGTGCAACCGTCGCCGCCAGCGCCTCGTAAGGGGAGACGGACATGTGTAGAGCAGTCACCTGCAGGAACTGTCACCGGCCGACCTGGGCCGGCTGCGGCGCTCATGTCGAACAGGTCCTCGGTCGCGTTCCGCGTGATCAACGCTGCCAGTGCAGTGCCGCATCGACGCCGGCGAAGTCCGCGCGTGGTGGCTCGCCGTCATGGTTGAGCAGGATCCTCGGACGTTAGGAGCAGCGGAGGACGCGGGCAGCATGCCTGAGCGCAACTCGCCGGCGGCGACGGGCATATCGCCCATCCCCGCCCATGTGCTCGCCGTGGTGGCGCATCCGGACGACGAGTCGTTCGGACTTGGAGCGGTGATCGTCGAGCTCGCTCGGCTCGGTACCGACACCGCCTTGCTCTGCTTCACGCACGGTGAGGCCTCAACCCTGCACGGCACCGACGGCGATCTGCAAGCGGTCCGCCAGGGCGAGCTCGAGAATGCGGCGCAGGCACTGGGAGTGCGCGATGTGCGTCTTCTTGACTATGCGGACGGAACGCTCGCCGACGTCAGCATCGACACGCTCCGCGATGATGTCGTCGCCATGATCGACCGGACCAATCCCGATCTCCTCCTCGTGTTCGACGAGGGCGGCGTGAGCGGCCATCCCGACCATGTGCGTGCCACGCAGGCTGCGATCGCCGCCGGTGGCGATCTTCCTGTCGTGGGCTGGACGCTGCCCAACGACGTCGCCGGCCGGCTGAACCAGGAGTTTGGGACGGCATTCTGTGGCCGTCCCGCGACCGGCCTCGATGTCCGGATGCACATCGACCGGATCGCCCAACGACGGGCGATCGACTGTCACGTCAGCCAGGCGAGCGATAACCCCGTGCTCTGGCGCCGCCTCGAGCTCCTCGGCGATTCCGAGTGGCTGCACATGCTGAATGCTCATGGATCGTGAAGGCTGGAACCAGCGCTACGCGGGGAGCGATCTGGTCTGGAGCGCTGCGGCGAACCGTTTCCTCATGGACGAGGTCGCGGCGCTCCGGCCGGGTCGGGCGCTCGATCTCGGCACCGGTGAAGGGAGAAACGCGATCTGGCTGGCGAAGCTCGGCTGGCGCGTGACCGCGGTTGATTTCTCGGACGTCGGCCTGCAGAAGGCGCGACAGATCGCGCGAGGTGCCGGCGCTGATATCGATTGGGTCGAGGCTGATCTCCGGACGTACGCTCCCGAACCGGGCGCGTACGACCTCGTGGTGGTGATGTACATCCACTTCTCCCCCACGGATCGGCGCGCGCTGGTCCGCGCCGCCGCGGAGGCGGTCGCGGCGGGCGGCACGCTCCTTGTGGTCGGCCACGACCGGAGCAATCTCGAGCGCGGATTCGGCGGACCTCAGGATCCGAACATCCTCTTCACCCCGGACGACATCACCGCCGACCTGGCCGGCATTGCCGGGCTGCACGTCGTGCGTGCTGCGAGCGTTCTCCGCCCGGTCATGGCCGAGGACGGCGAGCACACCGCCGTCGATGCGCTGGTGCGCGTCCGGCGAGGCGGCGAAGCGCGAACGTGATCACGTGGGTCCGCGCGGCAGTACCCCAGCGTTCTGTCGGTAGGCCCGCTAGCGCGCGACGAGGCCGGGAGAAGCTGCAGCCAGCCGCTCGAACGTCTCCATCTCCACCGCCTCGAAGAGTGCCTGCTCCGCGCCGGCGAGAACGTGCGCGTGCACGACCGGCATGCAGTCCTCGCCCTCGATCAGCAGATGCGCCTGGCTGATCTCGAGGAACTCCACCAGCAGATCGTGCAACGCTCCCGGCGCTTGTGCCGGGGTCCACTCGATGATTGCGCGACTGAGATTGTCCAGACGGGCGTGGTCGGCGCGCAGGGTGGCGAGCTCAGCCTGTGACCCGCTCATGAACGTCTCGATGTACGGGTAGACGACGTGCTCCTCCGCATGCCCATGCGCGGCAATGTGGTTGACGAGCCGGCGGATACGGCACATCGCCTCAGCAAGCACAAGCCGATCGTCAAGGGTCGGCGTGGCTTCGAACAGCACGCGGATCTCATCGAGGCTATGACCGAGCGAGGCAGCCTCGGTGCTCAACGGACCCTTGACGCCGCCGTCCGCGGCGGGTTGCGGCTGAGTGGTGGCGACGGGATTCATGACTGCCTCCTCATCTGAGCGACGATCCTCCGGCACGCGCTGCCACGGGCCCGCGCTGCCACATGGCGATCGCCACGAGGAGTGACGCAAGCACGAGAACATGCACCGCGGTGCACCATTCACACAGACGCCGCAGGCTGATCTCCCCGTAGACGAGATACAGGACGACGACGACGCCGATGACCGCCCAGAGCACCTGACCGGAGCGAAGCCATGCCGGTTCCGACCACCGCCCCCCCGCGCTGATCAGCATCAGCAGCGCCATCCCCCCACTCACCGCGAACCAGGCGATTCCCAGCAAGGCCACGGGGATCGATGTTCCCGGCACCAGCGAATACGAGCTGCTCGTCACCGCCGCGCAGTCGACCACGCCACCGGTGGTGCATACGGGAGCCACGCCCGCGTAGTGCAGGGAGGTGAGATAGACGCTGACGCCGATCCCGGCAAGCGCGAATGCCGTCAACGTCGCGGCACCGAGAGGAAAGTCTCGGCTCATTGACCCTCGAGCGTCGCAATGATCTGGGGCATCGGTGCGACGCCGCAGACCGAACCGGGCTGTCCACCGGTGACACTGCACACCGCTGCGGTGATGACGTTCGCGTCAGCCATGATCGCTTGTCCGACCGGGCTGTTCGGATTTCGGATGACATTGGCAATCTGTTGCGCGCTCATCCCCTGCAGCAACCCAGGGCTGTAACCACCCCCGATGCTGAGATACCGCCCCCCGATGTCGAGGAAGGGGATCGCGCCGGCCTCGTTCGTGTATGGCGAGACGTCGAAGTGCTGGAGCAGCGCTGCGATTGCAGCGGACGGCGTTTCGAGTGGTTTCTGGTCTCGCGTCTCCGTCTCCACCGTCGCGAGGCTGATGTAGGCACTCGAGTAGGTGGTGCCGTGGAACGAGAAACTGCTCGTGTTCGGATACGTGTCGGTGCCGGATGACGAGGTCAGCCCGAGATCGCCGAAGGTCCCGAAGCGGCTCAGTGCAACCACCATGCTCCACCGTCGGGCGGCACAGAACGGGCAGTAGTCGGCGCTGACGAACACGATCTGCGGGCGGCCCTCGACGGTGAGTTGCGGCGTCGTCGACGGCAGCACAATGAAGGGGTTGGTCGCCCCGGTGACACCCACGGTCGTGAGGGCCGCCGGGTTCGGATGCGTTGCGGCGTAGACGACGGTCGCCGGCGCGCGACTCCCTGAGGGTGCGGCCGGGCTCGGAGCACCCAACCCGACGGCGAGCAACACCGCGACTGCAGCGATGACGGCGGTGAGGGCGCCCACGAGCACCCACGGCGACCTGCGCCATGTGGGTCCGGTCACCGTATGGTTGGTGCGCCGCGTGGTGGTATGGGAGGGTTGCGCGCGTCCGGTGCTGGACGCGAGCGGTACACCCCGAACCTTGGGCCGTCTATCGACTCGGTGACTCATGGCTCGTGGTGCATGCCGAGGATCTCGTCATGGATCAAGGATGGGCCGCACAGGTTCGTGAAACCAGTGCCGAAGGTCCTGTGGGGTCGGGGCGTTCGGATGGCATCGCCCTCTGCCGAACTTCCTCAGGCCGCCACGGCTATCGGCGCCGACTCGTCGACGGGGCGCATCTCCCGGCTTCCGTGCTGAGAGGCGAAATGGCGCAGGCGCAATGCATTGAGCACCACCGTCACCGAGCTGCACGCCATCGCCAGGGCGGCAACGATCGGCGGCAGGATGCCCACCATCGCGAGCGGGACGAGCACGAGGTTGTATCCGAATGCCCACCCGAGGTTCTCGCGGATGATGCGAAGCGTGGCACGGGAGAGCGCGATCGCCACGCTCACGGTCTCGATGTCTCCGTGTACGAGCGTGATGTCGGCGGTTTCCATCGCCACGCCGGTCCCGGTGCCGAGTGCGATGCCCACGTCCGCGAGAGCCAGTGCCGGCGCATCGTTGATGCCGTCCCCCACCATCGCGACCGGCCCCGCGGTCGCGCGAAGATCGCGGACCAGGGCGGCCTTGTCCTCGGGGCGCAGTTGGGCGTGCACATCGGCAATGCCGACCTCCGCGGCGATCGCCCGCGTGGTGGCTTCACGGTCACCGCTGGCAAGCACGACGTGCAGGCCGAGGCTCCGCAGGTGCGCGACTCCCGCCTGACTGTCGACACGGATCGGATCCGCGACCGCCAGGACCGCTGCGATGTCCCCGTCGACGCACACGGCGATCAGGGTTCGCGCCTGCGCGCCCATCGCCGCTGCGGAACGCTCGGCGTCATGGGTGGCGATTCCCTGGTCGCTGAGCCATGGGAGGGATCCGACGAGAACGCGCGCGCCGTCGACCCGGCCGCTGACCCCTCCTCCGGGGATCGTCTCCACCAACTCGGCCCGGACCAGCGGCCCCTCGCTCGCGGCGCGCGCCACGATCGCTCGTGCGAGTGGATGCTCGGATGCCTGCTCGACCGCGCCTGCCAGCAGCAGCGCGCGCGTCGCGCTCGATCGCCCGCTCGTCGCGAGGACGTCAACAACCTGCGGCATGCCCTGTGTCAAGGTGCCGGTCTTGTCGAAGACGATCGTTCGCAGGGCGTGAATGCGCTCGAGCGACTCTCCACCGCGGATGAGCAGCCCCAGCTCGGCGCCGCGCCCGGTGGCCACCATGACGGCCACGGGCGTCGCCAGCCCGAGTGCGCACGGGCAGGCGACAACCAGGACCGCCACCGCGGGGACCATCGACGTGACAAGGGTGTGTCCGGTGAGCGCCCAGGCCACGAAGGTTGCCGCGGCGATGAGCAGGATCGCGGGCACGAAGATGGCCGACACGCGATCGGCCAATCGCTGGACCGGCGCCTTCTCTGTCTGTGCCCTCTCGACGATGCCGAGGATATGCGCAAGGATCGTCGCCGAGCCCACCCGCGTTGCGCGCAGCACCAGCGCCGCATTTCCGTTGACGGTCGCGCCGACTGCAGCGCTTCCCGGCGTCTTGAGCACGGGCATGCTCTCGCCGGTCAGCATCGACTCGTCGACAGCACCCTCCCCCTCGATGACCACGCCGTCGGTGGGCACCCGCTCGCCCGGGCGTATGAGGACGACGTCGCCGACGTGGATCCGATCCACCGGCACATCCACCGGCGTCGCCTGCTTCCAGTCATCGGGCCTCGCCGCACGAGCCAGGAGATGCGCGGAGCGCGGCTGCAGACCCGCGAGCGCCTCGATGGCCGCGCCCGCACGACCGCGCGCAACGACCTCGAGAAGCTTGCCGACGGAGATCAGTGTGACGATGAGCGCGGCAACCTCGAAGAACGTCTGTCTGCCGGGAAGCAGGAGCAGCGCCAGCGCTGAGTAGACGAAGGCGACACTCGACCCCAACGAGACCAGCGTGTCCATGTTCGCTGCCCCGTGGCGCGCCGATCGCAGCGCACCGCGATGGAATTTCCAGCCCACCCAGAGCCACACGGGCAGAGCCGCGCCCAGTTGAAGGTACGGCGACCAATGCCAGGAGCCGAATGCGTACGCAAGCAGTAGCGTCACCCCGCTCAGCACTGCGCCGGCAGCGAGCTGTGCCGCACGCCGGCGGATGTCGGTCTCCCTGCGGAGACGCCGATCAGCCGCGAGGTCAAGAGCGTTGCGCTCCCGCTCGATCACCCGAGCCTCATAGCCGGCATCGCTGACGGCCGCGGTGAGGCTCGCGGCGACGACCTGGCCCTCCAACTCCACGCTCGCCTGCTCCGTGGCCAGGTTCACCGTGGCGGAGACGACGCCGTTCACCTTCGCGAGGGCCTGTTCGACGTGGCGAACGCAGGATGCGCAGGTCATCCCCGTGACCTCGAGGTCGATATGGGCGAGGTCGCGAGTGGCTCGATCACCGGGCCCTGGACGCGCTGGCCGGCCTCCCGCCTCACCCTTGTGCACCGTTTCATCTTCACCGCCGATCCGGCGCAAAGCCAGGGTCGCGAGGCCACAGGCGCCGGGACGTATGTCCCCAAGTTGGGGTGCTTTGTGCTCTGGACGTATCAGCGCCGCCATCGGATTCTGTGAGTGCAATGCGTCGACCACGAGAGGAGAAGCTCACGCGAGTGATGTCCGCGAGCTCGACCACCACGAAGCCCTGCGCACCACCCTGTGCGCCGGCGGAGGAATGACCGTGACAGTTGTAGCAGCGATCGAAGAATTGAAGGACCTCAAGCCCTACAAGGTCGTCGATGCACGAGGCACGTCGTGCCCGGGACCGATCCTTGCCGCGAAGAAGGGGATCGGGGACGTCCCGGTCGGCGAGGTCATGGAGGTCATGGCCACCGATTCCGGCACCCTGAAGGACATCCCCGCCTGGTCGAGGAAGATCGGTCACGACTACATGGGCGCCTTCGATGAGGCCGGCTACATCAGGCTCTTCGTCAGAAAGGCGAAGTGAGCTAGCGATGGCCGAGCATGGGGGAGCCGATCACGGGTTCGCGCCGCGCATCCTCGTTTTCGCGACCAACAACATCTCCGATCCAGGCATCGACCTGGCCGGAAGCCGGCACCTCCACTATCCGCCCACGGTGTCGACGATCACCGTTCCCTGCAGCAGCGGCATACGGCCCGGCTGGATCGTGCACGCGTTCGAGCGTGGATTCGACGGCGTCTTCATCGCCTCTGATGGGGAGGAATGCGCATACCTGCCCGACTGCTCGCAGCGGTCCGCCCGAATCGCCGCAGCGGCGCAGCAGGACATGGAGCCGAAAGGGTATGAGCCACAACGGCTGAAGATGGCCGCGCTCTGCTCCGTGTGCGCCGAACCGTTCGTCAAGTACATGCGCGAGTTCGCCGAGATGCTGACCGAACTCGGGCCGGTTGGAGCGCAGGCGGCATGAACAACAACGTTTGGAGCAGGCACTGAAATGGCAGACACAACCAAGAAGACCATGATCGTGTTCAGCGGTGAGCTGGACAAATTGTTCGCGGCATTCATCATCGCCAACGGCGCGGCCGCAATGGGCGACGACGTCACGATGTTCTTCACCTTCTGGGGCCTGAACGCGCTGCGCCGGCCGGAGAACACGCACACCAACGGCAAGAGCTTCATGCAGGGGATGTTCGGTCGCATGATGCCGCGCGGACCCGGCAAGCTGCACCTGTCGCACATGAACTTCGGCGGTGCCGGCGCCGGCCTGATGAAGAAGATGATGAAGGACCACAACGTCATGTCGCTCGAGGAGCTCATGGCGTCCGCGCGCGACCAGGGCGTCAAGTTCATCGCCTGCACCATGTCCATGGACGTGATGGGATTGAAGGCCGAGGAGCTCATCGACGGGCTCGAGTATGCCGGCGTCGCGAGCTATCTCGGCGATGCGGACGAGGCGAATGTCAACCTCTTCATCTGAACGAGACCGCGGCTCCGCGGTGACGGCGTCCGAGACGCCGGCGCCGGCGGGCTACGACGTCCTTGTCGTCGGCAGCGGCATCGGCGGCATGGAGTCGTCGTTGAAGCTCGCCGACATGGGCTACAAGGTCCTCCTCGTCGAGAAGGAGGCGAGCGTCGGGGGGCGGATGATCCTGCTGAGCAAGGTCTTCCCGACTCTCGACTGCGCGAGTTGCATCTCCGGTCCGAAGATGACCTCCACCGTTCACCACGACAACATCACGCCGATGACATACAGCGAGATCGTCGGGATACGGCGGAGCGGAGACGGACGGTTTCACGCGACGGTCCGGCAGAAGGCGACCTACGTCGACGCGAGCCTCTGCACCGGCTGCAACGACTGCCAGACGGCCTGCACGGTCGCGGTCCCCGACCAGTTCAACGCCGACCTCGTGCCGCGCCGCGCCGCGTACATCGCGTTTCCCCAAGCCGTGCCCAAGAAGGCGGTCATCGAACGCGCCGGCACCTCTCCCTGCACCGACACGTGCCCGGCGGGCATCAAGGCGCACGGATACGTGTCGCTCATCCGCAGCGGCAAATACGAGGAGGCGTTCCAGCTGGTGCTGGATGCGACGCCACTCGTCGGAACGCTCGGACGCGCGTGTTACGCGCCGTGCGAGACCGACTGCACCCGCGGAGATCTGGAGGCATCGATCCCGATACGCCGGCTGAAGCGCTTCATCGCCGACCGGCACTACGAGAATACCGACGGTCCCGGCATCGATGCTCCGCCCGCCAACGGCAAACACGTCGCCGTGGTCGGCTCCGGCCCTGCCGGCCTGACCGCCGCCTGGCAGCTGCGGCGCAGCGGGTACGACGTGAAGGTCATCGAAGCCGAGGCGCAGCCCGGCGGCTTCCTCCGTCACGCGATTCCCTCGTACCGGCTCCCCCAGGATGTCGTCGAACAGGACATTCGCAACGTGACGGCGATCGGCGTCGAGGTGGCGACGAGCACGCCGGTGACTGATCTCGAGGAGCTGAAAGCCGAGGGGGGCTACGACGCCGTCCTCCTCGCCACCGGGACGCCGCACGCGACCGGCCTCGATGTGCCCGGCGAGCATCTCGCCGGCGTGGTCAGCGGTCTCGACTTCCTGCGCGACGTGCGAGTGGGCGCGGCTCCGGAGTTGAGCGACCGGCGCGTCGTGATCGTCGGCGGTGGCAACGTCGCGATGGATGCGGCTCGAACCGTTCGGCGGCTTGGTGCCGTGGAGACGCAGGTCGTCTACCGGCGCGGCCGCGAGCAGATGCCCGCGCACGTCGCCGAGGTTGAGGATGCGGAGAAGGAGGGCGTTCGGTTCAGCTTCCTGATCGCCCCTGTCGAAGTGGTCGGCGACGCGGACGGACGGGTGAGCGGCCTGCGCTGCCAGCGCATGCGGCTCGGCCAGCCCGACGACTCCGGACGGCGGCGTCCCGAGCCGATCCCCGGCAGTGACGTCGTGATCAACTGCGACGTGGTCATCGCCGCGATCGGGATGTCGCCCAACTCCAGCCCATTCGAGAAGCTGACACCCGCCGCTTCCAGTCACCGCATCCGGGTCGACCCGCGCACGATGCAGACCGAGGTGCCATATCTCTTCGCCTCGGGTGACGTCGTCACAGGCGCGACGGATATCGCGACCGCCGTCGGGCAGGGCCGCCGCGCTGCGTACATGATCGACCGCTGGCTGCAGGGGCTCGATCTCCGCGGGTTTGACGTCTTCGACGAGCGGCTCCCCGTCGTGGACAAGGCCGAGGTGCTCGCCCGGCAGACGGCATTCACGCACCGCGATCCCGTGCCGATGCATGCAGCGTGGTCGAGCGCTCCGCACGACTTCAACGAGATCGAGCAGCCCATGACCGAAGCGGAGGCGCTGGTCGCCGCAGGCACCTGCGTCGACTGCGGAGTCTGCTCGGAGTGCGGGCTGTGCGTCTCCGCCTGCCCCGCCGACGCCATCGACCTCAACATGCACGAGCGCACCCTCGAGGTGGAGGTCGGCGCTGTCGTCGTCTCCACGGGCTACAAGCTCTTCACCGCCGACGCGAAGCCCGAGTACGGATTCGGCAAGTACCGCAACGTCATCACGGGAATGCAGATGGACCGGCTCCTCGCGCCCACCCGTCCCTTCAACACCGTCCTGCGTCCCAGCGACGGCAAGGTCCCTGAGCGCATCGCGTTCGTCTCGTGCACCGGTTCGCGCGACCAGACGGTCGGCAATCCGCTCTGCTCGAAGATCTGCTGCATGTACTCGATCAAGCAGAACCAGCTGATCATGGGTGCGCTGCCGCTGGCCGACGTGACCATGCACTACATGGACATCAGGGCCGCCGGCAAGCGCTACGACGAGTTCTACGAGCAGGCGAAGACCATGGGCGCGACCTACATCAAGGGCCGGGTCGCCAAGATCACGGACACGGATGAGGGCAACCTCATCCTGCGCTACGAGGACATCGAGAACGGCGGCAAGATCGTCGAGGCGGAATACGACCTCGTCGTGCTCGCGGTCGGCGTCCAGCCGAATCGCGAGGTCGAGCGTCTCTTCCCCGACGAGTTGCTCGGCCTCGACGAGTACTACTTCGTCGCCGAGCCGGACGACGACCTGAACCCGGGCCAGACCAACATCCCCGGCGTCTTCGTCGCCGGGGCGGCCTCGGGCGCAAAGGACATCGTGGACTCGATCCAGCATGCCGGTGCCGCCGTCGCGCAGGTGGCGGCTCACCTCGAGCAGCATCCCGCACATCCGGCCGCCGAGGAGACGCGACGGGTGATGGAGGTGGTGGCGTGAGCGAGCGGCGCATCGGCGTCTACATCTGCCACTGCGGCGGCAACATCTCCGACGTCGTGGACGTCGCTCAGGTCAAGGAGGCGCTCAAAGACGAAGCGGACGTCGTGGTTGCCGAGACCTCGCTGTTCGCGTGCTCCGACGGCACCCAGCAGGACATCGTCCAGGCGATCCAGGACCAGCACCTCGACGGCCTGGTGGTGGCATCGTGCTCGCCCAAACTGCATCTCTTCACCTTCCGCGGAGTCTCGAAGCGGGCCGGCCTGAATCCATACGCCTACACCCAGGTGGACATTCGCGAACAGGACTCGTGGGCCCATGGCGACGACCCGGCCGGGGCGACGCGCAAGGCGATCGGCCTGGTCAGAGCAGGGGTTGCCAAGACCCGCCTCACCACGCCGCTCCACCCGACGACGGTCGAGACGACGCCGAAGACGATGGTGATCGGTGCCGGCATTGCGGGTCTCCGAGCGGCGATCGGGCTTGCGGACATGGGCCTCAGCGTCTTCCTCGTCGAGCGCGAGCAGGAGCTCGGAGGTTGGGTGGCACGCTTCGGTCCGATGTACCCGCACGATCGCGACGGTCGTCAGATGATCGAACAGCTGATCGCGGAGGTCCGCAAGCGGCCGTCCATCCTCGTCTTCACCAACGCCGAACTCGCCGCGAAATCGGGGAGCTTCGGTAACTACGTCGCCGAGGTGCGCATCAACAGCGAGGTGCCGGAGATCATCCACGCCGACGTCGGCTCGATCATCGTCACCACCGGGTTCGACGCGTACGAGCCGGAGGCGGGCGAATTCGGATACGGCATCGACGGCGTTCTCACGTTGCCCGAATTCAAGGCGCTCGTCGACGCGTCGAACGGATCGCTCGTGCGCAACGGCAAGCGCGTCCGCACCGTCGCCTACATCTACTGCGTGGGCAGTCGCCAGCCCGGCGGCAACGAGTACTGCTCCAAATACTGCTGCGCGGCGACCGTGCACGCCTCGCTCGAGGTGGCCGGGCTCGATCCGAGCATCCACCAGTACCACCTGTATCGCGACATCCGCACCTACGGGAAGTACGAGCTCATGTACACGGAATCGCGCAAGCGTGGCTCCGTCTACATGAAGTTCCCCGACGACACCCCGCCGGCGGTGGCGCGTGACGAGGCCGGGCAGCTGACGGTGACCACGTGCGACACGCTGACAGGCGGCGAAGAATTGACGATCGCCGCGGATCTCGTCGTGCTCGTGACGGGCATGGTGCCCCGGAAGAACGACGCGTTGGTGAAGATCCTCAAACTTCCCGTCGGCGGCGACGGGTTCTTCAACGAGATCCACCCGAAGCTGCGCCCGGTGGAGACGATCGTCGACGGCGTCCTGATCGCGGGCACCTGTCAGAGTCCCAAGAGCGCCTCGGAGACCGTCGCGTCAGCGCTGGCAGCGGTGACTCAGAGCGGAGCGATACTGAAGCGCGGCGTTGCCGAGCTCGACCCACTCGTGGCCACCGTGAACACGGATGCGTGCACGTGGTGCGGCCTCTGCCTCGAGTCCTGCCCGTACGAAGCCATCGAGAATGCGACGGTGGACGGACGGCAGGTGGCGGTGGTCACCTCGACGATTTGCAAGGGCTGCGGTGGGTGCACCCCCATCTGCCCGCAGAACGCCATCGACCTGCTGGGCAGCACCGATGCTCAGATGCGGGCGATGATCGACGGCCTCGTGGAGGGGGCAGTCGCATGAGCACGACCCTCATCCGGGACATCCGGGAGATCGTTCGCGAGGAGCCGCTCATGCACCGGCCCATCCTTGAAGCCCTCGCGGGCGGGCCCCTGACCGTGCTCGAGGTCGCCGCCGCGATCGGCCACCCGACCGATGAGGTCCTCATCTGGATCATGGGGATGCGCCGCTACGGGCTGATCGCGGAACTACCCGAACCGTCGGATGACGGGTACTTCAGCTACGCGGCCGTGGAGTGAAAGGTGGGCATATGACATCGCTCGTCGATTCCGGACTGCTCACCGACCTGCAACACTTCGGCGCCGCGGACGTATCCGCGTGCTTCAGCTGCGGCAACTGCACGGCGGTCTGCCCGCTCTCCTCCAACGACGGAACCTTCCCGAGGCGGATCATTCGCTACGCGCAGGTCGGGATGAAGGACGCGCTCCTCTCCAGCAAGGAGCTGTGGACGTGCTACCACTGCGGCCTCTGCAGCGAGACGTGCCCGCAGCAGGCCGACCCGGGAGAGTTCATGGCGTCGGCCCGGCGTTACGCGATCGCGAACTATGACCGGACCCGGCTTGCTCGAACGCTGTACACGCGATCCGTGCTCGGCGTCGGCATCCTCATCCTGATCGCGGCCTTCTTCGCGATCGTCATGTCCTCCTCACTCGGCCCGCAGAGCACCACCTCACTCGCGCTGTTCGGATTCATCCCCGAGAACCTGATCCACATGACGGGTGTCGTCGTGATGATCCTGGCCGGAGTGGCAGGGCTCGCGGGCATCGTCACGATGGCACGGGGCATCGCTCGGCGGGAAGGGGTCACGCTGCACACCGTCTTCGGCGGACGCCTGGCCGTGACGCGATCGGCGAAGGCGCTCTGGGTTGCGCTTGGTGTCGAGGCACTCGGCCAGCAGCGATACCGGGCGGACTGTGCGGAGGCGCAGCAGCCCGAGCCGTTGTACCGCCGCCGCTGGCTCGCGCATTTCGCGACGATGTGGGGGTTCCTCGGACTCCTCGCGGCCACCCTTCTCGACTACGGGCTCGCGCTGATCGGGGTCAAGGCGACGGGGACGGCGGTTCCCGTCTGGTACCCCACGCGCCTGCTCGGCACCGTCGCCGGCATCGTCCTCATCTACGGAGTCAGCATCCTCATCCTCAACCGGCTGCAGCATTTCAACCAGGCGGCAAAGGTGTCGAAGCCCTCGGACTGGACGCTGCTGATCCTGCTCCTGATCGTCGCGGTGAGCGGGTTCCTGATCGAGGTCGCGCTCTACCTCCCGAGCGCCCCGCACTGGGGATACTGGGTGTTCCTGTTCCACGTCTCGGTGGCGATGGAGTTGGTGCTACTCGCCCCGTTCCTGAAGTTCGCCCACGTGCTCTACAGGCCCGTGGCCCTGTTCTTCCTCGCTCTGGCGCGCGACACGGCCTGAGCCTCGCGTCTCACCGTTTGGCGAGATGCCGATCGAGGAACAGCAGCGATCCCCGCTGCTCACCCACCATGCGCAGCTGGGAGAGGATGTCCGCTGCAGCTTTCTCCTCCTCGATCTGCTCCGCGATGAACGAGAGCACGAACGGGAGCGAGGCGTGATCCCGCTCCGCGATCGAGAGTTCGTGGAGATCATTGATCGCTGCGTATGTATTTGAACGTGCGCTCGAGCAGGAGCAAGGCATCAGCCGGTATCTGGAGCCCGCGCCCCCCCGTATCGGTGCGTGCCTGCTGCCTCGCCACGTCTGGGAAACGACGGACCCGAGGCATATCCTCATATGACATGGCCGCGCGCATCCGGGTGGTCGCGGGAACGTGGCCGCGGAAGTAGGCCGGTCGGAGGTGTCACAGCCGGGGCCGCCGTCTTGTCGTATCAGGTGGAGTGATACCCGATCAAGGAGATGACGATGCGAGTGTTTGTGGCAGGAGCGACGGGAGCGATCGGAAAGCAGTTGGTGCCGCGTCTGATTGCCGCGGGTCACGAGGTCCATGGCATGACCCGGAGCGCGGGAAAGCAGGCGATGCTGCGCGAGCTGGGCGCCGTGCCGGTCGTTGCCGACGCGCTCGATCCCGACCAGGTCGCGGAGGCCGTGGGCCGAGCGCAGCCGGAGGTGATCGTCCATGAGCTCACCTCGATCCCGGCGACGCTGGACCTCCGGCACTTCGATCGCAGTTTCGCCCTGACCAGCCGCCTGCGGACCGAGGGAACGGACCACCTCCTCTCCGCCGGGCAGGCGGTGGGGGTGCGGCGCTTCGTCGCCCAGAGTTTCTTCACCGCATACGCGCGGACCGGCGGCCCGGTCAAGAGTGAGGACGACCCCCTCGACACCGCACCCGCCCGCGAGATGCGCAAGAACCTGGCGGCGATCCGTCACGTCGAGGACGCCGTCCTCGGTGCGCGGTGGACCGATGGAATCGTGCTGCGCTACGGCGCGTTCTACGGACCCGGCACCTCGCTCGCGCCCGGCGCGGAGCAGGTCGAGCTGGTCCGCCGTCGCAGGTTCCCGCTCGTCGGCGACGGCGGCGGCGTCTGGTCGTTCATCCACATCGCCGACGCCGCGGACGCAACGGTGGCGGCGATCGAGCACGGCAGCCGCGGTGTCTACAACGTCGTCGACGATGACCCCGCCCCGGTGGCCGAGTGGTTGCCGGCGCTGGCGTCCGAGCTCGGCGCCAGGAAGCCGCTGCGGGTGCCGCGGTTCGTCGGACGCCTGTTCGCCGGCGAGAGCGGCGTGGTGATGATGACCGAGCTTCGTGGTGCCTCCAATGCCAAGGCGAAGGGCGAGCTCGCGTGGCGCCCTGCGCATCCGAGCTGGCGACAGGGGTTCGCCGCGGCGTGACCGATCGCGAGCAACTGCTCGACGAGCTTGCGACCGGTCGCGTTCGCGATCGCGTACCGGATGCTCGGCACCGTGTCCGACGCCGAGGACGTGGTGCAGGAGGCGCTGCTCCGGGTGCATCAGGCGCTCGAGGCAGGTCAGCAGATCGCGTCGCCGCGAGCGTTCGTCGCGACCGTGGCCACCCGCCTCGCGATCAACGAGCTGCGGTCCGCCCGCGTCCGCCGCGAACGGTACGTCGGCGATTGGCTCCCCGAGCCGATCATCACGGATGACCGGAACGACCCCGCCCAGCATGCGGAGACAGCCGACTCGCTGTCGCTGGCGATGCTCGTGCTGCTCGAGAGCCTCTCGCCCGAGCAGCGTGCCGCGCTGCTGTTGCATGACGTCTTCGACTACGGATATCCGGAGATCGCGACGATCGTCGGCAAGAGCGAGGACAACGTGCGCCAGCTCGCGACCAGGGCCAGGCGCCATGTCGAGCAGCGCCGGCCCCGCTACCAGACGACGCGCTCGCAGCGCGACGAGCTGGCACGGCGGTTCTTCGCGGCCGCCGAGCATGGCGATCTCGCGGGGCTCGAGGCGCTTCTTGCTCGCGAGGTGTCACTCACCGGCGACGGCGGCGGCAAGGCTCCGGCGCTCGCTCGGTCGCTGCACGGGCGCAATCGTGTTGCGCGCACGCTGATCACCTGGATGCGCATCGCGGCGCGCATCCCCGGCGTGTCCTGGCGGCGGGTCGAGGTCAACGGCGACTCGGGCGCCCTCATCCTGGACGCAGAGCAACGGCTGATCGCCGTGCTGTCCCTCGACATCGCCGATGGTCAGATCGCCGGCATCAGCTCGATCGTCAACCCGGACAAGCTGGCGCACCTCGGGCCGGTCGCCGACACGAGAGCACTGCTCCATGCGCGTACCGGCCCACCGGTCACATCGCCCGTCCGCGACGTGTCGTTCGAGATGAGACCTGCCGCGCAAACACACAAGGGACCAAACCGATGAGCGACCTTCTGGCCATCGCCGATCGCTCCGAGATCGACGCCTTGCGTGCTGACTTCACCGACGCGGGGATGATGCGCGACCACGACCGTCTGGGGCCGTTGTTCACCGGGGACGGCGCCCGTCAGCTGATGGGCTGGGCCCCCGTCACCCGCTCAACCTTCTGCGTGAGGAGGCCCGGCGTGATATCCGCCTTGACCAGGAACTCGAGCGCGCCGAGCTTCAGGCCCTGCTCGCGCAGCTCCGGATCGCCGTAATTGCTCAGCATGATGACCGGGATGCCGGCCGTCGCGCAGTTGTTTCGGAGGCCCTCGAGCACCTGGAACCCATCGAGCTTGGGAAGGCGAAGGTCGAGGTAGATGAAGTCGGGCCTCTCGTCGATCGCCAGCTGGAGACCCTCCTCGCCGTCGCGCCCGACGACCACGTCGTAGCCGTCCGCCACCAGCCGGAGCCGATACATCTCCGCAATGCTGAGATCGTCCTCGATCACAAGGACCTTGATCGTCTCCTCGAGCAACCGTGGCCTCCTCACTAGCCGTTCAAGCCTTGTTGAGGAGCTACTGTAGAGCTTTGGCAAACCTTTGGCAATACCTCACATTTGGGGGTGGGCAAGAGGCTTTGCCCGTCCCCACACGTGTGTACGCTAGGTCCCATCCATCGGCAATAGTTCGACGTGGCCGCCTTGCCAACTCCGGTGGGGGTGGCTATCGTTGACCACCATGGCCAAGGGGTCGGACCAGCCGGTCTTCAGCATCGGCGCAGTCGCAAAGATGCTGGGCGTCCCCGCGGCGACGCTGCGGGCGTGGGAAGACCGCTATCACGTGATCGTTCCCTCTCGCAGCGAGGGATCGCAGCGCGTGTACTCGCGCGTCCAGGTCGAGCAGTTGAGGTTCATCCAGGACGGTCTCGAGAGCGGCATGTCGGCCGGGGACGCCCATCGGCTCCTCCAGGAGGAGATCGAGAGCGGACAGATCGCGGGATTCAGGAGCGAGCAGGGAGGTTCCCCGGTGCCCCTGGTCCTGATCGCCGAGCGCGACCCCTATGCCGCGGACCTCGCCGAGTACCTGCTGCGAACCGAGGGCTACGACGTGTGCGTTGCGATGGATGGCGTCCGGGCGACCGCGCTCTTCCACGAACGCTCGCCGGCGCTCGTCGTCATCGACCTGCTCATCTCAGGAGGCGCGGGCTTCCGCCTGTGCCGTGAGTTCGCGGCCGCGGGCGAGAGTCAGATCGTCGCTGTGTCCGCGCTGGAGAGCGCCGGCGAAGCCCTCGAGGCGGGCGCCGCCGCCTTCGTGCAGAAGCCCCTCGACCCGTTGGAGCTCCTCTCGGTGGTGCGCGACCTGCTCGGTACGAGCGTCCTCTCCCGTCCCTCGCCGGCTGCGGCGCAGCGCATTTGAGTCAGGACCGTCTGTCGGCCGGCAGCGCTCGCATCGATGAGGTGCTCGGTGGCGGCCTGCCGGCGAACGCGATCAACCTGCTGATCGGCGCGCCCGGGACCGGCAAGACCATCCTGAGCCAGCAGTACATCTTTCACAACGCCACAGCCGAGCGCCCCGCGCTCTATCTCTCGACCGTCTCCGAGCCCTTCGACAAGATCATCCGCTACGGGCAGGCGCTGAGCTTCTTCGACTCGACAGCGGTGGGCACCCGCGTCCTCTACGAGGATCTCGGGGGGGCGCTTCGCGAAGGCGGTCTCGACGCGGTGCTGGCGGAGATCGATGGGCTGATCAAAGCGCACCGGCCAGGCGTCGTCGTCATCGACAGCTTCAAGGCCCTCGGCGCATTCGCTCGGAACGAAGCGGACTTCCGCCGATTCCTGTACGACCTCGCCGGCCGCCTGACGGCGATCGCCGCGTCGTCGTTCTGGGTGGGTGAGTACACCCGC
The DNA here is from genome assembly GCA_963848445.1 of Candidatus Dormiibacterota bacterium. Classification (GTDB taxonomy): domain Bacteria; phylum Chloroflexota; class Dormibacteria; order Aeolococcales; family Aeolococcaceae; genus Palsa-851. The sequence goes on from CAWKDT010000001.1 coordinate 746,185, forward strand.
GAGAGCGCGGTGAACTCGGCCGAGTTCGCCGTCGCCGACTCGATCATCGCGCTGACCACGAAGCGGCATCTCGAGCGGGAGACGCGGGTGCTCCAGGTGCTGAAGTTGCGCGGCAGCAATTTCCTCTCCGGGGAACATGCGTACAGGATCTCGCCCGGCGGCATCAACCTCTTCCCTCGCCTGGCCGATCCGATCGACGTCAGTGATTACCGGCTCGGGAGGGCACGACATTCAACCGGTGTCGCCGCACTCGATGAGCTGCTCGCCGACGGCTACTGGCCGGGCTCCGCGACGCTCGTCGCCGGGCCGGCCGGCGTCGGCAAGACGCTCATGGGTCTTCACTTCATCTTCAACGGCGCAAAGGATGGACAGCCGGGGCTGATTGCTTCGCTGCAGGAGAATCGGATCCAACTCGAGCAGGTGGTCAAGGGCTTCGGGTGGACCCTCGACACGCCCGGGATCACCCTCCTTGCGAGATCCCCCGTCGACATGTACATCGACGAATGGGTCTATGACCTGCTCGACCAGGTGGAGCGCAACGGCTGCAAGCGCATCCTCATCGACAGCCTGGTCGATCTCGCCCTCGCGGCGGGCGACGACGGCCGTTTCCGCGAGTGGATGTACTCGTTGACCCAGCGCTGTTCCCGCGCCGGCGTGAGCTTGATGATGACGATGGAGATCCCGGAGCTGTTCTCGGTGACGCGAATCTCGGAAAACGGCATGTCCCATCTTTCGGACAACGTGGTGATCCTGCAATACGTCAAGGATGGCGATCGCCTGAATCGCGCTCTGACAGTGCTCAAGACCAGGGCCAGCAACCATCATCCTGCGATCCGCCGGTACGAGATCACGCCGGAGGGCATCACCCTGGCGCTCGACACAGCGCCGATGTGAACGGTCGGGGCAGTCGTCCGTGACGGCTTCACCCGTCGCGAGCTTTTCGCCGCGCGGCTCCGTTTCCTGAGCGGGTCAGCAGTCGAAGCGTTGGAAGGCATGGCTGCGAACGGTACCCGGTACTAGGCTAGAGATCATCGCAGCGGTGCCAGACATTGGCAGCACGAGGAGTTCCACGATGGAGAAGACAGTCCGTGAACTGATGACCCCGGAGCCCACCACGCTGCCCGCATCATCGAAGGTCAGTGATGCAGCGGCGGCAATGGCGGATCGCGATATCGGTGCTCTCGTGATCACCAAAGGAGACGCCAAGGTGGTCGGCATCCTGACCGATCGCGACATCGTGGTCCGTGGCATCGCGGCTCGCCGCGATCCGTGGACCACGCAGATCGCTGAGATCCTGAGCGACGAGGACGTCGCCACAGCCTCCCCGGATGCGACGGTGCAGGAGGTCGTGGGCATCATGCGGTCGAAGGCCGTGCGCCGCCTGCCGGTTGTCGAGGACGGCCGGCTGGTCGGCATCGTCTCCCTGGGTGACCTTGGGATCGAAGAAGACCCGCACTCAGCTCTGGCAGATCTGAGCGGGGCAACCGCCAATCGCTGAACAACCTCTGGGCGTGCTGTGGCTGAGCCGGCGAGCGGATGGGGACAGCGGGTTGCGGATCGCAGGATGACCTGTCGAGTCCGCATCGGGACGTCCGGGTGGCAGTACGCCGATTGGAAGGGGGTCCTGTATCCAAAGGGCCTGCCGCAGCGATCGTGGCTGCGGCGGTATGCGGAGGTGTTCGACACCGTCGAGCTCAACAGCAGCTTCTACCGGTTGCCGTCAGCCGCGAGTTTCGAGCGGTGGAAGGACTCTGTGCCGCCGGGTTTCGTCGTCGCCGCGAAGTTGAGCAGGTATCTCACCCACATCCGCGGTTTGCAGGATCCCGTCGGTCCGGTGCACCTGTTCATGGAACGCGCCTCGCATCTGGGGACCCACCTGGGACCGATGGTCATGCAGTTGCCCCCGACCCGTCAGCGGGACGGTGCCGGGCTCGAGCGAGCGCTGACGGCGTTTCCTGCCGGCGTCCACGTCGCGGTCGAGTTCCGCCATCCCTCCTGGTTCGTCGAGGAGGTTCAGGAGATCCTGCACCGTCAGAACGCGGCGCTGGTGTGGGCCGACCGGGCCGGGCGGCTGCAGAACCCTGAATGGGTCACCGCGGACTGGCTCTATCTCCGGCTCCACGGCGGTCGGGGCACCGCGGGCAACTACGGGGCAAAGGTCATCGACGCATATGCGGACCGGCTCTCGAGCCTCGGCCGCGAGGCCTACGTGTACTTCAACAACGACATGGCCGGCAACGCCGTTCGCAACGCGCTCGCCCTGGCGGCGCGCCTGCATCCCAGCTGACCGATGCTCAGCGAAAGCCGAAGCGCCCTTCGTGGAAATCGCCGGTCGCTGTCCACCGGCTGATCGCGTCGTCGAGGACCGCATCGTCGACCGTGTCCTGACCGAGCCGCCTGGCACCGCCCTCCACCGCCTCGATGACCTGACCGCGCACGAAGTCGGGGACGCGGTCGAGGCGGGAGAGCGCACTCGGCGTCCAGGCGAGCGTCTTGCCGTCGCGGGCCTCGATGCGGTGCGAGACCTCGCCCCACAGCTCGTACTTGGTGTCCATCGCCTCGGGCGTGATCACCGCTCCGAGACCCTTCTTGTGGGCGGTCCACTCCACCCGCCAGCGGGTCAGCTCGCGGCAGAACTCGGGCACCTCGCGCAGGCGTTCCTCGGCCTCGGGGGTCCAGGTGAACTCCAGCGTGCCGGTGCGGCCGCTCAGCGGATGGCCGTATCCGAGCTTGCCGCCGATCAACGCGATGAATCGCCGATCGATCTGCTCGACGCCGCGATCGCCGGCGCGCTGATCCGCCGCGGCTCGCGCCATCGCCTCCGCCCGCTCGGCCGCGAGATGACTGGCATCGGCGTGGGCCTCGGCCGCGCTCGTCGCCGCCACGACGCCGTCCTTCGTCCATTGCGGCGGATGCGGGACCGGGCACCGATCAAGCGGCGCGTCGAGATCGCCGTGAGGGACGGGGCACCCGCCGGCTGACCCCGGTGAACGGGGCAGGTCGCTCATCGCTGTGGGATGGTGAATATGGTCCGCATGGCTACACGTTATATGGTACTCACGCTGTAGGCTTTGGTGCGAGGGCGGCTTGTGTGTCGGAACCGTTAGTGGCCACAGGAGTCCATGTACCAGAGCATCTACGTGGCGCTCGACAACTCCGAGCATTCGGATGCCGGATCGACCATCGCCCTCGAGCTTGCCCAGGCCTTCTCGGCCCGGTGCATCGGCATGCATGTCTATGCGGCCCGTATGCACGACTACCGGTTCAAGCAGATGGAGTACACCCTCCCTGAGGAGTACCAGGACGAGACCGAGCTCCTCCGCCAGCGGCGCATCCACGATTCACTGATCACCACCGGGCTCCAGCTGATCAGTGAGAGCTACACCGACGTCATGCGCTACCGGTGTCTCGAGCGGGGCGTCCCCTTCGAGGCGCGCGCCCGCGACGGGCGCAACTGGGAGGAGCTGGTCGCCGACATCGACGAGGTCCGGCCGGACCTTGTGGTCATGGGCGCGCTCGGCACCGGTGCCGTGAAGGAACTCACGACTCGGCAGCGTCGCCGACCGCGTGGCACGGCGCATCCGTACCGACTCACTCATCGTCCGCCGCACCGGTGACGCTGCGATGGAGGGCGACATCATCGTCGCGATCGACGGATCGCCGCAGTCGTTCGGTGGGCTGCAGGTCGCCCTCGGTCTCGGCAAGGCGCTGCAGAAACGAGTCGAGGCGGTTGCCGTGTACGACCCCTACCTCCACTACAGCGTCTTCAACGGCATCGTCGACGTGCTCTCGGAGAAGGCGTCGAAGGTGTTCCGCTTCAAGGAACAGGAGGCGCTGCACGAGGAGATCATCGACAGCGGTCTGGCCCAGATCTACGAGTCCCATCTGCGCGTGGCCCAGGCGCAGGCCGCCGAGGCCGGCGTCGACCTGCCGATCACCCTCCTCGACGGCAAGGCCTTTCAACGCGTGAGCAGGTATGTCGCCGAACGCGACGCATGGCTGCTCGTGTGCGGCCGAGTCGGCGTGCACTCACCGCCGGAGATGGACCTCGGCAGCAACACCGATCACCTGCTTCGCAATGTCGATGTCGAATGTCCTGGTGTGCAACCGCACCCACGTGCCTTCGATCGACGTTCGCGCCGAGGCGGCGGTCGTGTGGACCCCCGAGGCCGAGGCACGTATGGACAGCGTGCCCGCCGCCGCGCGCGGTCTCGCCCGAACCGCCGTGCTGCGCTGGTGCACCGAACGCGGACACAGTGTCGTCTCCTCCGGTGACGTCGAGAGCGCCCTGGACGATCTGATGCCGTACCGGCGCACGATGCGCCGCATCGAGGAGGTGAGCTCGGCACTCGATGCCGCGACGGCGGCGATGCTCGACGAGCCCCCACCGGAGAGCGCACGAGCCATCTGCCGGACGTGTGGATATGCCGCACGCACCGAAGCGCCGGCGCGCTGCCCCGTTTGCGGAGGCGACGGCGACGGCTTCGACCAGATCGACTCCGAGGCGATTGCGCGAGCCGCATGCGAAGAGGGCGAGATGGCCGGCGGGATGTTCGACGGTCACAAGCTCGGCTGGACGCTCGAGGCGCGCACGCTCCTGCAGCAGCTGCCGGCCGGGTATCTGCGCCGGCGGGTCAAGGCGATCGTCGAGAAGACCGCACGGACGCAGCGGCTCCCGGCGATCACCGCCGATATCGCCGCGCCGATCGTCCTTCCCGAGATCGAGGCGCTCGATGGCGCCGCGGGCCCGCACCGCGCGCCGCTCGGGTCCGAGGCTGGGACCGCTCGCACCGATGCGCGCGCCAATCTGCCCTGGAGCCCCGAGGCTCAGGAGCGTGTCGAGCGGATTGCGGGGGGATTCCTGCGCAGCCTCGCGGTGGAACAGGTGGAGCGTCTCGCACTCGCCCTCAAGGCGAGCGAGGTGACGGTGCTCCATGCGGAGGCGGGCATCGCCGAAGCGCGGGCACGGATGCGCGCCACTGAACCCAACCCCTCGCAGCCCTCGGGGTCGGGTGGTTGTCCCGTGCACGGCGGCGCGACGCGCGAGACCGCCGGCGCAGCGCCGACGCACCATGTCCTCAACGAGGTCACCGCACCCGTCGTCGACTCGCTGGGACGGCGCCAGGTTTCGAACGGCGAGCTGCTGCACGCCGGCGACATCGTCCGTCCCTAGCGGTGGGCAGCGGCATGGCACTCTCCGGGCCGGTGGCGCTGCAGGTGACACCACCGCAGTTTCCGTTGCTCGGCAACAGCGTCCCGGTGGGAATCCTCTTTCTGCTCCACGTTGCGGTCGCGGAATTCTCGGTCGGCGCGGTGACCCTCGCCGTGATCATGGAGTGGCGTGCGCTGGTCACCAAGGATCCCCGCGCCTGGCGGTACGCGCATTCGGCGGTCAACAGTCTGTACTTCGTGTTCAGCGTCGGCGCCACGCTCGCGGTCTTCGCGGTGGTGCTGCTCTTCGGTCTCTGGGGCAACGCCTTCGGCCATCTCGCCAACGGCCTGCTCCCGCTCCTTGCCCTCGCGTTCGGGCTCTTCTTCCTCATCGCTCCGCTGCTGACCGTGTATCGCAACAGCTGGCAGCGGATCGGCCCGCGGAATCACGCGATCCTGGGCACCGTCGTCGCCGGACTGCTGACCCTCTTCGTCTTCCTCATCGTGGGGCTGGACGCGTATCTGATCACGCCGTTCAACGGCGGGCTCTGGGATGCGACGCTCAACGCCGCGTACTGGCCGTTGCTCGTCCACCGGCTGATCGGCAACGTCTCCTGGACCGCGCTCTTTCTGGCGGCATACGCGGCGATGCGGCTGCGCCGATCCGCCGATCTTGCCGAGCGGTCGTTTCAAGGATGGGCCGCACATCTCAATCTGAGGATCGGCCTCGCCCTGGCCCTGCTCATGCCGATCGAGGGGTTGATCCTCAGCCTCGTGCTCCAGAACGCGCAGCCCGGGTTCTTCACGAATCTCGTCAGCGGTGACTCGGCCTGGTTGATGGTGGTGCAGGAGATCTTCGTCGGAGTCATCCTGATCGGCGGCAACATCGCGCTCGCCCTCGAAGTCCCTGCGGGCCGGCGTTGGAGTCCCATCGCCATTGCGGCGACACTTGTCTCGCTCGCAGGGATGGTGCTCGCGTCCCTTCCCGATGCGGTGCTCCCTGGTGCCTGGGAGGGGGCGCGATTCGCGGGTATCGGAGCCGCGCTCGTCGCCACGACCGTGCACCTTCTGCGCAGCCGGCAGCAGCCGGTCCGGACCCTGCCGACCGGCGCTCGCACCCATCCACATCCGTCGAGGATGCTCCGCCCCGTGCTCGTCCTCGTCGGCTCCTTCGCGCTGCTGACATCGCTCCTCATGGGGGTCATCAAGGAGAGCGCGCGCGGCGACTACGCCGTCTACGGTGTGCTGACACAGGCGCAGGCGCACCAGCGCTTCACGCCGCCGGCGGACCTCTATCCATGATCGCGGAGATTCGCGAAGCGCAATTTCAGGCCGCCTGGTATTACTCGATCATCGCCATCGCGATGCTGGTCATGGTCCTCACCGGCGTCGGATGGGCATGGGTCGGCGCCGCGCGTGTCTGGCGCGCGGGCGATCGCGGTCCGGCGGCGCTGATCCTCGCCGCCAGTGCCGTCGGTGTCCTCGTGCTCGTCGGGCTCGGCCTCGCCGCATTGATCGGCCTGCTGGAGACCGGAGGACGAGGGTGATGCGCAAGTACACGCGACGGCAGTTCATGGTGCTGGGCACGGGCATGGGCATGGGGCTGATCGGAGTGCTCCTCTCGATTCCCGCCATCGGCTTCGTCCTGAGCCCACTTTTCGCGAAACGCCGTCTCGCCTGGGTCAAGGTCGGCCCGATCGACAGCATCCCGTTCGAGACTCCGACGGCCCGGCTGGTGTCCATGCCGAGCGACCAGGGGTTTCCGACGCCGCCGACGAATCGCGTCGTCTACGTGGTGCGCAAGGCGGATGGTCGCGTGCTGACGCTGAGCAACATCTGCAGCCACATGCAGTGCGACGTGCACTGGGATCCGCAGATCAACCAATTCCTCTGCCCATGCCACGGGGGTCTGTACAACGTCGACGGCGTCAACGTCGGCGGCCCTCCCCCACAGCCGCTCGCGCAATGGGTGCATCGCATGAGCGTCGACCCGGTCACCGGCGGTCAGGTGCTCGAGGTGCAGAACCAGCTCAATGAGTCGATCTAGTCCCGCCGGGCGCGCGCGCGCCGCGTACCGCTGGGTGGATGAGCGAACCGGGCTGACCGACCTCGTCCACAAGGGTCTCTACGAGGCAGTCCCGGAGCAAGGGGGATGGGCGTACGCGCTGGGCAGCGCGACGCTCGTGCTGATCCTGCTGCAGCTCTTCACCGGCATCTTCCTGCTCCTCGACTACGTGCCGTCCGTCACCCAGGCATGGTCCAGCCTCAACTATCTCCGCACGGAGGACCCCTTCGGCGGGTGGGTACGGGGCCTGCATCTCTGGGGTGCATACACGCTGATCCTGGTCATCGGGCTCCACGCGCTGCGCACCTTTCTCAGCGCGAGCTACAAGCGCCCACGCGAGCTCAACTGGATGAGTGGCGTCGTCCTGTTCTTCCTGGTGCTCGCGCTCGCGGCCACCGGCGCCATGCTCCCATGGGACAACGCGGCCTACTGGACCGCGACCGTGATCACCAACATCCTCCACTACATCCCGTTCATCGGTGACGGGCTGCGCGAGCTCTGGCGCGGGGGCTCATTCGTCGGACCGATCACCCTCACCCGGACGTTCGCGATCCACATCTGGGTGCTGCCGTTCCTGCTCTTCGCCTTCATCGGCGCCCATATCTACCTGCTGCGCCGCCATGGGGAGTTCGGCGCCTGGGTCAACTACGACACGAGCACCGAGCGGCCGAGCCGGGAGATCGCCGAACGGATCCGTGCCGCCGAACCGCCATATCCCACAAAGCGAATCGAGCGTCGTTACGCGGCCCCGAACAGGACGGTCGACTTCTTCCCGCACCAGCTCTTCAAAGACACGCTGATGAGCGGGGTGCTGATCGTCTTCATCTTCATCATGGGTGGCTTCGGCGGCGCGCCCCTCGACCAGATCGCCAATCCAGGGACGCTGACGTATGTGCCGACCCCGGAGTGGTTCTATCTCCCACTCGATCAGTTTCTCGTGCTGACCCCTCAGAACCCGCTGATCGCCATCGGCGTGATCGTGATCGTCGGCGGGGGCACCCTGGCGATGTTCCTGCTGCCGGTGCTCGACAGGTCCCCGGAGCGACGGCCGACACGGAGGCCGGAGGTCCTCGTGCCGGCGCTGTTCGTCATCTTCGCCGTGATCTTCCTCGCCACACTCGGCGTGAACCGGCTGTACAGCCTGTGAGGCACCGGTCATGACGCTGAACCCGATCCCGGGCGATCTGCTGACCAACGGTCTCATGGTCGCGATCGTCGTCCTGCTGCACATCCAGGTCGCGGCCTTCCTCATCGGAGCGACGTCCCTCGCCATCGTCAGCGAGGCGATCGGTATGGCACGGAGAAGCGGTGACGAGCGTCACGACCGGCTCGGACACGGCCTCGTGAAGGCGGAGGTCTACCTCTTCAGCTTCGGCGCCGCCGTGGCCGTCTTCTTCATGGTGATCATCCTCGGCGCGATCTGGGGACGATTCTTCGTTGCACTGCAACAGATCACCTTCTGGGTCTTCTTCGCGGAGGCGCTCACCTTCGTCGCCGAGGTGGTGCTCCTCTACACCCTCTATGCCAACTGGGACCGGCTCCGGGTGCACCGGCCGGCGCGGCTGGGCATGCTGTTCCTGCTGAACCTGGCCCAGTGGTGGCAGATGTTCTTCATCGACGCGGTGGCGTCGTTCATGGTCACGCCCAACGGCGGTGACGTGAACTTCCTCAATCAGATCCTCAATCCGACCGAGATCCCGCTGACCATTCACCGCACCGTCGGAAACATCGCCTGGGCGGGCGCCGCCGTCGCGTTCGTCGCAGCGTTTCGCTACTGGCGCCTCACGCGCACCATCGAACGGGTGACGGTCGGTGAGGCGGCGCTCACACCCGCGAGGTCGGTGGGTGCGCTCGCGGTCGACGGATCGGTCGCGGAGCCGGTGGAGATGCGTGAGGCACGCTACTGGGATTGGGTGGCGCAGTGGGGAGCGCTGTGGGCGGTCGGCGTCACGCTGCTCCAACCGTGGCTCGGGTACTCGTACGCCAAGGAGGTCCAGCTCCACGCGTACTCGGCGTGGTTCAACATGATGTTCGGCGACCTCAGCAATGTGTTCCTGGCGCAGATCACGCTGCTGGGCGCGATCTTCACGATCGGGAGCACCTATTTCTGGCGACGCATGCGCGCGTCCGGCGCGGAGCGGCACCGGCGGCAGGGATTGCTCGCGCTCCTCCTGCTCCTGGTCACGATCTTCGCGGCGCAGCCCGCCTGGTTTGCGCCGACGTACGCGGATGTCGTCGCGGCGCATCTCGCACGACCGTTCTGGGACGGCGGGCTGCTCAATCCCCTTGGTGACTTCATCCCCTACAAGGTCAGCGCGCTGATCGCCATGGTCTTTCTCGGGCTCTGGTCACTGACGGTCTACCTGCGTGCCGTCAGCCGCGAGCAGATGCGCCCGGGCGTGATCGGCCGCCGCAGCCAGGCGCTGCTCCTCGGGCTGGGTGTCGTGGTCAGCGTGATGATGATCGTCATGGGGGTCATCCGCGAGAACGCACGCCAACCCTTCCTCATCAGCGGAGAGTTGACGATCCACAACCAGCAGATCACCAACTCCCAGCCGAGCCAGGTCGGTGGTTCGACGGGATGATCGAAGCGCACAGGCCCGACGCGCTGACCCCGAAGCCGGGCCATGTCGCCGTGCGCATGCAACTGTTCCAGCCGCCGGGCGCGGAGCTGCGCGATGTCATCAGGCCGCCATGGCCGCAGTGGATGGAGCGTCTCTATTCGCTCGAGGAACGCCAGGACCCGAAGATGGACGTCGACGCCGCCGTGATCACCCCGTCGGCAGCCGTGAGCGCGCTGAGCGAGCGCCTCAGGAGCCGGCTCGTCCTGCTCAGCTGGACGCTCGGCGTCCTGCAGGAGTTGGGCTGGGAGATCGTCGCGGATGGCGACTCGCTGGTCGCCTCGTGCGCAATGACCCCCGATGACGCGCGAGCATCGCTCGAACGCGCCGGTGTGGCAGGTGCGCTGTGCCGCGTCTGCGACATCGACGACGAGGGCTGGCCGGTGCTGTGGTGGAACGGCGGGGAGGGACGCGATGGACCCTGATCCGCAGCCGGCGCCGCGTCGCCGCGTCGTCATCGCCACAGGCGAGCCCGCGATCGCGCGCATCATCGGCCACAAGCTCCGCCGTGAGGGGCACGAGGTCGCCAGCGTCGCGACGGCACAGGGACTCGAGGAGATGCTCGACGATCGGACCACCGACGTGGCGCTGGTCGATCTGCTGCTCGCCGGCGGCGGCGCGACCGGCATCGGCGATCGGGTCGCGTGCGGCTGGTTGGCAATCGTCGACGGCCGCAGGCCGGAGCTCTCCGAACGCGCGATGCACGCGGGCGCTGCGGGCCTGGTGCGCACCCCGTTCAAGCCCACCGAGGTCGCGACACAGGTTGCGACGCTGCTGACGCTGATCCGGCGATGATCGTCCAAGAGCAGCGGCCGGGCGATCGGTCCAGCGTGGCCACGGTGGCAGCCGCTCCGATGCTCGAGATGTCGGCCGTCGAGCATCGCTTCCGCAACGGGCGCGGCGTCGGGCCCGTCGACCTCCGCGTCGGCGCCGGTGAGCGCACCGCGCTGATGGGCGCCAACGGCGCCGGCAAGACCACGCTGCTGCGCATCCTCGCGACTGCGACCCGCCCGAGGCGCGGGGAGGTGCGTTGGTGCGGAAGCCCGCTGCCTTGCACGGCCAGAAGCCTGATCGGATTCGCGGCGGACGCCGGCCTCGAGGATGCGGGCCTCACGGGGCGCCAGAGCACCCACTTCTGGTGCAGTCAGTGGACCTCCGGCGCGCGCACGACTGCCCTCGTGGCGGACATCCTGGATCGCCTGAGCCTTGGTGGAGTCGCCGATGAACCGATTGCCGGTTACTCGTTCGGCATGCGCCGCCGGCTCGCGCTCGCTCAGGCGCTGGCGCACGAGCCCCGGATCGCACTCCTCGATGAGCCGACGGCGGGTCTCGACGCAGAGGGGCTGGAGGCTCTGCAGACCGAGCTCGCCGGCCGCGGACATCGAGGGGATGCAACGCTGGTCGCCAGCAATGACTGTGCATTCGTCGCCGGCGCCTGCGACCGGGTCATCTTCCTCGATCGCGGGCTCGTCGTCGCCGATGCGACGCCGGCGGCGCTGCTCGCGTCGATCGGCGATACCCGACGCGTCGAACTCGACATCGCCAAGGGCACCCGCGCACGAGTTGACGACCTCGACTTGATCGCCGGCGTCGCGAATGCCATCGTCGAGGCCGGTGTGGTGACCGTCGACCTGCTCGACGATTCCGCTCTCGGCGCCGTCGTGCGGGTCGTCGACGGCTGGCCGGGAGGGCTTCGGGCACTGCGCATCCACCGGCCCGACCTCAGCGACGTGTTCCGGCAGCTCACCGGCGCGACCCTCGACGGCGCGAGGATGCAGCCGTGATGCGCACCGGCGTCGACGTCCGGGGCGGCGCGCCGCAGCTGGGGCGGGTGATGCCGGCCGGTCTCTTCGCCCGCGAGCTGCTGGTCACCGCCTCGCGACCACGGGCGCTGGTGCTGAAGGTGGTGATCCCGCTGGTGCTCACCGTGCCGTTGCTGACCGGGCACGCTCCCACGTTCTGGGCGGGGATGCTGTTCACCGTGCTGACCGCGATGACCGGCACCGTCGGCGCCGCGATGAACATCGCGCGAGCTCGCGAGAGCGGGTTGCTGTCGAGACTGGCGATAACACCGCGGTCGCCAGGACGGTCGATGCTGAGCTGGGTCACGGCGTCGACGCTCGTCGATGCGCTCCAACTCATACCCGTCCTGCTGGCCATCTTCATGCTCGCGCCGGTCACCGCCCCGGCGGCGCTCTCGCTCGTGCTGATCGAGGGTGCGGTGCTGTTTCTCGCGAATGCGCTCGGCTCCGTGGTGGCCGCTGCGGGCGGCGGCGCCGGCGAGGTGCTCATCGACGTGCTCGTGCTGCTCGCTCCGCTGATGTTCCTCGGCGGTCTGTTCACCGGGGTGCCGCGGGACGGCTGGCGCTGGATCGCGGCACAGGTCGATCCGTTCTCCTACCTGGATTCCGCGTTCATCCGCGCGCTCGGAGGCGTTGCAGCCTTCGATGCACGAAGCGTTGTCCTTGCCGCTGCCCTGACCGCGGCCACCGGCGTTGCGGTCCTGCTCGGGCTCGGTCGCATCGTGTTGCGCCGGCGATGAGCGCCCGCCGCGCCGCCGTCGCGACGCTCCTCTGCGCTCTGCTCGTCGCCTGCGCGGGAGCGACGCCCGCGGTCAGCCTGAAGGCGCTCGGCCTCCCCGTCGGCGGGAAGGCGCTCGCCGACGTCACGATCAGCACGAGCCCGGACGGCGGCATCTACCAGAACCCGGATCCGATGACGGTGCTCATGGTGAGGCGTGCCTCAGGGAACGAATTGATCGAGCGCGGTGGGCCGGGCGCGAAGGGCTGGGACGCACTCGAGCGCTATGGTGATTTCACCTTCGTCGGCATCGCGGTTCACAACAAGGGGGCGGCCGGATCGGACCCGCAGCTCAACGCGATGCAGATCGCGGCCGACTACGCACCGAAGGGGACGGCGTCAGGTCCGCTCAGCCACTTCTACCATCCGATGTTTCCGCTCGCGCTCCTGAGCCTCGAGTTCGAGCGACCAGAGCTGCACGCTCCATGTCGATCCCGGGCAGACGCAGCTCGCCGTGCTCGCCTACCCGCCCATCAGCTCGACGCCGAGCATCGTCTGGGGCGTGTTCGACGTCTTTGCGATACGCGCCCCCTTCGGAGGCGGCCTTCCCGGCACACCGAAGAGCTGGCGCTTGACGCTGTGCACGCCACCGCGGCCTGCATGACGCCGCCCACTTCGCCGGCCTGGTCGGTCCACCTGGGGACCGCCGGCTGCACGTGCATCCGTTTCACGTGTGACCGCGCGGGCGCCGGTGATCCGTGGCCGCTCTCACGCGTTGTCACCGAGCTGGTCCGCGGCGGTGCGTCCATGGCAGAGCGGCCGCGCGCGCTGGGCAGTGGACGCGGCATTCCCCTCGTCCAGTCCCAGGTCCTGAGCTGGCAGGGCACGACCCTGGAGCTGGAGGCGCATCATCTCCGCGATGGAGGCAGCGACGAGATGTCGGTCACATTGCCGGCGTGGGATGAGCTGGCCGCGGTGGTCTCACGAGAGGATGACGTGTGGGAGATGATCGACCTCGTGGCCGCGGCGATCGCTCCGCGTTTCGGCATCATCGGCGACGGTGAATCGATTGGGTCGTCACTGTGCGAGACGGCCGCCGGCATCCGCGCACTGATGCGGCGTCACACCGGTGTCCTCGTTCATGCGTACTCCTCCGCCCTTGCGAACGCGGACGCGAGTCCATATCGCGAGCTGCCATGCAGCGGCATGGTCGCGTTGATTCGCTGAGGCGCGCGAGTGTTCATCCACGACCGGCTCGGGTTCATCGTCACGATCCTTGCCGCAGGAGGCGCGATCGCCACCATCGTCAGCTTGTTTCGCCCGCGGTTCCTGGCGACAGTGCGGGTCTATCTGATACTCGCGACCGCGGTCGCGGGAGTGCAGGTCGTGGTGGGGCTGATCCTCGTCCTCACGGGATCTCGGCCCTCACAGCCGCTCCACTGGTTCTACGGCGGTGCAACGCTGGTCGCACTCCCGCTGTGCGCCTGGATCGGCGCCAGGGTGCCGCACCAGCAGGACCGCGTCTGGCTCGTCGGGGGTGCGGTGGCGACATTCCTGTTCGCAGCACGGGCTATCGCCACAGGCTGAACGAGATCCGGTACCGCGGCCGTACGCTGGTCTGCAGAAGGTATCCATCAATCGCTCACGAGGAGACGGCCATGCGAATCGCCTGCCTACTCGACAACGACTTTGAAGACTCCGAGTTCCGCAAGCCCGACGACGCGTTCAAGGCGGCCGGACATGAGGTCGTCGTGATCGGCTTCGACGCCGACGCCAAGCTGACCGGCAAACAGGGCAGGGAGGTCACCCGCGCCGACCGGAGCATTGCCGACGTGCAACCGAATGAGTTCGATGCACTGTTCCTGCCGGGCGGCTACTCCCCGGATCACCTCCGCGCCGATCAGCGCATGGTCGCGTTCACCAGGGCGTTCTTCGAACGGGAGCGGCCGGTGTTCGCGGTCTGCCACGGACCCCAGTTGCTGCTCACCGCTGGTGTGGTCGAGGGCAGGACGATGACGGCCTGGAAGACGGTTCAGGTCGACCTGAAGGCGGCCGGCGCCGACGTTGTCGACAAGGAGGTTGTCGTCGACCGGAACCTGGTCACCTCGAGGCAACCCAGCGACCTCGACGCGTTCTCCAAAGCATCGATCGAGTTGCTGAGCCACGTCGGCGCGGGGACCCGATAACCGATGCCTGAGCCCCCGACCACCCCGGAGGTCGAACCTCCCAGCAGCCCGCGGATCGAGCCGCCCGATACCCCGCAGGTCGAACCTCCCACCACGCCGCAGATCGAGCCGCCCGGCATGCCACAGATCGAGCCGCCGAGCACCCCCCAGATCATGCCGCCGAACACCCCGCAGATCGACCCTCCGAACATGCCGCAGATGACGGCATCGGATGGCGGCATACCCGCTCGGCGCGCCGCGTAGGCGCTTCCCGTGCTGAGCGGCTCAGCGCGAGCCGGCCTTCCCGATGTGATAGCGTGACTATCATAAATGCTGATGGGTCGCTGGCCCGATCGGAGGTGCTCGAGTATGACCAACGCCAAGTCTTCCGCCAAGACCAAGCCGACGAAGTGGGTTGACGCCGAGTTCGGCGGGCAGCACGGCACGACCGCCTCAGGCTCCTCGATTGACCACGAGAAGGAGCCGGATCTCCATCCTCAGAATGCGTCACGAGCTGGCCGAGAAGGTGAACGAGGAGGCGTCTGACGATTCCCCCATCGTCGGAAAAGCGAAAAAGGCGCTGGAGGAAGTCGACCGGCAGATCGGCGGCGAATATGAGAAGCGGGAGGACCGATCCGCGCCGCGCAAGGTTGCTCGGGAATCAGCGTCAACCCCAGAGGGCCGCGACCGCAGCGCAGGTCCCGCAACGCATCGGCCCGCCGATCCCGAGATTGTTCGTGCCTCCGCCGGCGCCGAGCAGGATCACTCAACCAGCTGATAACCGCGTTGAGCTTCGCAATACCACTCCTGTTCGTATAGTTTGAATATCATGTAAACGTACAGTATTGATATCATTGTGGGGAATCACCAATCCCCCAACGGAGGCCACGACCATGTGCATCAGCTGCGGATGCGGCGAGCCGAACGAGCGGCATCATGAAGGCGACATCACCTACAGCGACCTGGAGCAGGCCGCGGGGAACGCCGGGATCGACCCGGAGACGGCAGCGGACAACATCCACTCCGCAGCACGCGAGCGGCGCAATACGGCCGGCATCGCCACGGAATAAGGGCCGCGCTGACCGGGACGCAGCGTCCCCGGTCGCGATACACGACGACCGGGTGCCGGGCTGGCGAGCCCGGCACCCCGGGTCATCTCGAGCCGGGCGTCGTTCTTCATCCATCGAGAAGGACGCACACATTTCCCGTCGCGGGTTGCGCCTTGGCGCCGGGTCGCTGTACCATTGTCTTATGCACATAGGTAAGGCAACCAGGCAGTCGGATCGCGCACAGGAGGCGACCAGGGCCGGCGGCGAGACCACCGGTTCACCGGCGGGTCCGCGCGGATCGGCCTCGCCGATGGTGTTCCGGCTTGACCCGGCCTCGGGCGTCCCAACCCACCTGCAGCTCGTCCATCAGGTCGAGCACGCGATGCGGCTCGGGTACCTCAACCCCGGCGACCGGCTGCCCAAGGTGCGGGACGCGGTCGCGTCGCTGGCGATCAATCCCAACACGGTGCTCAAGGCCTACCGAGAGCTCGAGCTCAAGGGGTTGGCGGCTGGACGGCCCGGTCAGGGCACATTCATCCAGGCCACGCTCAGCCAGGCCTCATTGCCCGAGCTGGCCCGCTTGCGCCGCTCGTTGCGCAACTGGCTGACCACCGCGGACGACGCGGGATTGGACGAGGACGGGATCGTTGCCCTCTTCACCAGCACGCTTCGGGATTCCCGCGAGCGTGACGGCGGATCCGACGACCAGACGGCCAGCGCGCAAGGGGTTGCGTGAACGTCATCGAGTCCAACGGCCTCGGCAAACGCTACGGCAACACCTGGGCGCTGCGCGATTGCACCCTCGCGATCCCATCCGGACATGTGGCTGCACTGGTCGGACCGAACGGTGCCGGCAAGACCACCCTGCTGAATCTGACGGTGGGACTGACCGCGCAGAGCACCGGCATCGTCTCCGTCCTCGGCGGCGCACATCCCGGATCGCCGGAGGCTTTGGACGGCATCGCATTCGTTGCGCAGGACATGTCGCTGTACCGAAGCCTGTCCGCCTCCGACATGCTGCACCTTACCCGCAACCTGAATCGCCGCTTCGACGACCGGTACGCGACGGCTCGGCTCGGCGAGCTGGGTATTCCTCTGGGGCGCAAGGCCGGCAGGATGTCCGGTGGTCAGCAGGCGCAGCTCGCACTCACCCTCGCGCTGGCCAGGCGTCCCCAGTTGCTGGTGCTGGACGAGCCGATGGCGATGCTCGACCCCCTCGCACGGCATGACTTCATGGCCACCGTGATGACCGCGATCGCCGACGACGGCGTGTCGGTGCTGCTCTCCTCGCACGTGCTCACCGAACTGGAGCGGGTGGCCGACTACCTCGTCCTCATGTCCGGCGGGAGTGTCCAGGTAGCGGGCGAGGTCGACGACCTGCTCGCCGGCCACCGCGTGCTCATCGGGCCTGCGGCTGAAACCGACGAACTACGGTCGACGGCTGAACGTCGTGCACGTCCGGCGTGGCGAAGCGCTCGCGCACCTGCTGGTCAGGACCGACGCAACCACCGAGCCGCCGCCACCCGGCTGGGAGAGTCATCCGGTGACCCTGGAGGAACTGACCCTCGCATACATGCGCGACCCGGCCGCCGCTGCGCTGCCCGGTCCCGCACGCTCCGCGATCGTGCACTCGATGGAGACGATGAGTTGAGCGCATCGATGATTTCCGCGCGTTCCGGACACGACGTGAGCCTGCGGCCGCTGCCGTGGCGGAGGATGGCCTGGGTCACCTGGCGGCAGCACCGGCTCACGTTGGCCGGGGTCGTCGCATTGCTCGGCGCGGCGGCTGGGTACCTGCTGATCACGGGATTCCCGATGCACAACGCTTACGCCGTCGTCAGCGCCTGCCGCCCATCCGGCTCAGCGATCTGTCAGCAGGTCGCCGGAAACTTCTTGAACACCTACGCGCCTGGCGTGGGGTATGTCCTCGGTCTGCTGCAGGTGATCCCGGCGCTGATCGGAGCCTTTGTCGGTGCGCCCGTGCTGGCAAGGGAGTTGGAGACCGGCACCTTTCGCTACGTGTGGACTCAGGGGTTCGGGCGGGCGCGCTGGACCGTCGCCAAGCTGGCATCGCTCGCGATTGTGGTCACCGTCGCCGCCGTCGCGCTCACAATGCTCGTCTCCTGGTACGTCCAACCCATCTTCGGCGCGGGAGACGACAACGGCCCGCTCTCTCCCACCCTCTTCGACCTGCTCGGGGTCGCACTCGCCGCCTGGACGCTCGCGGGCTTCGCGCTGGGCGTGCTCGCCGGCATCCTCGTCCGACGAGTCATTCCCGCGATGTTCGCCACGCTGGCCGCGTGGGCCGCGCTCGCGTTCGCGACCGGATTCTTCCTTCGCCCCCACTACACCGCGCCGGTGGTGACCAGCAATCCGAACATTCCCAGTCAGGCGTTGGTGATCAACCAGGGGTGGTTCCAGGGCGGCCATCCGGCGAGTTTGGAGATGATCAACAGCACGCTTGCTCGAGTCGACGTCAGGGCGGTGACCCCCGAACTGTTCCAGCCTGGACCCTCCACTCCGGCCAACCTCGGCGATCCGGTGCAGTATCTGATCCATCACGGTTACACGCAATTGACGACGTATCAGCCGGCCGGCAACTTCTGGCCCTTCCAATGGATCGAAGGCGGTTGGCTGCTCGCGCTCTCGGTGGTTCTCGTCGCCACGGCGATCTGGCTGGTCCGCCGGCGCGCGACGTAAAACACCGGTGACCGACTGTCAGCGCCGAGCGCGCTTGGGAGTTCGGAGAAGCGAGGCCGACCCAAGTGGGCATGGCAGTAAAGCGATATGCGTCTGGAAGCTCTCCCCTCGGCCGGGAGCCAGCACCGACGGCGGACTTCCCACCGCATCACCGCGTATCCGGAAGTTGGGTCGGAACGTTCTGATAGATGCCGACTGCGCTTCGGGTGCGCCAGCCGTGCAGGAGGTAATTCATGCTCCGCCGTCAGAGCGTTGTAGTCGGCGCGACGCTCACCGCTCTCAGCGTCATGGTCCTGGGAGGGTGCTCGTCAACTCAAGTCCCAGCGCCTTCCGCATCGCCAGCCAGAACTACTACGCCATCCCATGCGCCCACACGAGTGCCTACTCCAACCCCAACGCCACAACCTGTGTCTCTGACAGTCGGAACACCTCCAGCCGACATCGCTGCATTCAGCGTTGGGTACGACCCCACGAGTCAACGCCTCATCTTGCAGGCGGAACTGAACACGGCGTCGTCACCGAAGCTCATTTCCCGAACGTGGGCCTGGAACGGCACCAAGTGGTCGCAACTGCAGCCGACACGTGAGCCTCCACCAGAGGTTGGGGGTTCCATGGCCGTTGATCCGAAGGGGTACCTCATGTTCGCGGGCGGTGACTCCTTCTCGGAGACCGTCGACAGCCAAGGAAACAATGTGCCTCATTGGTCCGCGAACAACGGCACCTGGCTCTGGGACGGGGCCGACTGGACGCGCGTCGCAGACAACCCGCGTCAGGGAGGGTCCCCGGCGCTCGCGCTGGACATCGCGACAGGCGCGCTGTTGCTGAACTCGCCCGACATCCGTGGCGTGATGACGACTGACGACCTCGAAGAGAGCGGCCCGCCGTGGTACGGACAGGGCGCGTATCAGTGGACAGGCGCATCGTGGATCTCGGTCCCGCGGAGCACGTCAGTATCGTTCAGCCTGGAATCTGCCGCGGCGTACGACCCCATCAGCCGACGCCTTATCCAGTTCGGCGGAACCTCGCAAGCGCCAAACGATGAGACCCAGGCGTATGACGGCCACGGCTGGAGCGCGTTGCAACCTTCCACGGCGCCCCCGGCCGGGCCTGCCCTCGCCGCAACCGACCACTCGACCGGCGAGATCGTCATGATCACCGGCTCGGTTGACCACCCGGATCTCACTGCGACCTGGACGTGGAACGGCTCCAATTGGGTACGTCATATCCTCACTGAGCCGCCGCAGGGCGTGCTGAATGGATCGAGGGGGCAGATGCTCTGGGACCCCGCGATCGACAAGATCGTGCTCATCGGCTTCGGTGCAGGTAACTCGCTGCGCATGTGGGTTTGGGCAGGAATCTCCTACGGCTGGCGGCAGTTGCCTGCGTAATGGGTTGACCATCGCCGTCGGCCATTGGCAACCCGGGGTGCATCGGCGGATGCCGGCGTGCGCCACGCACTCGCCTTCTAAGGTCTGATTTGGGCGCAGGCGGCGAAGGGCGCGCAGTGCATCCGGTTCCGTGTCCTCACCCTGGAACTGCCCTTCTCGGCCGGGAACGGCGGCACGCGAGAGGTTATTGCTTGTACTGGCGAGAACCTGTCCTGCGGGGTGGATCCTACGTTGCGGCGGCGAACAGATGTTTGCTACAATGCTGTGTATGGAGGCGTTCGCGACAGCGCAGGCGAGTGACCGTCTCGATGACGCTGTCGATGCGCTCGTCAACGAGTCCATCGACGGTGTTTCCAGCGATGCGCTGGGCGCGGACCTGGTCGAGATCCGGCGGTCGAGCGATCGCCTCGAGGCGGAGTTCATCCGCCGCCTGTACCGCTTCGATCGTGCCCACGGAGCCGCGGCCGACGGCGGGGTGAGCACGGTGTCCTGGTTGCGCTCGCGGTGCGGCATGACCGTGAAGGCGGCCGCCTACCGCGTGCACCTGGCGCGGACCCTGGGCCAGCTGCCGGCCACGCTGGACAGCGCCCGGGCCGGGCGCGCCTCGTTCACCAACGTGGCGATGATCGCCCACCTCGCCGAGGACGTCGGTGTGGAGCAGGTGGCGCCGTTCGAGAGCATCCTCGTGGGCGCGGCGGAGACGCTCGGGCCGGGGGCGATGCGCTTGCTCACCCAGGCCACCCGGCTCCGCCTCGACCCGGACGGCGTCCTCGCGGATGACAACCACGCCCACGAGCGCCGCTGGTTCGAGTGCGAGGAGACGTATGACCACGTGTACGTCCTGCGCGGTGAGCTCGATGCCGAGAGCGGAGCGCTGGTGAAGACCGCGATCGATGCCCTCAGCCACGGCCTGAGCACGGGAGAACGGCGGACCGCGTCGCAGCGCCGCGCCGATGCCCTGGTCGAGCTGGCTGCCACCCAACTGCGCTGCGGTGAGCATCGCGATGTACATGGGCAGCGGCCCCATCTCACCCTCACCGTCAGCGCGGAGACGCTGCGCAGTGGCGCCGGTGCCGCTGCGCAGCCGGCCGAGCTGAGCGGGGTGGGGCCGATCCATCCCGAAACCGCCCGCCGCATTGCCTGCGACGCGGCCCGGACGGTGGTGACGGTGGCACCGCCCACCGGCGATGGTTCGGTGGCGGCGACCGCTGCCGTTCAGGATCGGGATGGTGGCGTGAGCACCCGTGCCATGCCGCTGTCGGTGGGACGGACCACGCGCACGGTCCCGGCACACATCCGCACCGCCCTGCAGCTCCGCGATCGGGGCTGCCGCTTTCCGGGGTGCGACCGCCTCCCTGCGTGGACCGAGGGTCATCACATCGTCCACTGGGCGGACGGCGGCCCCACCGAGCTTGCGAACCTGGTCTCCCTGTGCCGGCCGCACCACCGCGCGGTGCACGAGCAGGGCTGGCGCATCCAGATCATGGACGGGGAGGCCGTCGTGGAGCCGCCTCCCTGAGCAAAGCGTGTTGGAGCAGCCGGTCCGCGAGGCGCGCAGCGCCGCGGGCACGCCATGGTGGCGATGACGGTCATCGCCGGGCCACGAGATCGACCCACGTCGTAATGTCGACGGGGTGGACGAGCCCGCCGACGAGGAATACCTGTTCTGGCCTTCGGTGCCGCCCTGGCGGTACAAGCTTGCGTTCAGCCGTCACCCGGTCCAAGGCTGGTACGTCGGGATCGTCGAAGCCGGTGCGGTTGGCGATCGCCGCTGGTGGCATGAGCCCCCCGATCCCGTGCCGATCCTGGCAATGCGCACGTGGCTGGAAAGCGAACTCGTCCCGCCGGAGGCAGCGCGGGAGATGGTCACCGCGTTTGCGGCGACACACCCCGGCCTCTTCGCCGAATCCGCCTGACGCGCACTCTCGAGGACTCGCGGAGAGGTTCAGGAACTGCGTTTCAGGACGCGCCAGCCACCGGCACGGTTGTTGGCGATGATCTGCTCGAACATCGCAGCGAGTGCCCGCGCGTTCACACGCTCCCCCTGCCGGAACGCGACGGTGCGCGCGGTCTTGTTGTCGTGACCGGCAGTGATGATGCCCTCGGGATCCGCAACGATGGCGCCGTCGTACAGAAAGACATTGACATGGTCCTTCGCGGCCACGAGCGCGCAGATGTTTCCCTGCAGCACGAAGTACGGAAGGTGCGACCTTTTGATTGTCTCCTCGACGTCGCTGTCCACTGCGTGAACCAGATCACGTACCTCGCGACAGATGTCCTGCTGCCATCCCGGCAGTGAGTCGATGTACGCGTCGACGCGCCGATCCTTCCTGTACCCGCCTTGGGGTTCACTCAAGTTGGCTCACCTTTTATGACATCCGGGCTATCATCATAGGAACGGCGGACCCGAAGCACGCAACAATGCGGTCGGACCCGGGCAGTTCATGTGAGGAGACGACAGTAATGCGGCAGTCGAGTCCGCTGAGGGCGGTTGCACGCGGCGCGCTTGCCGGAGCCATCGGGACCGTGGCGATGGACGCCGCCCTGTTCGCGCGAGCGCGCACCCAGGGAAATCGCCAGGCGCCACTGGAGTGGGAGTTCGGCGGCCCGAGTCGCTGGGATGCAGTCCCGGCGCCGGCGCAGGTTGGCCGCCGCCTGTACGAGGGCTACCTCCAGCGCCCCCTCGACGAGCGGTGGGCGCGGCTCACGAACAATGTCATGCACTGGGGATATGGGATCGGCTGGGGAACGGTGCTCGGTGTACTTGCGGGATCAGTGACGCACCGGCGCATCATCCTCGGTCCCGCGTTTGGCGCGTCGGTCTGGGCGAGCAGTTACGTGACCCTCCCGCTCGCGGGCCTGTACAAGCCGATCTGGCGATACAGCCCGAGCGAGCTGGCTCCCGATCTCATCGCGCACCTGGTGTATGGGACGACCGCTGCCGCCGCGCTCGCCTTGCTGCCATAGACGTGGTCGCGGCTGTGCGCCGCGTCTCGGTGGCTGCCGGTGAGTGAGCACGCATGAGAGTGCAGCCGCGCGCGACCTACCGCGTCCAGATGCGCGAGGAATTCGACTTCGACGCCGCGGCACGGATCGTTCCGTATCTGAGAGCACTTGGCGTGAGTCATCTCTATTGCTCGCCGTACATGCAGGCGGCGGCGCACAGCACGCACGGGTACGACGTCGTTGATCCAACCAGGATCAGTGCGGAGATCGGTGGTGAGGCAGGGCTCGCGTCGCTCGATGCAGCACTTCGTGACGCATCCATGGGGCAACTCCTCGACGTCGTTCCCAATCACATGTTCGTCCAGGACCGTGCCAATCGGTGGTGGTGGGATGTCCTCCGCAACGGAGCAGCAAGCCCGTACGCCGCCATGTTCGACATCGATTGGGACGCCCCGGCGGCGGGCAACCGCGTGGTGCTGCCCGTGCTCCGCGATCTGGTTGCGACCGTCCTCGACAGGGGCGAGCTCGCCGTCGTGCGCGGATCCGATGAATTCGAGCTCGACTACCTCGGAAGTCGGTTCCCGGTGGCCCCGGGCACGGCGACCGCCGCCGGGCCGGCGACGGCCGGGCTTCTCGACAGCGCAGCACTACGTCCTCGAACACTGGTTGACCGCCGGAGCATTGCTGAACTACCGGCGCTTCTTCGATGTCACGGCGCTGGCGGGTCTGCGTGTCGAGATCCCCGCGGTGTTCAGCGCTGCGCTCTCCCGAGCCCTCGAACTGGTCGACCACGGCGTGGTGGATGGGCTGCGGATCGATCACATCGATGGACTCGCGGGGCCCGCAGACTTCGCGCGCCGTCTGCGTGCGGAAGCGCCAGACGCCTGGATCCTCGCGGAGAAGATCCTCGCGATGGATGAGCACCTTCCGGCGTGGCCGGTCGACGGGACCACCGGGTATGAGTTCGGCGCTGTGGTGGCTACGATGTTCGTGCACCCCGAGGGTGTGCGCGCGCTCAGGGACTGCTATCGGGAATTCAGCGGCGATCTCCTCGGGTTTGCGGCGCACGCGCATGCCGCGCGCCTCGATGTGCTGGAGAGACTGCTCGACGCCGAGCTCGGCAGGCTCACGCGCACCGCGGCTGCCGCGGGATGCAACTCCGCTCGCGTTGAGATCGAGGAGCTGCTCTGCGCAATGCCGGTGTACCGACTCTATCCGCGGGAGGACGGCCGGCTGAGCTCGGACGATGAGCGAGCACTTGCGACCGCCGCGGACGGCGCCCTGCAATCGGGCCGGTGCGACCCGGCGCGGCTGGCAGCGCTCGTCACCGCACTCCGCGGCGGCGAAGCATCCACTGCGAGCGCGGAGTTTCGAACGCGGTTCCAGCAGGTCGCGGGTGCGGTGATGGCAAAGGGATTGGAGGACACGACGTTCTATCGGTATCTGCCGCTGGTCGCCCTCAACGAGGTCGGGACCGACCCGGAGCGGACGACGAGCGTCGCCGGCTTTCACGCGTTCTGCGAGCGTGCCGCGTCCGACCATCCGCAGTCACTGCTCGCGACGACGACCCACGACACGAAACGTGGCGAGGACGCGCGACTCCGCCTCCTGCTGATCGCGGAGATACCGGAGCTGTGGCACGCATCGACCGGCCGGCTCCATGTGATGGCCGCACGCCATCGCGATGGCCCCGCCCCGTCGCTCAAGGCCGAGTATCTCCTGTATCAGACGCTGGTGGCCGCATCCCCCATCGACGCCGATCGGTTGTGCGCGTACATGCTCAAGGCGGCTCGTGAAGCCAAGGAGGAGACCGAGTGGCTCGAGCCCGATACGGCGTATGAAGGCGCGCTGGAGCGGTTTGTCCGAGGCATGGCGGGCGACCCCGATGTTGCCGCGGAGATACGTCAGGTCATCGCCGTACTGACGCCGCACTGGCAGCACCTCTCGCTGTCGCAGACGCTACTGAAGCTGACCGCCCCCGGGATACCCGACATCTACCAGGGATCCGACCTGTGGGACCTTCGCCTCGTCGACCCCGACAACCGCACCGCCGTGGACTATGCGTTGCGCGAGGAGTTGCTTCGATCCGTGAGCGACGACCCGCGAGACGAATTCCTGTCACGGCTCGATGAGGGCCTTCCCAAGCTGCGGTTGATCCTCCGTGCACTCGGCGTCCGGTCGCGGCATGCCGAAGCCTTTGCGCCCGGCTCGGGGTATCGACCACTTCCGGTGGGCGGATCGCGATCCGACCATGCGATCTGCTTCGCCCGGAGTTGACCGGACGGCGACGTGGCGACCGTCACCCTCGCGTTCCGGTGGCCCGTGCTCCTCGCCGGCGCTTGGGACGACACGAGTGTGCACTTGCCGTCCGGCTCGTGGAGAAACGCACTCACCGGCGAGGGGGCCATCAGCGGCGGCGGCCGGCGCCTCGGCGAGCTGCTCACCGTGGCTCCCGTCGCCCTGCTGGAGCGCGCATGAGCTCGCGGACCTTCCGTGTCTGGGCGCCTCGAGCGGCTGACGTCGAGCTCGTGATCTGCGACGCGCGTCATCCGATGACGCCCGCCGGCATCGGGTGGTTCGCGTGCGAGGTAGACGGACTCGCGGACGGCGTCGAGTACTCGTTCAGCCTTGATGGTCAGGATGCGATCCCCGACCCGCGCTCACGATCGCAACCGTCGGGCGTGCACGGACCGTCGCGACTCGTGGAGTCCGACCGGACCTCGGCGAGCGACACGTGGAAGGGCTTCCCGCTCCATGCGGCCATCATCTACGAGCTGCACGTCGGGACATTCACACCCGAGGGCACCTTCGATGCGTGCATCGAACGTCTCGGGCACCTGCAGACGCTCGGCGTCAACGCGATCGAGCTCATGCCGCTCGCGGAGTACCCCGGCCATCGCGGCTGGGGGTACGACGGCGTCGATCTCTTCGCGCCGCACAGCGGGTACGGCGGCCCGGCTGGTCTGCTCAGGCTTGTCGACGCATGCCACGAGCGCGGGATGGCGGTGATCATCGACGTCGTGTACAACCACCTCGGGCCGGAGGGCGATTATCTGCCCGACTTCGGACCGTACTTCACGGATCGCTACTGCACTCCGTGGGGGACAGCGTTCAACTACGACGGGGAGGATTCGGATGAGGTCCGCCGGTTCGTGCTCGACAACGCCGAGATGTGGCTGCGCGATTACGGGTGCGACGGCCTGCGACTCGACGCCGTCCACGCCATCATCGACACGTCGCCCACGCACATCCTCGAGGCGATCGCGAGTCGCGTCGCCGATCTCGCCGGCGAGTCGGGGCGCCACCTCTGGGTGATCGCCGAGAGCGACAGCAACGATCCGCGCCTCGTGCGCGAGCGTGAGACCGGCGGCTACGGCCTCGACGCTCAGTGGAACGACGACTTCCACCACGCACTCCACACAGTCCTGACCGGTGAGGCCTTCGGCTATTACGAGGACTTCGACGGCGCGCCCGATCTGTGCACGGCCCTCCAGCAGGGGTTCGTCTATGCGGGTCGGTACTCGCCGCATCGCAAGCGCACCGTCGGGCGCGCTCCACAGGGGCTAGCCCTCTCGCGTTTCGTCGTGTATTCACAGAATCACGACCAGATCGGAAATCGTGCCGCCGGCGAGCGCCTCTGTCATCTGGTCGGCGACGGGCGGGCGCGCATGGCCGCCGCACTGACGATCCTCTCTCCGATGATCCCGCTGCTCTTTCAAGGTGAGGAATGGGCTGCCAGCGCACCGTTTCAATATTTCACCGACCTCGGTGACCGGGGACTCGCCAACGCGGTCACCAACGGGCGCCGTCAGGAGTTCCGGTCGTTCGGCTGGCCCCCGGCGTCGGTACCCGATCCGCAAGACCCCGAGACGTTCGCGCGGTCACACCTCGACTGGGACGAGATCGCCCGCGATCCACACGCCGGGATGCTGGCGTGGTACCAAGAGTTGATCGCCATCCGCCGCGCGACCCCGGCGCTCACCGGATGCCACGCGGCGCCAACCGCCTGGTACGACGCGACCCGGATCCTCCTCCTGTACGCGCATGCGGGCCTGCTCGTGGCATGCAACCTCGGGGACAACGACGTATCCGTGCCGGAGGCGTCCGCGGCATCACTGCTGCTGACGTCGACTGCCATACCTGCGACCGCAGTACCGCGCATCGCGCCGGACTCGGTCTCCGTCTGGCGCGAGCCGTAGGGAACGCTCAGCCAGGAAGCCACCGTTGGCTGGCTCACGCCCGTACGCAATCCCTTCACCTCGGCGCCTGTGTCGACCGAAGTGCGGGCTGAGTCCACCAAGAAGGCGGCCGCCGCCGCGAAGTCCAGGAAGACCATTGCCAATCTCCCGAAGCCCACGCGTGCGGCGCTCGGCAAGCAGGCGAACAAGGTCAAGCGGGATCGGTGAGGGCAGCAGCGCTCTGCAGCAGCAGTGCATGTACGAAGGCCTGCGGCAGGTTGCCGCGCAACTGACGCTGGCCCACGTCGTATTCCTCTGACAGCAGCCCGGGCGACCCGTACGCCGCTCGGGCGCGCTCGAACCAGCGCAGCGCCTCGAGCCCGTTTCCGGCCACCTGGTGATGCAGCGACATCATCAGGTTGCACAGGAGAAATGCACCCTCGGCATCGCCGAGCGGACGGCTGTCGTGCCGGAACCGGTACACGTACCCGTCTTCGGTCAGCTCGGCGTTGATGGCGCGCAGGCTTGCGGTGCTGCGTGGATCCTCGGGCGGGATCGCACCGCGGATCGTCGCCATCAGCAGGGCCGCGTCAATGCGCGGATCATCATCCGCCCTGTGCCAGGCGCCATCCTCGCCGACCGCCGTCCTTGCCACCTCCGCGAGGATTGCGTCGGCGAGTGCTGACCACTTCGCGCCGACCCCGGCGCCGCCGGGCGCGACGCGAGCAGCGGCGCGGAGCCCCGCGATGCAGACGAGCCGGCTGTGGGTCCACCGCCGCGGCTCGAGCTCCCAGATACCGGCGTCGGGTTCAGTCCAGCGGCGCTCCACCAATGCGGCAGCGGTCTCGATCGCCCGCCATCCGTCCGCCTCAAGCCGGTCCAGCTCCGCAGCCATCGCCAGCAGCAGGAGCGACTCCCCCACCGCGTCCAGCTGGAACTGCTCGCTGGCATGGTTGCCGATGATGTCGCTTCCGCCCGGGTATCCCGCGAGCGGCACACGGCGCTGGCCGGGCACGCGCCCGCCACCCACCGTATATGCGGGTTTCAGGTCGAAGCCGTCCGCGCAGAGTCGCCGGCTCACAAATTGGACGGCGGTGTCGCCGAGGTGCGGGGCCTGGGCGCGGAACGCGGCCTGCCCCGCATAGCACTGATCCCGAATCCATGCGAATCGATAGTCGTAGCTGGTGTTCTCGCGAGCGCGCTCGGGCAGCGACGTCGTCGCCGCGGCGACCATCCCACCGGCGCTGCTCGTCAGCCCCGAGAGCACGGCGCACGCCAACTGCGAATCCCTGGAGGCCAACGACGACGCGAATCGGGGGATCCGCTCCTGCCACATCGAGGAGGTCGCCGCCCACGCACGCTCGGGATCGGGCAAATCCGCGGACACGCCACGGCGCTCGATCGACAGGACCAGGTCGTGAAACGTACCCTCGCGAACGACGAGGTCCAGCTCCAGCTCGGGGTTCTCTCCAGTGCGACGGCGCGCTTCACCTGCGCCGTCCCAGCGCAGCTGCAGGTGCGAGTGCTCGATCACCCATGTGCCTCGCTCACGGCGGATCCCCACCGGGGCCTCGGCGCCGAAGTCGGCGACCGTCCGAAGCGAGCAGCGAACGCGCGCCGTTCCCTTGCACGCGATGATTCGACGAAGGATGACGGCACGCTCCGGGCTGCTCGGCAGCGCCAGCGCTTCGCGGCACTCGATGGTCGCATCGTGAGTCACCCACCGACTCCGCCAGATCAGCGACTGGTCCTCGTAGTACCCGCCCCAGACGTGCGTCTCAACCGGGGTGACCGAATAGGATCCGTCGCCCCCGATCAGCGAGCTGAAGAGCGCGGGGTCGTGCCACTGGGGAAAACACATCCACACAAAGTCGCCATGGGGTCCGACCACGACACCACGCTCTCCATCAGCAAGCACGGCATACTCGCGCAGCACCACGGGCGCGGTGGCGCACTCGGCATCCGCGGCGGCGCGGCGGCGGCGCTGCGACGCTGGATGCGGCGCGGGGGTCATCAGGCGACCCGATACCGTTCGGCGTCCCGCTCCTTGAGCACGAGGCCGAGCCCGGGGCGGTCGCCGTCCGGACGGAGCACCCCGTCGCTCGGCTGCAGCACACCGTCAAAGAGCAGGTGATCCACGCGGACGTGGTCGTGGAAGTACTCGATGTGACGCAGGTTGGGTGGCACGGTCGCCGCATGCGCGTGGATCGAAGGCCCGCAATGCGCCGAAAACGGCGTCGCAAACGCGGCAGCCGTGGCTGCCACGCGCAGCCACTCCGTGATGCCCGCGCAGCGTCCGATATCGGCCTGGAGCACGTCGACGCACCCCGAGGTGAGCATCGTCGTGAAGTACTCGAGATCGTACCCGTACTCCCCGGCGCTCACCTCGAGCGGCAGGTCTGCGCGCAACGCCGCGAGGCCGTCACGGTCGTCGGAGGTCACCGGCTCCTCGAACCAGGAGACCCCGAATTCCTCGGCAAACAGACGTCCGAGGCGCAGTGCCTGCTTGCGGTCGTATGCGCCGTTTGCGTCCACAAAGAGCTCGGCGTCAACGCCGATGGCATCGCGCGCCGCGCGGACCCGGGTGATGTCCTCCCGCCACGAAGCGCCCCGGTCCTTGCCGATCTTCATCTTGACCCGCGGTATCCCCCGTTCCACCCAGCCGGACAGCTGCGCGCACAGCTCACGTTCCGTGTAGCTGGTGAACCCACCGCTTCCATACACGGGCACGGCATCGCGAACGGCGCCGAGCAGCCGGTGCAGTGGAAGACCGAGCGACCGAGCCTTCGTGTCCCAGATCGCGATGTCCATCGCGGCGATCGCCATCGAGGCGATGCCGGGGCGGCCGAAGTTGCGGATCCGCCGGACCATCGCCGCCCAGCACTTCCCGGTATCGCGGACGTCCATCCCCGAGACGGCGCCTGCAAGCGTTTCGCGCGCGAACGTGCCCGTCGCCGGGTCTCCGACGGCATAGCCGAGACCACGGACGCCGTTGTCGAGCAGCGGCTGGACGACCACCAGCGACGTCCGATCCCACTGCAGCGTGCCGTCCGCCTCAGGCGCCTCGGTCGGCACCGTGTAGACGCGAATGTCGACGGATTTGATCAGCAGGCCGTCGCTCGCCGTCCGTCCGGAGGTGCCGGTCACGAAGTCGTCGCGCGCCACGCACCGAGAACTGCGGCGGCAGTGCCGACGAGTGCTCCGACCGCCATGCCGCGGTGCGTGCTGAGCCACAGCTGCATGCTCCGGTCCTTCGAACGATCGTCGAACGCCCCATGCGTGGCGGCCAGCTGCGGCTGCGGGCGGTACAGGTTGTCCGGCCGCTCCGGCTGCACGGGCACCTCCGCCATCTGCTGCGACTTGAACCCGGTCCTGGCGAGGTACCGGTCGGCGATGGCCGGAGCGATCCGATTGGCGATGATGACTGCCGCCGCGCTGCCACCGCAGAAGACCTCGCGGCGGCGGTGGTGGGCCGCCCAGTAGATCGCCTCGGCCGGGATCTCCGGCTGGTAGATCGGCGGCACCGGCATCGGGTGATCGGGGAGCTTGGTGCGGCACCACCCGAACTGCGGGGTGTTCACCGCAGGCAGCTGCACCATGGAGATCCACACCCGGCTCCTGTCGTGCATGAGCTCGGTGCGGACGCTGTCCGTGAAGCCGCGTATCGCGAACTTGGCGCCGCAGTAGGCCGACTGCAGCGGGATGGCGCGGTAGGCAAGCGCCGAGCCGACCTGGACGATCGTGCCGCGGTCGCGGGGCACCATCCGCCGGAGCGCCGACATGGTGCCGTGCACGGTCCCGAGGTACGTCACCTCGGTGGCGCGGCGGAACTCGGGGGCGCTGACATCGACGAATTCGGCGAAGACGGTCGCCATCGCGTCGTTGACCCAGACGTCGATCGGGCCGAACGCCTCCTCGACCGTGCGCGCGGCGGCCTCGACCGCGTCCGCATCGGCAACATCGGTTGGAACCGGCAGTGCCCGTCCGCCCATGATCTCGACCTCGCCGGCTGCGTCGGTGAGACTGCTCTCACCGCGAGCAAGCAGTGCCACCCGAGCGCCCCGCCGCGCAAAGGCATGTGCCGCCGCACGCCCGACACCGGCAGAGGCGCCGGTGATGACAACGGTTTCCTGATGCTGCTCCTCCATGTTCAACTCCTCGCTGAGATTGCAAATTCATGTGAACGGGCCGCCCCGTGGTGGTCGATGCCGCGCTTCGCCAGACGCTCGGCCAGACGCGACGCGAGCGCCATGATCGTCAGGGCCGGGTTGGCACTTCCCTGCGTCGGGCAGACGCTGCCGTCGCAGATGAAGAGATTGGGGATGACCCAGGATTGATGGTCGCGCGAGACGACGCTGTTGCCCGGGTCGGAGCCCATGCGGCAGCCGCCGATGAGATGAGCGAAGCGTTGAATGGTCAGCACGTCCTGGGCTCCGGAAGCGTGCACGATGTCGCGTATCACCCTCGCTGAGAAAGCCATGTTCGCCTTGTCGTTCTCGCAGAGCGTGTAGTCGAATCGCGCAACCGGGAGGCCGTACTGGTCACGCTCGTCGGCGAGGGTCACGCGGTTCTCAGCCTGCGGGAGCAGCTCGTTGAGCACGCCCACCGTTGCCCAGTGGTTGTAGTCCCGCATGTACTCGCGGAGCGCACGACCCCAGTGCCCTTCGGCGAGCACGTGCTCCGCCCATCCGATCGGCATCGGTGACACGGTCTGGATGCTGAACCCGCGCGCGAACCCTCGCGACGTATCGGTCTCGTAGAAGACCTCGGATGACACCTCGGGTGGGGGCGCCTTGTACATGCGCACCTCGTCGGGATACCGTCCGGCCGTCTGGGTTGCTCCCTGCACCATGACAAAGCGCCCGACCTGATCCTCGTTGTTGCAGAGCCCGTGCGGAAACGCGGCAGTCGCGGAGTTCAGGAGCAGGCGTGGCGACTCGATGGAATACCCGCAGACGGCGACCGCACGGGCGCGCTGCAGCCGCTCCGCGGGGCCGCCACGGTGGAGGTAGCTCACACCAACCACGCGCTGCCCGGATGGATCGACCTCGACCCGGGTCGCCATGCTGTCGGCCCGCACCTCGACGCCGTGTGCCAGCGCGTCGGGCAGATGCGTGACGAACGGGCTCGCCTTCGCGTTGACCTTGCACCCCTGCAGGCAGAACCCCCGGTAGATGCAGTGCGGACGGTTGCCGAACGTTCCGTTGACGATGCCGACCGGGCCTGCACGCATCTCGATCCCGCAGTCGAGCGCACCCTTCCACAGCAGCGAGGCAGCGCCACTGACCGGATGGGGTGAGAACGGATAGGTGTGCGGGTCACCCCACGGCCAGTTCTGTCCGGCGACCGGCAGCTCGCGCTCGACCTGCTCGTAATGCTCGCGGATGTCGAGATAGGAGATCGGCCAGTCCACGCCGACTCCGTCACGGCGCATGGTCTCGAAGTCGGACGGGTGGAAGCGAGGCGTATATCCGGCGTAGTGCACCATCGAGCCGCCGACGCCGCGTCCGCTGTTGTTCTTTCCGAGCTCGATCGGATCGGCCCCGCCGATGATCCGCTTCTGGGTCCAGTACAGCTCGTGCGCGCCGGCCTCGTCACTGACCCAGTCCTCATCGGGATGCCAGAACCGGCCCGCCTCCAGGATGACGATTCGCCACCCGTGCCGAGCAAGGCGCTGGGCCAGGACCGAACCTCCGGCGCCTGCGCCGACGATGCAGAGGTCGACCTCGTCGCCGTCAGCGTAGCGCCGCATCGTGGCCTCGCCCGGAAGATCACGACGATCGACGTCGAGCAGGAACCGGGAGTCATTCGCACGCGGGCCGACGGACCCCTTCAAGCGATGGCCGGAGCTCAAGCGTCCTCCGACGCAAAGCCCACGGGATCTTCATGGGTCGCGCCCGGTCGCTCAAACGGTTCTCGCACCGCCAGCGGCCCGAGACGCATGTAGCCGCGCGGGTAGGCGGGACCGCCGAAACCGATCTCGTTCCACGCCCACGGATGTGAGTAGAAGCCGGCGATCACGGCTCGCATGCAGACCGAGAACGCACGCTTGACATTCACGGTGTCCCAGACGCCACCCTGGAGCGTCCCCGCGGCAAAGTCGGCCACCACGGCCTCCCGCGCGGCGGCATCGAGCGTCGCGAAGCTCGATCGCCCATACCTGCTCTTCGCGGTTTCATCAAGTCCACGCAGCACCCGATGCCACGTCTCCCGATCGTCGGGCATGCCAGCGTACTGATACCCGTCCAGCCGTCCGGCATCGAGCTTCTCGTCGACCAGCTCGGCGACCGGCACGCGCGGGTCGGAATCCTGCGCGGTCACCACGTCGCAGAACGCGCGCAGCGTGGGTTGCTCCTCGACGCTGAAGAACCTGAGAGCGCGACTCGCAATGCGCATCCGCTCGTCGATGACCTTGCGCGTCGCGACGTCCCAGGTCCCCACGGCGTCGAACACGTCGTAGTCGGGATACCGACCGATCATCTGAGGAGTGATCCCGCGCCGCTGCCGCGGCAACCACGACTTGTCGGGTGGCTGCCGATCCATCCTGCGGTTGGGGAGGTGGTCGGGCCGGGAGAGATCCGCCATCCGTCAGCGCTCGCGCCGCAGGAGTGCGGCGAGCAGGCCCATCCCGCCGACGATGCGTCATGAGTCCGGGCGCCATGATCGGAGGCCCCATCGGAACGTTGTAGGAGGCGAGCCCCCAGCCGCCCGGCTTTCGTGCCACCCCACGCGCGTGGTAGTACTCGCCAAGAGCGCCGTTGAGCGTGTAGACGCCGGCCGCGAGTGGCAGCCACGTCTTCGCCCACCGCTCGCTGAAGACGCCGCCGATACCCGCGACGATGACCGGCGGTGTCACCACGATCGGGCTCCACATCATCTTGTTGCCGAAGCTCGCCTTGTAGTGCTCGAAGTACACCTCGGCCGTCGTGACCAGCGCGCCGACGGCGGTGAGCGCGCACAGCGAACGCTCAAACCGGCCGTGCTCGATGTTGCGCACCATGCGGTCGATCACGTACGCCGTCTGGCCCGCTCGCCGGGCGCCGAACAGCTTCATCACCTGCCAGGCACGAACTCATCGACCTTTTCACGTACTGCGTTCAGCACGCCGGCGAGGCCATCGGACGGCTCGGCGAGGAAGGACTTCGCATAATCCTCCGCCTGCTTGAACGTGATGTGGGGCGGCAGCGGAGGCTCCTCAGGATCGGTCATCGCGTCGATGACAAATGGACGATCCGCGGCAAACGCCTGCTGCATGGCGGAGTCGATCTCCGAGGCCCGATCCACCTTCACGCTCCCGAGTCCGATGAGTTGGGCGAACTCGTGGAAGGGCATGTACGGGATGCGCTGCGACGCGTCAAAGCGAGGGTCGCCTTCCATGACGCGCTGCTCCCAGGTCACCTGGTTGAGATCCTCGTTGTTGAGGACCAGGATGACCATGCGTGGATCCTTCCAGGTCTGGAAATACTTGGCCGCGGTGAGCAGTTCGGCCATGCCGCCCATCTGCATCGCCCCGTCGCCGATGGTTCCCACGGCGACGCGGTCCGGGAAGGCGAACTTCGCGGCGATGGTGTAGGGAACACCTGGCACCATGGTCGCGAGGTTGCCCGACAGCGACGCTTTCATGCCCCGGCGGATGCGCACGAAGCGCGCGAACCAGTTGGCCGCGGAGCCTGAATCGCTCGTGACGATCGCGTTGTCGGGGAGATGGCGCGACAGAGAGGCGAACAACGCCTGCGGACGCACCCGATTGCCGTCGCGGTCCTCCGGAGCGCCACGGTCGTCCATCAGCCGCGACCAGTCGGCCACATTCTTCACGACGCGTTCCTGGAAGGACCGATCCTGGTTCCGGCGCAGAAGTGGCAGCAACTCTTTCAGCGTTGCCCTGGCATCGCCCAGGAGGTTGACCTCCATCGGATACCGCAGGCTGAGCATGCGCGCCGAGCGATCGACCTGGACGCCACGCGCCTGGCCGATCGGCGGCAGGAAATTCGCGTACGGAAACGAGCTGCCGACGACAAGCAGCGTATCGGCGGCCTGCATCATGTCCCAGCTCGGCCTGGTACCGAGCAGGCCGATCGAGTTCGTGCAGTACGGGATGTCGTCCGGTACCGCGGCCTTGCCCAGCAATGCCTTCGCGATGCCGGCACCGAGAAGATCCGCCACGGCGATGACCTCGTCGGTTGCCTCCAAGGCGCCGGCTCCCACCAGCATGGCGACCTTCCGACCGGAGTTCAGCACCTCGGCTGCCCTGTGCAGATCCTCCTCAGCAGGCAGGCCGCGATCGCTGACGAATCCCACGCCCGTGTGCACGGACTTGATCGACTGCGGCTGGTGCACCGCCTTCATGTCCTGGACGTCCGCGGGCACGATCACAGCGGTGACGGTCCGCTCGGCCGCGGCGATGCGAAACGCGCGGTCCAAGCAGTGGCGGAGTGCGGACGGCACGTTGACCTGCTGCACGTAGGCGCTGGCGACATCCTTGTACAGGCTGAGGAGATCGACCTCCTGCTGCTGGTCTCCGCCCATGGCGCTGGCGTACGTCTGACCCATGATGGCGACCACCGGCTGGTGGTCGAGCTTCGCGTCGTACAGACCATTCAGCAGGTGGATGGCGCCGGGACCGGACGTCGCCATGCAGACGCCGACCTCGCCGGTGAACTTGGCATGGGCGCACGCCATGAATGCGGCCATCTCCTCATGGCGCGTCTGGACGAAGTCAGGCTTGTCGTCCGCTCGCTGGAAGGCCCCGAGGATGCCGTTGATGCCATCGCCCGGATAGCCGTAGACGCGCATCACACCCCATTCCTTCAGCCGCCCTACCAAGTCATCGCCGACCGTGATCGCCATCTTTTCTCCTTTTCGGCGTGGCCCGGGGCCAGGAATCCTCTGTCAATGCTTACGTATGAGCACTCACTAGATATGATGCCGCCGCTGTACCGTCTCAGACAACCCGGGGTGTGGTGGGAGCGCCGGTCTCGCTAGCGCGATGGGCGGGACGGCAGCGCGACCAGGGCGATGAGGCACCCGAAGAACGCCACCGCGGCGGCAACGACCATTCCGAGATCCGACCCGCTGATGAACGCCGAGCGGGCCGCGCCGATCAGCAGATGTCCGACGACGCCGCCGGTGCGCTCGGCAACCGCGAGCGCGCCACCGATGGAGTCCAGGATCGTGTGATGGATGCCGGCCGGAAGGTGGTACGGCGCCAGCGCCTCACCCATGCGACTCTGGTAGCGGCTCGACAGCAGGCTGCCGATCACGGCCACTCCCATCGCGCCCCCGATCTGCATGAACGTGCCGTTGGTTGCTGAGCCGACCCCCGTCTCGGCGCGTGGCACCGAAGAGATGACCGACCCCGACACCGACGGCATCGCGAGGCCCGCCCCGATGCCCGCCATGATGAGTCCCGGCAGGATGCCGAGGTAGCCCGAACCCACCGACGCCTGCGAGGCCTGCCAGAGGCCGGCGCCGATGATCAGCATGCCGGCAGCCGTCGTCAGCTTGTGTCCGCCGAACCGGACCAGCAGCGCCGACATCGGTGCGACGAGTGCCACCGCGCCGGCGATCGGCAGCATGCGGACTCCCGCGTCGAGCGCGGAGTAGCCGAGGTTGAACTGCAGGTACTGCGTGAGCGCGAACAGCGAACCGATGAGCCCGAAGGCGACGAGTCCCATCGACGACACCGCGCACGAGAAGCTGCGAGCACGGAAGAAGACAAGGTTCAGCATTGGATGCGAGCTGGCGCGCTCCCATGCCGCGAATCCGACGATGAGAGTCAGTCCAGCAAGGCCGGGGGCGGCAACGCGCAGTGACGACCATCCGTTGGCCGGGGCCTCGATGATCGCCCACAACACCAGCCCGATCCCGGCGATGGAGAGGAGCGCCCCGACGACATCGGGTCGCCGCGCCGCCGGATTCCTCGAGTTGGGGACCAGCAGCACCGCGCAGAACAGCGCCGCGATGGCGATGGGCACGTTGATCAGGAAGACCGAACCCCACCAGAAGTGGGCGAGCAGCAGCCCGCCGATGATGGGCCCGAGCGCAAAACCGACACCACTGGTCCCGGCCCAGACACCGATGGCCCGCTGCCGCTGCGCGCCGTCGGGGAACACGTCGGCGATGATCGCCAGCGTCGACGGCATCATCAGCGCCGCCCCGATGCCCATGCTGGCACGTGCGGCGATGAGCATCCCGACGGATCCCGCAACTGACGCCCACGCGGATCCCGCCGCAAACGCCGCCAGCCCTGCGACGAAGGTTCGCTTCCGCCCGATGCGATCGCCCAGGCTGCCCGCCACCAGCAGCAGGCCGCCGAAGACCAGCGCGTAGGCGTCGACGATCCACTGCAGATCGCTGGAGGTCGCATTCAGATCACGCACGAGTGTCGGGAGCGCGACGTTCAGGACGGTGCTGTCGAGGTTGACGACCAGAATCGTCGAGCACAACACGACGAGCGTGAGCCACGGCGACCGATGCGACCGTCCAAGGGCCCGCGGCCTCGCGGTCAGCGTCTGCACTTCAGCCATGCCTGCATCCGATGCTCGCGGCCGTGGAGGCCGCAGGCTAGTGCCAAAGGTCCCAGTTGCGCCGTTGGACGGGTTTCACGAGATCCGTCAGCACCACGTCCACGGCTGGTGCGAACCGACGAGAGCGTCGCCCGCCGCGGCGTGGACGGCATGGCTGGACTCCGAGTGCCTCCAACTCGCCGAACGTGATGCCAAAGTGACCGGGTGCATGGCGGCGACAGCTCCGGCATTCACCGGAGTACTCGGAGGTGACGGGATGAAGGTTGCCATCCTCGGTACGGGCAAGATGGGCGGTGCGATGGCACGCCGCCTCGCGGGCGGCGGTTTCGAGATCACCCTCTGGAATCGCACCGCTGCCAGAGCGGCGGCGTTACAGATCGGCACTGTCGCAGCCACACCGGCTGAGGCAGCGCGGGATGCTGACATCGTCATCAGCAGCCTCACCAACGACGCGGCGGTTCGCGACGTGTACCTCGGTGAGAGCGGCGCGCTCAGCGCTGCCGCCGGGAACAGGCTGTTCGTCGACACGAGCACGGCTGGACCGGAGATCATCGATGAGCTCGGTCGCGAAGCGGACGCCCGGAAGGCGCGCCTGCTCGCGGCTCCGGTGGTCGGCAGCGTGCCCGCCGTGGAGACCGGGACGCTCCTGATCCTGGTCGGCGGTGATCAGGCCGACCTCGAGCAGGCTCTACCGGTGCTTGGGAGACTCGGGGAGGTCCACTACGTCGGCGAGCGAGGCGGTGCGCAGCGGTTGAAGCTCATTGCCAACAGCATGCTCGGCATCACGAGCGCCGCCGCGGCCGAGCTGCTCACCGCGGGGATCGCACTGGGTCTCGATCCCGAACAGATCTTCTCGATCCTGGTGCATTTCGCTCCTGGTCTCGCCGTCCGCGAGCGCGGGTTCCTGCATCGCCAGCACACGCCAACCATGTTCGCGGTGCGTGATCTCGTGAAGGATCTCAAGCTTGGAGCGCAGGCATTCGAGGGCTCGGGCGTTTCCCTTCCACTGACATCCCAGGTTCGCGATCTGTACGAGAAGGCCATGCGCGGATCCGCTGATCTGGACATCACCGCGGTCATCGAACGGCCGGAGCAGGTCGACGACGAGATTGGAAGAGACCCGCGATGAGTCAATTCGTCAATGAGATCCGGCAGATGATCGTTCCCGGACGCAACACCAGACACGGTCCGCTGCCACCGCTGCTGGTCTCGATGACCGTCGTCACCGGGCTCGTCGATGCGTTCAGCTATCTGGTGCTCGGTCACGTGTTCGTCGCCAACATGACCGGCAACGTCGTGCTCCTCGGGTTCGCATTGGCAGGAGCACCCGGGTTCTCGATCGCGGCGTCGGTTGCGGCTCTGGGAGCCTTTGGAGTCGGGGCGTTCGTGGGTGGGAACATCGGGACGCGCTTGGCCAGAAACCGGGGTGAGCTCTTCAGCATCGCGACGTCGATTCAAGCCGCGTTCCTCGTCGCCGGGGTCATCCTCGCCGTGCTCGCCGGCAGTCCGGTGCCCGACGGGTACAGGTACTTCGTGATCGTGGTGCTCGCGATCGCCATGGGAATCCAGAACGCGAGCGCCCGAAAGCTCGCGGTGGCCGACCTGACCACCACCGTGCTCACCATGACCATCACCGGCATCGCCGCCGACGGTCGCGCCGCCGGCGGGCGGGCCTCCCATGCGGGACGCCGGCTCACCGCGGTTGGCGCCATGCTCCTCGGTGCTGTCGTCGGCGCCACGCTCGTCCTCCACGCGCCCATCGCCTATCCGCTTGCCATCGCCCTCGTCGTGACGGCGATCGCCGCGGCGACGAGCTGGATGCTCGCCACCTCAGGCGCCGATTGGGTGCGCGAGGCCCAGCCGTGATGCGGAGAACGGCGAGCGGCATTGGAGCCCAAGGTGAGGATTGAACTCACGGCCTACGCCTTACCAAGATGCCGGCCGGAAATCCAGCGAATTCGAATACAAAAGCGGACGCACGCCATCGCTGTGGCCAACGCATTTCAGGTTCTCTGAGGAGGACTAGTTAAGTCTAACTGCGTGGGGGATCGGACTTGAGATATGCTAAAAGCATAGTGCAAACAGCGAAGGACGCACTGAAGGGGTGAAGACACTGGATCGGTCTCGGCTGGATCTACAACGCTGACAAAACGCCGGCTACGAACTAACCTCATGCGAGGACGCACGGAACAGGCGTCGGACCAAGAACACGGCAACCACAAGAACAACAGTGCGATGACCAGGCTGACCACGCCAACTGCTACCTGACCAGCAGTGAAGAACTTCAGCGAAAACGCAGACATGATGAGAACTGCCACGAACGAGAAGACAGCGCATATCTCGATAATAGTGAGGGAGAGCTTCATCGGAGCATCGTACACCGAAACAGGGTTACCAGGTAACGGAATGGATGTCTAAACAAGTCAGCACAAAGCCCGTAAAAACCTGCTCGGATGAAGTCATGAAGCCAGCGTTAAGTGCAGGCGAGGCGCAAGAGGGTGGAACTCGGCGGAGTCGCGGAGCGTGACCTTCGACAGGTCTCTGGATTTTCGGCGGGCATTGGCGGAAGAGGCCTTCGGTGTTCTCGCTGCCTCCTCTTTAGCACGGAGCGTGTGGGGATGGCAGAAGTACGCCGGCACGCCGGATGCGACGGCGAAGGTAGCGTGCGTCCTCGTCATGAGAGAGCGTCTAAGCAAGGTGGCCTCCGACATCGACAACCAAGAAACACCATCTTCGCTTCCGCCCCCTCCTAACCTCTCGCAAGCCAAGCGTTCTCGTCGTAAGGAATGTACAGAATTCGGTGTACCAGGTTGCGTTCACCCAGACACCGTACGCACCGAAGCTTGTCACGATGGCCAGGTACGTAGGCACCACTACTACAGCAACGATAGCGCCGATACTGGCGCATATGATCGATGCCGCTGCGCCTGGCAGACATATCAGGCCGCCTACCATGGCCCCGATAATGGCACAACGGAATAGCTGAGCGCCAACATCAATCCTACAGCAGCTTTGCTGAAGTGAATCCCAAAGTGATGGAACTGGTAGATGCTGAACGATCCGAAAGGACGATAGTTGTTGAGGTACCAGCTCAGAATACCCGGGAAGCCTCCGGACGGATCGGTATGTTGGTCGGATTGTCGCTGGAGTACGCATAAGTAGATACGAAACTTGCGTTACTTAAGTTTATCTGTGTCCAGTGCGCGGTAGTTGGATCGTAGTACCGGCTGCCAAATTGAACCAAGCTCGTCGTGTCCGTGTAGCCACCGGCGTAGCCGTACGGGTTGGCGACACTTCCGCTCTTATACGTGATGTTTCCGTACGGGTCATACCTGGACCTATCAGCGACCGTCTGCCCGTCGCCACTAATTACGGCAACTACCGAGCCGAGGTGGTCGGTCAAGAAGTAGTAGTGTGTCGATACAATCCGCTCGCCAAGCACGTTGCCTTGGTCGTCCCGGAGGTAGTACGTACTCGACCCACCAGTCGTGGAAATGTCAACGCCGCCTCCGCCACGTAGTCGAAGGTCGTCGAGCGCGCGGCGATACGCTGCTGTTGACCGGTGTCCGAATAGGCGATCGAAGAGAGCGTTGTAAAAACGGATGTAACTGATGTCGTCTGATTCTTACCGTTGTAGCTGAACGAGGAACCTGCGGAGTTGCCTGTCTCATTGCCGTTGGCATCAAAACTGTATGTGGTTGCCCCAGTAGGCGTGGTCGCGCAGGTATTTGTTGAGGTTCCGGTATACGCCCAGCACAGTTCGTCACCACCGTTGTAGGCGTAGGTGGTAGTGATTGAGAAGGCTGTGCGGCTCAGCATATAGCCATCCGCATCGTAGGCATACCCATAAGCGATGCCACTTCCGCTCGTCACCGATCCTCCCGTGAGGCGATCCATCGCGTCGTACGAGTACGTGTACGTGTTTGATGCCAATGCGTCGTTCTCAGACGCCGTCTGTGTGAGCAGCGTGTCATTGGCTCCAGAGATGTAGGTGTATCCAAAGCTGGTCAGGGTTGCGCCTGTCGAGCTCTTCCCCACTACCGAGGTCACGTTCTCGTCGTTGTAGTACTCAGTAGTCTGCGACGCACCTCCTGGGAAGGTCACTGTCGTACGGGCACCATCCGGGTTGTAGCTGAAGGTCGTACACAGCGACGGCGTCGACCGCAACTCCGCCGGGTTCGGCAATCGATGTCAGTCTATTGTCGGGGTCGTACGCGTAGGTCGTCGTTCCCCCGCTGTCGCAATACCGGAGGAGATTGCCAACGTCATCGTAAGCATACGTAATGCCAGCTGGCGACGACTCGGCGCAGACGGATGAGGCGTCCGGCAGAGACTTAGGTTGTTCCTCGGTTGAGAGCATCGTAATAGTAGGTGGTTGTTCCGCTCTGATCTGTCATACTCTTGCGATTGCTATCCGCATCGTAGACATAGCTGATGCAGTTGCCGGTATTGGGAGTGCAGGTCGTCGCACCGTTGTACAGGATCTGGATCACCCGATCTAGGGGATCGTAGCTATACGTGGTCTTCTGCTCTTTGCTGTCTGTGACGCTCGCTGTACGCGAAAGCGTGTCGACTGTGATCGTCGTGTCTCAGTCGGGCTTGGCGGAGTTACGCTCGTCACGTTTCCGTTGCTGTCATAGCCGTAGCTGGTAGTGCTGTTGTTGCCATTGATCGTCGAGCAAAGCTCAGTCTTGGCCCCGCAGGTAACGCCCGGGTCACTCTGGTAGCGGGTCCCGGTGTGAACACCTCCCGTATTGCCGTCACACGGTGAGGTTTGGCCCGCGTACGTGTCGGTGGTATTCCCCGAAGTGTCGTAGACGTACGCTGCGCAGTTGCCCTCTGGGTCGGTGATCGAAGACGGAAGAAACTGGTAACCCGTCACCGTCGATGGGGTGTTGAACGTCGCTCCTCCGCGGCCGGGACCTGACCGGAACCGAGCACCGGGGCGGTGACACGAGTCAGATCATCGTTGCTGTTGAGGGTGTTAGTCGTTGTTTGAGAGAGCGCGTCAGTGCTCGTCGCCACATGCTGATCCGCGTTGTACGAGGCGGTGCTATTGGCGGCGTCTGGATCGATTGTTTGGAGTACCAGCCCTTGAAGGTCATAGCAGTAGGTGGTGGCTGCCCACTGGCGTCGGTGGCGAGGGTGTACCCGCCCAAAGTGTCGCTCGAAGGTGCAGCCGAGCAGCTGCCCGCCACGTTCGGGTGGTAGCCGTACGTCGTGGTCGGACCGGTTTGATGCACGGTGTCTGTGACATAGGTGATCGAGGTGAACTCGGAACTGCGAGTCATACGCGAAGTTCGTCTGATTCCCAAGCGCATCGGTGATCTTGGTGAGCCTGCTGCTGGTACTGTACGCGTAATAGGTCACCTTTCCGGCTGGGTCCGTGTACTGAGTTACAGCTCGGCGTAGCTATTCGCGCTCGTGTATTGATACTGCCAGGTACGGCCGGTGGAGTCAGTCACTTTGGTGATCAGGTTGGTACCGACCGTGCTGCCGTAGGTGAAAGTTACTTGGCGCTCTTGGGTGTCGGTAATCGAGCTCAGGTTCCCGGAGGACGTGTATGTGATCGTGTCGCCGGTTCGATCGGTGTCGGAAGTGAGCACTCCGCCGCTAGTGAAGTGGAGCTGCTCCTGGGTTGCGTTGTAGGTGAGGGTGTAGCTCCCGTCGGAGTTCAACACCAGAGTGGTATCTGCCCCCGGCGGCGCGGTATATCCGCCGGTCCCGTTGCTGTAGAAGGTCTCATCTCAGCCGCTGGGACTCTGGAAATCGACGTGGTTGTCAACCACGCTCAGATGCTCATCCACGCCACTCCCATCAGCCAGGTGCCGAAGGCACCGTCCTCACCGATGGTGTAGTCGCCTAAGCTGTTATCGGTCCGGTCCAGGCTGAGATTCAGCCGGTGCCGGTGATCCCGACGTCAGTGCCGGTGATCGCCAGGTTGCTGTTGGCCACGTTCACCGCCAGACTGGATCGGTCGGTGAGCTGATGGCTCTCCGCGCTCGAGCTCGACCGCTGCTCGAGGGCGTCGACGTAGAAGACTTTCATCTCGGGAAACTCGTCTGCCGGGTGGATTCGAAGGTGTACACATCGTTGTTGGATTCGGTCGCAGCCCGAGCAGCAGCTCGTCGTTGGGCGTCGTTCCATTGAGCTAATCCTGGGCCAGCTAGCTCGTAGCTGAGTTGC
Source organism: Candidatus Dormiibacterota bacterium (assembly GCA_963848445.1). Lineage (GTDB taxonomy): Bacteria > Chloroflexota > Dormibacteria > Aeolococcales > Aeolococcaceae > Palsa-851. Next base: position 789,680 of record CAWKDT010000001.1, read on the forward strand.
CCCCTCATACCAGCCGGGCGTCGACGGCGTCTTGCTCGCCAGGGCGGTGGAGTTGTACGTGCTGCTCGCTGTCGTCTAGGCGTGACTGCTGTCGTAGTCGTTCCAGGTGACGGCAGTGGTCCAGGGTTGGGTGAGCTGGAAGAGGTCGACGTTGGCGTACGACCTCGTGCTGGTGCTGTCCAGGTAGAGGTCCACGCTGGTATGGGTGACCTGGGCACCGGCTGGGATCGCATTCTGGACATTGAACAGCAGCGCTGAGCGCTGCACGCTGGTACTGGCACCCCCATAGCTCGCTGTCAGATGGGACTCGCTGCCGCAGTAGTTCGTGTTGGCACCACTCCCACTCTCAAAGGCGCAGTCCTGGTCGGCGGTGTAGTGGATGGACGGATCGATCGTCACTGGGAATTGGCGCAGGGAACTTCTCAGCCAGCTGCTGTCGAGGGCTATGGTCACGGTCTCCCCGGATGCGGACGCGCCGAGGTGGAGCGCTGCGGCCGAAGCCGGCCCTCGGCGCCCGAGGCGTCGACCATGGTCGGAGGGTCGAAGCTAAATTGTTCCTTGCCACTCGCATCGGTGATCACTACGCCTCCCCCGGCGGTCGCTGACGCCTGCAACTCCGGACTGAGTGTCAGGGAGTGACAGGGCACGAGAACTCTGCGGCTCATCCAGTGTCACCGCCTCTTTCATCGCGTCGTTTTCGGCGGTGAGGCTGACTGAGACACCGGGCAGGGCACTGGCGTAGGTGACGGTTGCTCCAGCTACTGCGGCGGTGCCGCTGGCACCGCGAGTTTCAGCCTGACCGTACCGCTCGGACTCTGGAACGACACCGGCGCAGCGCTCAGTGTCGAGGGCAGGAGCAGCGTGTACTGGTTGGCTTTGTTCTGCTATGCGTAGCTGGGCACTGTGGACGCAACGAGGGAGTTGTCGATCGGCTGCCAGTTACCGGCCGAGTCCTGGTAATTGACCGAGCTGCCATAGAGCTCGGCCTGATACTCGCCGTTGACCAGATAGGTACGCGAGGTCCGCGTCCGCAGTCCTGGCAGCCGTCGACGGCGGGTGGTACTGAGCTGCCTGCCACACCTGACGACGCTGACGTAAGCCGCACCGGCGAGGCGCTGGTGCTCTCGCATGGGGGGCGGTCGCATGTCGATCGGAGGTGGCGTGCTTGTAGCCTGCTGCCTGCACATTCCTGGTGAAAGCGGGAAGGCCGTTGCCTAGAGTGGCGGAGATAACGAGCACCGCGGTCAGCGCCAAACTGGTTCGCACACCCGCCCAGGCCGTCCGCAGTCGCGCGGGTGCCGGCGGTGGCACTTCTTGCGACCGAGGAGCTGTAGGAGCGGTCGCCAGAACCACAGCTTGTTGGTCATGCTGCTCGTTCATTTGTCTCCCGCGTCGAACTAATCTGCAGCATATCGGATCGTTGCAATGACGCTGGCGCCGAGTTACTTGATCGTGTCCGTCCGCACCTCGACTACCTCGTGGAACTCAACGTCAGCGCGCTCGATGCTGGCATGCTCTCGGCAATACGAAGGCTGACGACTGTTGGATTCGCTCGTGGCTCTCAGCACTGCTCACTTCTTCGTATCTCGTGACCGGCGATATGCGCAGTGGAGTATCAGCGCTTCATTGCGGAGGATGTGACGAGTTGGTAACGAAGGCGAAGTGCGCCGGTCGACTTGGCAGCTCAAAATACGACGGGCGTTCCATCGGCCTGGGTGCTCCTGCACCCGCCGCGCATCCCCTTCGGATTGTGCTCGCCTCACATGGCTGCGCTCGGCGGTTTTCAAGAAACGCGAGACAGCTAATGTGCCGTTCCACAAGTCGATCGACGGCCACCAGCCCCAAATCGAGCGGCCGGAGATTGGCGAGCCGTTCTACGGCGCGACGTCGGGTGACATCCCCTGCGCGCTCGAACGCCAGCTGCGCAGCTCTAGCTGCGCATCGATCTCGGCGTGAGCTAACCGGCGACGGCCTTCCCCCCGAGATGGTTCCGCGGACCGCCGGCGGCGTCCTCCGCGTTGATGCGCTCCACCGCGCGGGCGAGCCGCTCGCGTGCTGCCCCTCGGACATGCCCCTCTCACGCAGCAAACGTTCCACATGGTCGTAGGCACGCTGCGCCACGAGGCGGTCAATCTCCTCCCCGGCTTCCACCCGGGTCGCCTCCTGGGCCACCTCGGATCCGCTGAGCACCTCGACCAGGGCGCGCTGCCGATCGGTGGCCAGCGCCCGGAGGTCGTCCTCGACGGTGATCCGCTCGGGCGTCTCGTAGCGCTCCGGGTAATCGAGCGCCAACTCCTTAACTCGCAGCGAGCTCCACGAATGCACGATCCGCTCCTCTGCGGATCGGCTTGTTCCGGCCAGTGCTCGACGCCGAGGCGTGTCACGCTCGGGCGGCTGGGCCACGGCGTAGTAGTGGGTGGCCTCGGTGCCGCGCGACATCGCCGTGTACGTCCACTCCCGGGTGGCGCCGTCCGACCCCACCACGAGCGCGATTCGGCGGTCATCCCCTGGGCCTTGTGCACGGTCATCGCGTAGCCGCGGTCGATGGCGTCGTACCGCGTGGTGTCGATGACCACCTGGCGATGATCGCCGCGCTCCAAGGTGAGCGTCTGCCGCTCGACGTCCACCGCGATGACCACGCCGCGGGTGCCGTTGCTGACCGCGCCGTTGCGCTCGTTGGTCGAGACAGAGGACACGGTCGCCGGCCTGGTACTCCTTGCCGTCCGACGGTGAGCGCGGGTCCGTGCACACGCCCCTCGGCCACCGACCGGGCGCGGGCGAGCTCGTTGAGGGCGGCAACCTCGTCGCGACGCTGAGCGAGGATCACCGCGTCGAGGCCCCGGTCCTCGAGCCGCGCATGCTCGGCGACCACCTCGGACCCGCCGCTCGGGCACCGACTGGGCGACGTGGATGCGGCCGTGGCGCTCGTACAGCTCGTAGGCGGCGCGCGCCTCGACCGTCGCGCACCAGCTGAAGGGCTGCTCGCTCCCAGGGCTCCTTCTGGCGCACGTTCTCGGTGACAGCTACACCCTGCCGATGTGCTCGCTCAGGGTGCGCATCGGTGCGCCCGGCGCTCGATGGGTTGGAGCTGCGAAGGGATCACCGACCACGACCAGCTTGGCGTTGTCGCGTGCCGCCGAGCGAGACCAGCTCGGCAAGCTCGCGGTCGCCGATCATGCCCGCCTCGTCGACCACGAGCACGCCGCCGTAGGGGCAGGTGGTCGACCTGCAGCTCGTGGAGCATTGCCGGTGACCGTCCAGGTAGAGGGGATGTCCGCACCGCTCTCGAGCAGCGTCGGCGGCTCGTCCGGCCAGCGCGCAGCCGACGACCTCGATGCCGGTGGCCTCGAACGCTTCCCGGCACACGTCGAGGGCGAAGGTCTTGCCCACCCCGGCGGCGCCCTCGATCGACCACCACGCCGGCCGGGCTCTGGCAGACGTCCTGGACCATCGACCGCTGGTCCGTGGTGAGCGTGGGACGCGCGGCGATGGCTGCCGCGACCGTCTCGGCGTCGGGCGATACCGACGCACGCGCCGACATCGCTGCCTGGGCGGTGGCGATCATGCCCCGCTCGATGGCGAGCATCTCCGGCGTGGTGTAGCGGAGCTCGTGGCCGGTGTCGATCCAGCGCGGTGATCGCGTCGGCCTCGCGTTCTCGCCGTCGCGGAGCCGGTGTGGCACAGCGGCTGCACCGCCTCACGGTCGGCGAGGATCGAGTCGGCGGTCGGCCTCGAGCTGGGCCCGGCTCATGCCCAGCGGCGCGTGCGCGGCCACGGTGCGGATGAGGTCGCGACGGGTGAAGGTCGCGTACTGGGCGGTGAGCCCGTGCACGCCGAGGATGTCCACCGCTGCGCTCCACGTCGAGCCGGCGCGCCTGCAACGCACGCGGGCTCGCGTGCGAGCACCGTCTGCACCGTCTCGCCGTCGAGCCCGACGCTCGCGGCGCGCTCGCGCCATTGGGCGAAGAGATTCTCGGTGGCCGCGACCTCGTGCTTGCTCTCGCGGGTGTCGAGCGTGACCACCGCGAGCTTGTGTCCGTATGGTGACGTCGATGCGCAGCTGGCGCTCGAGCGCTCGATCTGCTGAGTGACGGCGGGAGAACTCGCGGCGCTGCGCATCGGTGATGCCGACGATGGAGAAGCAGCCTTTGCCGTCGACCACGGTGGAGATGCCGAGCTCGCGCACCAGGCGGTCGCGCCACTCCGCCTGGGCGATCGCACCGGCAGCGGCGGCGTGCTGGTACAGGGACTCGCTGTACAGCTGGCTCCAGCTCCCGTCGGGTCGCTGCACCCACGTCGGCACGGTGACGTGCGTGTGCAGCTGCGGGTCGACCGTGACCATGCCGGTGCTCGGATCGGTGACCGGCCGCGCGGTGCGATGCACGAACTCGGGCATGACCAGCTTGGCCCGCACCGCTTCTGTGGTCTTGGTCTCCGGGTTGAACTGCCGCGCCCAACCGGCGTTGGCCTGGAGATACTCGGCGGCTGCCTGGACTCCCTCGCCGTGGATGCGCAGGATGGTGGACGCGCGTGCGCTCGTCACCGAGCGCGTAGAGGATGCTCACGTCCTTGGGTGCGGACACGGTGACGTCGAAGGCGACGACCGACTGCGTCCGCCAGTGTTTGCCGAGATCCTCACCCGTGCGCGGATGTGTGCCGCTGAGCACTGCGGCGAAGTCGGTGTCGGTCACCTCGCCGCGCAGACCCGAGCGCTTCAGCACCGGCTCCGTTCCAGCGTCCCGGCGACTCACCGCGAGCGGTGTAGTACTCGATCTGCTGCTGCGCGACCGCCTCGCGGAGATACCGCACCGCCTGCTCGACGCTGGTGAGCTTGCCGATCGAGATCATCGCGAAAACCCGTGCTGCACGAGCTTCAGCGTAGGGAGCGAAACGCCTACAGAGCGCTTACATTTTCGGAACGTTTGATCTGGAAGAAATCAGCGATGCAACTGTGTGCGGATTAGGGTGGTCGATGCGTGTACGCGAGGCAGTGAAGGCGGTGACAAGAGCTGTGATGCAGGTGCGTTTGTCGGAGGTGGAAAGGAGATGGCCGGCTGGTGGAGGGCTGAGAGATGATGTCGAGGAAGCCCGAGGCGCTGCCGAAGAGTCCCGCCCTTCTGTCGCGGGTGTTAGCAGCTGGGACCGAAATGGCGCCGACCGCGAGATGAATCCACAGCGCGAGCGGACGCGACTTACGCGTATCGCGCGGTGCGCTCGAAGAGCGCGACATGAGCGAATAGCGCGACGTGCGCGAACCTCGCGCAGTGCGTAGGATGCGCGGCGCTCGCGAACCTCGCGCATTGCGCTGGATGCGCGACGTGCGCTGGAATCGCGATGTGCGCGCAGTACGCGCGATCAGCTCCATTCGCATAACACGCGGAAGGCGCGAAGTCCGCTGATCAAGCTTTCACCGCGGGAAGCGTCCCAGGGTAGTGCGTACGCTTCCCGGGCGGACGCGCCGCACACCGTCAAGCATCCCTTGGACCTGCGGTGTCAAGTATCTGCCGGACTTGCACACGATCGATCGCCTGGCAAACTGTAAGCAGTAAGTAAGCGTTTGGCCGTCATCATTCGAGTGATGGTGACAGCGACGCTACAGACGCGGCCATCGATCGAGTGGCTCGGGACATCGCCCCAGACGACGGACGACGCTGCGTCCAGCCGTCGTCGTGTACCTCCGCAAGCGGCGCTCGGGTTCCCGTGAGAACTCGGTTCCGTTTCGGCCCCGAGTTCACGCGCGCGGTGCAGATCCGCGGTCTCACATTGACCGCAGTGGCACGCGGGGCGGGCATTGCGTTGGCGACAGCGAGCGCGGCAGCACGAGGAGATCCCGTCAATGTCGCGACCGCGCTGAAGCTATCGAGGGCGGTGGCTGCGGTACCGGTGGTCCCGGAGCTCGATGCGTGGATCGGCATGCCAGGGTCGGAAGGCACCAACGGGCACGACCGCTCTCGCAACTCGCCATCAGCGACGAGCGCGTAGCTCCCCCACCGGTAGCGCGACGCTCGCGCCGGGCAGCGACTGCAGCCGGGCGACGCGGGTCGCATCGCTAATCCGACCGAGCCTGCCATGCCCGGAGCATGTCGCTGCTCTGGAAGTGGACGTAGCGATTGACCATCGCAAGCGTCGTATGACCAAGCGCACGCTGGAGAACCAGAGAGTCGATCCCGGCGGCGAGGGCGCGCGATGCGAACGTATGCCGGAACTTGTGCGGATGAGCATGGATGCCCGTGGCCTCGCTCAGCCGCTGCAGCATCGAGGTCAGTCCGCGGACGTCGAACGGTGTGTATGTGCCGGTGTTCGCATTCCGCCGCGTCGAGAGCCAGAGGTGCGGATCGCCTGCGTCCTGCGGGCAACTCGTCCGGATGTAGCGAAGGAGCTTCCGCGAAAAGCGGTCGTGAGCCGTGTCAAGGGGCACGATGCGGTCTTTGCGCCCCTTCCCTTGGCGGACGCGCACGTAGGCACCGTCGTTGCCATCCACGATGTCGTCAACGCGCACGTTGAGGACTTCGGAACGTCGCAGGCCCGTCCTGATCATGAACTCGATGAGCATCCTGTCTCGTTCGTTGCGACAAGCTTCCAGCAGCTCCCGCTCATCGGTATCGCTGAAGATCTCGGGAGCGACGACCGGCTGCAGCGGGGCCGGAATCCCGAGGGTCTCTTCGGGAACTCCGAATCCCTCGCGTCGGCAGAAGCCCAGGAAGTTGCGCAGGATCCGATGAAAGGTCGCAGCGGTGCCGGCCGAGAGGCCCGCGTCGAGCAGCTCCATCTGGAAGGACCTCAGCGCCTCGGGGGTCACGTCAGCGACGCTCTCGATCCGGTAGTCCTTGACGAACTGGCGTGCTCGAGGCCCGGTCAGGTAGCCGCTGTAGCCGGTGAGCGTGGCGGGGCTGCAGTTACGGGCGCGGGCATCACGGAGGAAGGCGCCGACCGCGTCGTCCCACGTCGTCCCCATCGAGGGCCTGGGAAGCGGCACGGTCTTCCAGTCGCCTGGCTTGCGGCGAGGTCGCATTGGCGCTTGAGGCATCCTCCCATCATCTCAAATTTAGGGTACAAAAGTTTGCTAAGTTGGCCGAAAAATCCAGGCCAACGCATTTGAGGTCTTTTGGGGTGCGCGAGAGCTTGGTGAAAGTTCCCTTGCTGCAACTCAACTCTCGATCAAACGAGGGAGCTGGAGCCCAAGGTGAGGATTGAACTCACGGCCTACGCCTTACCAAGGCGTTGCTCTACCACTGAGCTACTTGGGCACGCCGGGCGATGGTACCAAGGCGTCCGTCCAGATCAGGAGGCCGGTAGCGACGCGAGCCAGGCGACCGCGAACACCGCGGTCGCCACGGCCAGGATCGGAAAGGGCCGCGCCGCCCGGGTCGCGACGACGACGACCACGCCCAGTCCCAACACCACCGTCCCGGCCAGCAGCACGAGCTGAGCCTGCCCCAGCGGCACCGCGGCAGCCCACGCCACCACGCCGGCCAGAACCAACGCCGACGGACCCGCCCGCGCCGCCACCCGCCGGCCGACGACCACCGGGAGGCTGCGCAGCCCGGCGGCGCGATCCGCATCGATATCGGGGAGCGCATTCGCGAGATGCAGCCCGAGGGCAACCAGCGCCGCAAGGGGCACGAGCACGAAGAGCCTCGACGGGATCGCGCCGGCCGACGCGTACGCCGTCAGCGGCAGGACGGCCATCCCTCCCCACCACGGCACCCATGACAGGAGGGTCCGGCGCAGTCCGAGGTCGTAGGCGAGTCCCGCCCCGAGCGCGGCTGCGGCGAGCAGCAGCGTCGGGAGGTTGACCGTCGCGGCCACCCCGAGACCGGTCGCGCCCAGCGCGACTCCGATCCACGCCGCGGTCGACGGCGTGAGAACCCGAGCCACGAGCGGCTTGAACGGCTTCGCCACGGCATCATCGGGAAGATCGACGACGTCGTTGACCACGCCGATGCACAACTGGATGGGGAGCATGATCCCGACGAGCTGGGCGATCCGCAGAGCGTCGGGTACCGCGCGGCCCGCGAGCCCCGCCAGCGCCACGAACACCGCGGTGACCAGCAGCGACGGCCCCGGGTGCCCAAGGAACACCAGCGAGCGGACACGGCCGCCGGGCGTCCGCTCGTCCCACCACATGGGGCGGGGCGCCTCAGTCCCTGGCTGAATCGGGGACCGGGCCCGTCTCCTCGACGGCTCCGCCGCCCTCCTCGAGCTCGTGCTCAGGGTTCACCGCGGCCTCCGCCGCCTCCAGCGCGGCTGTCACGGAGCCATACCCCGCGGACTCCTCCGCGGCGACCCGGGCAGCCATCAGGCGATCGTGGACGGCGTCCTCGAGGCGACGGATGGGACCCCTCGAAGGCTCGGGCGGTTCCTCGGTCGGTGGTGTCTCGGTCACGTTCTCACTCGTTCGAATTGCCGGCGTCGTCCGAAGTATGGTCGATGGCCAGGCGGGGACCCGCCGCGAGTGGAGCCGATGGGGAGATTCGAACTCCCGGCCAACCGCTTACAAGGCGGTTGCTCTACCCCTGAGCTACATCGGCTGGGCTCCCGATTCTCCCATGGGCACCCAGTTGTCTCGAGCAGAACCGCTGCGATATTCTCGAAATGGACCATGGATCAGAACACCGCTCAGAACGGCTCGGCTCAGAACGGGTCGCCGATGAACCATCTGCTCGAGGCGCTGCCGGCCGACGAGCGCACCCAGTTGATGAGCCATCTCCGGCCCGCGCATCTCATCGTCAAGACGGTCCTCTTCGACCCGGGCCAGCCGATTGAATCGGTGTACTTCCCGGTCGACGGCGTCGTCTCGCTGGTCACGCCGCTGGCCGACGGCAACATCGTCGAGGTGGCGACGATCGGCAACGAGGGCATCGTCGGGGTGCCGCTCGTCGCCGGAGGATCGCTCGCGGTGCGAGCCATCTCGCAGGTCGGCGGACGTTCGTTCCGTATGGACGCCCGAACCTTCGCGACGGAGTTCGAGCGTCTCGACAACTTCCGCAGTCTCGTGCAGCGGTACATCCAGGCGCTGTTCGGGCAGATCTCGCAGGCTGCCGCCTGCAATCGCCTGCACTCCAATGAAGAACGGCTGAGCCGCTGGCTGCTGATGAGCCGCGACCGCGTCGGCACGGACACCTTCCCCATCACCCACGAGTTCCTCGGCCAGATGCTCGGCTCCCGTCGCGCGACCGTGACGCTGTCGGCGGGGCTCCTCCAGGCGGCCGGCCTCATCCGGTACCACCGCGGGCGTGTGACGATCGTCGATCGCGAGGGACTGGAGTCCGTCTCCTGCGAGTGCTACGCGATCATCAAGACCGCGTTGAGCCGCGTCGTGTCGGACATCAACTGACGCTCACCCCGGCGCCGGCACTCCGGCGAACACCAGGCACGCGTTGTGCCCGCCAAAACCGAACGACGTCGTCATCGCGAGGCTGACATCCGCAGCGCGCCCTGCGTTGGGGACGTAGTCGAGGTCGCATTCCGGATCGGGGTGCTCGAGATTCACCGTCGGAGGAAGGAACCCGTCACGCATCGCGAGGATCGTGACGATCGACTCGAACACTCCCGCGGCTCCGAGCATGTGCCCCGTCATCGACTTCGACGAGGAGATCGGCACCGAGTACGCGCGGTCGCCGAACACCTCCTTGATCGCACGCGTCTCGGCAGCGTCATTGAGCGGCGTCCCGGTGCCGTGCGCATTGACGTACCCGATGTCCTCCGGAGCCGCATCCGCGCGTTCGAGGGCGCGTCGCATGGAGCGCACCGCGCCGGCGCCGGTCGGGTCCGGTGCGGTGATGTGGTACGCGTCCGATGACGCGCCGTAGCCGAGCAGCTCGGCATGGATGGTCGCGCCCCTCGCAATCGCGTGCTCGCGTTCCTCGAGCACGAGCACGCCGGATCCCTCGGCAGCGACGAAGCCATCGCGATCACGATCGAACGGGCGCGATGCGTGCTCCGGATCGTCGTTGCGGGTGGAGAGCGCACGGGCGGCGGCGAACATCGCGATGCCGGTCGAGGTGATGCCCGCCTCGGTGCCGCCGGCGAGCACCGCCACCGCGTCACCCTGCCTGATCCAGTTGGCGGCCTGGCCGATCGCGTCCGCGCCTGATGCGCACGCGCTCACGATCGCCATGTTCGGGCCGCGTGCGCCGAGATCGATCGCGACCATCCCCGGCGCCATGTCGACCAGTGCCATCGCCGCCGCGAACGGCGAGACCCTGCGTGCCCCCTGGGTGTCGAGCGTTCGCGTTGCCTGCTCGAGGACCTCGAGCCCACCGATGCCCGACGCGATGAGGACCCCCACCTCCGGCGAGGAGGCGGCGATGTCGAGACGGGCATCCGCGACGGCCTCTCGGGCGGCCGCCATCGCATAGAGGATGTGCGGCGTGGCGCGTCGAGCCTCCTTGGCGCCGAAGCGTGCCACCGCATCGAACCCCTTCACCTCGCCCGCGATGCGCACCGGGAGGATGTCAGGGTCGAAGTGGGTGATGCGCGTGATCCCGCCGCGTCCGGCCCGGATCGAGGCCCAGCTCTCGGGTGCGCTGTTCCCCACCGGTGAGACCGCGCCCATCCCGGTGACGACGATACGGTGCTGCCCTGGCTCAGCCACGGGAGGAGGATCTCACCCTCGGCGCCATCGGCGGCTTCGCGGCGGGCCGGCTAGCCCTGGTCGCCGCGCCGGATGCGCTCGAGGCGGCGTCGCACCTCCGGCTCGAGGCCGTCCTCGACGCGAGAGCTCCGCCGGCTCTCGTCCCGCATCCGGCGCGTCTCGGTCTGCACGGTCCCGGCGACGCGTGCCACCTCGGCCTCGAGTGCGCTCGTGCCCATCGTCGCGATGCCCATCGCTCCCACCACCGAACGCTCGAGACGGTCGTCCGTGGCGACGACCACGTCCGCCCCCTCCCCACGCTGCGCGGCCTGATACGCGGCGCGCTCGATGACGTGATCGGCGGTGGCCTGCTTCGATCCGAAGAGCACCGTGACACCGTCCTGCTGTTGCGTCGACGGGATGGATCCCCGCCGGGCTCCCGCGTCGAACACGACCGTCACGTCGATGCCGGTTTGCGACGCGTACTCGCTCAGCACGTTGATGAGATGCTGACGGGCATCCTCGAGACCCCGCGAGCGCAGCGTGTCGTGCAGCGCCGGCCACGCGTGGATCACGTTGTACCCGTCGACGATCAGCGCACGCATCACATATCCGGCCGGCGCATCATCGCGGTGCGAACCCGCGCTGCCGTTGCACCTCGAAGAGCAGCACCGCCGCGGCCGCGCCGGCGTTGAGCGACTCGACGTGGCCCATCATCGGGATCGAGACGAGGACATCGCAGTGCTCGCGGGTGAGGCGTCGCATTCCGGCGCCCTCGGCGCCGACGACGATCGCCGTCGGTCCGGTGAGATCGACGGAGTCGTAGCGGGCGCCGGCGTCGCCGGCGAGCCCGACGCGCCAGAGTCCCGCGTCGGCGATAACGTCGAGGGCGTGGGCGAGGTTCGGCACCGTGACGACGGGCAGATGCTCGGTCGCCCCCGCCGATGCCTTCGCGGCTGCGGCGGTGAGCGGCGCGGCGTGGTGGCGCGGGACCACGATGCCGTCGGCGCCGCATGCCTCCGCGCTGCGGGCGATCGCGCCGACATTTTGCGGGTCCTGGATGCCGTCGAGCACCACGAGCAGCGCCGGTGCTCGCGCCTGGTCGAGCAGATCGTGGAGCGTGAGGGCAGGCCGCGCGTGGAAGTACCCGGCAACCCCCTGGTGATGCTCGGTGTGGGCGATGTCGTCGAGGCGCTGGCGCGGTACCTCCTCAACCGCGATGGCACGCGCGCGCGCCTGCTCGAGGATCTCGGTCAGGCGGGCCTCGGGGCGGACCGCCGACGCCACCACGATCTTCCGTGCGCTGCGGCCGGCGCGGAGTGCTTCGAGCACCGGGTTGCGGCCGTAGAGGATGTCCATGCCGTCACCCGCGGCGCGGCGTGACTCGTTTCCAGCGCTGGCCCTGGGGCGTGTCCTCCACCTCGACGCCCATCGCCGCAAGCTGGTCGCGAAGCTGGTCGGACCGCGCGAAGTCGCGCGCCGTGCGCGCTGCGGCGCGGGCGTCGAGGAGGAGCTGCACCTCCGGGTCGAGGGGGGTCTCGTGGTCCCGCGCAACGAGTGCGAGCACGCCGAGCACGCTGTCGACCTCCTCGAGCAGATGCCGCAGGGTTCGCTGCGTCTCCTCGGTCACCGGCCCGGTGTCGAGGAGGCGATTCACGTCGCGCAGGCCGGAGAAGACGATGCCCATCGCCTCGGGCAGGTTGAGGTCGTCGTCCATCGCCTCGCCGAAGCCGACGCGCATCCCGCGCACCGACGTGAGGACCTCTTCGTCGCGATCGCTCTCCTCATCGACGGTGCGCAGCTCGCCGACGCGGGTCTGGAACGCGACCAGGCGCTGCACCGCCTCGGTGCTGCTCGCGAGCAGTTCCTCCGAGTAGTCGAGCGGTTTGCGGTAGTGGGTGCGAGCTGCGAGCAGATAGCGAAGCGCGGCGGCGGTCGAGCCCTCGTCGAGGATCTCGCGCACCGTGGCGAAGTTGCCGAGCCGCTTGGCCATCTTCTCGCCACTGACGCGGAGGTGCTGGCTGTGGCACCAGATGTGCACGAAGCGCTTGCCCGTGGCCGCCTCGGACTGCGCGATCTCGTTCTCGTGGTGGGGGAAGATGTTGTCGACGCCGCCGCAATGGATGTCGAAGCTCTCGCCGAGCAGCGCCATGCTCATCGCCGAGCACTCGAGGTGCCAGCCGGGACGCCCCCGTCCGATGCGCGTGTCCCATCCGATCTCGTCCGGTCCGACGGCCTTCCAGAGCGCGAAGTCGCGCACGTCCTCCTTCGTGTAGTCGTCGGAGTCGATCCTGCCGCTCGCGCCGGCGACGAGACTCTCCGCGCTCGCCCCGCTGAGCCGCCCGTAGGCCGGGAACGCGGCGATATGGAAGTAGTAGCTCCCGTCGGTTCGATACGCGGATCCGGCCCGTTCCAGGCGCTCGACGAGGTCCACCATCTGATCGATGTACGCGGTGGCACGCGGGTAGTGGTGCGCCGGCCGGATGCCGAGGATGTCGCGGTCCTCCTCGAACGCCGCGATCCATTGCGCCGTCTCCGCGTCGAGCGAGTTGCCGTGCTCGGCCGCGTTCTTGATGATGCGATCGTCGACGTCGGTGAGGTTCATCACGTGCGTGACACGATCGAACCGCCGGTCGAGCCAGCGCCGCAGCACGTCCTCGAAGATGAACGTTCGAAAGTTGCCGATGTGCACGCGATTCCAGACGGTCGGTCCGCACGTGTACATGCGGACGTGCCCGGGCTGGAGCGGCTCCACGTCGACGAGCTCCCGGCTCATCGTGTCGTGCAGCTGCAGGGTCATCGCTGTTCGAGGAGCACCGTCGCCGACGCCGCGATCCCCTCTCCTCGCCCGGAGAACCCCATGCCGTCCGTGGTGGTCGCGCCCACCGCTATCGTTCCCTTCGGCAGACCGAGCGCATGCGAGATGGTGGCAGACATCGTCTCGAGGTGCGAGCCGAGACGCGGCTCCTCGGCGACCGCGACCACGTGACCGCTCGTGATCGTCCACCCCTCCGCCTCCATCTTGGCGGCGACGATCCGGAGGAACTCGACCCCCGACGTGTCCTTCCATTGCGGATCGCTCGACGGGAAGTGCTTGCCCATGTCCCCGTGGCCCGACGCGCCGAGGATCGCGTCGACGAGGGCATGGACGACCGCATCGCCGTCGGAGTGACCGAGCAGGCCGCGGCCGTAGTGGATGTGCACCCCGCCGAGCATGAGCGGACGCCCCGGCACGAACCGGTGCGCGTCGATGCCATGGCCGATGCGGACCGTCATCGACCGTGCTCGAGCAGCGCGCGCAGCACCACGAGGTCCTGGGGCACGGTGACCTTGAAGTTGCGCGGATCTCCGGGCACGACGGCCACACGTTGACCGATGGCCTCGGCGAGCGCCGCGTCGTCCGCCGCCTCGATGCCGTGCTCCGCGGCGTGTGCGTGCGCCCTGCGCAGCACCTCAGCGGCGAACGCCTGCGGCGTCTGGGCGGCGACCAGCGAGGAGCGGTCGAGCGTGGCGACGACGGTGCCGTCCTGCACTTGCTTCATGGTGTCCACGCAGGGTACCCCGGCGATCGCCGCTCCCTCGGCGCGCGCCGCCTCGAGCACGCTGCGGAAGAGCGCCGGTGGCGTGAGCGGCCGCGCCGCGTCGTGCACCGAGACCCACTCGGCGCCGCCACACCGCTCCAACGCTGCCGCGACGCTGTCCTGACGCCGGGCGCCGCCCTCGAGGAGAACGAGGTTCTCGAGCCCATGGGCGTCGGCGATCGCTCGAATCGCCGCCCATCGGGCCTCCGGCGCCGCGATGGCGATCAGGTCGAAGCAGCCGGCCGCAGCGACGGCCTCGAGCGTGATCTCGAAGACGGGACGCCCGCAGGCGTCCGCCCAGAGCTTGTCCTCCCCGGTTCGCACCCCGCGCCCGAAGGCGGGCACGATGAGCGCGCTGGTCAGCGCTGAGCGACCTTGGCAGTCGTCGGTCGCAGCACCCTGGGCTTCGCCGCCTCATCCGCGAGTGTCGCGAAGATCATCCGGCCGGCGGTCGTCTGGAGCACCGTGGTGACCGTGACCGTGACGGTCTCATCGACGTGGCTCTGTCCGTTCTCCACCACGACCATGGTGCCGTCCTCGAAGTAGCCGACGCCCTGGTGCGGCTCCTTGCCTTCCTTGACGATGGTGATCGCGATGCTCTCACCCGCCGCAACGATGGGTTTGACCGCATTGGCGAGATCGTTGAGGTTGAGCACGCGCACGCCCTCGATCTGGGCGAGCCGGTTGAGGTTGTAGTCCTGGGTCATGAGCGCGGCATGGCGCGCCCGAGCGAGCTTGACGAGGCGCGAGTCCACCTCCGGTGTGCCGGGGAAGTCGAGGTCGACGAGCTCGACGATGACGTCCTCGCCCTTCTGGAGCGCGTCGACGACACCGAGACCGCGGCGGCCCTTCTGCCGCCGGAACGGGTCCGCCGAATCCGCGACACGCTGCAGCTCCTCGAGGACGAAGCCGGGGATGAGCAACCGGCCCGGGACGAACCCCGACGCCGCGACGTCGACGATGCGGCCGTCGATGAGAACGCTCGTATCGACCACGACGGGTTGTCCGTCGAGCGGCGCGGGTCCGTCGACATCGAGGACCGCGGCCGGCGCGCGTCCGAAGAAGGAGGCCAGCGCGTCGCGGCGGCGGCTTCCGGCGCGGACGCCGACGTAGACGAGCGAAGCGGCCACGCTGAGCGAGATCACGACGCCGAGCCCCCACGGGAGCGGGTTGAGCAGCACCGCGACCAGTGCGGCGATCAGCAGGGCGACGACCAGGCCGATCGCGGCGCCGATGATCTGACTCGCCGGCGCCTCATCGAGCGTCCGCTCGAGCCAGAGGTACGGCTCCACGGTGACGAGGGGTGCGGCCAGTGCGAGCGACGCGGCACCGGCAGCACCCGCGGCGAGCAGCGTCGCGCCGGCCACACTCGTGCTCTGCGTCAGCGTGCTCTGGGACTCTGAGAGGATGAACACGGCGTACAGCACGCCGAAGACGAACCCGAGGCCGGCCCCGATGATCCGCGAGAGGGTCCGTGCTCTCCGGATGGAGCGTTGGGCGTGCCCGTGCATCCGATCGATTGAACCACAGGTTCCGCGCACCGGCAGACGGCGCGACACGACGGTCACCCGAGCAGAGCAAGCGCCTGACCGAGGTTCGCGACGCGGTGACATCGAAGCCCGCCGGGGACGGCGCCGCGAAAGCTCTCCGGCACCACCACGGCCTCCATGCCGACGGCCGCGGCCTCCGCCAGCCGCACCTCCGTCCGCGAGACGCGCCGGACCTCACCGCCCAGCCCAAGCTCCCCGAGCACCGCGCAATGCCGTGCCACCGCCCGGTTGGAGGCGGAACCGGCGACCGCGAGTGCGACCGCGAGATCGGTGCCCGGATCGGCGAGGCGGATCCCGCCCGCGACGTTGACGAACACGTCGAGCTTGGTGAGCGCAGCCCCCGCCCGCTTGCCGAGCACCGCGAGCATCAGGTGGAGCCGGTTGAGCTCGAACCCCGACGCGGTGCGACGCGGGAACTCGAACGGCGATGCGACCGCAAGCGCCTGCACCTCGACGGCCATGGGCCGCAACCCGTCGCAGGTCACCGTGACCACGCTGCCCGACGCGCCGAGTGAGGCAGCGTCGAGCATCCCCCGACCCCCCGGGGCTACATCACGCATCCCGTCCCGCTCCATCGTGAGGAGGCCGACCTCCCCGCAGGCGCCGAACCGGTTCTTGATCCCGCGGAGCATCCGGTGCTCGCCGAGACGCTCGCCCTCCAGGAACAGCACGACATCGACCATGTGCTCGAGCGTCCGGGGCCCCGCGATCGCACCTTCCTTGGTGACGTGCCCGACCAGCAACACGGGCACCCCGGCTGACTTGGCCGCCTCACTCATGCGGAGCACCGCAGCCCGAACCTGAGCGACGCTGCCGGGCGCACCCGGCGTCGCGGCATCCCGGAGCGTCTGCACCGAATCGATCACCGCCAGCGAGGGGCGTTCCGCCTCGATGGTGGCGATCACGGTGTCGACGTCCGATTCGACGAGCAGCCGGACCCTGGATCCGGTGCAGCTGAGCCGCCGCGCGCGCAGAGCGAGTTGCTCGAGCAACTCCTCGCCCGTGCAGTACAGCGCGGGAGCCGCCGCGCCTCCGCAGTGGTGCGCCACCTGCAGGGCGAGGGTGGACTTCCCGATGCCCGGATCGCCCCCGAGGAGGACGACACTCCCCGGCACGATCCCGCCGCCGAGCACCCGGTCCACCTCGGACGAGCCCGTCCCCTGGGTCCGGGTGGGCACGGCCATCACCACGTCCATCGGCGTGCTCTCCGCGGCCGCGACCCGTGGTCCCCTAGGTCCCGCGAGGTGGACGGCATCCTCAGCGAGGCTGTTCCACGCGTCGCACGCGGGGCAGCGCCCCTGCCACTTCGGCGCCTCAGCCCCGCATGCCGAGCAGACGAAGTGCACGCGGGGGGCGGAGCGCTGGAGGTCGGTGGCCATGCGCTGCGCATGGTACCGAACAGATGTGCTCTATGTCAAGTATGTATATTCGCTATCGCGAGCGAGACGGGCGGTACCTTCCCCTGGGACTCGGCGCGCCGACCGGCTCCGGCTCCTCCTTGCCCTCGAGCCGGCGGCGCAGCTCGACCAGCCGATCGCGCAGCTCCGCCGCGCGCTCGAACTCGAGGTCGCGCGCTGCCCGCAGCATCTCCTTCTCGACGTCCTTGGCGAGGCGGAGCACCTCGTCGGGCGGCAATCCCGACGCCTCCTGGAACGCCGCGGCGCGCAGCGACTGCTGGTCGCGATGCGACTCCATCTGGTACACGGCCTTGACGATCGAGAGTGGCGTGATGTCGTGCTCGACGTTGTGCGCAACCTGGATCGCGCGGCGACGGTCGGTCTCGGCGATCGCCCGCTCCATCGCGTCCGACGTGTGGTCGGCATACATGACGACGTGTCCGAACACGTTGCGCGCCGCGCGGCCGATGGTCTGGATCAGCGAGCGATAGCCGCGCAGATAGCCCTCCTTGTCGGCGTCGAGGATGCCGATGAACGACACCTCGGGCAGGTCGAGCCCTTCGCGCAGCAGGTTGATCCCGACCAGCACGTCGAAGACCCCGAGGCGCAGGTCGCGGATGATCTCGACGCGCTCGAGCGTGTCGATGTCGCTGTGCAGATACCGCACCTTGATCCCGGCCTCGCGGAGATAGTCGGTGAGGTCCTCCGCCATCTTCTTCGTGAGCGTGGTGATCAGGCAGCGTTCGTGCCGCTCGATGCGCCGCCGCATCTGCGCGATGAGGTCGTCGATCTGCCCGTGCAACTCCTTCACCTCGATGGTGGGATCGACGAGGCCGGTCGGCCTGATGATCTGCTCCACCACCTGCGTCGCCCGGCCCTCCTCGTACGGCCCGGGCGTCGCGCTGACGTAGATGATCTGCCCGATCATCGAGTCCCATTCCGCGAAGGTGAGGGGGCGGTTGTCGAGCGCCGACGGCAAGCGGAAGCCGTACTCCACCAGTGGGATCTTGCGTGCGCGGTCGCCCTTGTTCATGCCGTCGATCTGGGGCACGGCCACATGCGATTCGTCGACGATGAGCAGCGCGTCCTCGGGAAGGAAGTCGAGCAGGCAGAACGGCCGCTGCCCCTCGGAGCGCGCGCTGAGGTGGCGCGAGTAGTTCTCGATGCCGGCGCAGGTGCCCGTCTCGCGCATCATCTCCATGTCGAAGTTGGTGCGCTGGCGGAGGCGCTGCGCCTCGAGGAGACGCCCGCGCTGCTCGAGGTATCCGACGCGCTCCTCGAGCTCGGCTTCGATGGCGACGAGCGCCTTCTCCATCTGCTCCTGCGGCGTGACGTAGTGCGACGCGGGGAACACCGTGAGCTCGTCGCGCATCGTGAGGATCTCGCCGGTCAGCGGGTCGAAGTCCTTGATCAACTCGACGGTGTCGCCCAGGAACTCGACCCTCGTCGCGATCTCCTCGTATGCCGGCTGCACGTCGACGACGTCGCCGCGCACGCGGAACCGGGTGCGCCCGAAGTCCATGTCGTTGCGGGAGTACTGGAGGTCGGAGAGCTTGCGCAGGAGGATGTCGCGGCGCACCAACTCACCCCGCTTCACGGTGATCAACTCGCCGAGGTAGTTCTCGGGCGAGCCGATGCCGTAGATGCACGAGATCGAGGCGACCACGATGACGTCGCGCCTGGTCAGCAGGGCACGCGTCGCGCTGTTGCGGAGACGGTCGATCTCGTCGTTGCGCGAGGAGTCCTTCTCGATGTAGGTGTCCGTTCGCGGGATGTACGCCTCCGGCTGATAGAAGTCGTAGTAGGAGACGAAGTACTCGACGGCGTTCTTCGGGAAGAACTCCCGGAACTCGGCCCAGAGCTGCGCGGCAAGGGTCTTGTTCGGCGACAGCACGAGCGTCGGACGCTGCTGCTGGGCGATGACGTTGGCGATGGTGTAGGTCTTGCCCGAGCCGGTGACGCCGAGGAGGATCTGCTCGCGCTGCCCCTCCCGGAGCCCGCGATCCAGCGCGGTGATCGCGGTGGGCTGGTCGCCTGCCGGTTCGAAGGGCGCGGTCAACTCGAGCGTGGGCATTCGCTCAGTCTACGCGGGCGCGGTCCGCGGCCCTCCGCCGCCCGCGACCCCCGCGTAGATCTCCTCGAGACGCGCCGCAACGTCATCCCACGAGCGCCCGGCACGCGACGCGTCGCGAGCGTGCCGGCCGATCTCGGCACGCCGGCCGGCGTCGTCGAGCAGCGCGGCCATGGCGGCGCGCAGCGCAGCCAGATCGCCCGCCGGAACCAGCACGCCGCCGCTCCCCACCGCGTCGCGCAACCCGTCGACGTCGTAGCCGACCACCGGAGTGCCCGCCGACTGCGCCTCGATCGCGACCATGCCGAGGCCTTCGAAACGAGACGGCATGACGACGAGGGCGGCGCGCGCGTATTCGCGATGCAAGGCGGGGCGGTCGAGCGTGCCCAGGTATTCGATGCGGCCGCCGCTCGACGCCGCGGCACGACGCACCTCGCGCTCGAGGCTGCCGCCGCCGACCACGACACCGCGGACATCGGATCCTGTCTCGGTGAGCGAGGCGAACACCGACAGCGCGTCGAGCACACCCTTCTCGCGCTCGAGACGGCCGACGAAGAGCACGCGTCCGTCCTCGTGCTCCACGCCGGGCTCGTTCACGAGGTCCACACCGTTCGGAAGCACCTCGATACGCGCTGCCGGAACGCCCATCTCCAGCAGCGAGTTCGCCGTCGACCGCGACACCGGCAGCACCATTGCGGCGCGCTGATAACAGCGAGCCTCGAGGCCCGCGAGCACCCGTTTCACCGAACCACGCGCGTGGGCCTGGCGGTACGTGTGATGCGCGGTGTACACGAGCGGCACGTCGAGCGGCTTCCACAGGAGCACCCCGCCCGGGCCACCGTGCGCGTGGACCACGTCGGGTGACGCGCGCAGCATGATCCGCGGATATCGGTTCAACTGCATCGACAGATCCAGCGGCGCCCTGCCGGTGCGGCGTGCGACGGCGATCGCATGCTCGCCGCGACCCGAGATGGTGTGGACGTGCACGCCACGGCGTTCGAGCGCCTCGCGCATCCCGTGCACCACGACACCCTGCCCGCCCAGCGGCGGGTCGTCGTCGTAGCTCACCATCGTGACCCGTGTCATCGCTGGCACTGCGCGCAGTAGACGGTCGTCCGCCCCGCCGTGACCGTGTGCCGCAGGGTCGCGCCGCAACGAAAGCACGGCCGGCCGCCGCGTCCGTAGACCTGGAGCCGCTCCTGGTGACTGCCCTGGCTGTTCCAGACGTCACGGTAGTCGTCGACACTGCTGCCGCGATTCGGTACCGCGGCGGAGAGCACGACCCGGATCGCATCGAGGAGCGCCGCGCGCTCACGCCGCGTGAGCCGGTGGCAGCGGTGCGTGGGCCGGACGCCCGCAAGGTGGCACGCCTCGTCGATGTAGATGTTCCCGAGCCCGGCGACGCCGCGCTGGTCGAGCAGCGCTGCCTTGACCGTGCGCGTGGTGTGTCGCAGCACCGCGTCGAGACGCTCCTGCGAGAACGCGTCGGAGAGCGGCTCGACGCCGAGACGCGGCAGGACGCCTGCCGCGGTCAGCGCATCGCGTGATCCGTAGGCGACCCGTCCGAACCGCCGCGCATCGTCGAAACGGAGCTCGCGGCCGTCGTCGAGAGTTGCTCTGATGTGCGTGTGCCTGGCGACGGGCGCGTCCGCATCGCAGACCAGGAGGTGCCCGGTCATGCCGAGGTGGACCATGAGGTCGTCACCGGAATCGAGCCCGAGCAGGAGGTACTTGCCCTTCCGCTCCACGGCCTCGAAGCGCTGTCCGGTGAGGAGGGCCGGGAGCACGCTGCCGTCGGGCATGCGGACGATGTCCGGACGGGTCACGCTGACCCCGTCGATGCGCCGGCCGGTGACGGCGCCCCGCAGATCGCGGGCGACCGTCTCGACCTCCGGAAGCTCGGGCACCTCAGCTCCTCGGAACGGGCGTCATGTCTCCCCAGTTGTCGCCAATTTTGACGTCAACATCCAGAGGGTACCTGGAGCGCAGCCGCCGCTCCCATGCGCTCCCGCAGCATGGGGATCAGCGCGCCGATCTCGCCTTCCGGGGCCTCGAGGAGCAGCTCGTCGTGCACCTGGAGCAGCATCCTGCTGCGCAGCCCGGACTCGCGGAGCGCCGCGTCCACGAGGATCATCGCCTGCTTCATGATGTCGGCCGCGCCGCCCTGGATCGGCATGTTGACCGCCATCCGCTCGGCCGCGAAGCGAAGCTGGCGGTTGGCCGCACGGATGTCGGCGATGTATCGGCGGCGCCCGTTGAACGTCTCAACCCACCCGTACTCGCGCGCGTGGTTGCGCACCCCTTCGAGGTAGACGGTGACCGCGGGGAAATTCCGGAAGTAGGCGTCGATGAAGGTGTGCGCATCCTCGCGGCTCATCCCCGTGTCCCGCGCCAGGCCGAAATCGCTCAACCCGTACACCACGCCGAAGTTGACCACCTTCGCAATGCGGCGCATGTCCGGGGTGACGTCCTCGGGGGCGACGGCGTAGACCTCGGCGGCGGTGCGCCGGTGGATGTCCTCCCCGCGCTGGAATGCCGCGATCAACTCCTCCTCACCCGTCACGTGCGCGAGCACACGCAGCTCCACCTGCGAGTAGTCGGCACTGACCAGGCGCTGCCCGGTGTCGGCGTGGAAGGCCCTGCGGATCCGCTGTCCCCACTGTGTGCGCACGGGGATGTTCTGCAGGTTCGGGTCCGACGACGACAGCCTTCCCGTGGTCGCCACGGCCTGGTTGAACGACGTGTGCACGCGCGAATCCGCGCTGCAGAGCAGCGGCAAGGCGTCCACGTACGTGCTCTTCAGCTTCGTGAGCTGGCGCCACTCGAGGATGAGGTCGACCACCGGATGCTCGCCGCGCAGCGCCTCGAGCGTGTCGGCGTCGGTGCTGCGGCCCGTCTTGGTCTTGCGCCCGCTCGCGAGCCCGAGATCGTCGTAGAGGAAGCGCGCAAGCTGCTGGGTGCTCCCGGGGTTGAACGTGTACCCCGCGGCGTCCTGCACCTCGCGTTCGATCTCGGTGATGCGAGCGTGCATCTCAGCGCTGATCGCGCCGAGCAGATCGCAGTCGACGGCGACGCCCTCCACCTCCATCGCGGCGAGGATCGGCACCAACGGCAGCTCGAGATCGTCGTGGAGGCTGCGCGCCCCGGCGCGCTCCATCTCCTTCTCCAGCGCCGCGCCGACCGGGTCGAGCAGCGCGATCCAGGTGCCGTAATACGGCGCGGCCTCATCGACGGGGACGTCGGCGATGCCGCGCCTCGAACGTCCGGCGCCGAGCAGCGACTCCTCCGGCTCGACGCGAAGCGCGCACAGATCGTGAGCGAGCACCGGCAGCGTCGGGACCTTCAGCCGGTTGTTGGTGAGGTATGCGGCGAGCAGCGCGTCGAACCGCAATCCCCTGATCACCACGTTGCGCCGCCGCCAGGCGAGCAGCTCCCGCTTGAGGTCGTAGCCGCGTTTGGCAACAGAGGCGTCAGCGAGGATCCGCTCGACCACCGCGACCGCGGCCGGATCGGCGTTGCGTTCAAGCCCCGCGTGCCACACCGGCACGTAGAACGCGACATCGTCACCGGCGGGCGCGAGCGCGACACCGATGATGTGGCCGGTGCGCGGATTGCCGTCCACGACCGTGCGCACCGCCACCGATCCTGCCGCGCGAATGCGCTGCTCCGCATCGTCGGCCTGATGCGAATCGACCACGACCACAACCTCGGTGGCCGGCGCCTCCGTCGCGACATCGGTGGCCGCACTGCTCGTCGCCGGCGACGGCGCCGTGCCGTCATCGGCGGTGCGACCGGGCAGCCGCGGGAGGAGGCTGCGGAACTCGAGACGGTCGAAGAGCACGCGAACCTGGTCCTCGTCGTAGTGGAAGAGTCGCGCCTGTTCGAGCGGAAGGTCGACGTCGACGTCCGTGCAGATCGTCGCCGTCCACTTGCTCAGTCGCGCCTGATCCATGTGCTCCTCGAGCGCGCGTCGCACCCGGCCGGGCGGCATCGACGGCACCGCGTCCAGCACCTGCTCGAGCGGTCCGTACTGCTGCACGAGCGACATCGCGGTCTTCTCACCGATCCCCGGAACCCCGGGGATGTTGTCGCTCGGATCGCCTTGCAGCGCCTTGAAGTCGACCACGAGCGGTGGCTCGAATCCGTATCGCTCGCGCACCTTGTCGAGGTCGTAGATGATCGTGTCGCTGATGCCGCGTCTGCTTGCGAAGACTCGCACGTGGTCCGTGACGAGCTGCAACACGTCGAGGTCGCCGGTGACGATGATCACGTCCAGGTCGGCGGCCTCAGCCTTGCGCGCCAGCGTGCCGATGACGTCGTCCGCCTCATACGTGGGGATCTCGACGATCGGGATGCCGAGCACCGCCACCACCTCACGCGCCCAGGGGAACTGCTTGCGCAGCTCGTCCGGCGCCCGCAGCCGCTGCGCCTTGTAGTCGGGGAACTTCTCGTGGCGAAAGGTGGGACCGGGCGGATCGAACGCCGCCACCGCGAAGGTCGGCGTCGTGTCGTTCAGCGCCTTGAAGAGCATCGACGTGAAGCCATAGGCGGCATTGGTCATCTCGCCCCGGCTGTTGCTGAGCGCGGGCATCGCGAAGAACGCGCGATAGACGAGGTTGTGCCCATCCACCAGCAACAGCGTCTCGCGAGCCACAGCGAACCATGGTAGCGGCGCGAGGAGCCCGTCCTCGGCAGCAACTCCCGGGGTTATGATCGAGCGCATGGCCGACCTGGTGGAGATGACCGTCGACAGCATCAGGGTGCACATGCCGACCGGCCAGCATGTGGTGATCCTCAAGGAGAAGTCGGCGGACCGCTATCTCCCCATCTGGATCGGGATCAACGAGGCGAACGCGATCGCGTTGAAGATCACCGGGATCACCCCGGAGCGGCCGATCACGCACGACCTGCTCGCCAACCTCCTGAGCGCGGTCGACGTCACCGTTGAGCGGATCGTCGTCACCTCGCTGAGCAACGAGGTGTTCTATGCGCGCATCCTCGCCCAGGTCGACGGGCGGCGCCTGGAGATCGAACTCGCGGCCGTCCGACGCGATCGCGGTGGCGGTGCGGGTGGGCGCGGGCATCTTCGTCGCCGACGAGGTCCTCGACAAGGCCGGGGTCCTGCCTGAGGCGGACAAGGACGGCGAGTTGACCGAGGCCGATCCGGAGAGCGAGGAGCGGCTCGCCAAGATCCGGGACTGGGTGAACACGCTCAACCTTCCCGATCTGGGCACCGGGGCGTCCGAGAGCTAGGGTCGCATCCGGCGCCGAGCCCGGGTCAGGTCAGCCGCGGAACAGCGACCAGAAACCGGGATCCTCGAAGCCCAGACGCCACGCGGCGATGCCCGCGAGGTGGAAGCTCTGCACCAACGCGACCTTGCGCGCAAGGCTGTTCGCATCGTCGAAGTAGCTGACGAGCGACCCGTTGGGTGACACGACGAACGGCGTCTGGGCGCTGAAGTCGTAGTCGACGCGCGCGCCGGGTACCGACAGCGCGTTGTACAGCACGTTGGCGTACGAGGATGCGCCGCCGATGCTTCCCCACTCGCGCCCGTAGAGGGGGATCCCGAGCAGCGTGTTCGCCGGATTGAGGTCGGGCAGCGTCGCCTGGAGGATCGCCGTGTCCCAGTCCAGACCGGCGACCGGGCCCGGCGTCCCGCCGTCGCCGTGCTGGTCGTACGCCATCAGGTCGACGAGGTCCGCGGCCTTGCCGATCGCAGCGATGTCGTATGCCGCGGAGAACTGATTGGTGCCCGCAAAGGTGTGCGGGACCACATCGACGATGAGCTTGGCCCCGCGGGCGTGCACGGCCGTCGCCAGCTGCTGGACGAAGGCGGTGAACGGCGCCTTGTCGGCGGCGAGCATCCCCTCGAAGTCGAGGTTGATCCCCGAGTAGCCGTCGTACCGGATCGCGGCGGTCATCTCGCCGACGAGCTCGGACGTTGCCTTGGGATTGTTGAGGAGGCGGTCGGTCGCGGTGGGGTTGGGATCGTTGGCGAGCGACGGCCAGATCTTGATGCTCGCCGCGGCGGCGCGGTTGACAGCCGACTGATCGGGCGTGCCCAGGATCGAGCCGTCGGCTTGGGCCGTCCAGCCGGTCGGGCTCATCTCGGACACCGCTCCGAGATGGAACGCGAAGGAGCTGTTCGACTCGGCGGTGTTGATCACGAACGCGTCGACCTTGACCGAGCCCACGCCCGGCGCAGGCGGGACGGTCACCCGGCGCACCGTGTTGCGCGCGATGCCGTCGAGCGCGAGCGTGATCCCCGGATCGAGGTGGGCGTCGCCGGCGGTTGGGATGCTCGACGGCAGCGTGATCGATGCCGGCGCCTTGCCGTGCCAGGTGATCCGCGCGTGGGTGCCGTCGACCCAGGTGACGCCGGCGCCCGGAAGGGCCGCGGCGACCGCCGCCTGGTCGGGGGCGTCGTCGAACACGGCGTCGACGACGAGACCGCTCGCCCGGTCGACATGGGCCGCGAGCATCGCGGCCGTCGGCGGGATGACCGTGAACGTGAGGGACTGGCTTCCCAGTCCCGCCACCGCGACCGAGAGCCGGTGCGTGGAGGCGAGCGGGAGCGGCTTCACCGACGCGAGCAGGTCCTTGCCCTGGGTGCTCAGGGTGAGGTTGTGACTATCGAGTTTCGCCGTGACGTCGCCGGCCTGGAGCGGGGCCCCGGTCGCATGGAGTCGCAGATTGAGGGTGGGGGGTACGTTCTGTGCGCCGGTGCGCAGGCCGACACCGCCCGCCGTGATCACGACGTATGAGTAATTCGGTGGTTGGCCGATCCCCGCGAAGCTGCAGCCCGAGACCAGCAGCGCCACGGCGAGGCATGCCAGGCGGCGGTGCATCGGGTGTCAGTCTAGACAGGTCGCACGGGTGTAGCCCCGCCACGGGACGGCCTCAGCGCGTGGTGAGCGTCAGCGTCGCCGTCAGTTCCGGGGTCCCATCGCCTCCGTAGCCGGCCGGAACGGTGGCCGTCAGGTGGAGCTTCGTGCCGGGAGCGAGGCCGGCTGGGATGTCGAAGGTGATCACCGCGTCGGAACCGCCGGGCTCGCCGGCCGCTGCGGGGCTGGCAATGTCGCCGTTTGCGGACCCCGGCACGGCGACGGGCACGCTGCTCCCGTACGAGGCGGGAACGAGCCCGACGCTCGTGCCCTCGACCCCGATGGCCACGCAGGGGCGGAAGGCGAGGGTCGAGCCGGCGCCGGATGCGGCGCCCGGAGCCGCAGCCGAGGACACGGGGACCACCAGCTGGGCATAGACGTCGACGGCCTGACCGGCGGCGACATCGAGGCTGGACGTGGCGAGGACCAGGCGCACGCCGGGTCGGGACGGAACGCTGATCTCCTGCAGCGCTGAGAAGCCGGCCGGCGGCGACGACCCGGTGACCCTGACGAATTGCTGTGCGCACGACGCCGTCTGGACCGCCGGCTCGGGGGCGTGGGCAGCTGAGCCCTCGCTTGCCGGGGTGTTGAGGGCTGCGATCGGGGTGCCGGTGCCGGTGCCATGCGTGAGGGCGACGATCACGAGCACCGCGGCGATGGCGCCGGCGGCGGCGGTGGCCGGGAACCGGCGCAGCAGCCCGAGTTTGAGCCCGCTCAGATTGAAGCGCCCGCGCGCCGTGCGCTCCGCGACCGGGGGCGTCGACGGGAGGTGGATCGCATGGGGCATGCGTGCACGTGGCAGCTCGCGCAGCGCCTCCACGCTGGCCGTGAACTCCGCAAACGCGGTCGCGCACGGCGCGCAGGACTGCAGGTGCGAATGGAAGCGCGCCTCGTCAATCGGAGACAGGTCGTTCTCGTAGGCCGCGGAGAACAGGTCGTCGACGTGCCGGCGGGGACTCATGCGTTCTCCTCCGCAAAGCCGGGGAATGCCGCGGTGCCTCGCAGGGCTTTCGCAAGCATCGATCGGCCCCGATTGAGCCTCGATTTGACCGTGCCGATCGGGACTCGGAGAGCGGCGGACATCTCCTCGTAGCTCAGCTCGTTGACATCCCGCAGCACGACCACCGCTCGGAAATCGGGCTGAAGTGTCAGCAACGCGTCGCGAACCGCCATCAGGCGCTCGCGAGACAGCGCCGTCGCCTCGGGCCCCAGTGCGGGATCGGGCAGCTCGACGATGTTGCCGCGTTCATCCTCGAGCGGGTCGGCGGGGCGCCGGACAGACCGCCGCTGGACGTCGTGACTGCAGTTGATGGCCACCCGGAACAGCCATGCCCGGATGGTCTGACCGCGAAGGATGGGGATCCTCACGTAAGCGCGCAGGAAGGTCTCCTGGACGACGTCGGCGGCGTCGGCGGGTGTTCCGGTGATCCGGAGGGCCATCGTGTACAGCTCATCCTGGTGACGGGTGACAATTGCGGCAAAGGCGTCGCGGTCTCCGCGGCGTGCCCGCTCGAGGAGCGCCTCGTCGTCCATCCATTTGAGGGTACGCGGGATACGGGCTCGGTGTTCCCGGTGGGCGCGATCGCCGAGTCGCGCCGGTGGATCCGGGGAGCCGGTACGCTGTCAATCCCAGGCCGGGGTGGCGGAATGGTAGACGCAGCGGTCTCAAAAACCGCCGAGGGTTACCTCGTGAGGGTTCGACTCCCTCTCCCGGCACGGTGGAGCAGCGATTTCCCCAGGGACTTCACAGCGGCTGCGCAGCGGTCTCCGACGCGCGCTCGTCAACGTTGGGCATGTCGATAGCAACCGCCCACCGGAGACGAACATGACCACGGCGACAATCGTCCTCAACCTCGGGCTCGCACTTGTCACATCGGCGGTCGTCGCGACCGCGATGACCGTCCTTCCCAACCTCGACCGCATCCACCTCCATCGACGGCTGCGCGTGCCCCGGTCGGTTCGCCGGCCGTCGCTGCGGCTGGGGGCCGACCTCCACGCCGGCGACTAACCCCTGCTGTCCATCACCCTCCCGCCCGACGGCCGCCTCCGAGCCCTTCCGGAGGCGGCCGTCTTCGTGTTGTCGATGGCGCGCGGTACATTCCAGCGGATGGACGGGCAACCGAGGCGACCGTGGCTCCGATCACGCAAGGTGGTGTGGCTGACGGTGGCCGGGATGGTGAGCTGTGGTGTCGTGTTCGTCCTCGTCGTGCTTTTTGACAATGCCGCGAGCCTCGGTTTGACGTCGCCGACACGATGCACACTCGGGTACGGCACGAACCCCGTGCGGGTGACATTCGACGGCGCGGGCGCCGCGGCAATGTGCGATGACTGGCACGCCAGCGATGGCAGCTGGCGTCGTGTGTCGACGACGGTCGCAGGCGACGCGACCGTGTGCACCGGCACTCATGGCGGGCTGTCGTGGACGGTCGTTGATGATGCGTCGAAGGTGTACGGGGTCCAGGCGTGCGACTCGCTCAATGAGCTTGCACAGGGCGGGACGCTGAACATTCCCTGATCGACACAAGGCATCATTTCGCCGATGGATCTTGCCGGGAGGCGGACGGTCACGCCGCAAGTGCGGTCACGCCTGATTCGATGGGTGCTGCCCGCAGGAGTGCTGGTGCTCGCCGTTGCGCTGCTCGGCGGTTACGAGTTCCGGTGGTCATGGACCGGGATCACGCCAAGCGATCAGCTCTGGGACCTGCTGCATGTGATCGTGCTGCCCGTCGTGCTTGCGACGTTGCCGCTCTGGTACCGGACTCGATACCGCTGGAAGATGGAGTGGCACCTGGTGTTCGGCGTCATCGGGTTGGCGTTCGTCTGCCTGGTCGTGGGTGGCTATGCCCTCGACTGGCGGTGGACCGGATTTCAGGGGAACCGGCTCTGGGACTGGCTTGAATTGCTTGCGCTCCCGGTCGTCGTCGCCTCGTTGCCGTTGTGGTTTGCGACACGGAAGCGCTTTGAGAGTCGCTGGCGCGCGATCGGCGTGTCGCTGCTGGCCGCGTTCGTTGTGGTCGTGTTCGGTGGCTACGCGCTCGGCTGGGGATGGACGGGATTCCAGGGGAACACGCTGTGGGACTGGCTCAGGCTGCTGCTGGTCCCGTTCGTGCTGCCGGCGACGCTGGCGTGGTTCTCGGCGCGCGCGGAGTCCGAGCGCGCCGCCTCATCACCTGCCGGCCACTGACCTCGCCGCGTCAAGCGTGCTGTGCCCGGTCAGCGCGGCCTCCGGGTCGCGAGTGCAGCCGCGATGCCACGCCTCGTCGGTGAGCCCCTGGGTCCGCAGCAGGTATCCGCGCTGCCCAATTCCCACGGGCTGACGGCAGCCGGAGCACAACACACCGATCGGCTCCTCGATGATCGTGCCAGGACCGAACCCGATGATCGCGATCGCGCTCACTCGACGTACCTCGCCGTGGGTGCCAACCCCTCACTCGAACCCGCCAAGGCCGGAGCAGTCGCGACCTCCCACTGTCGTGGGCGGCAGGGACGGCGTCTGTACGGTGCGTGACATACGGGGGTGACGGTTGCGTGGCGAACGCGTGGTTGGTATTGTTTGTGGGTGCAGAATGGCATGGGTGTAGAGCTCCAGATGCGGCTCGGCGGGCTGGCGCCTCGCGTCCACGCAGCCACCGCTGAGATCGTCACTCTCACCTCGAAGCTGGACACGGACGGCTCCTGGGCCGACTCGGGAATGCGCTCGTGCGCGCAGTGGCTGTCGGTCAACATCGGGGTCGACGTCTGGACCGGAGGGGAGATGGTCCGGGTTGGGCACGCGCTCGAGCGGCTGCCCGCGCTCCGTGCCGCCTTCGCCGAGGGCCGCCTCTCCTTCGACAAGATGCGGGCGGTCACCCGGGTGGCCACGCCCGATGACGACGAGGTGTGGCTGCAGATCGCGCTCCACGCGTCCGGTGGGCAGCTGGCCCGGATCTGCCGGGGCGTGCGCCGGGCGCTCGCCGCCGATGATCCGCGACGCCAGGACGACCCGCTGCTCAACCGTGGGGTGCGGGTCTGGTGGCGCGACGACGGCATGCTCGAACTGATGGCGGTGCTGCCCCATGAGGACGGCGCCTTGGTGATGGCCGCCATCGAGGCGGCCGCCCAGGTCGTCGCCACTGAGGAGCGGGCGGTACCCTCCCCCGATCAGCCGGCCCTCGATGCCGTGCGACGCACGCGGCCGATGCTCCGCGCCGACGCGCTGTTGCGAGTCTGCGAGGCGTGGGTGGCGGGCGCCGCCCAGGAGCCGGCGGTCGCGCCCACCACCCAGGTCGTGGTGCACGTCGACGCCGATGTGCTCGGCGGCGGTGCGCCGAACGGGCGCTCACGGATCGAGGACGGCCCCTGGCTTCCGGCGGAATCGGTGCGCCGGCTCAGCTGCGACGCCGATGTGGTCACCGTGACCGAGCGGGATGGGCTCCCCATCGACGTCGGCCGGGTGCGTCGTGTGATCACGCCCCGGCTGCGCCTGGCGCTGCAGAGCCGCGACGAAGGCTGCCGGTATCCGGGCTGCTCGGTCCCCGCGCCGCGGACCGACGGCCACCACGTCCGGCATTGGTATGACGGTGGCAAGACCGAGCTCGGCAACCTCATCTCGCTGTGCCGCTTTCATCACCGCCGCCACCACGAGGGGCGATTCCACATCGCCCCGGACGGGGCGGGTGGCTTCGTCTTCACCGCCGCGGATGGGAAGCCGATCGTTGCCGGAGTCGATGTGGAGAGCGGCACGGCCGTGGCTGCTCCGCTGAGCCGCGCACCCTGAAGCTCGGCCCATGCTTGTGGGCAGAGCGCCTGAAATGGCGTGGTCTGGGGTATGACAGGGGGTAGCCGCGCTTTGTTGTTGGAATCCGACTCACGGAGGACCCCACGTGCTGATCAGCACCGCAAATGACCTGCCCGGGTATGAGATCACGGAGGTGCTCGGCGAGGTGTTCGGCCTCACCGTCCGCTCTCGCAACATCGGCTCACAGTTCGGCGCGGGCCTCAAATCGCTCATGGGTGGCGAACTCAAGGGCATGACGCAGAATCTCGCGCAGAGCCGCCAGGAGGTCATCGAGCGGATGGTCGCCGAGGCGCAGTCAAAGGGCGGGAACGCGATTGTCGCGATGCGCTTCGACACCTCCGAGATGGGCGGCACCTGGACCGAGATCTGCGCCTATGGCACGGCGGTCAAGGCCACCCCGCGCCTGCCTGCTCCTCCGGCGGCTTAGAGCGCCGCGCCTGACGTCTCGAAACGGCCGATCCGGAACGGCGAGAGATCGACGTCACTCGCGCCGTCGGTCACGACCTGGGCGATCGCCTCGCCGATCCCGGCTGAGTGCTTGAACCCGTGCCCTGAGCACGGCGAGACGAGCATGACCCCGGGCAGTCCGGGGTGGTCGTCGATGACGAAGTCGGCGTCGGGAGTCACCGTGTAGAGGCAACGCACCGAGCGCACGCACCGTCGGGTGACTCCGGGGAGGTGTGCCCTGATCAAGCCGTCGTACAGGGCGCGTGGCTCGGCGGGATCGACGTTCAGGGTGGCTGAATCGGCACTCGTCGCGGTGTCGAGCTGCTCGGTGGCGGCCTTGATGTCGCCCGCTCGGTCGACCTCTGGGAAGCCGTAGAACGAATTGCCGTCGCGAAGACCCCAGATGAACACCGGCATGACGCCCGGCGAGTGATCAGGCGCCCGGCTGTCGACGGCGAACCAGGCGAGCACCTGTCGGTAGACGGTGAACAGCGCCTGATGTCGTGGCTCCAGAAAGTCGCGGACCCATGCACCGACGGCGAGCACGACGCGTCCCGCCACGTACTCATCGCGGTGTGTCCGGATCCGGGTCGCACCGCCTGTGTCGGCCTCGAGAGCAAGGACGCGTTCATCGCGGTGCACGCCGGCTCCGAGCCGCTCCGCCACCGCCAGCTGCGCGGCGACGCAGCGCTCCGGCCGCACGAACCCGGCGCCCGGCTCGAAGTACGCTGCCTCGTCACCGGTCAATCGGAACTGGGGGAATCTCTCGGTGACTTCCGGCGCCCCGAGCAGCTCGTGGGGGATGCCGTACCGCGTTGCGCAGGCGACGGTCTGAGCCAGGAACTGGTGGCGGTGGTGTCCCGCCGCGCCGCTCCCCGGCTCTTCGATGATCAGCCCGCCGCACTGCGTGAGCAGGTCCGCTCCGGTCTCGGATTCGAGTTCGCGCCAGATCGCGTGGGATCGCCGGACCAGTGGCGTGTAGTACTCCCCTTCCCCGATCGCCTCACGGGTGATCCGCGTATCACCGTGCGTGGAGCCCATCACATGGGGTGGCGAGTAGGCGTCGATCCCGATCGCGTCGACGCCGCGCCGAGCGAGTTGGTACAGCGTCGCGGCGCCGGCGGCACCGAGCCCAACGACCGCCACGTCCGCGCTCCTCATCGGCCGCAGCCTACTACCCTGCGACCGTGAGCCAGGAACATTACTTCTCTGCCGAACCTCGAGTCCCGTCCCACCCGAGGGCTGTGCGGCTCACGCTCCCGGACATGACGGTCGAACTCGACACCGATCGAGGTGTCTTCGCGTATGGCCATGTCGACTTCGGAACCGACCTGCTGCTTCGCACGATCGTGCCTTCCCGGGCTGGGGATCTCGTGGACGTTGGATGCGGATACGGCCCGATCGCGATCACCCTGGCGCTGCGAAGTCCCGAAACCCGCGTGTGGGCCGTCGACGTGAATCGCCGCGCGCTCGACCTCTGCGCCCGCAATGCCGAACGGGCTGGTGCCACCAACGTCGTCGCGGTCGAACCGGATGCCGTTCCCGAAGGCCTCAGCGTCGCTGGTGTCTACTCCAACCCGCCGGTCCGCCTGGGCAAGGAAGCCCTCCGTGACCTCCTGCTGCGGTGGATCGGGCGCCTCGAACCGGGGGCAGCGGCAACCCTGGTTATACAACGCCACCTCGGGGCTGACTCGCTCGCCGCGTGGTTCGCCGGCCTCGGGTATCGCGTCGAGCGTATCCGCTCCAAAGGCGGCTACCGCGTGCTCGAGGTGCATGCGGCCTCCGGCAGCCTCCATGATGGCAGCCGTGTTGGATAGCCCCGGCGTACTCGGCATCATCAAGATCGGCATCAACCCGGTCATCCAGATCGGGCCGATCCCGATTCACTGGTATGGGGTCATGTACGCGCTCGCGTTCCTGGCCGGGTATCAGTTCGGGGTCCTGCCCTATGCAACGCGCCGGGGTATCCCGAAGACGATCGCCGAGAAGATCACCGTCTGGACGATCATCTTCGGCCTGATCGGCGGTCGCCTGTACTACGTCGTCCAGCAGCCGAACCTCGTTCAGAATTACCTGCTCCACCCGATCAACATCATCGCGTTCTGGCAGGGCGGCATGGCGTTCTTCGGGGCGATCATGGTGGGGTTCGCAACGCTCGCGATCTGCGCCTGGCGCTACGGCTACAACCCGTGGATCGCGCTCGACGGCGGCGTGCTCTTCGCGGTGGTCGGCCAGCCCATCGGGCGCATCGGCAACCTCATCAATGGCGACATCCTCGGTGCACAGAGCACGCTGCCGTGGGCAACCGCGTACACGAATCCAGACGCGATCCTCCAGCCCGGTTTCAGCCTGTGCACGCCGGCGCAGTGCGTCGCGTATCAGCCCGCGGCGGCGTACGAGGCTCTGGGCACGATCCTGATCGGGTTCATCCTGTTCCTTCTCGTGCGCCGCAACGTACGGGCGGGCGTGCTCGCCATCACGTACGTCGGCCTGTACGCGGTGAGCCAGCTCGTGCTCTTCGTGTTTCGTAAGAGTGAGCCGCCGGGACCGTTCGGATTGCGTGAGGCGCAGTGGACCGCGATCGCAATGCTCGTCATCGCCGTGCCGGCGCTGTATCTGCTGTGGCGCCGAACGCGCACGAAGTTCGAGCAGCGAGCGTCTGGCGAGAACGCCGGCCCGCAGGAGCACGCGACAGTTCAGTGACTTCCCTGGCGCTCTACAACGTCATCGGCTTCGTGGCGATCGTGCTGAACGTCTTGATCATCGTACGCATCGCCGTGTCCTGGATCGGACTGAGCCCATGGCATCCACTCGTGCACTGGCTGCGGATCATCGTGGACCCGATCCTCGCGCCGTTCCGGCGCATTCTTCCGACCTTCAGCGGCATCGACTTCTCCCCCATCCTCGCGATCGTCGTCATCTACTTCGTGGCCGGTATTCTCCAGACGCTGGTCGGCGGCAGTCTCAACATCGGCGCCAGCCTCGTGAATCTCGTTGGACAGGTGGTCGTCGACATCATCATCGCCATCGCCATCATCATGTTCATCCGCATCCTGCTCGCACTATTTCACGCGG
Source organism: Candidatus Dormiibacterota bacterium (assembly GCA_963848445.1). Lineage (GTDB taxonomy): Bacteria > Chloroflexota > Dormibacteria > Aeolococcales > Aeolococcaceae > Palsa-851. The sequence goes on from CAWKDT010000001.1 coordinate 824,039, forward strand.
ATCCATGGCATCCCCTGGTCCAGATGGTCCGCACCGTGACGACACCGCTCGTCGGACCCTTCGCCGCGTTGCACCGCGGGCGGGTCACCTCGGGCATCGACATCCCAGCGGTCGCCGCACTCGTCGTCTACATCGTGCTGATCATCGTCGCCAAGCTCGTGTTCGGCTTCTTCGGCAGCTCGGTCTGACCCGTCAGCGCCGGGCCGAGGCTCGCTCTCGCTCGGGGGCGCGCACCCGGCGCATCTCCAACCGGTACGAGTTGTCACCCACCAGCCGCTCGATCGCGCGCTCCAGCCCCGGCCCAGGGTCGACCGCGAAGTCGACCGCCAGCGTGACCTCGTCGACGCTCGTTCCCGAGTCCACGTGGAGCACCACCGGACAATCGCCCTGGTGCTCCTCGAGCGCAAGACGGAGCGCACCGAGCAGGGCTATCTGCGCCGCGCTCACGTTCACATGCACGACGCTGTCGCGGCGCCACGTCGCGAGGCGCGGGTCGTCATACGCGTACACCGCCTCGGCGAGGATCTGCGGTGGCTCCAGGTCCACCCGGTCGTCATCGTCAGCGGCTGCGGGTGTGGTGCCGTTCGCAGTGCGCCCTGCCTCCACCTTGCCCCGCACCACAACGACCGCGTCGGGACGGAGCGCATCCGCGCACTCCTCGAAGACGCGCGCGAACACCACCACCTCGACGCTGCCGGTGAGATCCTCGATCTGTAGCGCGGCCATCCGCTGGCCCGTCGTGCTCCGCCGCGGGACGAAGGTGCGCACATCGCGGATCGCTCCGCCCACCTGCACGATCAGACCATCGAGGTGGGCTCCGAGCTCGTTGATCGTGGTGTCGACCCGCTGCTGCAACTCGCCGGCGATCCGCCGCAGTGGGTGGTCGCTCAGATACATCCCGAGGAACTCGCGCTCCCAGCGAAGCCGTTCATCCGCGGCGATGGCGAACGCGCCCCCGGCGCCGCTGTCGAACTCTTCCGCAGGGATCGGGGCGGGCTCGATCAGCACCACCGTGTCGCCGAACAGCGAGGTCTGTCCCGATTCGCGTTCGCGCCGGATCGAGGCTGCGCGATCGATGGCGCGATCGAGGACCGCGAGCATGGCGCCGCGCTCGCCAAGGGCGTCGCATGCGCCGCTGCGGATCAACGCCTCGACCACGCGCCGGTTGAGGTCACGGCTCGAGACCCGCAGGCACAGGTCGAAGAGCGACGCGAACGGTCCCGCCGCCTCCCGTTCCGCGACGATCGCCGCAGCCACCCGCTCCCCCACGTTCTTGATGTGCCGCAGGCCGTACAGGATCTCCCCCGTGTCGGCATCGCCGAGGCTGAACGCCGGGGCGCTCCGGTTGATGTCCGGGGGCCGCACGACGAGCCCTCGCGCGTGCGTGTCGAGGATCGACTGCTTGAGCTTGTCGAAGTTGTCGGCGCGGCTGTTCAGCAGTGCGCACATGTACTCGCGCGGGTAGTTCGCCTTGAGGTACGCGGTCTGGTACGCGATCAGGCCATAGGAGATGCTGTGTGCGCCGTTGAACCCGTAGCCGGCGAAGAGCGCGATGAGGTCGAAGAGCTGCAGCGCCGCGTCCGCCGCGACGCCGCGCGCAGCCGCGCCGCTCAGGAACTGCTCCCGCTGCTTGGCCATCTTCACCTTGTCCTTCTTGCCCATCGCGGCGCGAAGGATGTCGGCCTCGCCCAGCGTGAACCCGGCCACGGCCGACGCGATCTTCATCACCTGGTCCTGATAGATGATCGCGCCGTAGGTGTGAGCGAGGATCGGCTCCAGCTCGGGGATCATGTACGTGACCGGCTCCTCACCGCGTTTGCGACGCATCCAGGTCTCGGTGGCACCGCCCTCGATCGGACCCGGACGGTTCAGCGCCACCGCGACGCCGAGGTCCTCGAGCGACTTCGGTTGCATGTCGATGAGGATTCGCTTGGCGAACGTCGCCTCGAGCTGGAAGATGCCATGCGTGTCGGCTTTGCCGAGGAGCTCGTAGGTCTTGGCGTCGTCGAGCGGCAGCAGGTCGATATCGATGTCGACACCGCGATGCCGGCGCACCAGCTCAACCGCATCCGCGATGACGGTGAGGTTGGACAGTCCCAGCAGATCGATCTTGAGCAACCCGATCTGCGAGACGCCATTCATGTCGTACTGGGTCACGGCGGTGCCATCACCGGCGGTGGACCGCTGCAGCGGCACGATGTTCGCGAGCGGCTCCGATCCGATCACGACCCCCGCGGCATGCGTGGACGCGTTGCGGCAGATTCCCTCGAGGCGGCGGGCGTTGTCGATGATGCGCCGCGCCCAGTCCTCGTGCTCGTAGAGGTCGCGAAGGTCCCGGCTGCTGTTGAGCGCCGTCTCCAGGGTGATGTTCACCACCTGCGGCACGAGCTTGGCCAGCCGGTCCACGTCGGGCAGCGGTACGTTGAGCACACGACCGACGTCGCGGATCGCAGCCCGTGCGGCCATGGTTCCGAAGGTGATGATCTGCGCGACCCGATCGCGCCCGTACTTGTCCTGCACGTAAGCGAGGACGCGGTCGCGACCGCGGTCGTCGAAGTCGATGTCGATGTCCGGCATCTGCACGCGTTCCCGGTTGAGGAAGCGCTCGAAGATGAGCCCGTAGCGGAGCGGCTCGATGTCGGTGATGTGAAGCACGTAGCTCACCAGCGAACCCGCCGCGCTGCCTCTCCCCGGCCCCACCCGGACCCCGTCGCAACGCGCCGCCCTGATGAGGTCCCACACGATCAGGAAGTACGCCGAGAACCCCGTCTCGCGGATGACGTCGAGCTCCATGTCCAGGCGTTCCCGGACCTCGTTGTTGACGGCGTCGCCGTAGCGCTCGCGCACGCCCGCCTCGCACAGCTCGCGCAGGTAGGTGTCCGCGTCGAGACCGTCGGGGATCGGCTGGTACGTCGGCAGCAGGTTGCGCCCCAAGGGAATCTCGACATTGCAGCGCGCAGCGACGGCCACCGAGTTGCCGATCGCCTCCCCGTAGGAAGCGAAGCGTTCGCGCATCTGCGCGGTGGTGGCGAGGTAGTACTCGGGTCCCGAGAATCTGAACCGCTTCTCATCCTCGCGCCGTGCACCGGTCTGCAGGCAGAGGAGGATGTCGTGCGCCTCGGCATCCTCGGGGCGGATGTAGTGCGAGTCGTTCGTGGCGACGAGCGGGAGCCCGGTGCGCCGCGCGATCTCGACCAACCCGGTGCGCACCGTCTCCTCCTCCGGGATGCCGTGGTTCTGCAGCTCGAGAAAGTAGCCGTCCGGCCCGAACATCTCGGCGTGCTGACGTGCGACCAACTCCGCAGCCGCAAGATCGCCGCGAAGGATCGCCTGGGGCAGCTCGCCGCCGAGGCACGCGGAGAGGCAGATCAGACCCCTCGGCGTGCTCAGCGAGGAGCTCACGATCGATGCGCGGCTTGTAGTAGTGGCCCTCGAGGTGCGCGGTGCTGACGAGCTTGATGAGGTTGCGATACCCGACGTCGTTGCGCGCGAGGAGGATGAGGTGGTTGGGGTCGCGGTCCGCACGGCCCTCACGATCGTGGCGTGAACGCGGTGCCATGTACATCTCGCAGCCGAGGACCGGGTTGATATCCGCCGCGCGCGCGGTGGCGAAGAAGTCCACCGCTCCGTACAGCACACCGTGATCGGTGATCGCCAGCGCGGGCTGGCCCATCGCCTTTGCGGTGCCGACCAGCTCGGCGATGCGCGCCGCTCCGTCGAGCAGCGAGAACTCGCTGTGCGTATGAAGGTGGACGAAGCCCCCGGTGTCGATGCCCTCGCCGGTCGCTGATGCCTCCTCCACGCTGCCTCCTGGATGCGGTCGGCTGATCACGAACAGACGTACGCTATCACTCCGCCGCAACCGTCCGCGACGGCATCTGAGGGTACCGCTCAGCCCCTCGTGAGGGTGACCACGCTCTCGACGTGATAGGTCTGCGGAAACATGTCGACGACGTCGATCGCATCGACCCGATAGGGCCCCGACGCGACCAGCACGTGGAGATCGCGCGCAAGCGTCGCCGGGTCGCAGGAAACATAGACGAGGCGTGCCGGACCCGCAAGGGCGAGCCACCCCGTCACCTTCCCGGCGCATCCGGCTCGCGGCGGGTCGAGGATCACGCAGTCGATCGGCGAGGCCGCTCCGATCCGCGGCAGCGCTTCCTCCACGGGCGCCAGCTCGTAGCGCACGCGATCATTCACCTCGTTGACCCGCGTGTTCAGCACGCCCAGCCGCGCTGCCCCGCGGTTGCTCTCGATGCAGATCACCTCGCCTGCCTCCGCCGCGAGATGACACGCGAGCACTCCGATCCCGGCATATGCGTCGACGACGCGCAACCCGGCGATGCTGCCGAGGCCGTCAAGGACGCACTGGTACAGCACGTCCATCTGGGCCCAGTTGACCTGGATGAAGGCATCGGGCGTGACCCGGAAGGTCAGCCCGCGCCAGCGCAGCGTGGTCGACGTCGTGCTGAGCCGGCCGCCGTCGGGCAGATCGAGCCCGTCGTCGAGCGCACCTGCGCCGAGCCCCCGTGGCGGTTTGGCCCGAAGCAACAATTCCTGACCCAACTCCCCGGCGGTGAGATGGAGGGTGCTCAACTCCGGCGTCGCGTTCGTTGCCATGAGCGAGCGGAGCGCGGGCAGCGCCGTCGTGATGCGCGGGTGATGGATGAGGCAGTCGTCGACCGCGATGGGTCGCCAGCTCCGGGCGCGATTGAACCCGAGTGCCGGAGGCTGGCCGTCCTTGCCCGCGATGACATGGAACTCGCCGCGCCATCGGTACCGCCACGGATCGCCCGCACCATGCACCTGCACCGCTGGATGCTCGATCCGCTGCCGGTGCAGCGCGTCCAGCACGATGTCGCGCTTCAGTGCCACCTGATGTGCGTAGGTGACGTGCTGCAGCTGGCAGCCACCGCATGCGGGCACGTACGGACACGGTGGAACGACGCGATGTGGCGACGGCTCGAGCACGCGCACGACCTCGGCGAACGACGTGGCACCCTTGCGGTACCGGATCGAGACATCGACCTCCTCGCCGGGGATGCCCCCCTCGACGAGCACAGTCGCACCCTGTTCGTCGTGGGCGAGGCACAGTCCGCCATGAACCATGCGCCCCAGGCGCACCTGCCCTATCGCCCCGAGAGCCGCTCGCGCAGCAGACGGTTCACCAGCGGCATGTCCGCCTTGCCACCGGTCGCGTCCTTGACCGCGCGCATCAGCTGGCCGAGCGCCTGCTGCTTCCCCGCACGAAAGTCAGCCGCGGCGCCGGGGTGTTCCGCGATCGCCGCGTCGACGAGCCCGCCCAACGCCTCGGTGTCGCTGACCTGGCCGAGGCCGCGCTCGCGCACCACCGCCTCGGGGTCGCCACCGGGCACATACAGCTCGGCGAGGAGGTCCTTCGCGGTGGGGCCGTTGACAGCGCCGCTGCTCACGAGGCGGAGCAGGCTCGCAAGACCATCGACACCAAGGCCGCTGCGCTGCAACGGGATCTTGTGCTCATTCGCCAGTGCCGCGACGTCCCCGCTCTGCCAGTTCGCGGCAAGCTTGGCCGGAACGCCGGCCTCGACCAACGCCTCGAAGCAGTCGGCGCTCTCGCGCGTGTCAGTCAGCACCGCCGCGTCGTACGCCGTGAGCCCGTACTGGCTCTGGAATCGGAGGGCGCGAGCCTCGGGAAGCTCCGGGAGGGTGGCCCGAACGCGCTCGACGAAGTGTGCATCGAGGCGCAGCGGCGGCAGGTCCGGCTCGGGAAAGTATCGATAGTCGTGGGCCTGCTCCTTGCTCCGCTGCGACACCGTGCGGCCCTGCGTCTCCACCCAGCCGCGCGTCTCCTGCACCAGCGTGCCGCCTGCGTCGAGGACCGCCGACTGCCGCTCGATCTCGGAGTCGAGCGCACGATGCACGGCCCGGAACGAGTTCATGTTCTTCACCTCGACCTTGACGCCGAGCTCGCTCGCGCCGTGGGGGCGCAGCGAGATGTTGGCGTCGCAGCGGAAGGATCCCTGCTCGAGGTTCCCGTCGTTGACCCCGATGTAGGTGAGGATCTGACGCAGGCGTACCAGGTACTCCCGCGCAGCCTCGGGGGTGCGCAGGTCCGGCTCGCCGACGATCTCCATGAGGGGCACACCGCACCGGTTGAGGTCGATGAGCGACGAGGTTGCACTCTGGAGGATGTCGCCCGCGTGATGCATCGTCCCCGTGTCCTCCTCGAGGTGAACGCGGGTCACTCCACACCGCACGGTGTCGCCGTTCACGGGGAACTCGAGATACCCGTCACGCGACATGGGCAGGTCGTACTGCGAGATCTGATATCCCTTCGGCAGGTCGGGGTAGAAGTAGTTCTTGCGGTCGAACTTCGTGAAATCCGGGATGTCGCAGTGCAGCGCGAGCGCGGTGCGCACCGTGAAGTCGACGGCCTGCCGGTTGATGGTCGGCAGCACGCCCGGGAGTCCGAGGCACACGGGACACGTGTTCGCGTTCGGCGCGGCGCCCAGGTAATCAGCCGGGCAGCCGCAGAACATCTTGCTGCGCGTGAGGAGCTGCGCGTGCACCTCGAGCCCGATCACGACCTCGTACCCCGTCATGCCGCCTCGCCGGCGAAGGGGGAACGAGTCGTGTGCCACGCCGTCGCCTGCTCGTAGGCGTGCGCCACACGGAACACCCGCGAGTCCTGGAAGCGTGGCGCGATGACCTGCAGCCCCACGGGGAGGCCGTCGACGAAGCCGCACGGCACCGAGATCCCGGGCACGCCCGCAAGGTTCGCCGGCAGGGTCACGACGTCGCACATGTACATCGAGAGCGGGTCGTCGCGCGACCCCATCGGGAAGGCGACGCTCGGTGACGTCGGGCAGACGAGCGCGTCGACCTGCTCGAAGACCGCATCGAATTCCTGCCCGACGAGCGTGCGCACCTTCTGCGCCTGACGGTAGTAGGCGTCGTAGTAACCGCTGGACAGCGCGTACGTCCCGAGCATCACGCGCCGCTTGACCTCGGGACCGAACCCCGCGTCGCGGGTCTCCAGGTACATGTCGGTCAGCGACGGCCGGTCGACGCGCTGTCCGAATCGAACGCCGTCGTAGCGCGCGAGATTCGACGAGCACTCCGCCGGCGCGATCACGTAGTAGACGCTGAGCGCGACGTCGGTGCTGGGCAGGGACACCTCGTGGAGCGTGGCGCCGAGCCCTTCGAGGACCGCGAACGCCGCCTCGACCGCTGCCCGCACGCCGGGTTCGGTGCCTTCGCCGAGGTACTCACGGGGGATGCCGAGGCGCATGCCGGCCACCCCGTCACGCAGTGCCGCGAGCGGGTCGTCCATCGCGCGCCCGTCGCAGGTGCTGTCGCGCGGGTCGGGGCCGGCGATCGCCGAGTACACCAGCGCGCAATCCTCGACGCTCCGGGTGAACGGGCCGATCTGGTCGAGTGATGAGGCAAACGCGATGAGGCCGTACCGCGAGACGCGGCCGTATGTCGGCTTGAAGCCGACCACGCCGGACAGCGCCGCCGGCTGGCGGATCGAACCGCCGGTGTCGCTGCCGAGCGAGTACGGGACGGTGCCGGCCGCGACGGTCGCCGCGCTGCCGCCGCTGCTGCCGCCGGGGACACGCTCCACGTCCCAGGGGTTGCCGACCGGCCCGAACGCCGAGTTCTCGGTCGACGAGCCCATCGCGAACTCGTCGCAGTTGGTCTTGCCGATGCAGACCGCGCCGGCGTCGAAGAGTCGCTGCACGGCGGTGCCCGTGTACGGCGGCCTGAATCCCTTCAGGATCTTCGACGACGCCGTCGTCTCGACACCATCGACGCAGAGGACGTCCTTGAGCGCCATCGGGATGCCACACAGCGGCGATGCGTTCTCCGGCCGGTCCCGCAGCATGCGTGCCGCGGCGTCCGCCTGCTGTTCCGCGAGGTCACGCGTCACCGTCAGGTACGCGTGCAGCTGCGCATCGGCTTGATCGAGATGCTCGAGCGCGCCGGCGAGCAGCGCGCGCGGTGTTGTGCGGCCGTTCCGGAGCGCGGCGGCGAGTTCGGTGATCGTGCTAGCCGTCAAGCTCACCGCTCTGAATGGCTCCGACGATGAAATGGCTGCCGTCCGCGATCGGCGCATTGCGGAGCGCGGCGACGGCGCCGATCGGTGGCACCGTCTCATCGTCGCGCATCACGTTGACCAGGTCGCCGACCTGCGCGGTTTCCGCGAGCATCGACGTGTCCACCTGCTGCAGACGAGCGATGTGCTCGAGGATCTTCTCGAGCTCGCCGAGCAGGCGTGTCTTCTCCGCATCGCTGAGGCCGAGCCTGGCGAGGGTCGCGACATGATCGACGTCGGCGCGCGAGAGCGTCATAGAGCGGCCATTATCCCGACCTCTCCACTCAGTCGAGCGGAAGCCAGGTGAGAACGGTCTGCTCGGTCGGTGCGAAACCGCCGGCCTGGTAGGCCGCGAGCGCGGCGTCGTTGTCTCCCCGGGTCCACACGCACGCGAAGGTGACCGCACGGCTCCGCAGCACGTTCATCGCCTCGGCGACCAGGCGATTCGCGACGCCCCGGCCCCGGCCTTCAGGGCGGACGTAGAGTTCGGCGAGCTCCGCCTCCAGGCCGGTGCCCGGGTCGAACAGCACGATCCAGCACATCCCGACGGCGCGCCCGCCGGCCGTGCGCGCCACGAGAATGTGGTTGTCGCCGGTGAAGTGCGGCGCCGGGCGCAGGCGCTCGGTCAGCTGCTCGGGCGTCTCCGACGGGTGATCGAAATGGCGTTGCTCGACGAGCGCGAGATCGACGAGCATCGCCTTCACATCAGCGTCGTCGTGGTCCTCGAGCGTCTCGATCCGGATGTCATCGACGGCGTCCATCGCCGTCATTGTCGCTGCTCAGGAAGCGACGGCCCCACTCCCGGCGCCGCTCCCGGAGGCACCTGAAGGACCCGACGAACCCGAGACACCACCCGCCGGGATCATCGGACACGCGATCGCGTCCTTGGGCGGCTTGACCACGGGCGGCATGGAGCACGAAGGGGGAACGCTCACCGGTGACGGGACCGGGATGCTCACGCTCGGCGTCGCGCTGCCCCCGCGCATGCTCCAGCCGGTGCCGTCCCAGGTCCAGGTCTGATCGTAGAGACCGTCAGTGCTGGCGGTGAGACCGAAGCCTCCGAAGATCACCACCTGACCCGTGCTGGCGTCGTACGCCGCTGCTGAGCCGTTCAGCGTGATGGGCGTCCGTGCGGGATGCTCCCTCGTCCATGAACCGGTCCAGAGCCACGTCTGCCCGTCGGCGGTCAGGTACAGGTCGCCATGGGCGGCGGGATCGGCGACGAGCGTCCCGGAGGTCAGCGGCGGTCCGTTCTTGAAGGTCGCGGCCTGCTTCCACCCGGCGCCGTCCCAGACGGTCACGGTTCCAGCGCAGCAGGTGGCGGTTGGCGCGCCTGCGGCATTGGAGCAGGCGACGCCCGGGGCGCAGGTGACCGGGATCGCGATCAGGTCACTGTTGAAGACTGCCAGCTTGCCTGTCACGGGGTCGGCGACCACCGTCGATCCGAGCGCTCCGAACGGGAGGTACCGACCGTTGGTCGCGGCCTTCACGGCTGTCCACGAGTGGCCGTTCCACTTCCATGTGGGTTCCGCGATCGGGTAGTACGGGCAGGCGGGCTCCACGACGTGGTTGCCGTTTGCCGGCATCGGGCAGGCCATGGCGGGTGCCGCCTCGCCTGTGCCGGGCTCGGCCACACCGGGCTCGGCGATGAACGGCTGAGGGGCGAGCAGCAGCACGTGCCCCGAGACAGGGTCGGTGGCGATGCTCCAGGAGCCGTAGCCAACCGACGGGCTCGTTCCGGCCGCCTTGCTCCAGTCACTGCCGTTCCACAGCCATGTCGCCGTGTTCTGCATCGCATCGACGCTGCACGAGGGCACGGGCGGCGAGGTGGCCACCGAGCCGTTCGGCGCCGGTGCGATCGCCGGGATCGCGTTTGCTGGAGGGATGAACGTCGCGCTGCCGTTCGAGGTCGAGCCAGACGACCCGGACGCGGATCCGGAGCCGGACGAGCCCACCGAGGAGCAGGCGACCCCACCGTCGAAGGGAGACCCCTGGACCCGAACCCCGCCGACGAGCACGAGGTCGTGGCTCACCGGGTCATAGGCCATCTTGGCGCCTGCGAGGGGCGGTGGCGAGACCGACGGGTGAGCCTCGGTCCACGCAGAACCGTCCCAGGTCCAGGTGTCGCCGAGGCTTCCGGACTTGCCCTCTCCGCCGAACAGGACGAGGGTACTGTCAGCGGCGTCGTAGGCCATCGCGGCCTCGGTGCGTGCGGGCGGCTGCCCGGCGGCCGGAGCCGATCCCGCCCCCTGCGCCACCCGGATTCCGAGGTAGGCGCCGAGGCCGGCTCCGATCACCGCGACGACGGCAACGCCGGTCAGGGGTCGCCGCCAGCTGCGGCGTGCTGCTGCATCACTCACAGCCATGGGACGCACAGAGACCCGCCTGGGTTCCCGAATGGACGAGGTGTCTACACTCATTCCGGGATGACCGACGTCGAAGCGCAGCCGCGAAATCCCGAGCGGCTCGAACCCGAGCAGCTCACCGCGCTCCAGCCCGGCCTGGCCCGCCTGATGCCGGAGATCGGAGCGCGGTTCTGGAAGGCGTTCTACGCCGCGCGGGCAGCCAACTGGCCGCTCGCCGCGTGGCAGCTCAAGGAGATGCGCAAGCTGCTCCGTATGTGCGAGATCACCCGGCCGAAGTACACCGACGACATCGAGGAGTGGCTCGAAGACGATCTCGAGCCGCTGATGGCGGCGCTCGACGCTCGAGACCTCGCGACCTTCGAACGTCACTACCACGAGGCCGTCGACGCAGCCAACGACCTGCACCGGCGCTGGGAGAAGGAGTGGATCGTCTGGAAGCTCCCGGACGCTCCGCCCCCCGATCTCGATCTGACCCCCCGAGGCTGACCGTCACGTCGGCCCACGATCGCATGATGGCGCTGCTCATCGACCACGGCATCCGGTCACCGGCGGTGCTCGAGGCGATGGCGAGCGTGCCCCGCGAGGAGTTCGTCCTCGAGGGCGATCGCGGGCGAGCCTACGACGACCGCGCGCTGGCGATCGACGCACCCGGACAGACGATCAGCCAGCCGCTGATGGTCGCCGTTGTGGTGGAGGCACTCGAGCTGCACGCCGGCGAGACGGCGCTGGACGTCGGCACGGGGTCCGGCTACCAGGCCGCGGTCATGGCCGCATGTGGCGCCCATGTGGTGAGCATCGAACGGATCGCCGCGCTCGCCGACACGGCGGCAGAGCGATTACGGCGTCTGGGCTTCGACGTGGAGGTGCGCACGGGCGACGGAACGCTCGGCGTGCCGGACCGCGCGCCGTTCGACGCGATCGCCGTCGGAGCGGCCGCTCCACGGCTCCCGCTGGCCCTGGCACGCCAGCTCCTGGAGGGTGGCCGCCTCGTGGTGCCGATCGCCGACAACCCGAATGGCGAGGAGCTGACGCGGCTGCGCATCGTCGACGGACACTGGCAGACCGAGTCGCTCGGCCCGTGCAGGTTCGTCCGGCTCATCGGCGCCGACGGTTACCGGGAGGCTGACCCGGATCCGAGCTGAGCCGCGGCGTCGCTGCGCGGGGCCGCTACCCCGCCTCGGGCAGGGCCGGCACCCGAAACATCCGCACCCGGGCCGTGACGGCGGATCGTTCGATCGCCTGCCTCGACGTGTCCCCGAACGCGGAGGCGAGCACCATCACGACCTCGTCCTCTCCGGGCCGCCGGTCGAGGTCCGGGCGGGACATGGTGACCGCGTACTGGTCGACGCCGTCGGGGCGGTTCGGATAGCGAGAGCGGGTGACGCTCACCCGGAGGCCCAGCTCGGGGAGGTCGAGCTGATGGCGACCCGGCTCGCGCGTCGTCTCCGGGTGAAGAAAGTCCTCGTCCGCCCGGTGCCTGAGATCCTGCAGCTGCGCCTCGAGCGTCTGAGGTTCGTCCATGGCGTTACGTTTAGCATGACGGTGGCGCGCGGTATTCGATGAAGTGCGTCCGTGGGGCGCGATTCAAACCCTGATACCTGTCCCGGAGGACCCCAATGGCAAAGACCGTCGGCATCGATCTCGGCACCACCAACAGCGTGGTGGCAGTGATGGAGGGCGGCGAGCCAGTCGTCATCGCCAACGCCGAGGGTGGCCGCACCACCCCGTCGGTGGTTGCGTTCACGCGTACCGGCGAGCGCCTGGTCGGGCAGCTGGCGCGGCGCCAGGCTGCCGTCAACCCCGAGAACACCGTCTACTCGATCAAGCGCTTCATGGGCCGGCTGCTCAGCGAGGTGAGCAACGAGGCCAAGCAGGTTCCCTACAAGGTCGTGGCGGGCAAGGACGGCCGCGCCGAGGTGGAGGTCGCGGCCGAGCGCCACACCCCCGAGCAGATCTCCGCGATGATCCTGCAGAAGCTCAAGACCGACGCTGAGGCGTACCTCGGCGAGAAGGTGACCGACGCGGTCATCACGGTGCCCGCGTACTTCAACGACGCCCAGCGTCAGGCGACCAAGAACGCGGGCCAGATCGCCGGCCTCAACGTGCTCCGCATCATCAACGAGCCCACCGCAGCCGCGCTCGCGTACGGGCTCGAGAAGAAGGAGAACGAGAAGATCCTCGTCTTCGACCTCGGCGGCGGCACGTTCGACGTCTCGATCCTCGAGGTCGGCGAGGGAGTCTTCGAGGTGAAGTCGACCAACGGTGACACCCACCTCGGGGGCGACGACTACGACCGCCGCGTGGTGGACTGGCTTGCCGACGAGTTCAAGCGCGACCAGGGCATCGACCTGCGTGCGGATCGCCAGGCGCTGCAGCGGCTCACCGAAGCCGCCGAGAAGGCGAAGATCGAGCTGTCCCAGCGTCAGGAGACCGAGGTGAACCTTCCGTTCATCACGGCCGACGCGTCGGGGCCGAAGCATCTTGCGATCACGCTGTCGCGCAGCAAGTTCGAGCAGCTCACCGACGACCTGACGTCACGCTGCCGAGGGCCGTTCGAGGCCGCACTCCGGGACGCGGGGATGAACGCGCACGAGCTCGACGAGGTGATCCTGGTCGGCGGATCGACGCGCATGCCGGTGATCCAGGAGCTGGTCAAGAGCTTCACCGACAAGGACCCGCACCGCGGTGTGAACCCGGATGAGGTCGTCGCCGTCGGTGCCGCGATTCAGGCGGGCGTGCTCAAGGGCGAGGTCAAGGACGTCCTCCTCCTCGACGTCACGCCGCTGTCGCTCGGCATCATGACCGAGGGCGAGGTGAACACCAAGCTCATCGAGCGCAACACGACCATCCCGACCGCCAAGAACCAGGTGTTCTCCACGGCTTCCGATGGGCAGCCGTCGGTCGAGATCGTGGTGCTCCAGGGCGAGCGGCCGATGGCGCGGGACAACCGCATCCTCGGCACCTTCACGCTCGACGGCATCGCGCCCGCACCGCGCGGGATGCCGCAGATCGAGGTCGGATTCGACATCGATGCCAACGGCATCCTCAATGTCAGCGCCAAGGATCGCGGCACCGGCAAGGAGAACAAGGTCACGATCACGGGATCGACCACCCTGCAGAAGGACGAGGTCGAGCGCATGGTGAAGGAGGCGGAGGCCCACGCCGACGAGGACCGCAAGCGCGCGGAATCAGTCGAGACGAGGAACCGAGCCGACCAGCTCGCCTACCAGGCCGAGAAGGCGTTGAAGGATGCCGGCGACAAGGTGCCTGCGGAGCTGCGCAACGACATCGAGGGCAAGGTCAAGGCAGTTCGTGACGCCATTGCCAGCAACGACTCCGACGCGATCAAGCGGGCGCACGACGACCTCGCCGCGTCGATCCAGAAGATCGGCGAGGCGGTGTACGCCCAGTCCCAGCAGCCAGAACCCGGTGCGGGCGCCCCGCACGAGGGCAACGGCGACCGCGGCGCCCCGGACACGGGTGCCGGCGGCGGCGGCGGGACGGACGACGTCGTGGACGCCGAGTTCAAAGAGGTCTAACCAACCCGGAACGATACCGGCGGCGCCGGCACATGCCCGGCGCCGCCGGTGTTCCCCTCCCCGCCAAGACGTCGGTCAACTCTTGGTGGCGCTCCAGCTTCCCGTCTGTCCGTTCGCCACGTCGACGTACGACCCGGACATGCTGTTGCTGCCCGAGACCGTTCCCGAGTACGTGACGACGCCCACCGCACCGAAGCTGATGCCGCTGCCCGACGCGTTCCCGCTGATATTCAGGGTGTCAGGGGGAGACGAGAGCTTGATGGTCCCGCTCAAGGCCGATCCTGTCTGCGTCCATGTCAGCGTGAACGTGCCGTTGAACGGGCCGCTGTACTGCCCGGACCACGATCCTGAGACGTCGACCGCCGTGGGCGCTGCCGTGGGTGTCGGGGTCGCCGCTACCGGTGTCGGCGTCGCCGCCGGCGCGCTGCTGGACTCGGTCGGGGTGGGTGTGTTCGACGAGGAGCCGCACGCCGCCATGAAGGCTGCCGCGGTCAATCCGGTGGTCAACACCACGATCGCTCGATTCATCAGATCTCCCTTTTTGTTTCAGTTGGTATTCAGCTGCAAATCACAACATCATCCGCAGGTCCACGTCACCGTTCCCGACTCCGACTGCCCGGATACATTGCCCGACCCCGACAGGTCGGTGAACGACGCGTTGCCTGAACCGTCGCCGTTGATCGTCATGGTCGATCCCGAGCCGGCGAAGTCGTCACCTTCGACGGTGACACCCGCCGGCATGACATCGGTGTACGTCGCGGGACCGTGGAAGCTGCTGTTGGACACACTGAGCAGGAAGTTGACCAACTTGCCGCCCACCGTCGTCGGCACACCTTCCTGGGGCCCGACACCGATGCCCCAGGCGAGCGAGCTCTTCGCGAAGTCTGAACAGGAGTAGATCTGCCAGTCAGTCGTGGCGAACGAGCCCTGCACGGTATCGGTGCCGGTGAAATTCACCTGGATGGCGAGCTTCGCGCTGGCCCCACCGCCGCCGCCGCCACTCGCCGGGGTCCCGCCGACCGCCGGGGTGCCCCCACCCGCGGGCGACGTCGGTGTCGGTGTCGCGCTGGCGCCGCATGCGGCGAGCGTCAGGGCCAGCGCCGCGCCGATGGCCGGCAAGATGCCCAGCAGCCTTCTCATGACCCGTCTCCCGTGTTGCCACCGCAAACGTTAGTGACGAAAATGTCTCCTACCGTCATGGTGCATCGCCACTCAGGGTTTCCGGTGACGAGATTGTATCCGCGGCGCCTGCCGGCTCCTCGAGAAACCGGACCAGCATCTCGGCCTCGCTGAAGGTCAGGCTCTGGCCCGAGGCGAGATGCACCGCCGTCCCCCGCAATCCCTCGGGGCGCTCGTCGCCACCCGGCTTCCACACCCGGACCATGAATGTCTCCATGGCCGGAGAGCGTACGCACCGCTCTTAGTGTTGCCTTAAAGCGGCACTGGAACCCCCGGGAGCGAGCCGGCGGCGCCGGCCTGCCCGGGCGGGGGAAACGGTGCCGGTTCGACCCCCAGCTCATCCATCGCCCGGCGGTAGTTGAGGTAGTGCCGGTGCGCCTCACCGTAACGCCCGGCGGCCGAGAGGGCGTTGACCAACCCGAGATTCGCGTCCTCGTCGTAGCGATCGACCTCCAGCACGCGAAGCAGGTAGCGCACCACGACGTCCGGCTGTGCGCGGGCTGCGGCATCCGAGGCGAGCGCGCGGGCGACCGAGACATACGTCGCGCGCGCGGCTTCGCGAACCGCCACGGTCCAGTCGTCGTAGGGGTTCTCCTCGAGAAAATCGCCTCGGTACGCGACTTCCGACGCCTCCAGCATCGCGAGCGCCTGCTCGCGGTCGGGGTCGCGCAGGTGCGCGAGCCCTTCGGCAGCGCCGGCGAGGAATCGCTCGAGATCGATGTCGACGGCCGCCAGGTTGAGGGCCACCGAATCCTTGTCCGCTCGGATGAAATGCTCGGCGGCAAATCGGTGGTCGGGGTCCAGCACCGTGCGAATGGTGGTGAGCGCCACGGACAGCCGGTTGCTGAGACCCTCGGCGTCCTCGCCGGGCCAGAGCGCTTCCATGAGCACCATTCGCGGCGTCGGCCGCCCGCGACGCGCGACGAGCAGCTTGAGGAGCTCCCGCGCGCGCTTCGATTGCCATTCCGACACCTGCACCAGCTGACCCTGACGCAGGACCGAGAAACCGCCGAGCGAGGTGATGCGCACCTCGATCAGATCGACTCGAGCCACCATCGCAAGGATCCCGGCCGCAACGTTGCCACCGAGATGGGTTCTGACGCCGAACGCTTCGAGCCGCCGTTCGGCGTCGCGCCGGCGGACGACGGCGGTCGGACCCGGATCGATCCGCGCCAGCGCCAGCTGCGCCTGAGCTTCATTCAGCGGGTCATCGATCTCGCGCCAGATGGCGAGCGCTTCGCGCAGCTGATCGAGGTGGGCTCGCGGGTCCTCAGCGCTCAGCGTGGCGAGCGCCAGTGCCTCGGCGAGGCCGGATCGATCCCGCCGTGCTTGGGAGACCGACGCCGCCTCGGCAGCACGCTTCGCTGCCTGACGCGCGTCGCCGGAGCCCGCGTCGATCCACCCCGCTGCAAGCAGAGCCGACGCGTAGTACAACCCGGTGCCGCACGCAAGCGCGCGCTCCACCAGGCGGCGGGCCTCCGCGGGGTCGTCGCCCGCGAGGACCCGTGCGAGCCCCGCGAGCGCGGGCGTGAGACCCTGGATGTCACCGGAGGCTTCCGAAAGGGCAATGGCCTCCTCATATCCGGCGCGCGCCTGCGCGAGGTTGCCTCGAACGCGGTGGATGTCCGCGATACCGGTCAGGGGATACGCCAGGATGTCCGACCCGATCTCGCCGCACTTGTTGCGTGACGCCTCGAAGTCGCTGAGCGCTTCGTCCAGACGGCCGAGACGGAAGTGCGCCTCCCCTCGGTTGCTGAGGCTCAGCGCGAGGAAGCTTGTGAACGAGGTGAGCTCCGCAAGGCGGATCGCCACCTCGAGCTCCTGCAGCCCCTCCTCGTATGAGCCCTCCTCGATGAAGTGTGAGGCGCGGTTGGTTCGAATACGAACGATCTGCAGGACGTCGACGGCCTGCTCCGCAGCGCGAAGCGCCAGGAGATAGTGGGCGTCGTTGCCACGCCGGTCACCGTCGAGCGCCGCCAGCATCGCCAGGACTGTGTGCGCAGCGGCGAGCGCCCGACCGTCGCCGCAAGCCGTCGCAACCTCGAACGCCCGGGCGGCGATCGGCCGGCACTGTTCGACATCACCGCGGAGCCAGTGCGCAGTCGCAGCCCACGCGAGCAGGAGCGCCGTGTCGCGCGGATCGGCGTCGGCGTCCTCGAGCCCGCGTTCGTACAGCGACAGCGCCGTATCCAGCTCGCCGCGCAGGTAGTGGATGACGCCCATCCGCCACGCGAGCGCCGCCCGGAGCGTGGGCGCGTCGCCGGACGCCCGTTCGAAGCACGCAAGAGCGCCGGACGAGTCGCCCTGCACCTGGCGGGCCTCGCCTTCCAGCTGATCGATCCCCGGGCTGCGCCGCTCGGCGGGCACCGCCTCGCATGCCTCGATCGCCAGCGCGATATGCCCGCCGGCGACCAGGGCCTCGCCATGCTCGGTGAGCACACCGACCAGGCGATCCGGGGATCCGGACTGCAGCACCAGAGCGACCGCTTCGGCCACATGGCCTGCCGCGGCGTGCCAGTTGGCGGCGCCGAGCCGGACCTCGCATGCCGCCGGCTCCGTGAGCGCGAGGTGCTCGAGCGCGAAATCGCGTATCAGTGGCCGCAGCGTCAGCGAGCCGTCCTGGCGTCGCTCCATGAACAGACCCCTGCCGGCCAGGTCCCTGATGAGGCCTCGGGCACCCGGTACGCCGACCGCCTCGCACAGCTCCGGTGTGAACTGGTCGAGGACGGCGACCCGTCCGATGAGATCGCGAACCCTCGACGGCTGGTGTGCGAACACCTCTTCGGCGAGATACGAGAAGACCGGGGCATCGGGGCGATCCAGGCGCCGCAGCACGTCCTGCCAGGCCGCCGGGGGCGATTCCCGCAGCGCCTCGATCGCAAGGATCACCGCTGCGGGCCAGCCTCCGGCGATCCCGTGCAGCGAGCCGGCCAGCGGCGCGGCCTCGTCCCCCAGCTGCTCCTCCAGCAGGGCAGCGAGCTCCGTCGTGGTGAAGGCCAGCTGATCGGCGGTGATCTCGAGGAGCTGACCTCTGCCGCGAAGGCGCTCGATCGGGAATGCCGGCGGCCGGCGCCCGCCGAGGACGAGATGGAAGCGCTCGGGCGCATGACGGCACAGCGCCTCGATCAGCCGGATGGACGGCTTCGAGGGCGCCAGCTCGTGGGCGTCATCGATGATCAGCACGAGCGGAGTGGTGAGCTGCGCATGGAGCGCCTCCGCGAGCCGCGCGGCCAGCGCGTCCGCATGGGACAGCTGTTCAAGCTCCGGGCCGCTCATCGCGTCGGCCATACCCAGCTCGACCGGCAGGTCCGGGACCCGGAGCCGGAGCGATTCGCTCAGGCTCCGGGCGAGCGACGGCAGGTCGTGGTCGCTCGGGTCGGCGGTGTACCAGGCACATGGCGCGGCCTCCCACCACGAGGCGAGGAGGGTCGATTTCCCGAAGCCCGCCTCAGCGACGACGACGGTGAGCCGGCGCTGAAGCACCGTTGCGATCCTGTCCGCGAGCGCAGGACGCGCGAGAAACCCCGACGGACGCGCCGGCGGCAGGATCTTCGCGATCGATGTGCGTTCCACGGATGGACCTGGGGGTCGAAGGAGCGTAGCCCTTCGGGATACCGTCCGCGCCTGGCCCCCGCTCGCCGGAGGCTGCTACCGCCTCGGGAAGCCCTGCACCGACGACGTCGGCGGTGGCGACGGTGGCGTGCTCGGAGGCAACCCTGCCACCGTGGTGATCTGCGAGTGTCCGCGGCCCTTCCCACGAGGGACGCCGCGATGGAAGGCGGCCCGGAGCAGGATCGGCACCGCTGCCGCCAGCACCCCCGTGAAGAAGGTGAGTCCGTTGGGGAGATCCGCCTTGTTCGAGAGCCCCAGGTAGCAGAAGAGCGCGGTGAGGAACGCCCCGCCGATGATCACCGCCATACCGACGACGAGCACGATCTCCTGATTGCGCTCGTGAACCAGCGCGTGGTCCGGCCGGCGCTGCTGGAGCATCCGGTAGATGTTCAGCCCCGCCCAGGAGTTGAGCATCAGCCCACTCACGAAGGCGAGGATCGCAATTGCCAGACGAAACGAGTTGAGGTTCTTCTCTATGAAGATCGAAATGTTGACCACGATCAGGGCCGCAGGCGTGATGGCTCCGATGATCGGGATCGTCCAGCGCTTGAGAAATGCGCCGAGCCCACGGCGTTCTGGCTCGGGCACGTGGTTGACGGATCTGGAGCGGCCAAACGGCATGCCATAAGCGTACGGTTCCCAGGCCCTTGGGGAACACCCGATCCAGATGCCGGCCGAGATCGTTCGTCACGTGGCCGTTTCCGGACTGCGAGCGCTCGCCCGACTCGGCGGGCGCCATCGCCCCATAGGCTCGATCCATGCGCGTGCGCGGGTCGGGCGGTCGCTTCATCGTCCGCAGGTTCGGCCTGCGTACGAGCCTGGCGGGCCGCCTGCTCGCGGGCGGGATCATCTTCACCGCGATCCTGATCGCGGGCGTCAGCGGCTTCCTCCTGGTCAGCCGTTCCCAGCAGACCAACGCGGGCGCGCTCTCCAACGCCGACAACCGTGCGGGCGTCGCCGGACAGCTCATCACCCGGGTGATCCAGCCGCAGGCGCAGTTCGCGGCAACCGACGTCGCGTCGCTCACCTCACTGCAGCTCGCGCTGAGCGGCAATGACCCTGCAACGCTGGTCGCCGACGAGTTCAGCCAGAAGCGGGTCGTCGATCTCCCCGGCCTTGCGGTTGTCATCCTCGACAGCCACGGCAGCGTGGTGTACACGAGCGAGTGCGACACGTCGACGGGTGGTGCGACCGTCCACCCGCCCACCAAAACCTGCGAGCAGACGTCCGAACCGCACGTCACGGGCGGTCTCTCCTCGGTGAGCAACGCGCTCGCGGTCGCCTCGACCGCAGCCTGCGAGCAACCGGGCAAGGTCATCGCCGCGAGCGCGAGCCTCACCGCGCGCTGCCCTTCGGGGGTTGAGGGAGTCGAGCTGCTCCCGGGCGGGGTGCCCGCGTTCGACGTCGCGGTTCCGGTGCTCAACGTGCAGGCGGGTTCATACGCGCCGCTGGGGGTGGTCGTGTACAGCGCCTCGCTGCCGACGCAGTTCTCGCGCTTCGGGCCGGTGATCGGCTACACGCCGGTCTTCCTCGGCGTCGCATCCGGCTCGAAGGTGATCCGCTTTGCGGCGAAGGCGGGCACCGCCGTCACGGCAGCGGTACCGTCGAGCATCGAGGAGCAGCTCGCGGCGCACGGCTCGAGCGCGGCCGGCGCGATCGCAGCGCACGCGATCTATGACGTCGCCGGAGTCGGGACGGTCGCCGGAAGCTTCGTCCCGCTCGCGGCACCGGGGGGCGCTCAGACGGCGGGCTACGTCGGCGTCGAGGTGCCGGTGTCGATCTTTGCGGCGGGGACGGCGCAGGACGAGGGGACCATCGCGGAGATCGCGTTCACCGCGCTCATCATCGTGTGCATCCTCGTGCTGCTCTTCGTCGACCGCTTCGTCCGCCGGCCGGTCGCGCGGCTGGAGCACGGCGTCGAGCGGATCGCTGCCGGCGACTACGCCAGCGACATCCCCATCACGTCCCGCGACGAGCTGGGACGTCTCGCCGGCGGGGTGAACCGGATGCGTGAGCAGATCGCCGGCTACATCAAGCACATCGACGAATCCGTGAGCCACCTGCAGGAGGTGTCGCGAGCCCTGACGGCCACGACCGGCGGCATCGAGGAGCTCCAGGACGCGGTGCTCGGCGCTGCCGGCGCCATCGCCGGCGGGTCGGCGTGCGCGGCGCTGTACGCGAGGAACGGGGCCGACTTCGTCGCCGTGCGCAGCCGCGGGCCCGAGATGACGGGATTCGTCGACCAGATGCCGGTCGACGAGCTCGCTCAGGGAAGAGCCGTGCGCCTCGAGCTGGGCGAGCGACCCGCGATCGCGGTGCCGATGCTCTTCCAGGGAGCGCTCACGGCGGTCCTCGTCGTCGCGTCTGATGACCCGGTGGCCGAGGGCGACGAGAGCGCGCTCATCACGCTCGCGAACAATGCGGCGGTGGCCATTGAGAACACACGGACGCTCGAGCAGGAGCGCGAGGCTGTCCGCCGCCTCAGCGAGCTGAACCAGATGAAGAGCGACTTCCTCAACACCGCGCAACATGAGTTGCGCACCCCGGTCCTCGCCATCCAGGGACAGATCGAGCTGCTCAACGTCGCATGGGACAAGTGGGATGACGCGACGCGTCTCGAGATCGTGCGCGACGTCGACATCTCGGTGCGGTTGCTGGGAGAAACCGTGGAGAACATCGTCGACTTCGCGCTCGTGAACTCCGACACCATCGATCTGCGCAAGGCGTCGGTCGATGTGGCCGAGGCGATCAACGACGCGGCGAACGATGTGAGGCGCCATTTCAAGGACGGCCTTCCGCTGGAGCTCACGATCGATGTGCGCGGTTCACCGGCGGTCAACGCCGATCCGTTCCGATTCCGTCAGGTGCTTCGCGCGCTCATCGACAACGCGGTCAAGTTCACGCCGGAAGGCGGTCATGTGACGGTGAGCGCCCGGCGCGAGAAGGGGGCCGGAGCGTGTCGCATCGAGGTCGTCGACGACGGCATCGGCATCAGCCCGGAGGCGATTCCGCGGCTGTTCGACCGCTTCTACCAGGAGGACAACAGCCGCACCCGGCGCTTCGGCGGACTGGGAATGGGCCTGTCCCTCGTGCGGCGTCTCTGCGAGGCGCACGACGCGACGGTGAAGGTGCAGAGCGATCGGCACAAGGGAAGTCGCTTCAGCATCCTCTGGCCGCTCGCGGACGTGAAGCCGGAACCGACGCCCAACATGCTGATCTTCGAACCGGTCTCCCGCGTGGGCTGAACGCCGGCCTCAGCGCGCGGCGAACGATGAGAACGCGGCAGCCGCACTCACCGCCGGGAGTCCATCCTGGAACACGACGTTGTTGGTCCGCACCGACGTGATGCGCGGCCCGGGGAGCAGGATGCCCGCGAGGTTCAGCGGATCGGTCGCGGAGATGCGGACCAGCTCGGACGAACGCTCCCGGCGTCGCACGCCGCGCAGCTGATCGACCGCCTCGGCCAGCGCGTACTGCTCGCCGGCGAATCCGGTGACGAAGCGCCCACCGCGCGCGGTGCCCCGCGCCTCCATGCGGCGCAGCGCCCAGACCACGTCACGCCAGGGCAGCGCGATCGTCTCCCGCGCGACGACGTCGCGGAACACGACTCCCCACCGCACCAGGAGCTGCTCGGCAACCGCTTCGGCAAGGGCGTCTCGATCCGGCGTGTGCAGCACCCGGGGAACGAGCGACCAGCGTCCCTCGCCCGACGCGTATCCGCTCACCCCGTGTCGCAGTCCACGGTGGCTCGGACGTGAGCGGCCGAGGCGGCGGCTCACCAGGAGACGCCGCACGGCGCTGAAGCCGTCGGCGGTGAGCAGGCCGCGAGCGACGCCGTCCCAGAGCGCGGTCTCGACCTCGCTGGGGAGCCGGCGGGTGAGCGTGACGATGTCGCTCGTGAAGAGCGCACCGTGCTCGCGCAGCGCCGCGAGCACGTCGAGTGTCGCGCCGGACACGGGCTCGAGCGGCTGCGCGTCGCCACGCACAGACTGGAGCAGCCAGGGAAGATCCGAGCGCATCACCAGCGTCACCGGGGTGGCGCGCGACGCGGTCGCGCTGCTGCGCTGCGACGCCCCCGGGTCGGCGTCCTCGCGGACCCGCAGGCGACCCCAGGCGACCTCGCCCGACATGCAGAGCTCGTCGAGCCAGGCGCTGCGATACCCGGTGACGCGGCTGGGCAGGATCAACTCCTCCCACACCGCGGCGGGAATCTCGAACCCCTGGAGCTGCGCGACGGTGGCGGCGACGCCCGCGCGCCCCTCCCGCTGCGTCCCCGGAGCGACGCGCTGCCAGCGCAGCAGAAAGCGCATGAAGTCCTGCGCGCTGACCGGCTCGATCTCCTGACGCAGGCGCTGCTGCGTGTAGCTGTGAATGCGCGCGAGCAGGCGGCGCGCACACCACTGCTCGTCGTCGATCCCCGGATCGAAATGACCGCGAATCGCAAATCCCTCACCCTCGAGCATCGCGAGACCGACGGCGATCTCGGTCGCGCCCAGCCCGGTGATCTGCGCGAGGTCGCCGGTGGCCAGGGGTCCGCTCACCTCGAGACGGCCGCGGAGGATGGACGTGACCACCGCATCGTGCTCGGACGGCGCCGCCGACAGCGACGGCGGCAACGCGCGCGGGCGCGGCTCCAGCGTCGCGTGCGGCCACAGCACGGCGACGCTCGGCACGCGTTCCGCCGCGCACCAGAAGGAGTCCGTGCCGCTGGTGACCGTCAGCGCCCTGCCGCGCCCCACGAGCTCATCGAACCACTCACGCCATGCCGCAACCGGCCGCGTCATCACGAGCGACACCAGCAGGTCGTGCAGCTCGTCCTGATCGCGTGGCTCGGGGCTTGCCTCCCCGCGCACGCGAGCGATGGCATCCGGGTCGAGCGCGGCGAGGTCGCGCGCCTCCACCGGAAGACCACGTCGCAGCGTGATCGCCCGGCTCCGCCGCTCCTCGAGCGGCGCATCGTCGAGGAACGTGTACGGACGTCCGTTGACGATCTCGTGCGCCAGCGGTGAGGGCTCGACCGTGTCCTTGTACGTGATGGTCACGACTCCCTGCTCGAGGCGCACGACGAGCTCGCGGAGCGAGTCGACGTCCATCACCTCGTGCAGGCAGTCGTACATCGTCTGGTTGACGAGCGGATGGTCGGGGGGTTCGACCGGTCCCGTCGGGTTCTCGTTCTGACAGGCGACGAGCTGCGGAAAGATCGCCGCCATGATGTCGTCGGACTCGAGCCGCTGGATCGGCGCGGGATGCTTGCGGCCTCCCTTGAACCGGAGCACCGTGAGCGCCCGGTTGAGATTCCACCGCCAGCGCACCGCCCACATCGGCGCGAAGATCGCCGCCTTGCGGAGCACCTCCTCCACCGTGTTGGACGACAGGAACTTGGGAATGTCCTCGAGCGGGAAGCTGTGCTGCGGGCCGAGCGACAGCAGCACGCAGTCGTCGCTTGCGGCGGCCTGCAGCTCGAAATCGAAGGTCGCGCAGAACCGCTTCCGCAATGCCAGACCGAGCGCACGATTCACGCGGCCGCCGAAGGGCGCGTGTACGACCAGCTGCATCCCGCCGCTGTCATCGAAGAAGCGCTCCAGGACGATGTGCTCGAGCGTCGGGACCACACCGAGCGCGGTGCGCCCGGCCGCCAGGTACCGGACCACCATCGCGGCGACGTCGTTGTCGACACCCGTGCGCTGCTCCACCCACGTGATCGCCTCGTCGGCGCCGCCCTCCGCGAGCAGCGCGTCGACCCCGCTGCGCAGCTCGGACACCTCGCGCGAGAGCTCCTCGGTGCGGGCCGGCGCCTCGCCAAGCCAGAACGGGACCGACGGCGGGGCGCCGTGGGCATCCACCACGCGCACGGTCCCGGCGACCACGCGCCGGATCTTCCACGAGGTGCTGCCGAGCAGGAAGATGTCGCCCGCCGATGACTCGATCGCCCAGTCCTCGTTGACCGTGCCGATGAACGTGTCGTCGGGTTCGGCGATCACCCTGTAGTCACCTGTCTCGGGGATCGCGCCACCAGACGTCAGCGCCGCGAGCCGCGCGCCTCGGCGCGCCCGCACCTCTCCGTTGATCTGATCGCGGTGGAGATATGCGGCGACCCGGCCGCGGCCGGTGGGGATGCCCTCGGCCACGAGCTCGATGATCCGGTCGAAGTCCTCGCGGGTCAGGTCCGCGAAGGGCGCCGCCCTCCGCATCAGCTGGTAGAGGTCGTCCTCCTTCCAGCTCTCCGCGGCGCATTCGGCGACGATCTGCTGCGCGAGGATGTCCAGCGGCAGCACCGGCGGATGCACCGCATCGAGCGCGCCGCTTCGCACACCGGCGAGCAGCGCGGTGCACTCGACGAGCTCGTCCCGGGTCATCGGGTAGAGACGGCCCTTGGGAGTCCCGCCGCGGCTGTGCCCTGAACGGCCAACTCGCTGCAGGAAGGTGGCGATGCTGCGCGGCGAGGCGATCTGACACACCATCTCGATCGGGCCGATGTCGATGCCGAGCTCGAGCGATGCGGTCGCGACGAGCGCGCGCAGCTCGCCGGCACGAAGCTGTGACTCGACACGCTGCCGTCGCTCTTTCGACAGACTGCCGTGGTGGGCCGCGACTGCGTCATCACCGAGCCGCTCGGCGAGCAGATGGGCGACACGCTCGGCCATGCGGCGCGTGTTGACGAACACCAGCGTCGTACGGTGCGCGCGCACGTGCGCGGCGATGGCGTCGAGCACCTCGCCCAGCTGCTCGCGAGATGCCACCGCCTCGAGCTCCCCCGACGGCAGCTCGATGCCGACGTCGAGCGCGCGCCGATGGCCGACATCGACGATGGCGCAGCGCGGCGTTCCGTCTGCACGGCTGCGCCCCTCCCCCGCGCCGACCAGCAACCGCGCGACCGTCTCGATCGGGCGCTGCGTCGCCGACAGCCCGATACGGACCGGGCGTCTCGCGCAGAGCCGCTCGAGGCGCTCGAGCGAGATCGCGAGGTGTGCGCCGCGCTTGTCGCGCGCAACGGCGTGAATCTCGTCGACGATGATCGTCGTGACTGCGCTCAGGGCGGCCCGGCTGCGCTGCGCGGTCACCAGGAGATACAGCGACTCCGGCGTCGTCACGAGGAAGTTGGGTGGCCGCTTGATCATCGCGGCGCGCATCGAGGGGGTGGTGTCGCCGGTCCGCACCTCGGCGCGGAGGTTCGGCAATGTCAACCCCATCGCCGCACCGATCTCGGCGATCTCGCGCAGGGGAACCTCGAGGTTCTGGTGCACGTCGACCGCGAGCGCTTTCAACGGCGACACATACACGACCTGCGTGACACCCTCGATGTCCTCGCCGCGCTCCGCGGCCCGATACAGCGCGTCGATGCACACGAGGAACCCGGCGAGCGTCTTGCCGGAACCCGTCGGCGCGGCGATGAGCGTGTCGTTCCCGGCGGCGATCTGCGGCCAGCCCTCGGATTGCGCCGGCGTCGGCCCCTCCGGGAAGCGCTGCTCGAACCAGGCTCTGACCGCGGGATGAAAGGCGCTCATGTCGCTCATCGGGACCTTAGATCCTATCACCAACCGAACAGATGTTCTGTCACTGTCCACCCTCGCGGGTTGCTGGTGACCGCATCGTCCTCGCCGCTCTCCCCTCGCCGCTGCGACGATCCTCGCGGTGAGGGCGAGGACGACGCTCGCACCTCAAAGGGTAGAAACCAAGAATGGTGATGGTAGACTTCTTCCATGGGATTGAACATCAAGAACGAGGAGACTGAGCGTTCGGCCCGACAACTCGCCGCGGCGACAGGTGAGAGCCTGACGAAGGCGATCAGCGTCGCCGTCAGTGAACGGCTCAGTCGGCTACATGGGCACGACGATGCCGGCGCCGCAGAGCGGATCAGCCGCCTGCGAGCGGTCGCGGCAGACGCTGCCAACCGATGGATCGAGCCGTACCGGAGCAGCGACCACGGCGACCTGTTGTATGACGACGCCGGGCTTCCGCGTTGATCATCGATACGTCGGCGGTGATCGCCGTCCTCCGTGGCGAGCCGGACGCTGATCGGTACATAGAGGCTCTCGGCCGAGCGGCTGCTCCTGCGATCTCCGCGGGGACATACCTCGAGACGGGGATCGTCGTCGACGCGAACCGGGATCCAGTGCTGAGCGGACGGTTGGACGATCTGATGACGATCGCGCGCATCCGAGTTGCGCCCGTGACTGAGCGGCAGGCGGTGATCGCGCGCCACGCGTATCGGAATTTCGGAAGAGGGAGCGGGCACCCCGCCGGCCTCAACTTCGGTGACTGCTTCGCTTACGCGCTGTCCCGCGACAGCGGTGAACCCCTGCTCTTCAAGGGTGACGATCTCGCCGAGACGGACGTCGCGTCCGCACTGGACGCCTGACACCAGCGTCGACGCGAACTGCTGCACGCGCAGACGCGCTTCGAGATCACGCCACCGGCTTGCCACTGGCGTGGTGGAGGCGCCGGGGATCGAACCCGGGTCCGAAGCCGCGTTCCATGCGACATCTACGAGCGTAGTCCCGGTTTTGTTCTCACCAGATCCGCGCCCTGGGACCAGGCTCGGATCCGGCCAGCCTCGGTGAATGTCCCGCCCGGCGCCGAGGCGCCACCGGGCGGCGAGGCTGCTTGCATTAACGTCGGATCCGGTTCCCACAGCCGAAGAACCGGTCGACGTCAGGCCGAAGCCTGAGCTTTTTCGTCTCTGCTACTTACGCAGCGAGGGCGAGAGGTGCGTTATTCGCACGTATATTTTTCCCGGTTTTACGAGCCCGGGGCTCGGCCCGCATTCGCACGACCCACGA
This sequence comes from Candidatus Dormiibacterota bacterium, assembly GCA_963848445.1. Lineage (GTDB taxonomy): Bacteria > Chloroflexota > Dormibacteria > Aeolococcales > Aeolococcaceae > Palsa-851. Next base: position 851,592 of record CAWKDT010000001.1, read on the forward strand.
CCCCGTCGAAACCAGTACGCCCCCATGGGAACGCAGCGATCCGAGATCAGCGTGCCGTTCCATGATACCCGGTTTCGTGGAGCACCGAGAACCCCACGTGATGCCAGGACCGCATTCGGAGACTGCTTGGTAGGCTTGGACGATGCTCATGGGACATGCGCGTGCGCGGATGCGCTCGCCCGCACGTGATGCCGCGACCATCCGCTGACGTCGACCGCACCGCAGCACCGCGCGAATCCCCCGAGCCCGCCACATACCGGCGCCTCCTGCGCGTCCGCGGACTGCTGCCGCTGCTGCTCAGCTCGCTCCTGACCAGGACCGCGACGCAGATGTGGACGGTCGGGATCGTTCTGTTCACGCTGGAGCGGTATCACTCGCCGAGCGTCGCGGGCATCAGCATCTTCGTGCTCATCTTCCCGGGCCTGACGGTGAGCCCGATCGCGGGAGCGCTGCTCGACCGTCACGGCCGCAAGCGCCTCATGCGCCTCGACTTCACTGTTGCGGCGACGTGCCTCACGACGATCGTCACGCTCGCCGCCACCGGCCACCTGCCCGTCTGGGGCCTGCTGCTGCTGCTCGGATTCGGCTCCCTGACGAGCACGCTGAGCAACGCCGGCGCTCGGTCGCTGTACCCGCTGATCATCCCCACCGACCTGTGGGACCGCGGCAATGCCGCGGACAGCACCATCTTCGGCATCGCCGCGATCCTCGGCCCGGGTCTCGCCGGCACGCTCATCGCCGCATTCGGCAGCGAGGCCGCCCTCGCGGGCGCCGCCGCCGCATATGTCGTCGGCGCGGTGGCGCTGCAGGGGGTGCCCGAGCCCGTGCGCACGGGCAAGGTGTCGGCACGCATCCTCACCGAGGCGTGGCGGGGCCTCCACTACGTCGTGACCAACGCCACCCTGCGGTGGATCGCGATCGCGGTGTCCATCCTGAACATCGGGTGGGGCATGATCATCGTCGCGCTGCCGGTCGTGGTCCTCCGGCTCCACGGCAGCGCCGCACTGGTCGGCACGCTCCTCGCGATCGAGGGGGGCATCGGCATCCCGGCGGCGCTCATCGCCGGACGTCTGCGGACCCAGGGACGCGAGCGGCACATCATGGCCGCCACGAGCGTGATCATGGGCCTGGCGGTGCTCACGCTACTGGTCCCCTCGATCGCGGTGATCGCGCTCGGCATCGCGATCGTCGGCGCGGCCGACGGTCCCTCGAACATCTCCATGTTCTCCCTGCGCCAGCGACGGACCAACCGCGCCTGGTACGGCCGTGCGTTCGCGGTGTCCATGAGCCTCAACTTCGCGGGCGTCCCGATCGGCTCGGCCGTCGCCGGGACGCTGCTCGGCGTGTCGATCCCCTTCACGATCGTGCTGTCGGCCGCTCTGGCGGTCGGAGCGGGCGTGCTGATGCTCGTGATGATCCCCGCCGCGGCACCGCGTCCGGCCTGACCCGCCCGGGCTTCGATCCCCGCTGCAACGCGCCCGCCTCATTGCTAGGCTGATCGGGATGCTGCAAGCCTCACCCGCCGTCGCCGCGCCGCCCGCGCTCGCCAACGTGCCGAGCCGCTAGTTGCCCCACTTCGACGCGCCGTCCGGCGCCGATCCCGGCGTGGGCACGCAGCTGAAACGGGTCGTGGTGGTGGGGACCGCGACCCGGCGCGACGAGCGGGAACAGCGCGACATCGAGCTCGACGAGCTCGAGGAGCTGGCCCGCACGCTCGGCACCGAGGTGATCGAGCGGAGCCTGATCTCGCTCCGCGAGCCGCATCCCGCCACGTTCTTCCGCTCCGGCGTGGTCGAGGCGTTCACCGCGCATCTCGCCGAGCTCGGCAGCCCGGCGGTGCTCTGCAACGACCAGCTGACCCCGCGCCAGCAACGCAACCTCCAGGAGGCGTGGGACGTCCCGGTGCTCGACCGCACCGAGGTCATCCTCGCCATCTTCGCGCGCCGGGCGACCACCGCCGAGGGGCGCGTCCAGGTCGAAATGGCCCAGCTCGAGCACCTGCTACCGCGCCTCGCGGGCGGCTGGTCGCACCTCGAACGTCAGCGCGGCGGGGTCGGGCTTCGTGGTGGACCCGGTGAGAAGCAGATCGAGGTCGACCGGCGGCTCATCCGCCAGCGCCTCAAGCGCCTCCGCGAGCGACTCGTCGTCATCGAGCGCCAGCGCCAGACGCGCCGCACCGCGCGCACGGATGTCCCGCTCGCATCGTGCGCGCTCGTCGGCTACACCAACGCGGGCAAGTCGACGCTCCTCAACGTGCTCACCCACAGCGAGGTGCTCGCGGACGACCTGCTCTTCGCCACGCTGGATCCGACCTCGCGCCGCCTCGAGTTGCCCTCCGGAAAGCTCGTGATCCTCACCGACACCGTCGGGTTCATCCAGCAGCTGCCCACCGAGCTCGTCGAGGCCTTCGCCGCGACGCTCGAGGAGGTGCGCCAGGCGCACATGCTCTGCGTCGTCGTCGACGCCTCGCATCCTGATGCCGAGCAGCAGCTCGCAACCGTGCTCGAGACCCTCCGCTCCATGGAGTGCGAGCAGCCGATCATCCTCGCGCTGAGCAAGTGCGACCGGCTCACCGCGTCGGAGGTGCGCGCTGCGCGTCTCCGGCTCGGCGACATCGCCGGCGTGTCGGCGCTCGCGATCAGCGCGACGAAGGGCACCGGCCTGCGTGAGTTGCGCCAGCGCATCGACGGGCTCGCCGCACGGCTCGTCCCGAACATCAAGGCGAACCGTCCGACCGAGGCGTCGCAGGCGGTGACGCCCGAGCCCGAGGTGCGTGCCGCGGCGGGCTGACGCCGCTGGTGCCGTCAGCGCCGGATCGCGCGCTCCATGTCGCGCTGGGCGTCCCGTTTGGCGACGTCCTGGCGCTTGTCCCACAGCTTCTTGCCCCGCGCGAGACCGATCTCCACCTTGACACGGTTGCGGACCAGGTAGAGGCGCAGCGGGATGATGGTGAGCCCCTGGGTGCGGACCCGCCCATCCAGGTACTCGATCTCCCGCTTGTGAAGGAGCAGGCGGCGGCGGCGCTCGGGCTCCGGGTTGTGCCGGTTGCCCTGCTGGTAGCCGGAGATGTTCACCTGCATCAGCCACGCCTGGCCGCCCTCGATGCGGACGTACCCGTCGCGCAGCTGCACGCGGCCGGTCCGGAGGGATTTCACCTCGGTCCCCGTGAGCTCGATGCCGGCCTCGAGGCTCTCGACGATGCTGTACTCGTAGTGGGCGCGCCGGTTGCGGGCGAGCAGGCTGTCGCCGGGCTGGCGTGCGGCGCTCATCGCCCCGCCGTCCCACCGCTGCGCCGGCCGCGGAGGAACGCCGCCGGAGTCATCACCCGCCTGCCGGGCGGTGTGATCAGATCGAGGCGGTACCCACCCTCGCGCGTGGCGATCACCACCAACTCACCTTCGCGAGCGACCACGGTGCCCGGCTCATCGCCACCGGCGACGTCCGCCACCGCCCCCGCGACGATCTGCACCTCCGCGCCGGCCAGCGACGCGACGACACCCGGCCACGGCTGCAGCGCCCGGACCATGCGATCGATCTCGATCGCGCTCCGCTCTCCCCAGGACACCCGCCCGTCGTCCCGGCCGAGCCGCGGAGCGTGGGTGACCCCGACCTCAGGCTGGGGCCGGGCCCGCGCCTCGCCACGCTCGAGCGCGCCGAGCACCTCGAGGAGCTGAGCGGCGCCGAGCACGGCGAGCCGGTCGGTGAGCGCCGGGGTGGTCGCGTCAGGTTCGATCGCGACACGGGCCTGCGCGTAGACCGGCCCGGTGTCGAGCCCTGGGTCCACGCGCATGATCGACACCCCGGTCTCCTCGTCGCCGGCGAGGATCGCATGTGCCACCGGCGAGGCGCCGCGCCAGCGCGGCAGCAGCGAGGCGTGGACGTTGACCGAGCCGTGGGGCGGGGCATCGATGAGCTCGGCCGGCAGGATCTGCCCGTACGCGGCGACGACGAGGCAGTCCGGGCGACGATCGAGCACCTCCGCGACGGCCTCCGGAGCCCTGATCCTCAGCGGGGTGAGGACCTCGATCCCTCGTGCGCGGGCGGTCTCGGCAACCGGGCGCGGCGCCGGACTTCCCCCGGCTCCCCGGCCGGTCCGCTCTCGTGACGACCGCGACGACCTCGTGCCGCTCGGCGCACGCCTCCAGCGGCGGCACCGCGAACGCCGCGGTGCCACAGAAGATCAGCCTCACACAGCGCTGACGACGCCGGGCTCCTCAGCCTCCGTTGCGGGTTCGACCTCGCGCAGCGTCCCCTCGTTCACCCTGGTCGTGAAGAGGATGCCGTCGAGATGATCGATCTCGTGCTGGATGGCGCGGGCCAGCAACCCGTCACCCTTGACGCGGATCTCCTTGCCGTGGCGGTTGATGCCCTTGGCCACCACCCGCTGGCACCTGGTCACCTCACCGACCCACCCGGGCACCGACAGGCACCCCTCGAGCCCGGTCTGGTCGCCCTCGCAGCGGACCATCTCCGGGTTGGCGACCTGGTAGATCTGGTTGTCGACGCGCAGCACGATGACGCGAAGCGACACGCCCACCTGCGGTGCGGCGAGTCCCACGCCATTGGCCTCGAACATGGTCTCGACCATGTCGTCCATGAGCCGGCGGATCGCGTCATCGACCCGCGGCACCCGGGTTGCCTTGGTGGTCAGCACGTCGTTGTGGTCCGACGTGAGGACGATGGGGAGGATTGCCACGCTGTGTGTCTCCGTTCACGGTCCGGGGTCGACGTCGATGCTCCAACCCCGGGCCTTGGGAAGATGGGGAAACGCCCTCTCGATGTCGATGCCGCGGATGGTCATCTGCCAGCGGTATTCACCGCGCAGCCGGTGCAGGAACGCCGGTGTCGGACCGAGGACGTCGAGCCCGGCACTTGATCCGAGTGTACCAGACACCCGTTCGGCCTCCCGGCAAGCCTCGGCCTCCGCCTCGGCATCGTCACGGTGCGTGTAGGTGCACACGCAGAGCCGCGCGTACGGTGGGAATCGCAATGCCTTGCGCACCCGGATCTCGTCGCGCGCGAACCCGAGGTAGTCGTGCGTCGTCGCGTGACGCACGGCGTAGTGTCCCGGGCTGTACGTCTGCAAGACCACGCGCGCCGGCTCGTCGCCGCGCCCCGCGCGGCCGGCGACCTGGGTGAGCAGCGAGAAGGTCAGCTCGCCGCTTCGATAGTCGGGAAAGTGCAGCGACGTGTCGGCGTTGACGATGCCGACGAGACGCACGTTGCCGAGGTCCCATCCCTTCGCCACCATCTGGGTGCCGATGAGGCAATCGGCCTCGTGCCGGCGGAAGCGGTCGTAGATGTCGAAGTAGGCGTCGCGCGAGCGGGTCGTGTCCCGATCCATGCGGATAAGTCGCAGCGCGGGAAACCGTTCGTGCACGTCACGCTCGAGCCGCTCGGTGCCCATCCCCAAAGCCCGGATCGCCCGCGAGCCGCACGACGGGCACGCGACCGGCAGCGGCGTCGAGAGCCCGCAGTAGTGGCAGTCGCAGCTGGCCCGGTCCACGTGGTGCACGAGCGACACGCTGCAGTTGCTGCAGGTGAGCGCCTCTCCGCAAGCGCGGCACAGCACCACCGTCGACGTGCCGCGCCGGTTGAGAAAGAGGATCGACTGGCCGCCGTCCTCGTGACACGCCTGCATCGCCTGATCGAGTCGCATCGACAGTGGACCAGTGTTGCCGGCGCGCAGCTCGTCGCGGAGGTCGACGACCTCGACCGGTGGCAGCGCGCGCCCGCTCACGCGCTCCGGGAGCGTCGCCAGCTCGAAGTCACCGGTGTGCGCGCGAAAGAAGCTCTCCACGCGGGGTGTCGCGCTGCCCATCACCACCGGCGCCTCGCAGAGCGCGCCGAGCATCAGCGCCACGTCGACCGCGTGGTATCGAGGGACGCGATCCTGCTTGTACGCGGGGGCATCCTCCTCGTCGATCACGATGATCCCGAGGTCGGCGACCGGCGCGAAGATGGCGCTCCGCGAGCCGATCACGACCGGATGCGCACCGCTGCGGATCTGCCGCCATTCGACGGCGCGCTCGGCGTCGGTGAGCGCCGAGTGGATCACCGCGATGCGTCCCGGGAAGCGCGCGGTGAACCGCCGGATCATCTGCGGGGTGAGCGCGATCTCGGGAACCAGGACGATCGCGCCGCGGCCCGCCGCGATGGCGCCGTCGATGGCGGCGAGGTAGACCTCGGTCTTGCCGCTTCCGGTGACACCGTGCAGGAGCACGCGCCGATGGACGCGGCCGGCGATCGCCTCGAGCAGCGGAGCGACCGCAGCGCGCTGGGCGTCGTTGAGCACGGGCGGCGGCAGCTGGCGGCCCCGCAGCGCCCGCCTCGGCGACCGCGCGCGACATCGATCGGGGCCCCGCTCTGCGCGACGGACGGCTGCGCACGCCCTTGGGGAGCATCGCGCGCAGCACCTCGCCGAGCGGCGCGCAGTAGCGATCAGCGACCTGTCGCGCCAGTGCCAGATGGTGGCCGAGGATGAGCGGCGGCTCGTCGATGACGCGGTCGATGGCGCGGACGTCGGCGTGGTCGGTGCTGCTCCGACCGCTCGACGACGTACCCGAGGATCGAACGCTTGCCGAACGGGATCTCGACGCGCATCCCGGGGAGGACGAGCTCGCTGAGATCGTCGGGGATCGAGTACGTGTAGGAGTCGCGAGGCAGGAGCGATCGCGTTTCCGGCACAACGGACGCGTACGTCACGACAGCTCGCTCGCGATGATCCGCACGATGGCGTCGGCGACGATCGACTTCGGCGCTCGTTCGATGACGCGCGCGCCGCCGTCGCGGGCGATGACGGTCACCTCGTTGTCGTCGGCGCCCATCCCGATCCCGGGCTTCGACACGTCGTTGACGACGATGAGGTCGAGGTCCTTCTCCACGAGCTTCGCGCGCGCGTGCTCGACGACGTGCTCGGTCTCCGCCGCGAAGCCGACTCGCAGCACGCCGGCGGCCGCACCGTCGTCGCGGAGCGCGCGCAGGATGTCGACCGTCGGCACCAGCTCCAGGGTGAAGGTGGCTGCGCCCTTCTTGAGCTTTCCCACCGCCGCCTCACGCGGGCGCCAGTCGGCGACCGCCGCGGCCATGACGAGCACGCGCGCGCCGGGAAGCGCGGCCCGCACCGCCCGGTGCATCTCCTCGGCGGTCTCCACCTGCACGACGTCGAGCCCCGGCTGCGGCGGCGGCGCCGGCGCCGCGGTGACCAGCGTGACGGTCGCGCCCCGACGGATCGCGGCAAGCGCGATCTCGTTGCCCATCTTGCCGCTCGACCGATTGCCGACGAAGCGCACCGCGTCGATCGGTTCCCGGGTGCCGCCCGCGGTCACCACGAAGCGAACGACCGTTGATCGACGGGTCAGGCTCCGGCGGCGCCAAGGATCTCCCCCACCACGGCGACGATCTGGTCGGGTTCGACCATCCGGCCGGTGCTCTCGTGCCCGCTCGCGAGCCGTCCGTGCACCGGTCCGACGATGCGCACGCCCCGGGCGGTGAGCGTCGCCACGTTGCCCTGCGTCGCGGGGTGCTCCCACATCGCGGCCTCCATCGCGGGAGCGACGATCATCGGGGCACGCGACGCGAGTGCGGTCGCCGTGACGGGATCGGACGCCAGCCCGAGCGCGAGCCGCGCGATGAGGTCGGCGGACGCCGCCACGACCGCCTGCACCTCGCACCACGAGGCGAGCTCGATGTGGCTCATCCCGTGCCCGGCGTCGGCGGATTCGTCATCCCACATGTTCGAGGCGACGCGGTGCCCGCTCAACGCGCGCAGCAGGGTTGGCGTCACGAAGCGCACCGCCGCCTCGGTCATCGCCACGCGCACATCGGCGCCGCCACGACGGAGCTCGGTGACCACCTGGCACGCCTTGTAGGCGGCGACGCTGCCGCCAACGCCCACGAGGACCCGGCGACCGTCGAGCTCGAGCGTCATGCCGGTTCCTCCGTGTGGCGTGCCCGATCGGACTCGATGATCTCGAGGATCTCGCGTGCGGCGCGGCGCGCATCGTCGTTCACGACCTGGTGATCGTACGTGTCCTTGACGGCCAGCTCGGCGGCGACCTGCTCCCGGCGCGCCCTGAGGCTCGCCGCATCCTCGGTGCCGCGAGCCACCAGGCGCCGCTCCAGGATCTCGTCGCTCGGCGGCAGCAGGAAGATGTACGTGGCGTCGTCGCCGATCCGCTCGCGGATCTTGGCCGCACCCTGGACGTCGATCTTGATCACGGTGTCCCGTCCCGACGCGATCGCGTCGTCGATGCTCTTGAAGGATCGCCCCTTGAGCTCCCCGTAGACCGTCGACCACTCGAAGAGCTCGTCGCGATCGATCATCGCCCGGAAGGCCGGCTCGTCGACGAACCAGTACGCGACACCGTCGGCCTCGCCGGGACGCGGCCGGCGGGTGGTGTAGGAGACGCAGTACCCGATCGCGGGATCGAGATCCATGAGCTCGCGAATCACGGTGTCCTTGCCGACCCCGCTCGGGCCGGTCAGCACGATGAGCCTGCCCCGCGCGCTCACGAGCGGGGGCGGCGCCGCTCGGCGGCGGCGAGCAGCTCGCCGGGAACGGGGGCGACGAAGGTGCGCTCCGTGCCGTCCCCCGGGTGGCGGAACCGCAGCCGCATCGCGTGGAGCGCCGGGCGTCCGAGCGCCGCGTCGGGGTGCCCGTAGACCGCGTCGCCGACGACCGGGTGACCGATCGAGGCGAGGTGCACGCGGATCTGGTGGGTGCGCCCGGTGCGCAGCGTCACCTCGAGCACCGTCGCGCCGCCGAGACGCTCCACGACGCGGAAGTCGGTGATCGCCTCGCGGCCGCCCTCGACGATCGCCATCCGCCTGCGGTCCCGGGGGTGGCGGGCGATCGGCGCGTCGATGGTCCCGGTCTCCTCGCGAAACCCGCCCTCCACGAGCGCCCAGTACGTGCGACCGAGGGTGCGATCGCTGAGCTGCCTGGCCAGGCTGCGGTGCGCCGCCTCGGTCTTGGCGACCACGAGCAACCCGCTCGTGTCGCGGTCGAGGCGGTGCACGATCCCGGCGCGTTCCCGTCCGCCGAGCAGCGACCATGTCGTCCCGCGCGCCGTCAGCGCGTCGGCGAGCGTGCCCGTCGGATGGCCGGGCGCCGGGTGCACCACCATGCCCGAGGGTTTGTCGACCACCGCGAGCCAGTCGTCCTCGTGAACGATCGAGAGCTCGGGTGCCGGCACGCCCGGCAGATCGGACACGGGGTGGTCGATCCTCGCCTCCGCGGGCGCCAGGGCGACCTCGGCGGTGTCGCGGACGCGCTGGCCGGGCCGGCCGGGGCGTCCGTCGACGGTGACCAGCCCGGCGTCGATCAGGGTCCGGGCTGCATGGCGGGTGATGTTGCGGTGCTCGGCGAGCCACACGTCGAGGCGGGGCTGCGCCTCCGCGGTGCCGGCCGGGCTCACGACGGCTTTCGCGCCGGGACGAGCGAGAGGACGAGGAGCAGGGCGATCGCGACGACGATGCAGCTGTCGGCGACGTTGAAGACCGGCCACCAGTGCACGTCGATGAAGTCCACGACGTACCCCTGCACGAGGCGGTCGACCCCGTTGGAGAGCGCCCCGCCGAGGATCATCCCGATGAGGACCTGCCGGTACCACGTCGTGCCGTACCGCCAGCCCGCGAACACGATATACGCGCTCACCACGAGCGCCACCGCGAGATAGAGCCAGTGCAGCTGCGGGAGCACGCTGAATGCGGCGCCGCTGTTCTCCACGTGATCGATCGACACGATGGCGTTCGGCCAGATCTGCTCACCGAGCGAGAGCCGCGAGCTGACCAGCCACTTGGTGACGTGATCGATCGCGGCGACGATCGCCGCGGTGCTGAGCATGACCGCGTAGATCCGCCTTCGCGACAGGCCTCGCGCGACGGCTACCGCTTGACTCCCAGCCAGCATGTGGCGCCTCCGAGATCACCGTCCCAGTGCGCAAGCGCGTCGCCACGCTGCGCCTCGAATCCCACCGCGAGGGTCTCCGCCTCGAGCCAGTCACGGTGCGCGTCGACCGCACGGCGCAGGTCGCCGTCGGCGTCGAACATCAGGGTGATGCGGTCCTCCACGCGCAGGCCCGCCTGCTTGCGCAGCTCATTCACCTTGCGGCTGATCTCGCGCGCCAGCCACTCGAGGCGGAGATCGTCGGTGATCGTCGTGTCGAGCACGACACCGCCAGGCCCGCCCGCGGGGTCGGTGTAGCGCAGGCCCTTCACGTTGAGCTCCTCGGCGAAGATCGCCTCGAGCTCGGCGCTCAGGGGCGCGCTCGCAATGGTCGCGGTCGCCAGCGGCTGGCGCACCCTGACCCCCGCGGTGGTCCGGGCCGCGAGACCTTCCTCGACGAGCCTGCGCAGCCGGCTCATCTCGACGAGCACGTCCGGGTCACGCCACGCCCCCGCGACCTTCGGATAGTCGGTGAGGTGCACCGAGTTCGGGCACACCCGGCGTCAGCGGTGGATCGCCGTTGAACCCGGTGAGATTCCGGTACATCCGCTCCGCGATGAACGGCATGAACGGCGCAACCAGACCGGCCAGCGTGACCAGCACCGTGTACAGGGTCGCGAACGCCGCCTGCGTGTCCTCGCCGGTCCCGGCGCTCTTCCAGAACCGTCGCCGCGAGCGGCGCACGTACCACTTCGACAGGTCCTCGACGAACGCCTCAACGATCTTGCATGCGTCCGATGCGTCGTACCGCTCCATCGCCTCGCGAACCCCGTCGACCGTCTCCGCGAGCCGCGACAGGCACCAGCGGTCAAGGACGGGACGCTCGAGGACCGCGGGCGCCGCCGACGCCGGGTCGTAGTCCTCGGTGAGCGCGTACGTCACGAAGAACGAGTACACGTTCCAGAGCGTCAGCATGAACAGGCGGACGACATCCTGGAACGACGCGGGGCTCACGCGCAGCTCGGCGTTCTCCACGCCCTGCGCGTAGAAGTACCAGCGCGCGGCATCGGCGCCGAACTGATCGAAGATCGAGCCCGGCTCGATGACGTTCTTCCGCGACTTCGACATCTTCTTGCCCTGGCGGTCGAGGAGGGTGCCCACCACCACGCAGTTCCTGTACGCCGGCGAGTCGAAGAGCAGCGTCGACTCGGCGAGCAGCGAGAAGAACCAACCGCGTGTCTGATCGACGCCCTCGCAGATGAAGTCCGCGGGGTGCGTGCTCTCGAAGAGCTCCTTGTTCTCGAAGGGATAATGCTTCTGCGCGAATGGCATCGCGCCGGAGTCGTACCAGGCGTCGATGACGTCGGGCACTCGCCGCATCACGCCCTTGCACGCGGTGCAGGGCAATGTCACCGCGTCGATGAACGGACGGTGCAGGTCGTCGTCTGTCGTGAGCCCGACGTCGGCCGCGCTCCCCGCGCACACGCGCAGGTCGCATTCCTCGCACACCCAGATCGGCAACGGGGTGCCCCAGTACCGGCTCCGCGAGAGGTTCCAGTCGATCAGGCTCTCGAGCCAGTTGCCCATCCGGCCGTCGCGGATGTGCGCCGGCTGCCAGTGCACGCTCCGGTTGTGCGCGATAAGACGGTCCTTGACGGCGGTGGTGCGGATGAACCACGACGTCACCGCGTAGTAGAGCAAGGGTGTGTCACAGCGCCAGCAGAACGGATACGTGTGCAGGATCCGCTCCGCGCGATAGAGGTTTCCCTGCTCCCGAAGGTCGTCGATGATCTTCGAGTCCGCGTCCTTCACGAACATGCCCCGGTACCGTGTCATGCCGTCGAGGAACCGTCCATCGAGGCCGACGACATGGCGGACCGTGACCCCCTTCCGCTGGCACAGCTCGAGGTCCGCGACGCCGTACGCGGCGGCGGTGTGGACGATGCCGGTGCCCTCGTCCATGCTGACGAGCTCCGGTGCGTCGAGCACGACGAACGCGAGCCCGTCGGGCAGCATGTCGGTGAACAGCGGCTCGTACGTGCGGTCGACGAGGTCCGAGCCCTGCATCTCGTCGAGGATCTCGTAGTCGCCCTCGAGCACCTCGAGCCGCTGCTTCGCGAGGATGTACAACTCGTCCCCCTGCGCGACGCGCACGTACGTCTTCCCCGGGTGCACCGCGAGGGCCACGTTGCCGGGCAGCGTCCACGGCGTCGTGGTCCATGCGAGCAGGAAGGTCCTGCCGTCGGAGTCGTTGAGGCGGAACTTCACGTACACGGAGGGATCGGGCGTGTCCTCGCGGTAGCCCTGGCTGAGCTCGTGTGATGACAGGGTCGTCTGGCAGCGCGGGCAGTACGGCGTGACCTTGTAGCCCTGATAGAGCAGATCGTCGTCCCACAGCTCTTTGAGGCTCCACCAGACCGACTCGATGTACGTCCCGTCGTAGGTTCGGTACGGATGGTCGAAGTCGAGCCAGAACCCGAGACGCTCGCTCATCTCCCGCCACTGGTCGATGTACTCGTTCACCGATGCCTTGCAACGCGCGTTGAACTCGGCAATCCCGTATTCCTCGATCTGCTGCTTGCCGCTGATCTTCAGCGCGCGCTCGATCTCGAGCTCAACCGGGAGACCGTGCGTGTCCCAGCCCGCTTTGCGGGCCACCGAGAAGCCGGTCATCTGCTTGTACCGCGCGAACACGTCCTTGTACGAGCGGGCGAGCACGTGGTGCAGACCGGGCAGACCGTTGGCCGTCGGCGGTCCCTCGTAGAACACGTAGGGGGGTGCGGAGCGACGCATCTCGAGGCTGCGCTCGAACACGCGGGTGCGCTGCCAGAGGTCGAGGATCTCGAGCTCCGCGTCGGGGAATCCGGCGCGCGCGCTGACCGCTGAGTACCTGGGCATCAGCCAAGGATACCGGCAGACCGTTCGGGCTCGGACACGGGCGTGCGGTCAGCCGCGCGGGGTCGGCGAAGATCGCGCGGCCGACGCGAACCATGGTCGCGCCCTCCTCGATCGCGACCTCGAAGTCGTCGCTCATCCCCATGCTCAGCTCCGGCAGCGCCCATCCGGAGACGTGCTGCATGTGGTCGCGCAGGTGCCGCAGCCGCGCGAAGTACGGCCGCGCGCCCTCCGGGTCCTCCACCTGCGGTGCGATGGTCATCAAGCCCATGAGGTGCATCGAGGGAACGTTGACGAGCTCGTGCACGAGTTCCTCGACATCGGCCTCGGCGACTCCGTGCCGCGTCGGCAGCCCGGTCAAGTCGACCTCCACGAGCACGATCAGTGGATCGCGTCCCGCCGCCCGGTGGGTGGCGAGCGCCTCGGCGACGCGCTTGCTGTCGACGGAGTGCACGACGTCGAACAGGTGCGCGGCACGTCCGGCCTTGTTGGTCTGCAGATGGCCGATGAGGTGCCAGCGCGCAGCACCGGTCACCGCGTGCTGCTTCTCCTCCGCCTCCTGGACGCGGTTCTCGCCGATGTCGGTCGCACCCGCGGCGATCGCCTCGTCAATGCGGTTCGCCGGCGTGCCCTTGGTCACGGCGACGAGCCGCACGCTGTCCGGCTCACGGCCCGACCGTTCCGCGGCGGCGGCCATCCGGGCCCGGACGGCCTCGAGCCGGCCTGCTACAGCCGCCACGTCACTTGCCCAGGTCGAGGGGCAGCTCGCGTCCGCTCGTGTCGCGGCGCTTGCGCGGCCTGCGGACGGTGTCGGGACGGGTCCCGGGCGGATGCGCGAGCACATCCTCGATGGTGGCGCGCATCTCCTGCGCGTCCTTGAACGAGCGGTACACCGACGCGAACCGGATGTACGCGATCTCGTCGAGCTCGCGAAGCCGCGACATCACGATGCCACCGAGCTCGCGGCTCGGCACCTCGGACACGTTCTGGCTGCGCAGCGTGTTCTCGATCTCCGCGACCATCAGCTCGAGCGTCGTCGGCGCGAGCCGCGTCTTCTTCGCCGCCATGACGAGCCCCGAGAGCAGCTTGGCACGGCTGAACTCCTCGCGCCGTCCGTCCTTCTTGACGACGTACAGCGGCGGCACCTCGACGCGCTCGTACGTGGTGAACCGCTTGCCGCACGCAAGGCATTCACGGCGTCGCCGTATCGCCTCGCCGGTCTCCGAGTCCCGCGAGTTGACGACCTTGATGTCCGTCTCACCACAGAACGGGCACTTCATGGGCTCAGCCCCGGATATCCGGGTGCGGTGCTATCGACGGTCCCTGAGAAACGCCGGGATGTCCAGGTCGTCCACGTTGTAGGGGCCGGTCGGGCGCCCTCCGACGTTGAACGCGGGCTGACGCTGCTCGGTCACCACCGGGCGAGCGGACGGCTCGTAGCTGAGGGTGCCGATGACATCGATCTGCCCGGTGAACCCGGTCGCGATGACCGTGATCTTCACCTCGCCCTTCATGTGCTCGTCGATGACGGTTCCGAAGATGATCTGGGCGTCGGGATCCGCCGACTCGCTGACCAGCTGGGCCGCCTCGTTCACCTCGTAGAGGGTGAGGTCCGGACCGCCCGTCACGTTGAGCAGGATGCCCTTGGCGCCGGCGATGGTGGTCTCGAGGAGCGGGCTCGCCACCGCATCCTTGGCGGCGTCGGCCGCACGGGTGTCACCGCTGCCGAACCCGATCCCCATGAGCGCCTGGCCCTGGCCCTGCATGATCGTCTTCACGTCGGCGAAGTCGAGGTTGATGAGGCCGGGGAAGACGATGAGGTCGCTGATGCCCTGCACGCCCTGCCGGAGCACGTCATCGGCAACCTTGAACGCGTCGCCGATCGGGGTCTTCTTGTCCACCACCTGCATGAGCCGCTCGTTCGGGATGGTGATCAACGTGTCGACGCGGCCCTGCAGGTTCGCGATCCCTTCCTCGGCGGACTTCTGGCGGCGCAGCCCCTCGAAGCGGAACGGCTTCGTGACCACACCGATTGTCAGCGCCCCCAACTCCTTGGCGATCTCCGCGATGATCGGCGCCGCTCCGGTGCCCGTGCCACCGCCCATGCCAGCGGTGATGAACACCATGTCGCTGTCGGCGAGCGCCTTGGTGAGCTCGTCGCGCGACTCCTCCGCGGCCTCCCTGCCCTTCTGAGGATCGCCACCGGCCCCGAGCCCGCGAGTCAGCTTGCCCCCGATGCGGAGCTTGAGGTGCGCCGACGACGCGGTGAGCGCCTGATGGTCGGTGTTGATCGCGATGAACTCAACACCTTTGAGATTGCTCCGGATCATGCGATTCACGGCATTGCTGCCGCCGCCGCCGACCCCCACGACGCGGATGCGGGCGTTGCCTTCGAGTGTCCGGTCGAGGTCTGGCATGGCTATCTCCTCGCGTTGCCTGGGCGTTTCTCGGGTTGGGGGCGTGTGCGATGTCGTCCTGTGCCGGGCCAGCGCGTCACCCGGTTGATCGAGTCCGTGGGTGCGCAGATGGTCAAAAGAGCTCACGGAACCACCTCGAGAACTTGGCTCCGGTGGCGGCGGTGCCCTCCGAGCCCTTGGGGCTGGAGCGCGCCGGTTTGCGGCCGAGGTTGCTCCGTGCTCCCCAGCGCAGCAGGCCGACCACGGTCGCGTGGCTCGGTCCGCGGATCTCGTCGTTCATGCCGTGCAGCCCCTGGGGCGCGGCGACGCGCGCCGGCAGGTTGGTCTGCTGCTGCACCACCTCGGCGAAGCCGCGCAGGAGCGCCCCGCCGCCCGTGATCACGATGCCGCCCGGGAACATCCCGAGCGGTCCCGCCCGCTCGACCTCGTTGGCGATCAGCGACGCCATCTCGCGTGCGCGCGGACCGATGATCTCCGCGAGGTAGCGCTGCGGCACACCGACCGGTTCGTCGTACCCCATCGGGGTGAGGGTCACCTCGGCGTCGGCGGGCAGCGTCAGCTGCAGGCAGTGTCCGAAGTTGCGCTTCACCGTCTCAGCCGTCTCGAGATCGCAGCGGAGACCGACCGCGAGGTCCGCGGTGACGTGGTTGCCGCCGACCGGGATGACGCTCGTGTGCACGATGCTGCCGCGCGCGAACACCGCGATGTCGCTGGTGCCACCACCGACATCGACGACCACGACGCCACGCTCGATCTCGTCCTCGGTGACGACCGCCTCGGCGGAGGCGAGGATCTGCAGCACCATGTCATCGACGTTGAGCCCGGCCTTGTGCACGACCTTGACGACGTTCTGGATCGCCGTGTTCGCGCCGGTGATGATGTGCGCGTCGACCTCGAGGCGGATGCCCGCCATGCCGATCGCGTCGCGCACGCCTTCCTGACCGTCGATGGTGAACTGCTGGGGCAGGACGTGGACGATGCGCCGCTCCGACGGCACGCTCACCGCGCGTGCGGCGTCGATGGCACGGTGCACGTCCTGGTCGCGCACCTCACGGTGACCGGCAGCGACCGCGACGACGCCGCGGCTGTTCTGCGAGGTGATGTGCCCGCCGGCGATGCCGACCACCGCGGAGTCGATGGGCACTCCCGACATCTGCTCGGCCATGTCGACCGCCTCGGCGACCGCTTCGGCCGCGCGGTCGATCTCCACCACCGCGCCCTTGCGAACCCCCCTGGAAGCGACCATGCCGACGCCCAAGACACGGAGACCGGTGCTCTCAAGGTCGGCTGCGGCACAGCAAACCTTGGTGGTTCCGAGATCGAGTGCAAAGACGCGGCGGGGACGAGTCACTGTGTCGGTCTCCGAGTGTAGCCGTCGCGGGTGTGCCCTACAAGCGTTTTGGGCGCAAAACCGCAAGATGCTGGGTTCGCGCGCCCAGTATGCCACAACATGTTGGTTGCCCCAAAGAGGCGGAACGTGCCTGTCCGGCCCATTCCGGCAAAGGGTGGCCGGAGGCCTCGCGCCTGCTCGCGCGAGGCCCAGACACGAGAACAGGGCCTCGCCACTGCACCTGGACGACGAGACCCTGTACGCCGCGGTCCCACGGGACCGGCGAGGCTGCGCAACCGTAGCACCGGTCGGCCGCGGCGTCTACGGTGCCTCGAGCACTATCTTCCCGCGCAGCTCTCCGCGCGCCATCTCGCCGAAGGCCGCACGCGCATCGTCGAGGCGATGCGTGGAACCGATGAGGGGGCGCAGCGCTCCTGTCGCGCAGAGATCGACGAGCCGGCGAAGCTCGCCACGGGTCCCCATCGTGCTCCCGGCGACCGTGATGTTGCGGAAGAAGATGCGGTTGAGCTGCGCCGGCGGATTCGGCCCCCCGGTCGATCCCGGCACCACGACGGTGCCGCCGGGGCGCACGGCGCGGAGGCTCAGGTCCCAGGTCGGCTCGCCGACGGTGTCGATCACCGCGTCGACGCCGATGCCGCCGGTGGCGCCGACGACGGCGCGAGCCGTCTCGCGCTCGACCGGATACGCGGCCTCGGCGCCGAGGTCCACTGCAAACGCTCGCTTGGCCTCGTCCCGCGAGGTCGCGTACACCGTGACCCCCGCGAGCCGGCAGAGCAGGATGCAGGCGGTCGCGACACCGCCGCTCGCACCCTGGACGAGCACGCTCATCCCGGGGCGGAGGCCGGCGCGCGTGAAGAGCCCGCGGTACGCGGTCAGGTACGCCGTGGGCAGGCACGCGGCCTCGGCGAAGCTCACCTGGTCGGGGATCGCGACGAGGTTCGCGGCGGGGACCTCGACGAACTCGGCAAAGCCGCCGGCCAGCGGGGGCTCGCTCAGCATGCGGAAGGAGCGGCACCCGAGCGGATCGTCGCTGAGGCATGCCGGGCAGTGCCCGCAGGTCGAGATCGGGTACACGACGACCCTGGCTCCCACCGGCGGCGCTCCGGCCGGGGGATCGCCGCCATAGCCGGCGACCTCGCCGGCGGCGTCGCAGCCGAGGATCTGAGGCGGGGTCACGGTCGCCGACGACACCCCCCGCAGCGTCCAGAGGTCGTGATGGTTGAGCGACGCGGCGCGCATCTTGACCAGCGCCCACCCGGGACGCGTCTCGGGCGCCGGCATCTCTCCGATGGCGAGGTTCGCGAGCGGGTCCTCGCCACCCACCGCCGCCGCATACACCGCCAGCATTGGCGGACCGTAGCATGGTGCGCGATGCGTCTCGATACCGTGCTTGAACGACGGCAGCAGCCGGTGTTCTCGTTCGAGTTCTTCCCCCCGAAGACCGACGACGGGGTGCGTCAACTGTTCGAGACGCTCTCGCATCTGCGCGAGCTCGAGCCGACCTTCGTGTCGGTCACGTACGGCGCCGGCGGATCGGTGCGTACACGTACCGTCGAGCTGGTCACTCGAATCCGGCGTGAGCTCGACATCGAACCGGTGGCGCACCTCACGTGCGTCGAGGCGACCGTCGACGACCTCTGCGAGGTCCTCGACCGGCTCCGCGATTCGGGGATCGACAACGTGCTCGCGCTCCGTGGAGATCCACCCGACGGCGTCGAACGGTTCGTCGCCCCCGAGGGAGGGCTGGCGCACGGTAGCGACCTCATCGAGCTGATCGCGTCCAGGTACGGCTTCTGCGTCGGCAGCGCGTGCTATCCGGAGAAGCATCCCGAGTCGGCTGACGCTCAGGAGGATGTGCGCTCAGCGAAGCGCAAGGCCGATATGGGCGCGAGCTACCTCATCACCAACCTGTTCTTCGACAACCGCCCGTACTTCGAATTCGTCGCGCGGGCGCGCGCCGCCGGCATCACCGTGCCGATCATCCCCGGCATCATGCCGGTGACCAACGTGAGCCAGATCAAGCGGTTCACGTTGAAGATCGGCGCGACGATCCCCGATGCCCTGCTCGAGGCGCTGCACTCGCGTCAGGATGATCCCGACGCCGTCCTGCAGCTCGGTGTGGCGTGGGCGACGCTGCAGTGCGCCGAGCTCCTGGCCGGGGGCGCCCCCGGCATCCACTTCTTCACGATGAACCGCTCGCCGGCGACGCGCGCCATCCTTTCGGCGCTGCGTGCCGCGCGGCCCTGGGATCGGGTGCGTTAGGTCCCGGGTCGAGCCGTCACGGGGATGGCGACGGAGAGGGGGACGCGGAGGGTGACGGCGACGGGCTGACCGTGACGGTGCCCGCCGTCGGGCTTGCAGCGGGTGACGGTGAGGGCGTCGGACTGGGCGCGGGTGTCGGCGGCGGGACCGCCGAGGCTGCCGGCGACGGCTGCACCGCGGGAGCGATCGGCAGGAGCGCTGCGACCACCTCGGCGGGGAGCCCGGGAAGCCCGCCGCTCACCGGGTCGGCCGGGGCCTCGACGTCGATGTACCCGAAGGACGGCTTCGCGAAGTCCAGACGGCCCTTGAGGGCGGCGAGCGTCTCGATCTGCGCCGGCAGGCCCGCGAGGGCAGCATCGGTGTCGAGGTGGCCGAGGACCACGCGCCACCCCGCGCTCGTCCAGAGGCTCACGACGTCGTCCGCACCCCAGAGATACGCCGCGACCGAGCACCCGAACACCCCGTGGAACCGCTGGGCGATCGTCCCGAGCAGCTGCACGAGCCGGGGGTCGAGCGCCTGGGGAGTCCCGGTGCGATCGTCGATGAGCACCGGGATGCCCCGCCGCGCCGCCGGCGTCGCATCGCTCCCCGGGAGGGTCGCGCCATCCGATGCGACCAGGGTGTCGGTCCCGTCACGGCGGATGCGCAGCATCGGGGCCCGCTCGACGACCGAGATGCGGACGGTGGCCGGCAGCTGCATGCTGACGACGGCGTTCTCGACCCACGGCAGGGCCAGGACGCGGCTCTGGATCGCCTCGCCGTTGACGGTGAAGATGCTCTCTTCGGGAACCTCGGCCGCTGCCACCACCGCGCCGGTGGTGAGCAGGTGGGTGCCGGTCACCGTCACCGAGCGGACCTGGAAGGTCGGCAGCGTCAGCGCGAGCCCCAGGAGCGTGAGCTGCACGACGAGCGCGGTGACCGCGACCACCCGCCGCCGCCAGGAGGTCCGCCGCCTCGCCGGCTGAGGCGTGGGCGGGGGCTGGACTCCCCGTCCGTGGCGTCGCCTGCGCTGCGATGGGTTGAGCCGCACGCCGGGGCTGACGGCCAACCGCCGAACCGGACGCGACGCGTCGGCGATGAGCGCCGCCTGCGCGCGGACGAGGGCGACGTGGCGCGCCTCCTCGTCGAGCATGTCGCTGCTCACGAGGCGCGGTCAGTACGGGAGGGACGGTGCATGGACGCAGGCTGAGATGTGTGGTGGAACGTCGCGGCCGCACGCGGCCCGCTCGATTATCCCCCAGGCGGAGCCGGCGTGACCGGCCTCGCACGGGCGCCCCGGGCGGCGGGGAGATACGTGTCGGGCAGGTCGTTGGCGAACAGGACGACGTCGCCGGGGCGGGCAAAGGTCTGGAGCACGGCCGTCGCCTCGTCGAGCGTGTCGACCAAGTGGACGCGGTCGTCGCCCAGGCCGCCCTCACGCAATCCGCCGCGAAGCGCGCCGCTCGTCCTCGCCGACATCACGATCACGTGGTCGCAGACCTGTGCGGCGTGGGCCCCGTAGCGGCGGTTCTCCTCGTCCTCGACGCTGCCGAGCTCGACGAGCCCCGGGGTCACGAGGAACTTCGCGCCACCCGTCATCGCCGCGAGCACCTCGAGCCCGTTGTGCACGCCGACCGGGTTCGCGTTGTACGAGTCGTCGATGACCGTCAGCGGCCCGGTGGTCGCCATCAGCTGCAGGCGGTGCTCGACCGGCGCCAGCGATGCCGCCGCGGCGATGGCGGCGTCGATCGAGTAGCCGAGCACGTGCACCGCGGCGAGCGCGGCGCTGGCGTTGGCGACCTGATGGCGGCCGAGCAGCGGCACCGTCACCGCCCGATCCAGACCCTCCGCCGCCCAGCGCCATCGAAACGCGCAGCCGTGGGAATCGATGCGCACCGACGAGGCGACCACCTCGGCATCGACAGCATCGGCGCCGCCGTCGATCGCGTATCGGATGAGCCGTCGGTGCGCTCCAGCCCCGCGCCGGGCGAGCGCCGCACCCGCATCGTCGCCCGTGTAGACGATCCAGGCGCCGTCGTCGGGAAGCGCGGCCACGACCTCGTACATCGCGTCCGCGATGCGATCCAGCGTGCCGAAGCGCTCCATGTGCTGCGGGCCGACGGCGGTCGTGATCGCGACACGCGGGTGCACCAGCGCGCTCATGGCGGCGATCTCCCCCAGCGCGTAGGCATCCATCTCGACGACGAAGACGCGATGCTCCGGCAGGAGATCCTCGTTGATCACGCGGCTCACGCCCATCAGCGTGTTGAAGCTCTTGCGGGTCGGCAGCGTCGTGACGCTCGGTTCCAGAAGGTGCGCCAGGATGTGCTTCGTGCTGGTCTTGCCGAAGCTGCCCGCCACGGCGACGACGAGCGGATCGACCGCGGTCAGGCGCCGCTGTGCGAGCGTGAGGTAGTGACGGCGGATCCGAGCCTCGGCGGGCTTCGTGACAACATTGGCAGCAACGAGGAGGACCTCGCTGAGCGACGTCACGAGCCCTGCCGCGATGAGCACGAGCACGACCGACACCACCGGGTGCAGTGCCACGATGCCGAGCGCGAGGCCCGCGGCGAGGATCACCGCGAGGAACCCACCGGCGACCAGCAGGCGCCGCATCCTGGCCGTCATCACGAGCGGCCGCTTGGCCGCGGTCCAGCGCCAGGTCACCTGCGCCGCCGCGGCGGACGCCAGCCACGCAACGGCGATCGCGACCGGTCGCGCCGCCGGGAAGACCGCCGCGACGGCGAACGCGATCACCGCAACACCGAGCCCGAGCCACACCGCCCGATGGGCGAGCCACTCGCGGGTCAGCCCCCAGCGCAGGAACCGGATCGACTCGTACTCCTCGATCTGGAACATGCGCGCGGCGACGAGCACGATGCGCGCGACGAGGATGAGCCACATCACCGCCGCGATCGCGACGAGCGGGCCGAGCAGCGGGCTCACGACACCGCTCCGGTCGCCTGATCGCGGAGGAAGACGTCGACGATCGTGCAGAAGCGGACGGGTTGCTCCAGGTACGCGTAGTGACCCGCGCCCTCGAACACCACGAGGCCGGCATCGGGGATGAGGCGCTCCATCAGCCGGCCGTCGGCCAGCGGCGTCTCGGTGTCCTGCTCGCCCCAGATCAACAGCGTCGGCACGCGCACCTCCGGGAGCAGCGAGCGGAGGTCCTCGTTGACGAGCCGGACGAGCGTGCCCCGCATCGTCCCCGACGCCGCGCGATAGTCGACCGAGCCGCGCATGTCCGCGCGGCGCCCCGCGCCGCGACGGAGCGCGCCGGGCAGCGCGCCGGTGCGCTCCACCGCACGGAGCGCCTTGTACGAGCGGACGCGCACGGTGTCGCGGACGGTTCGGCGCGGACGGATCCCGGCGCTGCCGGTCAGCACCAACCTGCGGATCCGCTCCGGGTGCGAGGCGGCCATCACGATCCCGATGCGGCCGCCGTTGGAGTGGCCGATGACGTCGCAACGCTCGATCCCGAGACGCTGGAGCAGCGCGAAGCACCACGCCGCGTACTCGTGCGCCGACCACGGGACGTCGGGCTCCGGAGTGCCGCCGAAGCCGGGGACGTCCGGAACGATGAGCTCCCGCCCCGGCTGCAGCGCATCGAGGATCGGCACGAAGAGCTCCCCGCTGACCCCCCAGCCGTGCAGCAGCAGCAGGGGCAGTCCGGCGCCGCGGACCCGCACCTGTGCGGCCGGGACCTCCGAAACGCGTTCGCTCATGCCGGCGACACTCCGCCCCGGGCGGCGCTCAGGCCGGCTTGCCGGTGAGCAGCCACGTGTCGATGGAGAAGGTCGTCTCCTGCCGCTCGTGATGCCGCGCCATGCCGAGATCGACCAGCCGGAGCAGCAGGTCCTCGAAGGGCAGTCCCGACGCCTCCCAGAGATAGAACGCGAGGGAGCCGGGCACCGTGTTCAGCTCGTTGACGACAAACGAATCCCGCTCCAGGTCGACGAGGAAGTCGACGCGCGTCACCCCCGCGGCGCCGATCGCGCGAAAGGCGGCGACCGCCGCGTCCTGGATGCGCGTGGCAAGTGCTTCGGGTATGGGCGCAGGGATGATCCGCTGCGCGCTCTTCATGCCCGTCGCGGGCCCTTTCGCGGCGGCTTTCCCCTTGCCACCGCTCAGGTACTTGTCGGCATAGCTCAGCGTGCCGCTGCTCACGGGCTGCTCGCACACCGAGACGCGCACGTCTTCCCCGGAGCCGAGGACCGAGCAGTTGATCTCGACGATCCCCTCGAGCGCGGGCTCGGCGAGGACGTCGGCGTCGTACCGGAACGCGAGGTCGAGGGCGTCGAGCAGCTGCCGGCGATCGATGACGTGCACCACGCCGATGCTCGAGCCGAGGGTTCGCGGCTTCACGTACATCGGATAGCCGGGATGCGTCTCGAGCTCCGCGCACATCACCTCGGCGCCATCGCGCCAGCGGGCGCGCGACACGGCGACGTCATCGAGCACGGGGACTCCCGCGCCGCGGAGCGTCGTCCGCGCCAGCCGTTTGTCCATGCTCACCGCCGCCGCGGCCACACCGCACCCGCAGTACGCGACACCCGCCAGCTCGAGGAGACCCTGCAGCGTGCCGTCCTCCCCGTTCGACCCGTGGATGAGGGGCAGCGCAATGTCGAACTGTGCGGCCGCGCGCGGCGCGCCGCCGAGCAGCCCCCGGCGAGAGGCGGCGTCGACGAGCTCCCCGCCGGCCCCGGGCTCCGGATGCATGGTGACCCGGGTCGACGCGGCGATGAGCCGGTCGATGTCGCGATAGCGCTCGAGGTCGAGGAGCGGCGTTCCCGTGTACCAGGCGCCGGATTTGGCGATGTAGACGGGCACCGGCGTCATCCGGTCGGCGGGCATCGCCGCCATCGCCTGCTGGGCCGTGATCACCGAGACCTCGTGCTCGACCGACCGTCCGCCGAAGAAGACGCCGACCCTGATCGCGCCGCTCACGGGACACCGCTCGCGATCGGCTGCAACTCCTGCCGCCCGACCACGATGATCTCGCGCTCGAGGTCGATCCCGAACCGCGTGCGCACCTCCGCGTGGGCGAGTGCTACGAGCTCGAGCACATCCGCGGCGGTCGCGTGA
This sequence comes from Candidatus Dormiibacterota bacterium, assembly GCA_963848445.1. GTDB lineage: Bacteria > Chloroflexota > Dormibacteria > Aeolococcales > Aeolococcaceae > Palsa-851. The sequence goes on from CAWKDT010000001.1 coordinate 875,473, forward strand.
TCGACGTTCACGATGAAGTTGGCGTGCTTCGGCGAGATCTGCGCGCCACCGAGGCGGCGTCCCTTGAGCCCCGCCGCTTCCACGAGGCGTCCCGCCTTGTCGTCGGGCGGGTTCTTGAAGACGCTGCCGAGGCTCCGGATGCCATACGGCTGCGAGGCTTTGCGCTGGCTCTGGATCGCATCCGTGCGCGCGCGGACGGCCGCGGCGTCCTCGCGATGCACGCGCAGCCTGGCGCTCACCACAACATGGTCGCGGAGGTCGTCCTTGAAACGCGAATGGCGGTACGCGAAACCACACTCCGCGGCGGTGAGCGTCAGCGGATGGCCGGCCGGATCGAGGGCCGTGCAGTCGATGACGACGTCCGCCATCTCGGTGCCGAAGGCGCCCGCGTTGCCATACACGCTCGCCCCGCAGGTGCCGGGCACCCCGATGCCGAACTCGAGCCCCGCGATGCCCCGCGAAGCGCAGTCGAGCGCCACGCGCGGCATCATGCAACCGCCGCCGAGCTCGACGCTGCCGTCATCGATCACCCGCAGCGTCCGGTCGTCGTGGCGGATCACCAGCCCGTCGATGCCGCCGTCGCCGATGAGCGTGTTGCTCCCGGCCCCCAGCATGGTCACGACAACTCCCGTGTCGTGGCAGCGCGCGAGCAACCGGCCCAGCGCGGCCGCGTCGTGCGTGGTGGTGAACCACCGCGCGGGACCGCCGACGCCGAACTGGCTGTGGCGCGCGAGGGACTCGTCGCGCCGCACGCCGGGGACCGTGTCGAGCCAGTCACCGCCGGACACCATGCGCCTCCAGGGCGCCGCGCAGCCGCGGCGCCAGCTTGTCGAAGCCACCGAGGGAGAGCACGAGCACGACGTCTCCCGGACGGGTCATCCGGGTGACCACGTCGAGTGCCTCCTCACTCGACGCGACAACATGGACCTCCGCGTGCGCGCCGACCCGTGCCGCGACATCATCGCTCGACACGATCTTCGGCATCCCCCGCTCGCGCGCCTCCTCGATGGGGCCGATCACCACGACGTCGGCTCCCGCGAAGCTGGTGCGGTAGTCCTCGAGGAGACGGCTCACCCGGGAGTACGTGTGCGGCGTGTGGATCGCGATCAGCCGGTGTCCCGCATATCGCTGGCGGGCGGCGTCGATCGCAGCGGCAACCTCGGTCGGGTGGTGCGCATAGTCGTCGACCACGGTCACCCCGTTGATGTCACCGAGGATCTGGAAGCGGCGCGCCGGCCCTCGGAAGTCGGCGCACGATGCGGCGGCGACCTCGGCGCCGACGCCCACCTGCTCCGCGAGGATCAGCGCCGCGCACGCGTTCTGCGCGTTGTGGATCCCGGGAAACGTGAGGCGGACCTCCAGCGGTGCGACCCCCTCGCGCTGCACCGCGAAGCGCTGCAGGCCGTGCTGCTCGCGCGCGTCGAGGATGCGCCAGTCGCTCTCCGGATTCGTGCCATAGGTGACTGCAACGCAGCTGGCGGCGGAGCGCAGCGCAAGGCACTCCGGGTCATCGGCGCAGAGCGCGAGCATGCCCGATGCCGGCATCGTCGAGGCGAGTTCGATGAACGGCGCGCGATACGCGTCGAGATCGGCGTACACGTCGGGATGGTCCAGCTCGAGGCGGGTGACGCACGCGGCGTGCGGCCGCGTGTGGAGGAACTTCGGACGCCGATCCCAGGGCGCCGACGTGTACTCGTCGCCCTCGAAGACGAACGGCCCGGTGCCGAGCCGCGAGGTGCCGCCCAGGTCGAGCGATGTGGAGCCCAGCCGGAACCCGGGGTCGAGGCCGGCGCGCTCGAGGATGTGGACGAGAAGCGCCGACGTGGTGGTCTTGCCATGGGTGCCACAGACGGTGAGCCGGGTCCGCTGCCCGGCGAGGCTGACATAGAACTCGATCTCGCTCACGCACGGGAGGCCGCGCTCTCGTACGGCCGCAAGCTCCGGGTTGGACGGACGAGTCTGGTTCCCGACGACGACCAGATCGGGCACCCCCCAGCGGTCGAGATTCGCAGGATCGCTCCGGTTCTCCCACCGGATGCCCGCCGCGGTGACGGCGTCGCTCATCGGCGGATACGCGTGGTCGTCCGAGCCCGTGACCCGATCCCCGCGATCCAGCGCCAGCTGCGCGGCGCCGAAGGTCGCGTAGCCGCAGATGCCCAGCACATGGACGTGTCTGCTCACGCCGCTCTGCTCCGCCGGCCCGCTCCCGCCGCCTCGACGATGAGGCGCACCACCGATTCGGTCGCGTCCGGGAGGCCGAGGGCGGCGCTCGCCGCGGCCATGCGCCGCCAGCGCGGAGGATCGGCGATCAGCGCGCCGATCTCGGCGCCGAGCCGGGCGGGGGTGCACTCGGCGTCATCGATGATCAGCGCCGCGCCCGCGTCGGCGTAGGGCGCCGCGTTGTGCCGCTGGTGGCCGCCGGCGTGCGGGTACGGCACCACGATCATCGGTCGTCCGAGGACCGCGCACTCGGCGATGGACGATCCTCCGGCGCGCATGACCACGAGATCGCTGGCCGCCATGCGAGCCGCCATGTCGTCGAAGAACGCATCCTCCGTGTACCGGGCGGCGAGCGCGGGCGGCAGGGCCGCCGCGGCGATGGCGACCGCCTCGTGATCGAGGCTGCCGCACTGATGCACGATGCGAAGCTCCGGGTCGTCGCTCAGCAGCTTCACCATGGAGCCGGTCACCGCCCGGTTGAGGCGCCGCGCACCCTGCGACCCCCCGGTCACCAGGATCGAGCGGAGGCGGTCGCCGATCGGACGCGGGCGCACGGACCGCACCTCCGCGCGGATCGGGTTGCCGGTGTGGACCACTCGGGCGTGGGGCAGGTACCGGGCGGTCTCGGCGAACGAGGCGGCGACAACCCGCGCTCGCCGGGCGAGCAGCCGGGTCGCCCTGCCCGGGACGGCGTTCTGCTCGAGCAGCACCACGGGAATCTGCTGGGCGAGCGCGGCGACGACCACGGGCACCGAGACGTAGCCACCCGAGCCGACCACGACGTCGGGTCGCATCCGCCGCACCAGGCGTCGGGCCTCGAGGGTGGCCCGGGTCAGCTGGCTTGCCGCCCGAGCCATGCCGCCCGGGGTGCCCGCGTGCACGCCGCTCACGTCCAGGGTCTCCAGGCGAAGTCCCGCCGCGACCACCAGGCGCTCGGCCACCCCGTCGCGGCGGCCGACCACGGCCACCTCCGCGTCAGGTCGTGCGTCGCGCAGCGCCAGGGCGACCGCCAGTGCCGGGGTCAGGTGGCCCCCAGTACCCCCCCCGGCGATCAACGTGCGCACGATTCGTCGCTCCCTGCCGGCGGCCCTGGGCGGAGATGTTGAGCAGAATGCCCATGCCCACGAGGGAGGTCGCCAGCGAGGTGCCACCGTAGCTGATGAAGGGCAGCGGGATGCCCGTCGTCGGGATGACCCCGGTCACGGCGCTCACGTTGATGAACGCCTGCATGCAGATCCACGATGTGATGCCTCCCGCGAGCAGGGCGCCGAATCGGTCCGGCGCGCGCAGCGAGGCGCGCACACCGCGCCACGCCAGGAAGAGAAACGCCCCGAGCACCGCGACGGTTCCGATCAGCCCGAGCTCCTCGCCGATGATCGCGAAGATGAAGTCGGTGTGCGCCTCGGGCAGCCACTCGTACTTCTGCACCGAGTTGCCGAGGCCGACCCCGAAGATCCCGCCGGAGCCGAAGGCGTAGAGCGCCTGGCAGTTCTGGAACCCCGACCCGAGGGCGTCCGCGCACGGGTTGAGGAAGTGGGCGAGCCGATCCGCGCGATAGGAGACGAGCCCGACGAGGGCGACGCCCGCCACGCCGAACATCGCGACGATGAGGACGAGGTGCCGCTTCCGGGCGCCGGCGAGCGCCAGCAGGATCAGGGCGGTCGTGGCGATGACGATCGAGCTGCCGAGGTCGCGTTCGGCCAGGACGAGCGCGAGGAGCATCCCGAGCACGATGAGGTAGTCGCGAACCCCCCGAAGGCTGCGCACCGAGCCCTCGCGGTCGGTGAGCCAGCGGGCGAAGAAGACCACCGCGACGCCGACCGCGATCGCGGACGGCTGCACGGACAGCGGGCCTATCTGGAACCACCGCTGCGCCCCGAAGTGCTGGGCGCCGACGTGCGGGACGAGCACCACCAGGAGGAGCAGGAGCACGAGGAACATGACCGGGCGAGCCAGCCTCGAGAGGCGGTGGTAGTCGAAGCGCGCGGCCACGACGAGCCCGACTCCCCCCATCACCGCGCCGAGGAGCTGGTGGGCGAAGAAGTAGTTGGGGTCGTTGTACCAGAGGTAGCCGAGCGCCTCGGACGCGCTGTAGACCATGACGAGACCGAATCCGACGAGCCCGACCACGACGATCATCAGCCACCCGTCGACCCCCGCTGCCGCGGCGACACGATCGGCGGCGGCGAAGGCACCGGCGACCCGGCCGCCGGCGCGCCAGCGTCCGGCCAGCCCGGTGAGCCTGCCCGCGCGCGCTGCCATCAGGCGTTGCTCACGGGATGTGCGGCGAGCCCGCGGACCGCGCCGGCGAACGCGTCGCCCCGTTCCTCGAAGTTGTGGAACTGGTCGAAGCTCTTGTATCCAGGAGCGAGGAGCACCACGTCGCCCTGCTGCGCCACCCCCGCCGCCGCGATCACCGCGTCGGCAAGCGTCGCCACGACGATCCGGGCGGCGAACCCTCGTGCGGCGAGCGCCGCATCGAGCTCCATCGCGCTCGCGCCGTTGAGCACGGCGAGCCGCGCGTGGCGCACGACCTCGTCCGCAAGCGGCTCGATCGAGGTTCCGGCGCCCTTGCCGCCTCCGATCCACACGATCGTGCGCCCCGGAAAGGAGCGGAGCGCCGCGACCGCGGCGTCGACGTTGGTCGCCTTGCTGTCGTTCACCCAGAGGATGCCGCCGTCGTCCCGAACCGCCTGGAGGCGGTGGGCCACCGGCTGAAAGTCCCGCACGGCGCCGGCGATCGGCGAGCCCTCGACGCCGGCCGCGCGGGCGACCGCCACCGCCGCGAGCACGTTCTCGAGGTTGTGCTCCCCGAAGAGGGGGATGTCGGCAACGGGGAACATGCGCGCGGCGACACCCGCCTCGACGCCGACCACGTCACCGCCGTGCCGGGTCGCCCCATCCTCGATGCCGGGCTGCAGGCCGAAGTAGCGAACGCGGGAGCGTGCGACGCTCGCCATCTCCCTCGTGACCGGATCGTCGAAGCCGAGCACGGCATCGTCGAGCGCGAACCGCACCAGCCTGCGTTTGGTCTCCGCGTACGCGGCGAAGTCGCCGTGCCGGTCCAGGTGATCGGGGGTGACGTTGAGCACGCAGGCGATCGCGCAGCGGGGCTCGCGCACCGATTCGATCTGGAAGGAGGAGAGCTCGAGCACCACCCAGTCGCCGGGCGCCACCGCGTCGAGCCGGTCCAGCATCGGCACCCCGATGTTGCCGCCCAGGTGCACGCGCTCCCCCGCGCGCTCGAGGATCGCCGCGACGAGCGCTGTGGTGGTCGTCTTGCCGTTGGTGCCGGTGATCCCGCAGATCCGCGCGCGGCAGCGTTCGAAGACCAGGTCCATCTCGCTGCGCACCGGGACGCCGTGGGCGCGTGCCGCCTCGAGCTCCGGTGCGTCCCAGGGCACCCCCGGGCTCGGGCAGACCATGAGCGCGTCCACCGCAACGTCCACCCCGTAGCCGCCGAGGCGAACCTCCACCGATTCCGGCAGCATCGCGGTGCGCTCCCGGAGCTCGGGAGTGTCGGCGCGATCGACGAGCACCACGTGATGGCCCTCGCGTGCCAGCGTCGCCGCGCACGCGAAGCCGCTCCGTCCCGCGCCGATCACCACGACCGGGTGGTCCGTCACGAGGCCACGCCGGCAACCCGGGCGAACAGCACGGTCACCGCGGTGCCGAGCGCGGCGGCGGCGGCGAAGCATGCGACGAGCCGCTGCTCGCGAAGCCCGAGCTCCTCGAAGTGATGATGGATCGGGCTTGCTCGAAGGACGCGACGGCCGAAGCGCCGGATGGCGGTCACGTTGATGACGACGCTCGCCGCCTCGACCACGAACACGATGCCGATCACGGGGAGCAGCCAGATCAGGTGGAGCTCCGCGGTGAGCGCCACCAGGGCGCAACCGAGGGCGAGCGACCCGGCGTCCCCCATGAAGACGCGCGCCGGGAACCAGTTGAAGATGAGGAACGCCACGACCGCGCCCGCGAGCGCCGCGGCGATGATCGCCACCGGCAGGTCGTCGCGGCTGACCGCGATGATCGAGATCCCGACGAGCACGAGCGCCATGCACGAGGCCGCGAGCCCGTCGACACCGTCGGTGAGGTTGACGGCGTTGCTGCTCGCCACCACCGCGATCGCCGCGACCACCGCAAGCCCCCAGCCGAGATCGGGCGCGCCGAGCCCCGGGAAGAACTGCTGCGTGAAGCCGGCGATCGTGAGGCCCACGCCGACGAGCACGCCGATGACGGCCTGCAGGCTCAGCTTCTGCCACACGGAGAGCCCCATCCTGGAGATGTCCCGGATGTTGATGACATCGTCGAGCCCGCCGGCGATCGCCCCGGCCGCGAGCGCGAAGACGACGAGGAACCCGGCCCTCGAGCGGTCGACGGCAAGCCAGGCGACGATCGCCACCAGGCAGAAGAGCGCCCCGCCCATGGTCGGCGTCCCCTCCTTGGCCCGGTGCGTGGCGGGGCTGTACGACGCGACGTGCTGACGCGCCCTCGAGCGCACCAGCAGCCCGATGAACGCCGGGTACAGGATCACCCCCACGGCGAACGCGATCACGCCGACGACGATCGCCTGCCTCACGGCTCGATCCGCCACTGGTCGATCATCATCTCGGCCATCTGCTTCCAGATCGGCGCGGCGAGCAGCGATCCGAACCGGACCGAGAGCGGGGTCTGCGGATCGTTGAGGATCACCATCATCGTGAACTGGGGGTTCGTGGCAGGCATGAATCCGACGAAGGATGCCACGACGTTGGACCCGTAGCCCTTCCCGCCCGGGAGCGCCACCTGCGCGGTCCCGGTCTTGCCGGCGATCTCGGTGCTGTATCCGGGGATCTTCGCCTTGAACCCCTCGCCGTGCGGGTCGTTGACCACGCCGACCATCATGTGCTCGAGCGTCGCAGCCGCCGCCGGCGCCATCACCCTCCGGGTGACCGGCGTGACCGGTGTTGTCGTCCCCGTGTTGGGGTTGACGATCGCGTCGACGGCGTGCGGCTGCACCCACACGCCCCCATTGGCGACCGCGTTGATGGCGGCGAGCATCTCCACGGGGGTGGCGACGACGCCCTGACCGAACGAGGCGGTCGCGTACTTCAACTCGTTCCACTTCGACTGCGGCGGCAACGGGTCGTTCACCTCGCCCGCAAGGTCGACGCCGGTCGGCGCGCCGATGCCGAACGCGAGGAGGTTGGAGTAGAAGGCGTTGGCCCCCTCCATGCGCTGAGCGTCGATCGCACCGTTGTTGAGGGAGTCGTCGAGGACGAACTGCATCGTGACCTTGCCGTGCGAGTGGCCGTCCCAGTCGTGGATGAGGAACCCGTCGATGCGCTGCTGGCGCTCGTCGATGACGGTGGCCGGGGTGAAGGCGTTGTTGTTGAGGCCGCCGGCGAAGGTCACCACCTTCATGACGGATCCGGGCTCGTAGGGTTGTGAGACGGCGAGGTCACGGAAGTCCGCGACGTCGGCGTTGCCGAAGGCGTCGGCGTTGTACGACGGATACTGCGCCCACGCTCGGATCGCCCCGGTCTTCGTGTCCATGACCATCAGCGTCCCCGATGTCGCCTTCGTCGAGTTGACCCCGTCGGCGATGGCGATCTCGGCGTCGTACTGGATCTGCGAATCGAGGCCCAGCTCCAGGTTATCGCCATTCTTGGCAGGTACCTTCTGCTGGCGCCCCAAAACGATGGCGTTGCCGTTGACGTCGGTCAGCGTCGACTCGTGCCCGTTGATCCCCGAGAGGATCGAGTTGTAGTAGCCCTCGAGCCCGTACTGACCGGTGCCGTTCGCATTGACGAAGCCGAGCAGGTTGGCTGCGAACGAGTCGCCCGGCACCGGCGACGGATCGTACAGGCTCTCCTCTGACGGCACCGTCCCGATGCCGCTGAGCCGGAGCGCCTGGAGCTTCTCGTTCACGTCCTGCGAGACGCCCTTGGCGAGATAGTCGAATTGATTGTTCTGGTCGATCGCCTTGAGCACCTGCGCCGTGCTCACCTGGAGGATCGGCGCGATCATCCCCGCAACCGAATCGCGATCCCCGGCACTGATGAGGGCCGGGTCGGCAAAGACGTCGAACACCTGGACGTTGCTCACGAGGACCCGTCCGTTGCGATCCAGGATGATCCCGCGGGTGGCGTGGAGCGTGACCGAGGTGGTGTGCGTCGACGCCGCCTCCGACGCGAGCGCCTTGCCCTGGATCACCTGGATCTGGATGAGCCGCCCGAAGACCGCGGTGGCCATCGCCAGGAATGCCAGCACCAGCCAGAGGCCGCGCCGCCTGACGTCAGGCGAGTCGGCGAAGACGCGTACGCCGTTGGTTCCCGCCGTCCGCGGGGAACGACGGCGTGTGCTCATCGACCGGAGGTGCCGCCGCCGAAGGCTCCGGCGAGGCCGGCGACCAGCTGCTCGAGGGTGCTCGAGCTCTGGCTCGCGGTGAGCTGGTCACCGGGCGCGGTGATCACATGCGAGGGACCGGCTTCGACGAATGCCCAGCGTGCCGCCGGGTGCATGCCGAGGTGCTGTGCCGCCGCGATGATCCGCTCCGACGACTGGAGCCGCGCGAGCTCGTCGTTGAGCTGCCCCGCCTGCGCGGCCAGCTGCTGCTGCTCCGCCGCGAGACGGGTCGCCTGGTAGGTCGCGGTGGTGACGTGGGCAGTCTGGTTGACGTACGCGATGCCGATCCCCGCGGCGATCGCGATCACGGGGAGCAGCGGCAGCGGCGTGCGCGGCCCGCCGCGCCGGATGCGAAATCGACGCACGGATGGCTCGAACGGGACGTCGTCGACACCGTCCGATGCGGGGGCGGTGGAACGGTCGGCGCCGTGCGCGGGATGTCGATGGGGCACTGCCCTGGTCTCCAGTGGTGAGGCGTTGAGATGGACGATGGAGCTGGCACCGACGGTGCCGGGACGGCGAAGGGGTGGCGGGGGAAGCCGCGTCGAGCACGGCTTCCCCCTGGGGGGACGGTGAGATTCGAAAGAGTTGGTCAGCCTTGCGGCGCGAGCTTCTCAGCCACTCGCAGGCGAGCGGAGCGCGACCTCGGATTGGAGGCCAGCTCGGCCGCATCCGGCCGGATCACCTTGCGGGTGAGGAGAAAAAGGGTGGCCCGGTGGACGCAGGTGCAGTGGGGCTGTTGGGGCGGACATACACAGTTCTGTGCTGCGACGTGGAGTGCGTTCTTGACAATGGTGTCCTCGAGGGAGTGGAAGGAGATGACCCCAAGACGCCCACCGGGCCGGAGGATGCTGATTGCTGCCTGCAGACCTCGCTCGAGGCTTTCGAGCTCGTGGTTCACGGCGATGCGAAGCGCCTGGAACGTGCGCGTCGCCGGGTGAATCCGCTTCGGCCAGAACCGCCGCGGCACCACCTGCTCGACGAGCTCGCGGAGCTGCGTCGTGGTGGTGAGCGGCACGAGCTCCCGGGACCTGGCGATCCGATTCGCGATCGGACGGGCGAAACGCTCGTCCCCGTAGTCGCGGATCAGCGACGCCAGCTCGTCGGCGGTCAGCGAATCGACCAACTGCGCGGCCGTCATGCCGGAGCTTGGATTCATTCGCATGTCGAGCGGACCGTCGAGACGGAAGCTGAAACCTCTGGCCGGGTCGTCGAGCTGGATCGAGGAGATCCCGAGGTCGAAGACGACGACATCCGCGCCGGCCACGCCCTGCGCGTGGACGAGCGCCTCGAGGTCGGCGAAATCGCCCTGGACGATCTGGATCGCGTCGCCGCGTCCGCTGAAGCGGAGGCGTCCCGCCTCGACCGCGCGCTGATCGCGATCGATGGCGATCACGCGGCCGCCTGGGGAGACGCGCTCGAGGAGCGCGGCCGTGACCCCGCCGGCGCCGAGCGTGGCGTCGACGGCGATCTGCCCCGGCCGGGGCTGCAGGCTCTCTATGAGGGGTGTGAGAAGGACCGGCCGGTGGCCCGCGCCGTCAGGCGCCGGGACACCGGGCGTGGCGCCGTTCAACATCTCCATGTCGGCCACGATCGGCAAGGGGATGGTCATATGTCGAGTCGGCTCCGTCTGGGGCGCTCACGCCGGCGACGGTGAGGCGGACGTTCCGCGCTGATGGACGAGGTCCCAGACCCGCGTGTACTCGTCGGGGTCCGGATCGGAGTGCTCCGACTGCCAGAGCACGTCGGCGGTGATCTCGACCCCGTCGCCGAGCCCGACGAACACCACCGTGTCGGTGATCCCGGCGAAGGCCCGCTGCCGCGCGGACAGGAGAAGCCGCCCCTGGGCGTCGACCTCGAACGGGTAGGCGTTCCCGCTGAGCCGGCGCATGAAGTGCCGTTCCTGGGCGGGGGTCTCGGCGGTGCGCCGGAAGAGCTCCTTCTGCATCGCCCAGGCGGCGGGTGGCCAGATCATGAGGCGGGCGTCGGGACCCGGGGAGACGACGCTGCCCTCGGGGAGGTGACGCCGGAGCTGGGCGGGGATGGCCACCCGGCCTTTCTCGTCGACGTGATGGCGATACGTGCCGCAGAGTTCAGGGGTAACCTGAACTTCGCTCTGCGTTTGCTCGTTCACCACCGCCGACACCTCGATTCCCCACTACTCACCACTTTTCTCCACCAGCGGGCCGAACCCTAACAGGTGTGTGGTGAGGCGTCAACGCAAACAAATGTACGCTTGAGTCGTCGGGGGCGGCGTCAGGCGTCGAAGCGGGGCATTCCGGCCAGCAGGTGGGAGAGGTTGGCCCCGCCGCGGAGCTGCTCCGGATCCGCGCCGCGCCGGAACAGGACCGCCCCTCCGGTGCCGCGCAGCGTCATCGAGGAGCCCGCGACGGCGAGCCAGCTCTGCTCCCGCAGCGCGACGACGTCGACATCGTTCTCCTCGAGGAACTCCGCCAGGCGCTCCGCGCGTGTCTCGCCCACCCGCGCCTCCGGTGGCGGCGGGTCGATGTAGTGCGGGTTGATCTGGAATGGCACGAGGCCGAAGGCCGTGAAGCTCGGCGGCTGCACGATCGGCATGTCGTTGGTGGTGCGAAGCGAGGGGCATGCGACGTTCGCTCCCGCACTCGCGCCGAAGTACGGCACGCCGCGCGCGATCGCCTGCCGCACCGGCTCGATCAGCGCCAGACGGTGCAGCGCGTTCACCAGGCGGAACGTGTTGCCGCCGCTCACGATGATCGCCCCGGCCTCGGCGATCTCCGCCACAGGATCGGCAACCGTGTGCAGCCCCGTGAGGCCGACGCCGATCGAGCTCAGCAGGTCGCCGACGCGGTCGGTGACGCGGTCGTGGTCGCTCACCGCGTAGGGGATCATCACCGCGCGCTGCGCGCCCCGGAAGTGCTCGAGCATCTCGGGCACCGCCGAGCTGATGTCGCCGCCGGCGTGCAGCATCAGACGTCGGTCCACGTCTTCGTTGCCTCCTGTCCTGTGATCCGCAGCGACAGAGGATAGACTCGTCGTGCAAGCCGGCCAGACGGTCGCGAGCGCTCAACACGCTCGAGGAAAGTCCGGGCTCCGCAGAGCAGGGCGCTGGGTAACGCCCAGTCGGGGTGACCCGAAGGAGAGTGCCACAGAAAAGACACAGCCCCGGATTCGTCCGAGGCAACGGTGAAATGGTGGGGCAAGAGCCCACCGGCGGCCGGGTGACCGGCCGACCAGGTAAACCCCGCCCGGAGCAAGGCCGAACAGAGACCGAGCGCCTCGGCGCCCAGGAGTTGCTCGCTCCCCGTGTCTCAGGTGGGCCGCTCGAGGCGCCGGGCAACCGGCGTCCCAGATGGATGACCGTCCCCCGCCCGCCGTGCGGACGGGGACAGAACCCGGCTTATCGGCCGGCTTGCACTCGTTTCTTCAGGGCCCGCCGGCTCGCACGGCGATCATTCGCTGCGTCTCCTCCACCGCGAGGGTGTCGACGCGCTCGTTGCCCGGGATCCCGCTGTGACCGCGAACGTGCTCGAACCGCACCCTGGGGTCGATCAGCGGATCGATCGACGGGTAGAGGTCGAGGTTCTTCGTGCGCTTCCACGCTCTCGTGAGCCAGTTGATGACCCCGAGGCTGTCGGTGCGGATGATGATCCGCCAGCCGGGATCGTCACCGATGCGCGCGCGGATCATCAGCAACGCTTCGCGCACCGCCTTCAGCTCCTCGCGATTGTTGGTGGTGGCGAGGTCGCCGCCGGCGGCCTCATCGATGCGCCCGTCCGGCCATTCCAGACGGTATGCCCACGCCCCGACACCCGGGTTTCCGGAGCACGCGCCGTCGGTGTACGCGATCACGGTGCCGCTCATGGCGCGAGGATCCTGTCGCAGTTCGCGCATTGCGTGAGGCCGGTGCCCGTCCGCACCGCGCGGCGTTCCTCGTTCGACACTGGGAGATGGCAGCCGCCACACGAGTTATCCACGAGACCGGTGACCGCCGGGCGCCGGTGCGAGGCGATGCGCTCATAGAGCGACAGGTCACCCGGCTCAGCCTCGGCTCGCAGCGAGTCGCGTTCGCCGTTCGCGGAGTCCAGCTCCGCGACGAGTTTGGCGTGACGCGCTCGGAGTGGCTCCATGACGCTGCCACGGTGCGTCTCGCGCGCGGTGACGTCCGCCGACGTGCTGTGCACGACTCCGAGCGCCGAGTTCGACCTGCTCCATGCGCTCGAGCAGGTCGTCCTCCGCAGTCGACAGACGTCCCCGGAGCGCCTCGAGCTCACGCTGCATCTCCATCAGCTCGGCGGGATTGCGCACCGATCCGCCGTAGAGCCGCCGATCCAGCTCGCGCGCGCGCGCCTGGAGCGTCGCAGCCTCTCGCTCAGCGGATTCGGCACGCGCGGTGCTCGCGCGATGCGCCTCCTGCGCGGCGGCCCCCGCGGCGCGGAGGCGGTCGAGCTCGGGATCGCCGCGGATCGACGCATCGACGGTGTTGATCTCGGAACGGAGCGATGCGATGCGATCGTCGACCTGCTGCAGCCGGAGCAGGACCGACGCACGGCTCACGCGGCGGCCCCGTTGGACACGCGCGCCAGGTTCTCGAGCGACCGCATGGCCGCGCCCGAATCGATGGATTCCGCGGCGACCGCCACCCCGTCGCGCAACGTGGACACACGGTCGGCGGCCACCAGCACGGCGGCGGTGTTGAGCAGCACGACATCACGCCGCGGCCCCGTCTCACCCTTGAGCACCGCCGTGATGATCGCCGCGTTGGTGGCGGCGTCACCGCCTCGGACCGTGTCGAGCGGCGCGACGTCGAGACCGGCGTCACGCGGATCGACCATCGATTCGCGCACTCCGTCTTCCGTCACCTCGTAGCAGTGCGCGGGCCCGGCAACGCCGAGCTCGTCGATGCCGTCGGGTCCGGTGAACACGAGCGCGTGGACATGCCCGAGACGGTGCAGCACCTCGGCCATCATCGGCGCCAGGCGCCCGTTCGCAACGCCGACTGCCTGGTGGCGCACCTCCGCCGGATTGGCAAGCGGACCGAGCACGTTGAACACCGTCCGGATCCCGAGTTCGCGACGCACCGGGGCGACGTGGCGGAGCGCGGGATGGTAGTCGGGTGCGTAGAGAAACCCGATGCCGGCCTCCTCGACGCAGCGCCGCACGCCGTCGGGCGGAAGCGAGATCGCCACGCCGAGCGCTTCGAAGACGTCGGCGCTCCCGCAGCGCGACGACGCGGCCCGGTTGCCGTGCTTGGCGACCGGACATCCGGCGCCCGCGGCGACGAGCGCGGCGGCGGTCGAGATGTTGAACGTCAACGCACCGTCGCCGCCGGTGCCGCAGGTGTCCACGGCGTCGACCGCAAGCGGCACCCGGGTCGCGTGCGCTCGCATGGACTCGACCATGCCCGCAAGCTCGTCGACGGTCTCGCCTTTCGTGCGCAGGGCCGCGACCAATGCCCCCACCTGGGCCGGTGAGGCGCGCCCTTCCATGATCGTGTCCATCACCGAGCGCGCGGTCGCGGCATCGAGCCCGCGGCAGGCGACGACCGCTTCGAGGGCCTGCCGCATCACCTCCTCGTCCACCGGGCGACGGTATCACCGAGCGCGACGAGGACGATCCATATACTCGGAGCGATGACCGCTCGCACCCTCGAACCGTTCGACCCGGAGGCGGTACGACCCTGGCGCCTCGGCGACGGATCGAGGGGCGCGCTGCTCATCCACGGGTTCGCCGGCACGCCGCCCGAGCTGCGCCTCCTCGGCGAATCGCTCGCGGCGCACGGATTTCGCTGCTACGCCCCGGTGCTGCCCGGCCATGGCACGACCCCGCACGAGCTCGAGCGAACCCGTTGGCAGGATTGGGCGGCGTGCGTCGCCGCCGCGTTCGATGAGCTCGCACGTGAATGTCCGGATGTCGTGGTCGCCGGCCAGTCGATGGGCGGCGCGCTCGCGCTCAACCTGGCCGAGCGTGACCTCCGGGTCCGGGCCGTCGCCAGCCTCGCCGCGCCGGTCTGGCTGAGCGGGCCGCTGCCACCACTGCTCCCCCTCATCAAGCGTGTGGTCCGATGGCACCGCGCGGGCGACGACATCGATCTCTGGCACCCGGGCGCCGTCGAGGAGCTGTACAGCTACGGGCTGCGCCCGACGCGCAGCATCGACGAGCTCCGCCGTCTCTGCGCCGTCGTTCGGGACGGCCTGCCGCAGGTGCGGGCACCGGTGCTGGTCATCCATGGGGAGCGCGATCGATCGATCGACCCCCGCTGCGCGCGAGAGATCGCCCGCCGGCTCATCGCCAGCGAGGACGTCCGCCTCCTCATGCTCCCGCGAAGCGGCCACGCGATCTCGGTCGACGTCGACCGAGACACGGTGAACGCCGGCATTCTCGAGTGGTTCGAGCGATTCGCCCCGGCGCCGAGCGCAGCCGCCGCGGCGGCGGGATGATTCAGCTCGAGTTGCGCGTGGATTCGAGAAGCCGCGCGGCGATGCTCGGGTCGAGCACCGGGTTCGCTGGGGGGCCGGCCTCGAGGTCGCGATGACGCTTGGACGTATGGCGTTGCGTCGCCTGCACCGCCTCGCGTGCGGCGTCACGAACGACGTCCCCGCACGCCGCGCAGCGCAGCACGGCGGCAGACGTTCCCTTCCCCGCATACTCGCGGTGCGAGAAGCGCAGCTCACCGCCGCAGCGTGCGCAGCGCCGGCGTGGCTTCGCCCCGCCGGCGGACTCGCTGTTCATCGCCACAAGCCTACGACGCCGCCCGCCGCTCGGCGGGTCACCACGTGACCGGAGGCTCGGTGATCGACCGCCTGCGCGTGGCGGTGCACATGCCCGGCTCCGCGTTGCCGCTTGCACCCGCGACCTTGCGTCCGGCATCGGTCCTCCTGCTCTGCGACCCGACGACTCCCGGGGTCCCGCTGCTCTTCGTGCTGCGCTCCACCGAGCTGCGCCATCACCCGGGTCAGATCGCTTTCCCAGGTGGGAGCTTCGAGCCCGGCGACGCCGATGTCGTGGCGACCGCGCTGCGCGAGGCAAACGAGGAGGTCGGCGTCGAGCCCGGTGACGTCGAGGTCATCGGGGTCCTCTCCCCGTTCAACACCGCGGTTTCGCAGCGCTGGTTGACGCCGGTGGTCGGCATCGAGCGGGCGCCGTCCCGGTTGCGCATCGACGATATCGAGGTCGTCGAGTGCTTTCGCATCGACATCGCGGATCTGCTCGTCGCGCCGCACGAGGTGCGCGAGCTCGAACGTGACGGGTTGCGACGGCAGGTGCACTTCTATGAGGCGGAGGGGCGGGTCATCTGGGGCGTCACCGGCGCGATCCTGCACGAGCTGCTGACGCTGCTCGGCCGGACCGACTGAGCTCAGCGCGCAGCCGCGATCTTCTGATCCTGCGCGTGCGCGACCGCCTCGGCGAACGTCGTGTCGACGGTCCCGGTCGAGTTGACGATCAGCAGGACCGCGATGACCGCGCCTTCCTGGAACGTGATGCCGACCTCGCTGTATCCGTTCGACGTCTCACCCACATACTCGTCGGCCTGGGATCCGAGCCCCGACAGCGTCGTCGAGCTCGTGAGCGTGACGACCTGACCCTTGGTCGCATCGCGCAGCTGCGAATAGTCGGTCATCGCAGACTGCGTGGAGGCGTCGATCACGACGTCGTCCTCGACGCGATACGTATTGTCGGTACTGGCGAATCCACGCTGATCGGTGTTGGCGATGCTGTTCATCTCGCCGTCGCTGATCTGGGCGAGCGCCGGTCCGCCGCTCGGGAGATCGGCCACGGTGAGCGCCATGGCCACCGCGGCAGCGGTCCCGGAGCTCGGCGATACGGTCGCCACGGGGCTGCTCGGCGAAGGGGTGTCCGCGGATGTCGCGGGTGAGCGCGTCGCCGCGCTGCCGCACGCAGTTGCTGCGACGGCACCGATGCATGCGATTGCGAATGCCGCCACCGGCATCGCTCTTCTCGTGCTGATCTCTCCCACGTCAGGGACCGTAGCACAGGGTTCCGGGATCAGCGGTAGCGCGGGTGCACCACAAACGGGTTGTGGCGCATCTCCTCCTCCACCACCGTCTTCTGGCCGTGTCCCGGATACACCACCGTGTCGGGGGGGAGTGTGTAGATGCGGTGTTCGATCGAGAAGATGAGCGCGGGCCACGAGCCACCGGGCAGGTCGCAGCGACCGACTCCGCGATGGAACAGCGTGTCGCCGGAGAGCAGGTCCGGGCCGATGCGGAAACACACGGAGCCGCGCGTGTGTCCCGGGGTGTGCACCACCTCGATGTCGAGCTCGTGCCATCGCAGCATCTCCCCATCGCGCAGGTCCTCCTCGCACACGATCTCGGGAAGGTCGAGCGGAACGCCCGGCAGGTGGTGCACGGCCTCGAGCTGCTCACGGTCGTCCGGATGGATCGCCGCGGAGCAACCGTGCGCGGCCTTGACGGCGGGCACACCGCTCACGTGATCGGGATGGCCGTGCGTGAGCAGGATGCGATCACAGTGGAGTCCGCGCTGCTCGAGGAACGTGAGCGTCTGAGGATGCTGCAGGCCCGGATCGACGATGAGGACATCGCCGGTGTCGCGCCGGTGAAGCACGTAGCAGTTCTGGTCGAACATCGGATCGACGACGATTGCAAGCTCGACCAGGTCGCGCAGCGTGTCGCTCACGGCGGCAAGGTTACGCGCGGCGGGCGTTGATCGGTCCGATGACGTCCGCTGTCGAGATGGGCAGCACGAATCCGGCGCCACGCCGTTCGCGACGGCGGGGGCCGTCGGACTCGACGAGCGCGCGGTCGAGGACCTCGCCGACGCTCTCCACCGGCACGACCTCGATCGCGTCGAGAATCTCCTTGTCGACCTCGAACAGATCGCGCACGTTCTTTGCGGGGAGGATGAAGGTCTTCAGGCCCGATCGGTGCGCGGCGAGCAGCTTGTCCTTGACGCCGCCGATGGGAAGCACCTTGCCCCGCAGCGTCACCTCGCCGGTCATGGCCAGGTCGCGGCGCACCCGGCGTCCTGTTGCAACGGACACCATCGCGGTCGCAATGGTCACGCCCGCTGACGGGCCATCCTTGGGTATCGCTCCGGCGGGGACGTGCACATGGATCGCATGGGTGTCGAAGAAATCGCGAGGTGCTCCGTACTCGACGGCGTGCACCTTCGCCCATGACAGCGCAGCGCGTGCCGACTCCTCCATCACGCTGCCGAGCTGGCCGGTCAGGACGAGGTCGGGCTTGGTCTCGATGGCCAGCGCTTCGACGGTGACGATGTCGCCGCCGACCTCGCTGACGACGACGCCCGTCACGGCGCCGATCTCGTCCTGTTCCTGCGTCTCGCCGTAATCGTGGCGGCGCGGTCCGAGCAGGTCGGTCAGATCGTCCGGTGTGATCACGACGGGCGGCGTCGCGCCGGCGGCGAGCTTGCGCGGCACCTTGCGCGCCACCTCCGCGATGGTGCGATCCAGCTGGCGAACGCCCGCCTCGCGCGTGTAGCCGTGCAGCATTGCGATCACGGTCTCGCGCGGAATCTGCAGCTCGTTCGTTTCGAGCGAGTGCTGATCAAGTTGACGCGGCACGAGGTGACGCTCGGCGATCTGCACCTTCTCCTGCTCGGTGTACCCGGTGATCCGGATGATCTCCATGCGATCACGCAGGGGCGGGCTGATGGTCTCGGCGATGTTGGCGGTCGTGATGAACAGGACCTGCGACAGGTCGTACGGGACCTCGAGGTAGTGGTCGCTGAACTCCCAGTTCTGCTCCGGATCGAGCACCTCGAGCAGGGCCGCCGAAGGATCGCCGCGAAAGTCCGCCCCCACCTTGTCGATCTCGTCGAGCATGATCACCGCGTTGCGCGTGCCCGCGGTGCGCATCGACTGGATGATCCTGCCCGGCAGCGCGCCGATGTACGTGCGCCGGTGCCCGCGAATCTCGGCCTCGTCGCGAATGCCACCAAGGGACATCCGCACGAACTTCCGATCCAAGGCGCGCGCGATGCTGCGTCCAAGCGACGTCTTGCCGACGCCAGGCGGTCCGACGAAACACAAGATGGGCGTCTGGAGCGTACGGCGCTTCGTCAGAGTGCGCGGCGACTCCCGCTGTGCAGGCGATTCAGGGGCGGGTGTCGTCGCGGGGACCCCTCGCCGCTCTCCAGCCGGGTCTGACCCGTCCTTCGTGACTGGGGTATCTTGTGGCTTGCCCGGCCTGCGATCGGCGCTGCCCCCCGCGCCGCCACCCGCTACGGAGTTGATCACTTCGCTTCCCGAAGCGCCGAGCACTTCCGCCTGAATCTTCAGACGGATGCGCTCGCGAACGGCCAGCCATTCGAGGATGCGGTCCTTCACCTTGGTGAGGCCGTAGTGGTCCTCGTCGAGGATCGCGGCGGCGCGTTCGATGTCGAGGGTCTCCGCGGGGGGATCGGCCCATGGCAGGTCGAGCAGCCAGTCGACCCAGGTGCGCACCATGCCCATCTCGGGGGAGGCGCTGGGGATCTGCTCCAGGCGGTGCACCTCCTTGAGGACGCGCTGCTTCACGTTGTCGGGCATGCCGGCCTTCTCGACGCGCGCGCTGAGGTCCTCGTCGTCCTCGCCTCCATCCTCGAGCTCGACGAGCTCCTTGCGGATGGCGCGCAGCTGCTCGCGAAGGATGTGCTCGCGCTGGGAGTTGTTGATCGTCTTCTGGACGTCCTCGTGAATCTTGCTGCGCAGCTGCGCGACCTCGCCCTCACGCGCGAGCAGCGGGATCAGCGTGCGCAGGCGCGCGACGGTCTCGGTTTCCTGGAGGAGCGCGACACGGTCGTCAAAGCCGAAATCGGGACAGGTGCTGGCGATGTCGGCGATGAGCCCCGGCTGCGCAGCTCGCGCCATCGCCACCGCGGTGTCGGCGGCAACCTGCGCACCGGCGTTCACGTAGTCGGCGAACAGCGTTCGCACCGATCCGGACAGAGCGTCGACCTCGGTCCCTGCCGGCACATCGACGGGCACCGGCGTGACCGTCGCGATCCATGCGTCACCCGACGCATCGAACGCGTCGATGCGGACCCGCTCCTTCCCCTCGACGAGCGCGTGCGCGCCGCCGCCCGGCAGGCGCCGGAACGCGCCCACGTGCGCGATGACGGCGATGGTGTGCACATCGTCGATCGACGCCTCATCACGTGCCGCGTCACGCTGGATCGCCAGCACGACCCGGCCGTCGCCGTTGACGGCTGCGTCGAGGGCGGCGACCGACCGTGGCCGGCCCGCGGCGAGCGGGGCCAGCTGCGACGGGAACACCACGTTGTCACGCAGCGGGACCGCCGGCAGGGTCAGCGACGCAGTCGGAGCCGGATCGGCCGGTTCGGCGGGCGGGGGCTGCTCCTCGGGCATGAGGCGAGCATAGCCGGGGCTCAGAAGCATCAAACGTCGATCCCCAGCCCCTGCTCCCAGTCGCGCCGCCACGCCGCGGCGTAGTACCCGGCGGCGCGCCGATCGGCGATCCGGAGGGCCACCTCCCAGTTGCCGCCGAGGCCGGCTGTGCTCCAGTTCGCGGACGAGACGAGGGCCGCGGCGTCGGCGACCACGCCCTTGGCGTGACCCGATGTGGCTCGCGCGGGGTCCATGCGCCGGACCTCGAACGATCGTGCCCGCAATCGCCCCGCATCTTCCGGCCGGGGAGGGTCGCCGAGCAACAGCCCGCACATGACGCCTCGAGCGCGTGCATCGTCCATGAGGTCGAGCAGGCAGCGGACCCGCGGAGCGGCCGCATGTGCGTACGGGACGGTCACGAGGAGGCGCTCGCGGACCTCGCTGATCATCGCCTGCAGCACCGCGCCGACGCGGGCGCCGCCCGCGATCAGCAGCAGCCGTCGCGAGGCCACCCTGCGCTGGAGCGGGGCCACCTGGGGCACCGGCATCCCGACCTCTGGACCTCGGGCGTCAGGTGCTGCCGACCAGCGCTCCGGGGGCGGCGTGGCGATCGCCCAGTGCGCATCGAACGCGCGGCGTGCTGCATCGTGCAGCCCCCGCGATCGGGAGGCGCTCACCCACCACTCCCGCGTCCCGGCCAGCGGGCCCGCGCTGGGCGGAAGACGGAGATGGGGATCACGTGGCGCGTCGCGCCAGATCAGGTTGCCGGTGCCGACCGCGACCGTGCTGTCGACGATGAGGAGCTTGCCATGCGCGGCATCCGCGCCAACCCCGGCGACCCGGCACTCCCCGCCGGCAGCGGCCAGCTCACGCGCGGTCGCCGCGTTGCCGTCCGACATGTGCGCATCGACCACGAGGCGCACGTGGAGGCCGCGTCGCGCGGCACGGACCAGCTCCCAGCGGTACGAGGGGCCGACCTCGTAGATCGCGGCATCGATCCCGTGCCGAGCGCCGCGCAGCAACCTCGACAGCACCGTTCCAGCGGAGTCCGGCCCGAGCGCGCATGTCAGCCTCGTCACGCCGCCGCAAGACTGCGAGTGACAATGTGGGGAGGGTGCACAGCCCGACGATAGGCGCGGTGCGCACCCACGAGGCGCACCATGGACGAACCCGAAAAGCCCGACGCTCCCCCGCTCCCCTCGTGGCCCGCGGGCGCTTCCGCTGAGCCTGCCCCGCCGCTGCTCGGCACCGCCGCGACGCCGATCGGGGCGCGCCGGCGATCGGTGCGGCGCTCAGTCGCGTTGGGTCTCCTCGCGGCCGGGCTCATCGTCGGATCCGGCGCGACCTACGCCGCGGCGCGCCTGACCGGCGGCGCGGGCACAGTGCAGATCCACGTCGACGACGCCCCTTCGAGCGGCGCCGGAGGATCCGTCGTCACCGTCGCCGCGGAGCTCGGCCCCGCCGTCGGCACGATCATCGCCATCCAGACGGGAACGCCGTCGGACCTCGGCAGCGGGTTCGTGATCGGGCATTCGTCGAACGTCAGCTACCTCATCACCAACAACCACGTGGTTGCCGGGTCGTCGAACCTCCACGTGGTCATGCCCGGCGGCAACTCGTACGCGGCAACGCTCGTCGGCACCGATGCACTCGACGACATCGCGGTCGTGAGCGTGCCTGACGGGTCGCTCCCTTCCGCGACCTTCGGCAACTCATCGACGCTGAAGGTCGGTGCGGCGGTCGTGGCGATCGGCAGCCCGCTCGGGGATCAGGGCTCGGTGACCGCGGGGATCATCAGCTCGCTGCATCGCACCATCACCGCGAGCGGAGAGAGCGGCGCATCAAGCGAGACGCTCGAGGATGTGCTGCAGACCGACGCGTCGATCAACCCGGGCAACAGCGGCGGGCCGCTCTCCGACATGCAGGGCCGGGTCATCGGCGTCAACGTCGCCGCCGCGAACAACTCCACCAACATCGGGTACAGCATTCCCGCGAATCTCGCACGTGAGGTCGCGACAGAGC
Source organism: Candidatus Dormiibacterota bacterium (assembly GCA_963848445.1). Lineage (GTDB taxonomy): Bacteria > Chloroflexota > Dormibacteria > Aeolococcales > Aeolococcaceae > Palsa-851. The sequence continues at coordinate 897,416 of CAWKDT010000001.1, forward strand.
TGATCGCGCACACGCCGGTCGGGCATCCGTTTCTCGGGGTGCAGTACCTCGATTCCATCAACGCCATCGAGCAGGGGCATGGGTTCAGCGGTCCGGGCGTGCTCGTCACCGCCGTCAGCAGCGGCACTCCGGCCGCTGCCGCGGGGTTCCGGGGCGGCGACATCCTCGTCGCCGTGGGCGGCGTCGACATCGAGAATGGTCAGACGCTCGGCGGACTCATCCAGAGCAAGCAGGTCGGCGAGCGAGTCCAGTTCACGGTGCTCCGCGCCGGCAAGACCATCACACTGACCGCGACGCTCGTCGAGCGTCCGTCCGGCACGTAGCGTCCTGCCGCCGCGTCAGCGCGCCAGGCTCAAGCGGTCGCCGGTCCCTGCTGCTTCCCGAGTTGGCGGAGCTCCTCGTGATGCGCTCGCACCCGCTCGACGACATCGTCGAGGATCTTGTCCTGCGCCTGCAGGTGCTGCTGCAGCTGCAGGCATTCGCTGAGGATCGCCTCGGCGTCCTTGTAGGTCTGCTCGGAGCGCTTGTCGGCGGCCTTGCCCTGGATGTTCTGGCCCACGATGATGATGGGCAGCAGGACCAACTGGATGAAGGTCTGTGCGATCCAGGCGACGATGACGATCGCCTGTCCGCTCGAGATCGCCGAGGGCAGCGAGATCAGGGCCAGCAGCGTGAAGATGTAGGCGCACCACATCGTTCCGACGACCGCGGTGATGATCAGCGCAACCTTGCCGTTGACACCGACTCGCCCGTCGTCGGTCTTCACCGGCTGCTCGTTCTTCCGCTGCGCGATGCGCGGGTGCGGCACGTGGTGGAAGAGCTCTGCCACCTTGGGGATCGACGGCATCGGCTGGTCGGTCATGCGAAGCCTCCTCGCAGCGGGCGCATGCGGGTGCACGCCCGGTCGCGGGCTATCGTGAACGATGCGCGCGCGTTTGAGGGAGGCGCGACACGGCGCCTCACGGTGCTCAGACTCGACGTCGCAGCATTGCCGGCGGCCGCGACCGCCGGAGGCTCCACGCCGGGCGCCGCTCCACGAACTCGTACAGCGCGGCCGGCCGCCCCGGACCGCCCTTGGCAAGCGTGCCGGTCGCCCGCACGAGACCCGACTGTTCCAGCTCTCTGCGGAAGTTCGACGGCTCATAGGTCACACCGCTGATCGCCTCGAAGACGCGACGTGCCTGGGGCATGGTGAAACGCTCCGGGAGGAGCCCCACCGCGATGTTCGACCACCAGAGCTTGCCGCGGAGCCGGTCGACCGCGTCCACCACGATGCGCGCGTGGTCGAAGCCGAGCGGCGGCAGGGCGTCCACCGGCTCCCATCGCGCGCTCGACTCGTCGGCGCGGAGTACGGCCGCGTCGATGAGCGCGAGGTACGCGACCGTTGGGATCCAGCCCCGGGGATCGCGATCGGGGTCGCCGTACGTCTCCAGCTGCTCCAGGTACACGGCGCCGACGCCGGTCTTCTCGGTGAGCTTCCGCTGCGCGGTTTCCTCGGGGCGCTCGTTCGGGCTCATGAAGCCACCCGGGAGCACCCACGTTCCCGCGAACGGCGCCTCGCCGCGCTGCACCAGGAGGACGTGCAGGCGCCTCGAGAGCGGGGCGAGCACGACGGGCACCGCGTACATCCCCGCCGGGGCGGGGAAGCCCGAGGAGTTGACGGCGGTCATCGCCGTCGGGTGGCCGCGCGCGGCACGAGCTGGCATCGCGACCGATTGTGGCGACGCGTTAGGCTGCATGGCCATGGAGAGCGGGAATATCGGCACCGCCGCCGGCTTCAGGGCCGCCTACGCGGAGGTCGTCACGAACGTCGACGGCCTGGCCGCCGGGCTGGACGACGACACCGCGCTCCGCGCCACCGGCTGTCCGGGTTGGTCGGTGCGGGACCACGTGGCCCACATCACCGACCTGGAGAGCATTCTGATCGGCCGAACCCGCCCCGCCCACACCGTGCCCGAGGGGCTGCCCCACATCCGGAACCAGCCGGGGCAGTTCATGGAGATCGGCGTGGACGCTCGTCGCGGCGTGCCGCTCGCCGACCTCCTTGCCGAGTACCGCGAGGTGACCGCGGACCGGCTCGCTCGGCTCGACAGCCTCGAGGATTCGCAGCTCGACGAGATGGGCCGCGGGTTCTTCGGCGACTCGAAGGTGCGTTCGCTGCTTGCCATCAGAGTGTTCGATCTCTGGTCGCACGAGCAGGACATGCGACGCGCGCTCGACCAGCCCGGTGGTCTCGACGGCGTTGCCGCGGCACACGGCCGCGAGCGGATGCTGATGGGCGCCGGCAATCGCATCCAGGACCGTCTCTCCCCGGCGGCGGGCACGGCGATCGTCTTCGACGTCATCGGTGCCGGTGGTGCGCGGCGCGCCATCATCTTCGACGGCGATCGCGGCCGGGCGGGGACGTCCATTCCCGAATCGCCGGCGGCCACGCTGCGACTCGATCTTCCGACGCTCACCGTGCTCGCCTGCGGCCGCTCCGACGACCCCGGTGCACGCGCGCGTGTTGTTGTCGAAGGTGACCAGAACCTGGGACGGCCCGTCCTGGAGGATCTGGCGGTCACCCCATGAGAGTCACCATTCGCCGTCTCCTGCCGGTCGCGGTGACCGCGTTGACGCTGCTCGTGCTCTCGGGCTGCGGCCTTCAGCAGGATCTCGCCCAGGTCCCGACTCTCGGCGCGGGCCCAACGCAGCCGGCAACCCCGATCAGCGCCGCAACCCTGACCGGGACGGCCTTCAACTGGTCGACCACCCGCGGGCACGTCGTGGTGCTCGACTTCTGGGGCTCATGGTGCGGCCCGTGCCGGCATGAGCAGCCGAGCCTGAACACGCTCGAGACGCAATGGGCGCCGAAGGGGGTGGTCTTCCTCGGCGTCGACGTCCGTGACGACAACGTCGACGGCGCGGCGTACGAGCGCGATCTCCACGTCGTCTATCCAAGTGTCAACGATGCCGACGAGGTGATCGTCTCCGAGTACAACGTCATCGCGCCGCCGACCGTGGTCGTGATCGACACGCACGGCAACGTCGTCGACCGGTTCATCGGCACCACCACCGGGATCAGCAGCGACCTGACGCGGCTCACCTCGTGACCCGGGTCACGGTCTACGGGGCACCGTGGTGCCCGGACTGCAAGCGCGCCAAGAAGTTCCTGGCCGAGCAGCGCGTCCCGTACGACTGGGTCGACGTCGACCGAGATGCCGAGGCGCTGCGCCACATCGAGGAGCTCCAGAAGGGCGGTCGGTCGATCCCGACGATCGTCTTCGACGGGAGCGACGTCCTCGTCGAGCCCACCAACGAGGAGCTCGCCCGCAAGCTCGGCCTCACGCTCGAGGCCAAGCGCGGCTGCTACGACCTCGCGATCATCGGTGGCGGCCCCGCCGGGCTCGCGGCCGCGATCTACGCGGCGCGAGAGGGCATCGATGCCGTGGTCGTCGAGCGAAGCGCGCTCGGCGGGCAGGCCGGCGTGACCGAGCGCATCGACAACTACCCCGGGTTCCCCGACGGCGTCGGCGGCGCCGATCTCGCCGAGCGATTCATCGCGCAGGCACGCCGCTACGAGGTGGAGCTGCTCAGCGCGGTCAGCGTCGAGGGCATCACGGCGGAGGGGGCGGAGACCGGCGACGTGTGCATTCGCCTTGCAAGCGGTCAGGAGATCGAAGCCCACGCGGCGCTCGTTGCGACCGGGTCGTCGTACCGCCGCCTCGGGGTGCCCGGTGAGGACGATCTCATCGGCGCGGGCGTGCATTTCTGCGCCACGTGCGACGGCCCGTTCTACCGTGGCGCGGACGAGCTTCTTGTCATCGGCGGCGGTAACTCGGCGCTCGAGGAGGGCCTCTTTCTCACCCGATTCGCCAAGCGCATCCGCATCGTGCAGCGCGACCCTGAGCTCACCGCGTCGCGGCTCCTCCAGGACAAGGTCGGCAAGGATCCCCGCTTCGTGATCCATCGCAACACCGAGGTCGTCGAGCTCGTCGGCAAGGGCCGCCTCGAGGCGGTGCGCATCCGGGACCGCGCCACCGGCGAGGAACAGACCGTGCATCCTCGGGCCGCGTTCATCTTCATCGGCCTCGATCCCAACACCGGGTTCCTTCGCGGCAGCGTCGATCTCGATGCCCATGGGTTTGTCGAGGACAAGGGCGGCTTCCGCACCTCGACCCCGGGGGTGTTCGCCGCGGGCGACGTCCGCGGTGGCTCGACGAAGCAGCTGGGGTCGGCGGTGGGTGACGGCATCGCGGCGCTCATCGCGATCCGCGAGTACCTGCAGGAGCACCACGAGGTCGCCCGCCACCCCGAGGATTGACGCCGGTCGTGCGCGATGCTATAGTGCGAAACGCAATATGGAATCCCGCACTCGACCCAAGGACATGGTGGCCCTCACCACGCTCGGCCTGCTCAGCGAGCAACCCTGCCACCCGTACGAGATCCAGCGCCTCCTCATCCAACGGCACAAGGGCTATGCCGTCGGCAAGACCCGGGCCCTCTACCGGGCCATCGAGGAGTTGGAGGCCCTCGGCTACATCGAGCAGCTCGAGACCAGCCGGGAGGGCAGGCGCCCGGAGCGAACCGTCTACCGGATCACGGCGGAGGGGCGGGACGAGCTCGAGAACTGGCTCGCGGACCTCCTCGCGTCGCCGGTCGACGAGCACCCGGTCTTCAACATCGCGGTCGGCCTCCTCGGCTACATCAGCCAGAACCGCGCGGAGAACGCGCTCACGATGCGAGTCCTCAGCCTGCGCGCGCGTCTCGTCGCGCTCGACGTGTCCCTCAAGCTCGCCCAGGAGGACCTGGGACTGCCCCGGCTCGTCCTGCTCGAACTCGAGCACGCGATGGCGCTCGCCGCAGCCGAGCTCGAGTGGGTGCGCTCACTCCTCAGTGACATCGAGACCGGCGTCCTCGTGTGGAACGAGGAGTTGCTGCGCGCTCATTTCGAAGCGATGCACGCCGCGGATGAGGAGCGCCGGCGCCGGCATCACGGCGGGCATGCAATCGACGCACCGGCCCACAGCGTTCCCACAGCAGACACATCACCCACCGCAGCGGAGGCAACCTGATGATCGAGACCCACAACCTGCGGCGCACGTTCAAGGCCCGCAAAGGCGTCGTCGAAGCGGTCGCCGGCGTGGACCTCAGCGTCAAGCAGGGCGAGATCTTCGGATTCCTGGGCCCGAACGGCGCGGGCAAGACGACGACGCTTCGCATGCTCTCGACGCTGCTGCCGATCACGAGCGGCGAGGCCACCGTTGCCGGGTTCGACCTCCGCCACGAGCCCGCGAAGGTCCGCTACCAGATCGGCTACGTGAGCCAGGAGGGCAGCAGCGCACCCGAGGTGCCGGGGCGCACCGAGCTGGTCATCCAGGGCCGCCTCTATGGCATGAGCAAGGCGAAGGCCGCCGCACGCGCGGCGGTGCTCATCGAGGCGCTCGAGCTCGCGGACTGCGCCGACCGGCCGACCAAGAGCTACTCGGGCGGACAGCGGCGGCGACTCGATGTCGGTGTCGGGCTCATGCACCTGCCCCAGCTCCTCTTCCTGGACGAGCCGACGACGGGGCTCGACCCCCAGAGCCGGGCACGAATGTGGGACGAGGTGCGCAAGCTCCGCGACAGCGGCACCACCGTCTTTTTGACGACGCACTACCTCGAGGAGGCCGATGTGCTCTGCGATCGCATCGCCATCATCGATCACGGCAAGATCGTCGCGAACGGCACGCCCGATGAGCTGAAGCGCCAGGTCGCCGGCGACGTCATTGTCGTCGGCACCGACAACTCGGGGGAGCAGGCGCTCGCGCTGCTGCGCGGTGAGTCGTTCGTTCGCGAGGCGACCGCCGCGAACGGGACTGTCCGGCTCTACGTCGACCGCGGAGAGACGGCGATGCCGCAGGTGCTGCGCGTCCTCGACGCCGCGGGCATCGCCCTCGCGTCCCTGTCACTCAACCGCCCAAGCCTCGATGACGTGTTCCTGCGTCAGACCGGGCGCTCGCTGCGCGACGCGGCATAAGGAGGCACGACGATGAAGCTGCTCCAGGACACGTGGCTCATGTTCCAGCGCTATCTGATGGTGTTCCTGCGCAACCCGGCGTGGGTGATCATCGGCGTGCTCCAGCCGGTGCTGTACCTCGTGCTGTTCGCGCCACTGCTGAAGTCGCTCACGCAGACGCCGGGGTTCCCGGCGGGCGGTGCGTACAACGTGTTCGTCCCGGGACTGCTGATCCAGCTCGGGCTGTTCGGCGCGAGTGGTGTCGGGTTCGGACTCATCGCCGAGCTTCGCGCCGGGGTCATCGAGCGGTTCCGCGTCACGCCGGTGAGCCGCTTCGCGCTGCTCCTCGGCCGCGCGCTGCGCGACATCGTCACGCTCGTCGTGCAGTCGCTGATCCTGCTCGGGCTCGCGATCCCGTTCGGGCTGCAGCCGACCGTGTCGGGCATCTTCGTGATGCTCGGACTGGTGGCGCTGATCGGCCTCGGCATGGCCTCGCTCGCCTACGCCGCCGCGCTCGCGCTGAAGAGCGAGGACTCGTACGCGCCGCTCATCTTCACGCTCTCGCTTCCGCTGCTCCTCCTCAGCGGCGTGCTCCTGCCGTTGCAGCTCGCTCCGGACTGGCTGCAGCACATCGCGCAGGCGAATCCACTCTCCTACGCCGTCACAGCGGCGCGCGACGTGTTCAACGGCCACGGCGCCGACCCCGACGTCTTCAAGGGCCTCGCGATCATGGCGGCGCTCGCGCTGGTCGGTGTGCTCGTCGGTGCGCGGCGGTTCAGCCGCGCGATCAGCTGACCTTTGACGCGGGACCCTGCGCCGCCGCGGGTGCATCTTCAAAGCAGGACCGCACCACGGCGCCGAGTCCCGGAAGGCTGAACGGCTTGGTGATCAGGTGGTTCGCGCCCGCCATGCGCGCCCGCTCGACATCGGCGTCGGCTGAGAGCGAGGTGAAGACGAGCACCGGCATCGACTGCGTCTGAGGTTGCGCGCGGATCTGCCTGCACACCTCGATGCCGTCGATGCCCGGCATCATGACGTCGAGGATGGCGAGGTCGAACGGCTCGGACTCGAGCATGGACAGCGCCTCGGCGCCGTCCTGGGCCTCCTTCACCTCGAATCCTTCCATGGTGAGGTACAGCCCGACGACGTGCAGCAGGCGTGGTTCGTCATCTGCGAGCAGGATGCGCTGCTGGGTCAACGGGTGCGACCTCCGGGGCGCGTGGACAGATCCGTCGTCCCAGTATTGAGCGGGGGAGCCAGCCGATCTGGGGGACCATCGTTCCGTCACCGGGCAGCGACATCCACAATCGCGTCCGTTGGCGGCCGGACCTCCTGCCCGATGATGTGCGAGATGGTGGCCGCACAGGGTCCGACGCGATCCGATGGCGAGAGCATCCATGGCTGATCCCGAAGCGCCGCGCCGAGCCACGCCCAGGCTCCTCACGGAACCGCGGCGTCCCGCTCGTATCCGGAGCCTTCGCGTGGCACCCTGGCTCGCGGTCGGCACCGTCTGCGTCGGGGCGTTCATGGGCCAGCTCGACGCGAGCATCGTCGCGACCGCACTCCCCGTGCTCCGATCCAACCTGCATGCGTCGATCGCGGCGGTCGAGTGGGTCGTGCTCATCTACGTGCTGGTGCTCGCCGGTACGGTCGCGGCGGTGGGCAAGATCGCCGATCGCATCGGTCGCAAGCTCCTCTACACCTACGGCTTCGGCATCTTCATCGTGGGCTCGGCGGCCTGCGCGCTCGCCCCGTCGCTCGGCATCCTGGTCGGCGCGCGCTTCGTGCAGGCCGCCGGCGCGGTGCTGCTGCAGGCGAACTCGTATGCCCTCATCCGCGACGTCCTTCCACCGTCGCGCCTCGGGACGGGTCTCGGCGTGCAGGGGGCCGCGCAGGCGGTCGGCCTGAGCGTGGGCCCGGTGCTCGGCGGGGCGCTCGTCGCGATCGGCGGGTGGCGGTTCATCTTCCTGGTCAACGTGCCGATCGGGCTGTGCGGGCTTGCGCTCGGGTGGTTCCTCCTCCCGCGAAGCACGCATCGCGATCCCGAGAGCCGTATCGACCCCGTCGGGACCGCGCTGCTGGCGGCGATCCCCTCGGTCGTCCTTGCCGCGCTGTCGCTCGCGGCGCAACCGGGAATCTCGATCTGGGTCGAGGTCGGGCTCGGCGTGGTCGCGCTCCTGCTCGTGATCGCCGCGGTACGCCGCCAGCGCGGCGTGGCGGGTTCGGTCGTGGACGTCGCCCTGGTCCGCCTCCCCGCCTTCGTCGCCGGCATCGGCGCCGCGCTGCTCTCATACGTCGTGCTCTTCGGCTGCCTCGTCGGCGTTCCCTTCTTCCTCGAGAAGACCAGGCACGTCGGCCCCGCGACCGCGGGGCTCGAGCTGAGCGTGCTGCCCGTAGCCCTCGCGATCGTGGCCCCGTTCGGCGGCCTGATCCGCGATCGCCTCGGGCCGCGCATCCCCTCCGGCGCCGGGATGGCCATCACCGCTCTTGGGATGGGGCTGCTTGCCGCGACACCGTCGAGACCGGGGCTGACGATCGCCGCGCTCGCCGTGACCGGCGTGGGCATGGGGCTCTTCATCCCGGCGAACAACGCCGCGACGATGACCGCCGCCCCAACCGCGCGCACCGGCGCCGCCGGGGGGTTGTTGAACATGTCCCGTGGGCTCGGGACGGCGCTCGGCGTCTCGGTGACGTCACTCGTCTACGCGACCGGACGCGGGCTCACGACGACGGCCCTCCTGCTGCTGGCGGTGGCGGTGGTCGCCGGTGCCGTCAGCGTGGCCCGGGGCCGCCGCCCCGACTCAGCGGTCGCCGCCTCCCACCGCTGACCGGCCGGGGGTCAGGCGGCGGGTCGCGAGGCCGGATACCACCGTACCGGCCGCTGCTCCGAGGAGCGGACGCGTCCGGAACGCTCGAGCAGGACGAGGTGCGCGAGCGTCTCGCCCACCGCGGCCCGCCGCATGAACCCATGGATCTCCGACCAGTCGCGCGACCAGCGCAGTCGCAGGGTGGTCTCCCAGCAGGTGATGCCGGGCGACGCAACGATCGCCGCCTCGGTCTCATCGAGCCGGCGGCGGTGATGCTCGAGCAGCTCGTCGACCCGGGTCGCGAGGCCGCGAAACCGCCACTCGTGGGCGGGCAGCACCTCGTCGATGTCCATGTCGCGGACGCGAGCGAGCGCGTCGAGGAAGTCGGCGAGCGGGTTGTCCGGCTGCTGGACGTGGACGGCGACGCTGGGGCTGATTCGCGGCAGCACGTGATCGCCGCTGAACAGGAGGCGCCGCTCGCGATCGTGGAAGCAGACGTGACCCGGTGAATGTCCCGGCGTGTGCAGGGTGATCAGGTCCCAGCCCGGGAGCGGGACGGACGCTCGATCCTCGAGGAGGATGTCCGGTTCGGCGGCGGCGACGAACTCGCGAATCCCCATCGAGGCCCCGGTCAGCTCGTCGCGCATGTCCTCGGGGACGCCGGCATCGACGAGCAGGGCGCTCATGTTGGCGAGGAGCGCCTGGACGTCGAGACCGTACCGAGCCGGGATCAGTGCGGCATCCGCCGGGTGCAGCGCCACCCAGGCGCCGGATGCTTCGCGCAACCGGCCGGCCAGCCCGTAGTGGTCGGGGTGGATGTGCGTGATGAGCACCGCCTTGACGTCCGGCGGCGCGTACCCGGCGACGCCCATGCCCGCGACGAGCGCGTCCCAGGCCTCGTCGGTGCTCCATCCGGTGTCGATCACCGCGAGACCGCCCTCAATCTCGAGCAGGTAGACGAGCACGTACCGGAGTGGATTCCTGGGGAGCGGCACCGGCACCGACCACAGGCCTGCACGCACGCGCTCCACCTCGGGGAGGCCTGCGGTATCCCAGGAGCGCCGTTGCGCGGTCCCGGTGATCTCGATCGGCGCCATCGGTGCGGAGGTCAGCCGCCGGTGCCGGCGGGGCCCGCAGCCAGGTGCTCGAGCACCAGGTCCGCCACGTCCGCCCAATGCTCGTCGGGGATCCAGTGTGAACCGCCTTCGAGCTCGAGGAGGTGGTAGTCGCCGGTGCAGTGCTCCGCCGTCAACTCCGTCGCCTGACGCGTGAACGCCGTGTCGTGGTCCCCCCAGATGTGCAGCACCGGCGTCGCGACGGAGCGGGAGTGCACGCGCTCGCTGCCGAGTGCTCGGTACCAGTTGAGGGCGCCGGTGGGGCCGAGCCGCCGAAGCTCCGTGACGTCGCGGTGGGCGTGCTCCGAGCTGAGCCCGGTCGCCGTGAGGAGTGATTCCGCCACGATGCCGCCCCCGGCATCGAAGAGCGCCTCGGCGATCCGCGGCAACCGCAGGATCGGGATGTACGCCATCTGGAGTTGCTGCCGGGGGCCCTTGAGCGCCTGCCGGAGCGCGGCGCCGTGCGGGGTCGAGACCGCGGTGAGGGTAACAACGTTCTCGGGATGATCGCCCGCCAGCGACCAGGCCACAGTGCCGCCCCAGTCGTGCCCGACGAGATGGAACCGGCTCCTCCCGAGGGTCGACGCAATGGCCAGCACGTCGTCGCACAGCTCGGTCACCCGATACGCATCGGAGCCGTCGGGACGCGCTCCCTCCGAGTACCCGCGCTGGCTCGGCGCGACCGCGTGATACCCGGCGTCGCCAAGCGTGGCCAATGCGTCGTGCCAGCAGGACGCGGTCTGGGGGAAACCGTGCAGGAGCAGCACCAGCTCGCCGCGGGCGGGCCCGGCGACGAGCGCATCGAAGCGCAGGCCACGTGCCGCTATCGTCGTCCGCTTCGCCGCCACGTCGAGGGAGCGTAACAGGCGGCCCCCGCCCCGCTCCGCCCGCGAAGCGACTTCGGGCACCATGCGCGGATGCCCGGCGCGCTGTTCACTCCCGACGCGGGAAGGTTCGTGCCCAGCGAGCACACCCGCGGACCGTGGGATGCGGGAGCGCAGCACGGCGGGCCGCCCGCCGCGCTCATCGGCCGCGCGATGGAGATGCTGCCGACGGACACTCCGATGTCCATCGTTCGCACGACCGTCGAGATCCTCCGGCCGGTACCGCTGCGGCCGCTGGAGGTGTCCGCGCGCGTCGAGCGAAGCGGGCGCCGGGTCCAGCTGTTGAGCGCGTCACTCAGCGACGGCCACACCGAGGTGTGCCGCGCGAGCGCGTGGCGGATGCGCACTCACGACCTCGACTTCGGATCGATCGGCGTCGAGCCACCTCCGTTCAAGAGCCCCGCGGAGTCGACACCGCACGTGCGTGAGAGCGACGAGCCGGCCTTTCATCGCACAGGTGTCGTGATGCGCTACGCGAAGGGAGCCTTCATCGAGCAGGGTCCGGCGACCGTGTGGCTGCGGCTGGCGATGCCGCTCGTCGAGGGTGAGACACCGACTCCGTTGCAACGAACGCTCGCGGCGGCGGATTTCGGCAACGGTGTGGGTGCAGCGCTGCCGTGGGGGGAGTTCGTCTTCATCAACACGGATCTCACCGTCTCTCTCACCCACACTGCGCACGGAGACTGGATCGGCCTCGACGCCTATACGGACATCAATGCGCAGGAAGGTCGGGCGGTCGCGTACAGCAGGCTCTATGACGAGCGCGGACCCATCGGCCATGCCATGCAATCGCTCTTCGTCCAGCGACGGACGCCGGCCTAGTTGCCGCGCTCGGGGCCATGAGCCTATGCAGATAAGAGGGGTCAATTACGACGTTGGCACCGTGATGGGCGTCAACTGGCGACCCGACTACGACCCAGAGGTCGTTCGACGGGAGTTGGAGATAATCAAGAACGACTTGCACTGCAACGCTGTCGGCATCAGCGGCAAGGACATTGGGCGCGTGCTTCTCACAGCCGAGGCCGCCATAGGTCGCGGTCTTGAAGCCTGGCTGAACCCGGCGGACTGGAGCGACAAACCCCCTGCATCTACGCTTGCCTACATCACGGAAGCGGCGAGAGCAGCGCAGCCATTGCATGAACGCCACCCGGGCGAGGTGGTACTGAGCATCGGTTCCGAGTTGACGCTGTTCATGCAGGGGATCATCCCAGGCAGGACGTTACTGCAGCGAGCGCGTACGGTTCGCAAGACAGACGTGATCAAGGCAGGCCGGCACAATCAGCCACTGAACGAGTTCCTGAGTAAGGCAGTTGCGGAAGTGCGCAAGGTGTTTGACGGACCGGTTCTGTACCGATCGCTGGTTTGGGAGCATGTTGATTGGAGCATCTTTGACATGATCGGTGTCGACCACTACTGGGCCGAACAGATGCAGGATCAATATGTGGACATGGTCAAGCCTCTGTTTGCCTACGGCAAGCCCGTCATCAACACAGGGTTCGGATTTGGCACGACAACAGCAGCGGTCACTGGAATGCTGGCAACGCTCGGTGACCTACCCTTCTTCCGAATCCTGCTGCATCAGCAGCCCGTTATCGGACGGTTTATCAGACCCAAGCTCAAGGTTGTCAACGAGCGTGATGAGGCCTTGCAGGCTACGCGCTTGGTGAATAACCTCAAGCTGCTCGACGAAGCCGGATTCAATGGTGCGTTTATGGACACCTTCATCCTCCCAACGTACCCGTACAGTGATACTCCGAAGTACGACCTGGATCGGGCAAGCTCAAACCTGGTGAAGTACTTTGAGGATGGCAGGCATGGGACGACCTATCCGGATATGACGTGGGAGCCGAAGGAAGCCTTCAGTGCTGTCGCCCAATACTATGGTGAGCGCGGATCAATCGGGCAGTGACGTCAGGCGCAGTTCGTCGATCGCCGATAGACCCTGAACAGCTCCTCGGCTGGGCGCTCCTGCATCCCACTGCGCCGCCTTCTGCATTCGCATAGGGCGTTGTGCTCTGGTACATCGGCCGACCTCACGGTACGATCATTCCCGATCCGTCGATCCCCCAGGAGCCCTGATGGGATGAAGAAAGCAGACTGGCTCACGCGATTGGAGCGGTGCGACCCGTGGTTTGCACTGGACGAGGATCGGCCGTCCCAGCGTCAGGTCTTCACACCGTTCCTGTGTGCGGTCGCGGTGCCGGACGCCGTCAGCTCCAGTCATGGGGCGCTCCCGATCATCCCCGGCGCACCCCCACGCGATCGCATCGAGTGGCGGCGGGGCGCCCTCTTCCGCTGCTAGGGGAGGAGTTGCCGGCGGGGACGCGACCCCAGCGGCGTATCCGCACAGTCCGCTCCGCGGCGCGGTTTTCAGCTTTCTTGATCAGCCCGCGATGACCGCGCGCACCTCGGGCCGCTCGCGGATCGGGTCGAGATCAGGGTCTTCGGCGGCCCAGGTCCGAAGGTCCGGGCGGCTCCGGAGCGCGCTCGCGAGGAGCGGCAACGCCTCTGCAACGCGATCGGTCCGCCCGTAGTAGCACGCAAGGTTGTAGTCGGCTGCCGCTCGCTCCACCGGATCCGGGAACAGGTCGACCTCGAGCGCGTGGGCCCATACGGCCGCGTCCTCAGCGGCAGCGGGATCACCGTGCTCCGCGTAGTAGTACGAAAGGTGTTGCGACACATGCGTGTGGCCGTTGCCCGGAACGATCCGCCAGAACGGACCCGCGTTGCCCGGACGCTCGCGCAACAGGTCCTCATCGGTGCACGCGGCGATGGCATCGATGAGCGCGGTGTAGGTATCGTCGACCGCCGCGAGCACGGCTGCGGCGGAGTCGCCGCGATGCGCTTGATAGATCACGTCGTTTTGCGCATCGAGATCCCCGCCGGCCTCGGCCGACTCGGCGATGGGCCGGCCAAGGCGCGCCGCGTCGATGGCCCGCGCCGCGTACGCGCGCCACGCGTTGAGGTGCGCGACGTTGTCCTTGGCGGTCCACTGACCCTCCACCGACGACGGCGCGTCGTCGCACACCGCGAGCAGGGCCTCCTCGCGGACGCGCGCAGCCTCGAGCGTCCGGATCAGCCGGTCTTTGAGGTCACTGTCGGGCACGTGCTCAGCATAGCCGCGGTGGCATGGGCAGCCTGAGCTGGCTGCTCGACCGGCCTCGTCGCGCCCGGCGTGGACGCGACGGCACCTCGAACGGCTTCGCGCGCCGCGCCCGCGCGAGGTTGACCGCGAAGAGATCGCCCCGGGCGCCCACGAGTGCCTCCGCGCGAGCGAGGTACGTCTCAGCACCCTCGTGCTGTGCGGCGCTCAGAGCGGCGTCTCGGGTCGTGCGTTCCACGCGCACGAGCATGGGGAGCACCGGCGACAGGTGGCTGTCGCGTAGGGTGACGGGCAATGCCCGACGACATCGAGATCCGGCCCGTCCTCCCGGCTGAGTACGACGCCGCGGGTTCGGTCACCGCCCTCGCATACCAGGAGTACGCCCCAGGACGGTCACCCGTGTGGCACGAGTACCTGGCGATGATCGCCGACGTCGCAGGCCGAGCAGCACGCACCACCGTGCTCGTCGCGGTGCACCGGGGTGTCATCGCCGGCTCGGCGACGCTCGAGCTCGACGGCCGCGTCAATCCGAAGTCCGCCAATCCCCTCGAACCGGACGAGGCCCACCTGCGAATGCTCGGTGTCGGACCCGAACACCGCGGGCTCGGGATCGCACGGCGGCTCGTGGCCGCATGTATGGAGCTTGCGCTGGAGCGGGGCAAGCGCCGGATGACCCTGGAAACGTCCACCGCGATGACGGCGGCGCGCAGGCTGTACTTCGAACTCGGGTTCACTCCCACCGGCGAGATGCGCACTCCGGACGGCGTCCTCCTGCAGGGATTCACGCGCGACCTCGACGGCGACGCGAGGAGCTAGGGTCGAGCGGTGCCGGGCGTCTACGAGAAGGGTGAGAAGGAGCTTCGGGTCATCAAGCTCTTCGCGCGCCTGTGCGAGACCGAGGTTGGTCTCTCGACGCGACAGCTCGCCGGCGAGCTCGAGGTGAACCCGCGCACCATCCAGCGATACGTCGCGACGTTGCGCGACAGCGCCGGCATCGACGTCGAGGAGTCGAACGGCCGCTGGCGCATCGGCGAGCGCAGCCGCCTGCCTCCGCTCCAGCTCGACCACTACCAGGCGACGCTGCTCCTCGTCGCGGTCCGCCTCCTGCAGCAGCTGCAGACCGAGCAGGATCCGGCCCTGGTCGGCGCGCTCGCCCATCTCTCCCGCGCGCTGCGCGTCCCGACCGTGAGCGAGTACTTGCGTCGCACCCTCGCTGCCGCGGAGCGACGCCCGCCGGCCACCGAGCGGCTCGGGATCGAGCGCGCGGTGATCGACGGGTTCGTCACGCACCGTGAGGTCGAGGTCCGCTACGTCGACGCGCACGGCAAGGAGACACGCCGCGATCTGCGCCCCTACTTCATCCAGCCGACCGCCGAGGGCCGCCACATCTACGTGTTCGCGCACAACTCGGCATCGGGTGAGGTTCGCTCGTTCCGGCTCGACCGCATCCGCTCCGCCCGCCTCCTGCCCGCATCGTTCACCGTCCCGGACGACTTCGACATCGACGCGAGCCTCGGCGCCTCGTGGGCCATCTGGCAGGGTCCCGGCGGCGACCGGGTGCGGCTGCGCTTCGCCCCCGACGCCCGGCAGTGGGTCGACGAGACCCAGTGGCCGTCCGGCACCCAGCGGACCGACCTGCCCGGCGGCGGCGTCGAGGTCAGGCTCGAGGTCGCGAGCGAGGTCGAGATGCGACCGTGGCTGATGCGCTGGGGCGCCAACGTCGAGGTGCTCGACCCCCCCTCGCTACGCCGCCACGTGGCGGAGACGCACGCCGCCGCTGCGGCGTTGTACGCGTCGAAGCCCGTGAATCGGGGTAGAGAATGAGCACGATGGACGAGAAGATCACCCTCACCGACGAAGAGTGGCGCAAGCGCCTCACCCCCGAGCAGTACGCGGTGCTGCGCAAGGCGAGCACGGAGCGCGCCTTCACCGGCCAGTACGTGCACGTCGACGACGCCGGCACGTACCGGTGCGCGGGCTGCGGCGCCGAACTGTTCAGCTCCGACACGAAGTTCAACTCCGGCACCGGCTGGCCGAGCTTCTACGCACCGGTGAGCGACGGCGCCGTGGAGGAGCGTCGCGACTGGAGCATGATCATCCCGAGGACCGAGATTCGCTGCGCGAAGTGCGGCGGTCACCTCGGGCATGTGTTCGACGACGGACCGGCGCCGACCGGCCAGCGCTACTGCATGAACTCCTGCGCGCTCAAGCTCGACAAGCAGAAGGGCTGACATCCCGAGCGACCCCTCGCCGCGGGCTCGCGAGGTTCTCGAGCGGACCTTCGGATTCGCCGACTTCCGCCCCGGACAGGCGGAGGCGGTCGCCGCGGCGGAGGCACGCAGAGACGTCCTGTTCGTCGCGCCGACCGGGTCGGGCAAGAGCATCGCGTACTGGGTACCCGGGATCGTCAGCGAGACGCTGACGATCGTGGTGTCGCCCCTGATCGCCCTGATGGTCGATCAGGTCGCGCGGCTCAACGCGCTCGGGATCGGCGCGGCGTGCCTGCACAGTCAGGTCAGCGCCGCGACCCGCGCCAACGCGTTGCGCGCTGCGGCCGCAGGCGAACTGCGCTTCCTGTACCTGGCCCCCGAGCGCATCGGCGCCCCCGGCTTCCTCGACAGCCTCGGCCGCCTGGAGGTCGACCGGTTCGTGGTCGACGAGGCGCACTGCATCTCGAGCTGGGGCCACGACTTCCGCCCCGACTACCGGCGCCTCGGCGAGGCGATCGCCGCCTGCGGCCGCCCCCCGGTCGGCGCGTTCACCGCCACGGCGACGCCGCGCGTCCGGCAGGACATCGCCGCGAGCCTCGGCCTCCGCGTGCCGGTCGAGCGGGTCACCGGATTCGTGCGCGACAACCTCACGATGTCGGTCGTCCGGTGCAGGGGTGTGTCCGACAAGCGGGACGCGCTGCTGCGCCTGGTCCGCCCGGGCGGCGGCCGCGCGCTCATCTACTGCGGCAGCAGGCGAACCACCGAGGCCGTGACCGAGCTCCTCGCCGGCGCGGGCGTCGCGGTGGCCGCCTACCACGGCGCGCTCGACGGCGAGACGCGGCAGTCCGTTCATGAGGACTTCGGCGCCGGCCGGTTGCAGGCGATCGTCGCCACCTCGGCATTCGGGATGGGCGTCGACTTCCCGGACATCCGCCGGGTCATCCATCACGACTTTCCCGGAAGCCTCGAGGAGTACTACCAGCAGGCCGGGCGCGCCGGCCGCGACGGCGAGCCCTCCGAGTGCACGCTGCTCTACAGCGCCGCGGACCGCCAGCTCCAGGAGTTCTTCATCGAGCAGGCGTATCCGGAGCGCGACGTGGTGCGGGCCGTGTACCGCGAATTGCTGCGCGAGGGCTCCGACTCGATCGACGACTGGGAGCGCCGCGGCGTCGCGATCAATGCCGCGCGCGCCGCGCTCGACCTGCTCCGTCGAGCGGGCGTCATCGAGGACGACGGCAGCATCCACCGCCTCACCGGGCCACCGGTCGACTTCGACGAGCAGGCGCTCCTCAAGGCGAACGCCTACGCGCGGGTGAACCAGGTCATGGAGTACGCGGGATCCCGGGGGTGCCGGCACGCGCGCATCGCCGACTACTTCGGCGAGGAGGGTGTCGCTCGCACCTGCCGCGCCTGCGACAACTGCCTCGACGCGAACCCGGCTCAGTTCGCTGCGGTCGACCCGCAGGACGTTGCCGCTGCGCTCGCCTGCGTGGCGCGCTTCGACGGCCACCTGGGCGGCGTGCGCATCGCGTCCATCCTCCGCGGCACCGGCGATGCATGGACGTCGTCACGGCCGTGGGTCACCGAGCTGCCGTCGTTCGGTGCGCTCCGCACCTGGGACCAGGAGCGCGTCCGGGATCTCCTCGAACGGCTCATCGAGCTGGGCGGTGTCAGCCGTGGCCACGGCGAGAAGCCGACGCTGGGGATCACGCTGACGGGCCACGCGGTGCTGCGCGGCGAGACGACGCTCGACGTCGACGTCCGCACCACGGCGCGGGTTCTGCCGCGAGGCAAGGGCACGCGCGGCGCGAGCGCGATGGGCTCGACTGACGTCGACATGAGCCCCGAGGTCGCGGCGCGCTTCGAGGCGCTGCGCCGCTGGCGGCTCGAGACAGCACGGAGCGCCGAGCTCCCGCCGTATGTCGTCTTCCACGACCGAACGCTTGCGGAGATCGCTCGGCGCGATCCCGTCTCGGTCAGCGAGCTGGCCACGATCCCCGGTGTCGGACCCGCGAAGCTCGAACGCTACGGAGCGTCAGTCCTCGCGGTGCTTCAGGAGAGCGTGCCGGCCTAGAGGTGACAGGTCGCGGCCATGCCGCGCCGGGTGAAGTACTTCTGGTGGGAGACTGATTGGCGAGTTTGACCCGCTCGTAACCGGCCGCTCGTATTCGCGAGGACGTGCGAGGACGTGCAACGGCCGCAGCGAAACGGGGTCAGGAAATGGGGTCAGACTTGGGAAGGGCTACTACACGGCTGTAGTGACTGCCTAGTCTCGCCATCCCGTGATAGAAACTTGAGGATGACGCGCCTATCCCATTGCTCACGATCCCCGAGACGGCACACGCGCTCCGCGTGTCGCCCCGGACCGTGTACGCGCTCATAGGGGATGGCAAGCTCGCTTCGGTGAGTTTCGGACGGTCACGGCGCATCCGGGTCACGGCGCTCGAACGGTTCATCACAGACCACGAAGCGTATACAGGCACGAGGCGACGGCGGTCCGCCTAGCTGCTAGATGGGCGGCTCGTCACCAAATGCCGCCGTGGGTACGCGGTTGGCATAGGCGTGTCCGGCCGTCGCCCTACGAATGTACGACGGTCCGAGACGGGCCGAATCGGTCCGCCGGTATATCAAGCGGTCTCCAACAACCGTCCAGACGTACCGACATCGGGTGCGAACGCATAACCGTCGCGTAGCCTCGCAACATGCCGCGCTCGAAATTAGGTCATCGCCGTCGGCTCGCAGCGCCCTGCCTTCCTTCGTGTACAGCATCACGGCGCCATTCTAGGACGGTCGCTCGTCGCAGGTCGCCCGTACCGTGGCGAGCATGTGGCAATCGAACAGACGGACCCGTAAGCTGGCGGCATGCGCCGACCGCAACCGTCCCTCGGCCGATACCTAGCGGCCTCGCTCTTCGCGGCAGCGATTGCCTGCCGGACGTAGCCTTCGCCTGGGCGGCTGGCGGGACAATGGCGCTGTCGCAGGAAATCGACTGGCTGTACGGTGTGACCAGCGCCTACGTCGGCACCGTAGCGACGCGTGTAGCCGGAAGGTACTGGCTCAAGGTCATTTGGCACCTTCCGCCAAAACTTCGACAGCGAGAAATGGTCCGGTTCGGGCAATCGGAGGTTGCGAGCGACATGATTGCCGCTGTCGTCGACGCATTACGACAGTACGCGCAGCGCGCGGCATAACAGGCGACTGAACGATGGACGAAACGCTGCCGGGCGAGAGCATCGTCGAGCTGATCACGCACGGTCCGAGCAGCTACGCCACGCTCATAGTCCGCACCGAGCGGGGTCACGCAATGCTGCCGTACGTCTTGTCCGTGATGGGACCGGACCTCACCGAACCTTACAACCTAGAAGTCCCTGACGAAGCCAACGCCCGACAAGGCGCGACCGCGATTCGAGAGATAGGTCTGCGTCCATTCCTGCGTCGCATCAATCATGAGCCGCCGTTACCCGCTCCGCTGACGGACGAGATTCTTTACGGATTGAAAGTGGCGGGGCGCGCAAAGACGCCGAGTGTCGTCGCGACACAGAAAGAAGTCGGCATGCAAGATATGGAGCCCGACCTTTTCGTTGAGGCGTTCGTCGACGCGGTGCGCGACAACCCCGAGGGGTGTCGCAAACTCTTGAACTTCGCTCTCATGTCCACATTCGACTACACATACCGGGACGACCCCGAGCGTGGACTTCGAGCGATGCTGCAAATACCGACTCTAAGCCGAGCGGAACGCGCAGCGGGTGAGGACAAGCTAAACGAATATTTGCACTACAAGAATATCGCGGCCAAGGCTGAAAGGCAGTTTGAAAAATCTCGGCGTAAAGGATTCTTCCGGCGCGGATGAGGGTCACGCATCCCCTGTCATCGCGTCGCTGTGTCACGAATTGTCAGAGCTTGCCATCATCGTCACTCGCGACCTCGCGTCGGACTCTTGAGGCGTAATTGTGCCCGTGATTCCGCTGGCGCCGCACTGGTCGCGGACCATCAACATTGGTGGAATGGATCGGACTGGACGACCCAGCCACGGTCGTCTGATGGGCACTACTTCTGGGATGGGATGCAGT
This sequence comes from Candidatus Dormiibacterota bacterium, assembly GCA_963848445.1. Classification (GTDB taxonomy): domain Bacteria; phylum Chloroflexota; class Dormibacteria; order Aeolococcales; family Aeolococcaceae; genus Palsa-851. Next base: position 917,582 of record CAWKDT010000001.1, read on the forward strand.
GGGTCGCCGACCCTTCGTACGGGGAACATGAGGCCTCGCGCAGTGAACTCGTCACTCTTCTGAAATTCGTAATCGTCGCCGCTATCGTCATCGGCGGCTATCTTGCGTGGCACACCTATGTCTACCGCAACTGCCTCTTTCCGCCGAATATCTTCGATTGGCCGGGTTCGTGCCTTTAGTGACACCGGAGGACGACGTGCGGGCTATCCCTCTGGGAACACCTCTTTAATCGTCCGCCGGGCCATAAACCCCGAGAAACCCTCAACGCCTTGTGCGTTTGCGCCTTTGGCCACTTTCCTCTCGTGAAACAGATAGCGCGAGACCTCTTCGGCGGTCTCGCGATTCGCGTCTACAACCACCACGCTGGGTACCGGGCTGGTAGGTCGGTGGTCGTGCCATAGCTTCCAAAAATGGTCTTCGCGACAGCGCCAGCCGATTATGAGGACTTGTGTAACGTGCGGCAGTACATCACGCAGGACGTCTAGGTGTACCGGGGGTAGTGAGAAATCTCCGCCAGTCTTCCTCTCAGTTGGGACGGCAATCGCTGGAAGAAAGACGCGCTTATCGGCACTTTCGTGGGGAGCACCAATCTCATACAGCTCCGTTGCCCGCAATGTCTCGTACGTGCGAGAAGCCAAGCCACGTTCTGCTTATGCGAACTGTTGATCCACGGGTACTCGGTGGGAGCGCCATCAACACGTTCGGCTAACCTCCGCCAGTTGACGGAACCGTGCAGTTTGAAGACGCGACGTGACGGATCATTCACGTAGTCGTCGATGTGATGGAATTGATGGCCGAGAGCATCATCGAGGGCAGTCTCAATGAGCTGGTCGTAGTTGAACGTTACATAGACGACGGGGGTGCCGCGCGGCCCAAATGCCACGTCAATGCGGTTGACCAGCTCATGATAGTTTGTAACTCCATGTGCCGTCAGAAAGGCAAAACGCTCAACTGAGGTTTCGATCGCATCGTGAATGTAGAACTGTGCCGCTGCAAGCTGCCGGCGTGTAGCCACCCGGTCGTGCGCCTCAGAAACGATGCCTTCGAAAACTTGCTCGATAGAGACCGTGTCATTTACTGCCGCATCGCGGAGGCGCGGCACTAAGGCGCGCACTTGTGGGTATCGGTCGATGATTTCACCGAATTCGGCCCGCTGGTCAAAGAGACCGTCTGCGAGCGGCGGACGCATGGCGCCTCCAGCGTAAACGGAACTGTCGTACGTTGCGCCGGCCCCGAAGATTACGAGAAACATGTCGCGCCGAGGCAGTCAGTTGGCGCCATCGGCGATATCTCCGAGGCAACTCATTCCTCCAAAGCTAGCGCTGCGTCTGTTGCGGCAAATCACGGTATGGACAACAGCGCGCCCTCGGGCACCTCGATGGTTATCGGCGCGGCCCCGCCAACGCTATATGTGACCTTCAAAGTCTTCGGACAGCCGAAAATTGGGTCGCCGCCGAAGGCCTCGTTTGTCACATTCATCGTCACCCATTTCCCCTTGGCGATGCACGGGTCGATGAAGTGTTTCACGTTCACCCACGTCGTCCCCGCCCCGTAGACGGCGTCGATGATGTTCAGAGAGCCTGGCTCGAGTACCGGGGTTGCCGAAACGGGTAGGGGCACCGCCGCTGCCGCTGCCACCCCGCGAACTATGGTAGCCGCCTTCTTTGCCCGAAAAGTCACGAGCTTCTTGATACGCCAACCGTCGAGGTGAACCAACAGCGGGTGAACTCGAAGTAGAACAGGGTGAGGAGTACGGCAAACGCAAACGACAACCCGCCGCCGAGAAACCACGGGCGACCATCGCCACTGGGGGCGGTTGAAACGTATATGCCGATTGCGACCGCCACGACGGCGCCACCGACAGCGAGCGCCACCACGACCTCAACGGCTCGGGTTCCGCGCTCCATTCCCATGACGGTACTGAAACCGTGCTATCTGCAGCAAGCCGCTGAACAGGGCGACTTAGACAGGATACCCGAAGTGGCGGGGCAGTCCCCGCTGAAAACGACATAACCCGGTGTCTGCCGTGTCTCGCGCATTGGGCCGGATGACGGGGCGGGGCGGGATACGGTTTGCGAGATGCGCCCGTAACCCGTAACCTACGCTCACGGCATACCCTCACGCGCCGCAGCCCCACCCCGGCACGCCGTGACACGCTTCCGGCATGGCTCCGCTCTTGACCATCGAAGAGACTCCGAAGGCGCTGCACATATCCCAGCGCGGCGTCTACCGGCTCGTGTTCACGGGACAGCTTGCGACGGTCCAGGTCGGGGCGTCCACTCGCGTCAGACCGTCCGCCGTGGACCGGTTCGTCGATCGGAATGTGGGTTACGCGGGGGAGGGCAAGCGGCGCTACCCGAGCCGCGCGACCGACCCCGCCGCCAGAGGCGGGAGGATCCCCGATCCACCTATGCTTGCTGCACAATCGCTACGTTTGGAGTGTCAGAAAAGTGAGGGTTCGTAACCTAGCCCCTCTCGTGGGATTGAGTCTGTTCTTCTTTCTCACCGCGGACACATGTAACTTGAGCGGGGGCGCTCCCGCCGGATCGACTTCCACTCCTGGTGGCACGATCACCGTCACGGCCGGCCAACCGATGAAGGACAGTAACGGCGAGTCCATGACCGTCACGGCGACGGTTACCAACGCACTAGACCCCAGTGGATTCGAAACGGTCGCCCCCGGTCAGAAGTGCATCGGCGTCACGGTTACCGCTACGAATGGTTCGACCACCGAATGGCTTCTTCCTCTTTACGAAATAAGCATCGTTGACGCGAACGGCGTGAAGTACGACGCGGACAACGGAGTGGGCACCTGCCTGTCATCGAGCAGTGTCGACAGCCTTGTAGCGGGTGGTCATGCATCGGGGAGCGTCTACTTCGAAGTCCCGTCGACCGGCGCACTCGATGTGAACTGGACGCCCGAAGATCTCTCCGGACAAGTGTTCCAGACGCCTCTAGGTGGCTGAGGTAGTTTTCCTCCTGGGCGCGGGGTTCAACTGTTCCGTTGTCGACCCCGCGAGGGGCGTGGCACCCCCACTGGCACTTAACTTCTTCCAAGTGTTCCTTCACCGTTACCGCGCCACGATTGATTCCTTTCGTAGGCGCTCGTTCCTAGACGTTCTGTTGCAGGAGATTGAACACTACTGGCATTTAGATCTTGATGCACTGCAATCGAACTCCGTTCGATATCGAGGAGTGCCTCACGCTCATTGACTCGCAGCTCGCAGACGTATCTACAGACGATCTCGCACTCCGCTTACACCGCGCGAGGTATGCACTCCTCAGCCTTCTGCTTACGTACCTAGGCGAAATTAGCTACTCAGCGTACACGCCGACCGCACATAGGTTTGGATCAGATGTCCTGATGTCGGCGGCCGACGTGCTGACATTCAACTATGACACGTTAGCCGAGGAGGCCATCGCGAGCGCGAGTGGTATAGGCCCTAAACCACAGCCAAAGCGCGAGGGCGTTGTAGGCCCGTGGAACACAGACGTTCCTGATGAGGACCTCGATGCAAGTCACCTCACTTGGAAACCCGCATTGGCGCACTCGTTCACTTTCGACGAGATCGACTTGCCAATTGCCGGCGTTCCACGACAAGTGAGCGGCGAGCGGTACTACGCGCATGTCAATAATGCGTTGTACGACCGGACGCGCGTTTTGAAGCTGCATGGATCGATCAACTGGTTACGGTACAGCCCGCTCAGGGTGATTCCGCCAGAGATCGAGGGACAGCCTCAAGCTCCTCCCTCGGGTCTTGTCCTCGAAGGCCACGCCAACTATTGGTTAGGCGAACCACCGACGCGTAACGGCTGGCGCATGGAGTCTGCGGTCATCCCGCCCCAGCTATACAAGCAGTACAGCGAGCCTCCATTCCCCCGTGTCTGGGCGGAGGCACTCCGGACGCTGTCCGAATGTCGGAGTCTGATTGTGGTTGGTTACTCGTTTCCGCCCACAGACTTCCGGACGAAGCGGCTCTTTCTTGAGGCGTTTAGCAATCACACCTTGAGTCAACTAGTCGTTGTCAACCCGGATACGTCGGTGACCGGAGTAGTGCGTAAGCTGACGAGGTATGACGGGCCGGTTGTCTCTTGCGACACCTTGCAGTCGCTCTATGGGCTGCCTTCCTCCTGGTTCGAGTTGCCTACACGGGCACAGGTCCGGCCATCGGCCGAGACGAAGGACTAGACTGCCCGAGTAGGGGGACAGTACCCGCGGAAGGAGGGCGACAACGATGGCCCCTCAGGATAGGTGGTGCCCAAACTGTCAGCAATTCGTCGCGCCGCAGGCAGTGCCCGGACGCGCTACTGACGGAGGCGTTGCGCTCGGAGCAGCCGTACTCGGTGCGATCATCGCTTGGGGCACGCATCCGACACAACCTGGCGCAGCCGCAATCGGCCTCGGTGTCGGATTCGTTATTGGTCTCGTGCTCGCATTAGCCCGTACGCATCCGCGCATGTGCCCCATCTGCAAGACGCGCAATCTACGGGAACCTGAGGGGCGCTAACGGTGGCTCTGAGGCTCGTACAACTCGTCATCACGACCGTTGCCGCGTACTTCGTTTTCGAGGGCGTGGACACCCTGAACCTGCCCTTGGCCATCGGAGCGGCAGTCGTAACCCTAGTCGCGGCCTTGGCTGTCGGATTGATACTGGCGGCCGAAAAGAGGGAGCGCCGAAAGGCTGGTCTACCACGACCTGCCAACGCGACGCTTGGCGTTCTCTTGGCCTTTTCCCTGCTTGAACTCGTCGGTAGTGCGGGCGCGGGGGCTGTAGTTTGGACAACCGACACTTGCACAATGCAGATGGGCACTCAAAACGCCAACATCACGCTCACGGGATTCTTCTCGAAGCAAGTTTGCCAAAACGTCGAGGGCAGCACTCAGAATAAGGTGCTGGGTATTCTCGGCGCCGCAGATCGAGTGCTAAGCAAGTTCCCGCTCGTAGGCGGGATATTCGGCGCAGTGGGGACCGCCCAATTCCACGATGGTACTCCTAGCGGAGACGTCATCTGCACCGGTTGGCTCCGCGAGGCGCGATGGGTTGTCGTTACCATTCGCGACCAGGGCGTCTTTGATACATACGGTAACGCCATGTGTGGCAGCCTCAAGTCGGAAGGCTTATTGACGTATCCGTGGGACCACTAACGTACTTGCAAACGATTCACTCCGTCCCTGAAAACGCAGCATGCGGGCTGTGAGAAAATATAGGAGTGAGAAAGCAAGGGGCGCGGAAGCGTCATAAAACCCTGCCCATCGACACGGCACGCGTACACGCGTTGCGGTTAGCGGGTCTGTCTTATCCGGCCATCGGGCGCGCTCTCGGGTGCACACACTCGCGAGCGTGGCAGCTTGAGACCGGCTACCTCATGCCTCGCAATACCGAGGGCAAAGATGGAGACACCGCCCGCGCTCGTGTGAGAAAGCAAGGGGCGGCGTCTGTCTCCATTGCGGAGCCTACCACGGACGGCGGCGCTACGTCTAATGATACCGAATCTCGGGTGACAGCATGAGCGCGCAAGCCACGCTCGACACCCTCACGGATGAGCAATACGAGTTTCTACTGTGGGAAAATGCAGAGGCCACGCGCCGGGCTTTCAATTCTTACATCGAGCAGCACGGGCAAGCTGTGGTGCGATATGTACGGGCGAGGGGTTACGCGAAGGGCTCACGAAAAACCCCGCCGTCAAAGCGCACCACGAAAGCGTACACATGGCGCGCGCACGGCTCGATGCGGCAACCTATCGCGGGCGGTCGATCCTCGACGTACCCAAACCGGGCGCGCTGATTGACGGGCTACTCGATCTCGATTCACTCGCCGTCCTGTACGGGCCGAGCGGATGCGGCAAGTCTTTCGCGGCGCTCGATATTGCGTTGCGGGTTGCGACCGGCGAACCATGGCAAGGCCAGCGCGTCGATCGCAGCGCGTGCTTTACATCGTGGCTGAGGGCGCGGGCGGGATGGGACAGCGCGTCGACGCGTGGCTCTCACAGTACGTCCGCGAGCCCGATATTGACGGCGCGACCTTCCTAACGGTGCCGGTCAACCTTCACGGCGACAGCGCGGCCGTCGATGCGCTCCTGGCGCTCGTCAATCGCGACGAGTACAAACTCGTGGTGATCGACACGCTGGCGCGTTCGATGGACGGAGCCGACGAAAACGCCGCGAAAGACATGGGGCTAGTGATCGCGACGGCCGAGCGTATCAAGCGGGTATCGGGCGCGTGCGTGCTACTCGTGCATCACTCCGGGTACGACGCGACACACGCGCGCGGCTCGACCGCGCTGCGCGGCGCATGCGACATTGAGATCGAGGCGAAGCGCGCGGACGATGCCGTCAAACTCACAAGTCGCAAGCAGAAGAACCGCGCCGATGGTGAGTACTGGTATCTCGGGCTCGTGGAGCGGAACGATTCACTAGCGATCGACCATACGCGCAAGCGGCACGCCGACACGGTAACCGGCAAGACACGCGAAGCGTTGCAAGCACTCGCGGATGCGGATGACGAGCGCGGGCTCACCACCACAGAATGGCAAGCGGTCGCTGGTGGTAAGGACCTGAGCAACTTCGTCAAGACACGATCGCTACTCAAGCAGCGCGCGCTGGTGGTAGAGCTTGGCAACGGTCGCGGCGCACGTTACCGCATCTCAGACAAGGGACGCGCGCATCTCGCGAGCGGTGCAGCATGATCCCTCGTGGTAGCTTGTGGTATTCCCATGGTAGTAGTGCTTTTCTACCACTTCTCGTCGCTTGTGGTGGTAGTGGTCACACCCTAAGGGTGACCAACTACTACCACCAAGGACCGGGTGTTCTGTGTGAGTGATTTTCTAAGTGATTCGCGCGCGACATCCGACCGAGCACGACGCGGTGCGCTCCGCGTCGTGTGTGCGTGTTTCGTCATCCGCTCAGGACGGACGCGCGCCGCGGGTTCCGCCAAATGTATAGCGGCAAGGCCGGTCAGCGGACCATCGCAGCCTCAACGAATCGCAACGGGTTTGAGATCGCGCATGCTTTCGGTTTCGGGTTCAGCTTTCAAGATCGGAGATAATTTAGCTATGCCGAGACCACGTACAGCGCCGCTAGATCAGGCGAAATGGGACCGCTTGCCCGATATTCGCCCCGAAATCGACCCGGCAGCCCTTCCGCCAGCTCGTGAGGCATGGCGCGCGGTCACGAAGCGCGAATACGCGGCCTTGGCGGTGTCCGAAGCCGCACGCACTATCCGTCCCGCCGAAGTGCATCTAGTGACGCGCTACTTCGATCTCACCGACAAGGAAATCGCCTTGTGGAAACAGTACGAGGCTGCGATTACGCCGAAGGATGCGCGGGACGTGCTCGTAAACGCGCATCAAGTCCACCGCATGATCCTGTCGCTCGGCCGCGAGATCGGCGTGAGCCCGCTCGCCAGGCGCAATCTCGGCGTGCAAGCTGCGGCGCATCAGCGTCTCGGATCACGCTTGGACGCCTTCCGCCGTGGTGAGGATGGTCCGTCGCCGCTTGAGCACTACGGGACGCTCCTGGCCGGCGCGTGAACTCCACCCAACGAAAGGCCATACGGATCATCCAGCGCAACCTCAACGCTTACGGGGTGCTCTGCCCAGTGCACGGCGATCGTGGCTGCAAATGCGCGGCGAAGAAGGCCTCGAAGCGCGACGCGGTAAAGCCAGACCGCCGCTAACGCCGTCCGCGGCTCCGAGGCCACCGAGCCCAATCCGTACCGCTGTAACGGCCCGGAATGATACACCGCGACTATCAGGCTCGAATAGGCGTAAAGCGCATAGCGCCTGCGGGCCTATACGGGGGCCTAGGATGCCCGTAATGATAAACTGGAGGTGTGGTATATTACCTAACCGTTCCTGAGTTATTCGGCACTCGCCCCGAGGCGGTCAAATTGCCGCTTGAGACCCCGCTTTCGTGGCTGACCTTCCCCGGGCGGGTCGCGCTGCGTCGTCAGCAGGCATGGTCGCTGCAACGCATCGCCGACCACGAGGGCGTGTCGCTCGCCACGGTTCAGCGGGCAGCTGTGGGACTGCCAAAGCCACGGCAGCGGAAGGTCTGCGCCGCCACCGTCAAGCGATACGGTGAAGTCGAGCGCGTCCCGCATGAAGTGGCTGGCGCGTGGTGCTACTGCGACACCCCGAAGGGTTCGCACGCCGCCTAGCTCGGGCTGTTGCTCGCGATAGTCTGCCCGCCCGCACTGACAGCCTGCGGTTCCCGAAAGCGCCGCCGCGGGCGATCTTGCGATATGTGCTGCGAAGCGGCGCTGCCGGGCTCTTGCACACCGGGCAGATGCCGTTGATGACGCGCGGCTCGTACCTGTGGGCTCGACGCCCTGGCAGACGCGCTCGGTCATGTCAACCGGATGACCTCTCCGAGCATCACGGTTCGGAGTGTGGTCTCGTCAATGCGAAGCTGCTCGCGGGCGCCGCGACGCGCCGGGATGCGCTCGGCTGGCAGCGTGCCGTCCTTGACCTTGCGCCAAATCGTGATTCGGCTGCAACGCGCTATAGCTGCTGCTACGCTAGTTCTCAACATCGAGGGCATCTAGGTTACATTATCTCACGGTGGGGGGCATGCCGATTCCGTTACAGCGTAAGGAGTTACGGTTTCTCGCAGCAACGACACTATGGTAAGATGTCCTTACGATGACGAATGCAACGGCCACCGCGCCGCTACCGCTGACGGCGCAGTATCGCCGAAGAACTGAAAGGTCGAAGTCGAGGTTTACGACCTCGAAGGCTATGCCGAACTTGTCGGCATCCCCCGTAACTAGCGCGCTCCGCGACGCCGCCGCACGCGACCGTATAGGCTGTGATTACCTTGTGCTGACGGAGCAAGCCGATCGCCTCCGGGCTATCGTAACGGCCGCAGTACCGAGGACGTTTACCGCCGCGAGACCGAGCAGGATGCGCGCGACGCGTTCGAGCGAGACCGCTCGCTCCGCGAGATGATCGCGAAGCGAGACGAGCACACCCGCAAGGAAGCCGAGGCCCGCAAGGAGGCGTCGCGCGAATACTCGCGCAAATACCGCGAGCGCGAAGCGAAGAACCTCGAGGCGCAGGCGGAATACGATCCGCTCGTTCGGCGCACTAGATGGCCGCCCCAGTCAAGCGAGCCACTGCGCGCAGAAGTTCACCAGACCGCGTTATGCTCAATCGAGCAAATCAGGCAACTGTCCGCCTTGCGGCAGAGGAAGGCGACGCGCGGTTCTGCGAGACCGAGCGCGCGACACAGCGCAGGACAGACGAGTACGCGCGAGACTGCGGTCGCTACCTTCGCTCAGGGAAGCGTACCCCGCTGCTCGAAGCTCGAGATATGACCGAAGCAACCGGCTCCGCTGGCGGGTACTTGGTTCCGAGCGAGCTACAGAAGTCGCTGCTCTGGGAGATTCCGCAGCGTCCGCGCTGTGGGGAACGCGTCGCGTATCGAACCCGGACGGCCGCCGCTCCTTACCCGACGTTCGTCAGACCCCATGCCGCGTCCTGCCGAAATACGCAGCTACACAGACGATCCGACCCGGTGCTGTGAGCTCGGTGTGTGTCGACTACGTTAGCCGATGGCTCGATCTCGTCGCGTGCTGAACGACGCGCGCGGATGGCGACTGAAGCGTTTGACAGTGCTGCGCCTCGAGTGCCGTGGGCTAGAACGGTGCTATGCGACGCTACCGCTGGCGTACGACGACGTATACCGCGCAGCGCGACCGACTGGGCGGAGTGCTCGGCTCTCCGTGATGCCGCTACCGCGCGAACGCGGCGGGTCCTCGCACCCGTAAGGCATCCGCGGCTGGTCGACCGACTACGCGCGACGCTGTCGTGGGCCACCGCAAGACGACGCGGGGAACGTGCAACCGCTCCCGTGATGGGTTGCCCGTGAAGAGACTGCGGGCTCCGAGCGATATCGCGCGAGCGGCGGTGCGTTATCGGCCGGTAGCGTGCACTGCGCTCCTGCGTGTCGCGCCGAGCGAATCAGCTATGGAGCGGGCGCGGACGCACGGCGACGTTAGCTAGGTCACGGCGACGTGTCGCATCGGCGCGTCCGCGATGGTCGCCGTAGCCATCCGCCTAGCAGAGCGGCGCGCCTAGGGGATGTCCCGATGTCGGGGTCGCTCCTCAAACCAGCGAACGTCCAGCGGGGTACTGAGAGCCAACGCGCCGCCCCATAGCCGAGCGTGGGGTGCGTGCACGCCCGCCGAGTGCCGCGTAACGCGATCTCGGTCCGTAGCCTGCGGGGTATTCAGCGCTTGTGACGCCGCCCAGGCGCTAGAACGTCGCTCCATGCTCTCGACGCGCAGCCGATCCTGCGGCGTCGCGTGGCTGTAAACATTGAGCGTCAGAAGGGTTCGCATGTCCCGCGATCTTAGCGACGGTAACCGGATCGACTTTATCCGCGACCATGTACGAGAGCGCGACGTGCCGAAGGTCTCTCATTGTGACGCGTGGAAGCCCGGCGCTGGTGAGCATCGGATAGAAGTACCGATACAGGAAGTTTGTGGGCGACAGTAGCCGTCCGCTGTCGGCGGGAAAAACGAGCGCATCCGGTCGCAGCCCGTCGAGCGCACGCGCGAACGCCTCCGCACACGCTGACGACATCGGTACGACGCGCAGAAAGGCGCGCGACAAAGTATCGCCAATTGACAACCCGCCGCCGGACGCGTCTGAGATCGACCGCGCACGATGACCGTGCGGTCTCGACATCGACATCGCGCGCATGCAAGGCAAAAGCTCGCCCGGCCGCATGCCGACAGAGAGTGCCATGCATACAAGCGCCTCAAACCGCGACCCCCGAGCCGCCTCACGAAGTCGCCGTACCTCAGCCACGGACAACGGTGGCGTCGACAGGTCGCGCGGCACGACAACGGGGAGCACGGATCGCGGCCGGGTTCGACGGTATGAGCCCATCCTCGACGGCGATAGCGAAACAGCGCGAGCATGACAAGGTAGAGAGTCCGCACCGTGCCCGGCTCACTGCCCTTCGCAGTCGAGGCCGACTGGGCGGCCCGCACGTCCTCGACGGTTACCGCCGCAGTTGCGATCGCCGAGCGCTGGGAGTACCCACTTCGACAGTGCCGACGCGTTGTGCCGGATCGTGGACGCCCTGGCGAGCGTAGGCCGGTCGCAAGCATCGGGCCGCGTATTCGCCCACGGACACGTCTGCGGCGCTCTCAGCGTCACGGCGAGCCGTCTGCGCTGCCCGGGTCGGCCGGCGAGCGCCTCGGAGCGCGTCGCGCCTAGAAAGACGGCGTGCCGTCGATGACCTTGGAAATCCCAACGCCATTGGCGCGCTCGTGTAGCTTTGTCGCGTACGAGTACGTTCGATTTGAGCTATGTTCTGTAACCTGTGGTGCTCGGTAATGGAGTAGTTAGTAGGAAACGGGGTAAAAAATGGGGTTAACTGGTTGTAAGAGCCTAAAGGTGACAGGTCGCGGCCATGCCGCGCCGGCTGAAGTACTTCTGGTGGTACTCCTCGGCGTCCCAGAAGGTCGCCGCGGGAACGATCTCGGTCACGATCGGACGGCGGAACTGGCCCGACTGCTCGAGGCGTGCCTTCGAGGCAACGGCGGCGGCCTCCTGCTCGGGCGAGTGGAAGAAGATCACCGACCGGTAGTTGGTGCCGACGTCCGGGCCCTGCCGGTTGAGCTGGGTCGGATCGTGGTTCTTCCAGAAGATGTCGAGGAGCGCGTCGTAGCTCACCCGCGCGGGATCGAACGTCACCTCGACGGCCTCGGCATGACCGGTCCGATGCGAGCACACGTCCTCGTAGGTCGGTGCTTCGGTGAACCCGCCCGTGTAGCCGACCTTGGTCGCGGTGACCCCGTCGACCTGCTCGAAGACCGATTCCACACCCCAGAAGCACCCGGCGCCGAACGTTGCAGTTTCCATGGAACGACTATGCCTCGATCTGGCGCCGGCCAATCACGCCGCGGGCAGGGCCAGCTTGACCTGCCCCGTCGCGTAGACGGGCGGCCAGACCACGACACTGACGCGTGGAGCCTGCCACTGCCAGATGACCGCAGCCGCCCGGACGTTCTGCCCCAGCTGCGCGGCCGCTGACGAGAAGAGCACCCCGCCGCCGTTGGGCAGGCTGCCCTCGGGAAGGTCGAGCGACCGGGCGGCCACGGCGATGTCTGCTGCTGAGTCAGTGCCGGCGCGCCCGAGCACGTCGGCGAACAGGACCCATGCCGCACTGAATCCCGCGATGCCCTCCTCGTCCGGCGCGGCGCCCGTCCGCTGCTTCCAGAGCGCGGCGAAACGGTCGTACAGGGCGCGCGCCCGCGGATCGAGCGCATTCGGATTGAAGTCGCCCTGCGGGCGATCGGACGCGAACACCCCCACGGCTCCGGAGCCGAGGACGTTGCCGAAGTCCTGATCGCACTGCGCCATCGTCGTTCCCATGAACACCTTCACCTGCAGCCCGGCGGCGAGGAAGGCGCGGCGAAACGCGATGCCGTCCTGGATGTGCGAGGAGAGCACGAGAATGTCCGGCTTCGCCGCGGCGATGGCGCGCATCACCGGAGTCCAGTCCGGCGTGTACGGGTTGTAGACGGACTCCCCCATCACCCGCATGCCACCGGCCTCGACCGCGCTCCGGGTTGCGTCGGCGACCGAATGCCCATATTCGTCGCCGGCCGTGACGAAGAACGCGCGGACGTTCGCGAGCGGGATTCCGAGGCGCGGAACCAGCTGCGTCACGATGAACTTCCCGGAGTTGCTGCCCAGCTCCGCGCCGTCGACGCCGACCCGGAACACGAGCGGCGATCCCTGCCCGGTCACGCGATCGGCGACGGCGCCCGTCTCCCAGTACACCATGCGGTCCGCGGACACCGCGGCCGCCGCCGGTATCGACAACTGCGACGAGTAGGCGCCAATGACGGCAGGAACTCCGTCGGCATGCAGGCTCGCCACCGCGGCCGGAATCTGCGCCTGGTCCTCGACATCGCGCAGGTCGAGCGTGATCTGGTGGCCCGCGACGCCGCCCGTGGCATTGACCATCTGCGCCGCGAGCGTGACGCCGAGATACTCGTCGGTCGAATCCGGGGCGGTCTCGCCCGAGAGGGGGAAGATCGCACCGATCCGCAGCGGCACGGGTCCCGCTGCGGCGACCGTCGCGCAGGCTCCGGCGAGCACCGGGAGGAGAAGTGCGCCGATCAGCCCGAGGGGGCGGGAGCGCGCAGCGCCGGGGTCCTGCACCACCCGGCGATCTTAGCCCCCGGCGCCTCGAGCAAGCGCCGCTTCCCGCGACAGACCGCCCGCCCGCGCGCGGCGGCGGCGGGCCAGGACCGCTTGCAACAGGCGAACAGCGAGATAGGCGCCGAACGAGATTGCGGTGATGAAGAAGCTCACGGGATATGGCGTGAAATAGGCGATGAAGAGCCCGATCCACGTTGATGCGAGCGCGATGAGGACCCCGACCACCAGGGCCTGCAGCGGACTCCGGCAGATGCGCTCGGCGATCGCGGCGGGAGTGACCACCAGCGTGAAGATCAGCAGCACCCCGACCACCTGCACCGACACCGCAACGGCGAGCCCGACCGTCATGACGAATGCGATCGACAGCGCTTGCACCGGCACGCCGCGAGCCTGCGCCACGTCCTCGTCGACCGAGGCAAAGAGCAGCGGCCGGTACATCAACGCGATGAGCACGAGCGTCACAACGCCGATGACCAGCGTGAGACCGACCTGACTCTGGGTGACCCCGAGGATCTCGCCGAACAGGATCGAGACCGCGAGGCCGGCGTTCCCCCCCGAGTACAGCGCGAGAAACAGCGCACCGAGACCGAGCGCGAACGCCAGCACGATCCCGATCACCGTATCGCGGTCACGCAGCCGCTGGCCGAGGGCGCCGATGATGCCGCCGGCCGAGACGCACGAGACGACCAGCCCCACGATCGGCAGTTGACCGATGACCACAGCGCCTGCCGCGCCGGCGAACCCGATGTGCGAGAGCGCATGCGCCGAGAACGCGGTGCGGCGAAGGATGACGAAGTAACCGACGACGCCCGCCACCACCGACACCATGCCGCCGACCTCGAAGGCACTGACCATGAACTGGTACGAGAGCATCTGACCCACATCCGAGAAGAGATTCCACGTGAACATCAGGTCACTCCCGCGCTCCGTGGGGGTGCGCGGCCTCCTCGTCGAGACCTACCACGAACCGCCTGCCGCGGCTGTCGGTCAGCACCTCGATGGGTGCTCCGTACAACCTCGAGAGCGCGGGCCCGGTGACGACCTCCTCCGGTGTGCCGATCGCGATCCCACCGCCCGCCACGTAGCACACCCGGTCGATCACACCGCGCAGTGGATTCAAATCGTGCGCCACCAGCATCACAGTGGCCCCGCGCGAACGGGCGACGTCGGCGATCACTTCGACCATCGCGGCCTCGTGGCGAACGTCGAGGTTGGCGAGGGGTTCGTCGAGCAGCAACAGCTTCGGCCCGCTGACCAGGGCCTGGGCGAGGAGCAATCGCTGGCGCTCGCCTCCAGACATCTCGCTGATACGACGCGACGCATAGCTCGACGCGCCCACCGCGTCGATCGCCGCGGCAACGGTCGCGGCGTGCTCGCCGCCGGCGTGAACCGGTGACCTGAACCCCCAATGGTGCCCGTCGATGCCGAAGCCGACCAGGTCGGTGCCCCGAACCGCCGCCCCGGCGTCGAGCGTCCGACCCTGCGGGACATAGCCGATGTCGGGACTGCCGCGACGAGGTGTCGCTCCGAGCACCTCGAGCGTGCCCGAAAGGGTAGGAAGCAATCCGAGCAGCATCTTGAGAAGAGTCGACTTGCCCGCCCCGTTGGGCCCCAGGACAGCGACGAACTCGTCCTGCGCGATCGAGAAGTTCGCTCCAGTCCACACCGGATGGCCGGGGTACCCGGCGGCGAGGTCTGTCGCGACGATCACCGGCGCGCCCGCGCGTTCGCGGAGTAGCGGGAGCGACTGCATCCTCGGAGTCTGGGTGATCACGCTACGTGCCGAGCGCATGGGCGTTGAGGCCGTTGATGAGCGCGTCCAGCTGGCCGTCCATCCATTCCTCGAATGTGGCGATCGGCGGCTGAATGGTCTCCGAGACCCCGATCACGGGAAGGTCCTGCGCCGCGGCCTGCTCCTTCAGCCCCGTGGTGAGCGGGGTGATGGTTTGCACGTTGTACACCAGCACGTCGAAGGCCTTGGAGCGTATCTGGCCGGTGAAGGTCACGACCGTCGACGCCGGAGGATCATTGCCTTCCGCGACCGCGTCCATGAACGCCGGTGGGGTGACCAGGTCGAGGTGAACGTACTCGGCCATGTACGCGAAGATGCTCTCGGTCGCCGCGATCGGGATCCCGGCGAAATGCTGCTGGATGTACGCAAGGCGCTGCCTGTAGGGGGCCAGGAGCTGCTCGAATGCGTCGTGCTGCGCCGAGAAGTACGGCGCCTTCGCGGGATCGAGCGCCTTGTAGTCCGACGTGATCCGGTCGATGACCGCGTCGACGTACGCCGGGTCGTACCAGAAGTGCGGGTTGTCGCCGGCGCTCCGGCCGACCAGGTTCGCGACGTCGAGCACCTTCCGCGCGGACTCCGGCTGCGCCGCGAGCAGGTGATTCGCCCAGCTGTCGTAGCCGGCACCGTTCACGATCACGTAGTTCGCCGAGGCGAACAGGCGAGCGTCCGCGGGACTGCTCTCGTACTCGTGGGGGTCGGCGTTGGGATCGCTGACGATGCTCGTGACGGTCACGCCGTCGCCCCCCAGCTGGGCGGCGAGGCTTCCCCAGGTGTTCTCGGCCGCCACGACGACCAGCCGTCCGGTGCCCGCCGTGTGCTGCACCGGGTCGCATCCCGACGCCATCAGGACGACGGCGAGCACCCCCAGGGTGGCAAGGAGACGTGGTCGGGCCTTCATTGAGACGGCAGTCTACATGAAACTCAGTATCGTCTAGCCTGGGGCAGCACGAACTCGCCCCGGCACGGCCCTCACGCGTTCTGGGCCGGCTCCACCGTCGTGAAGAAGCACGAGCGCTCGCCCGTGTGGCACGCGGGTCCGCTCGCGTCCACGCGCAGGAGCACCGCGTCCCCGTCGCAGTCGAGACGGATCTCGCGGACGCGCATCGTGTTCCCGCTCGTCTCCCCCTTCTCCCAGAGCCGCTGCCGGGAGCGGCTGAAGAAGGTCGCCCGCCGGCTCTGGACCGTCGCCTCCCAGGCGGCGCGGTTCATGTGCGCGACCATCAGCACCTCTGACGTGGTCGCGTCCTGCACCACGGCGGTCACCAGGCCGTCCGACCCGAATCGGGGCTCCGCCGCCTCATTCACAGGCGAACCTCGACGCCGTGGTCGCGAAGGTAGCGCTTGGTCTCGGGGACGGGGTGCGCGTCGAAGTGGAAGATCGACGCCGCCAGGGCGGCCGCGGCGCCGCTCTCGACGAGCACGCTGCGGAGGTGCTCGGGGTTGCCGGCGCCACCGCTCGCGATCACCGGTACCTGGACGGCATCGACCACGGCGGCGGTCAGCTCCAGGTCGTACCCGGAACCGGTGCCGTCACGATCCATCGAGGTGAGCAGGATCTCGCCCGCGCCGCGCTCGGCGGCTTCCAGCGCCCAGGCGATGGCATCGCGGCCGGTGTCGGCGCGGCCACCGTGGGAGTGCACGCGGTACCCGCCCTCAAGACGCTTCGAGTTCGATCGCCACCACGACGCACTGGCATCCGAAACGGTCCGCGGCCTCCCCGATGAGCGCCGGTCGATCGAGCGCCGCAGTGTTGAGCGACACCTTGTCGGCACCGGCACGCAGCAGCGCGTCAATGTCCGCGACCGTCCGCACCCCGCCGCCCACCGTGAGCGGGATGAACACCCGGTCCGCGGTTCGCCGCACCGCGTCGAGCAGGATGTCGCGCGCGTCACTCGAGGCCGTGATGTCGAGGAAGACGACCTCGTCGGCCTCGTCCTCGTCGTAGCGGGCGGCGAGCTCCGCGGGGTCACCGGCGTCACGCAGATCCACGAAGGCGACACCCTTCACCACGCGCCCCGCGGTCACGTCGAGGCAGGGGATGACGCGCTTCGCCAGTGCCATCAGCCGGGTTCCGCCGCGGCGCGAAGCGCGCCTGCGAGATCGACCCGGCCCTCGTACAGCGCCCTGCCGATCACGACCCCGCTCGCGCCCGCCTCCGCGCACGCCGCGATGTCCTCGAGGCTGCTGATGCCACCCGAGAGGATCACCGGCCCGGCGAAGAGGTCGCGGCAGACCTGCAGGCCGTCGAGGTTGGGTCCGGTCATCAGGCCGTCCCTGGTCGTGTCGGTGTACACGAGCCCGGCGGTGCTCCAGGCCCGCCACCGGCGCAGCAGCTCGGTAGCCGCGAGGCCGTCCTCCGTCCAGCCCTGCACCCGTGCGACGCCGGCGCGGACATCGAGGCCGAGGAGCACCCTGCCCTCCGCGGCCGCGCAGATCTCGACCGCGCGATCCGGCTCGCGCGCGGCGACGCTCCCGAGCACGACCAGCGATGCACCGGCATCGAGCCAGTGCATGGCGGCGTCGATGTCGCGGACGCCACCGCCGACCTGAACGTCGCATCCCGCGCCGGCACACACCTGGACAACCCGCTCGACAGCGTCGACGCTGTCCCGCTGCGGGAGGCCGCGAGCGGCGTCGAGGTCGACGACGTGCAGTCGCGTCGCACCCTCGTCGATGAAGGTGCGCGCGCGCGATGCAGGATCGTCCGCATAGACCGTCGACCGGTCGTGCTCGCCGCGTTGCAGGCGCACGCACCGGCCACCCTGCACGTCGACCGCCGGGATGACGTCCACGGCCTCAGCCTGCCCGGCTGGCGGGGACGCGCGCGGCGCAGAGCGCGACGAAGTTGGCGTAGACGCGCAGGCCGGGGGCGCCGCTCTTCTCCGGATGGAACTGCGTGCCCATGACGTTGCCGCGCTCAGCCGCCACGGCGAGGCGCCCGCCGTAGTCGGTGACGGCGACCACGTCCTCGGCGTCGGGCACCGCGACATACGAATGCACGAAGTACATGTGGGCGCCGGATGCGATGCCCTCGAGCACCGCCGAAGCACGGAGCACGGACACGGTGTTCCATCCGATGTGGGGAACCTTGAGATCCCCCTGCGGGGCCAACCGCACCACGCGTCCGTGCAGGAGTCCGAGGCCTTCGCCGCCCTCCCCCTCGTCGCTGCTCTCGAAGAGCAGCTGATGCCCGAGGCACACGCCGAGCACCGGGACACCGGCGGCAGCCAGCTCGCGCACCGCCTCACCGAGCCCGGTCTCACGCAACGCGTCTGCAGCGACGGCGAACGCGCCAACGCCAGGAAGCACCACGCCGTCGCAGCTCGAGATCGCGCGGGGGTCGCTGCTGATCAGCGACGTCGCGCCGGCCGCCCGGAGTGCTCGCTCGACGCTGCGGACGTTGCCGACGCCGTAGTCGCACACTCCGATGACGGGGGTCACAGCGTCCCCTTCGTCGACGGCACCCCTCCCCCGATCACGCGGAACGCCTCGCGGGTCGCCAGGCCCAGCGCCTTGAATGCCGCCTCGGCGATGTGGTGGAGGTTCTCGCCGCGGATACAGTCCATGTGGATGGTCGCGCCGGCGGACTGCGCATACCCCTTGACGAACTCAGCGAGGATGTCCACGTCGAAGTCGTTGATGCGGCCGTGCAGCTGCTCCATGCCGTACACGACGTGCGGGCGGCGCCCGTAGTCGACGACGCATCGCACGAGCAACTCGTCGAGGGGCGCGTGCGCTTCGCCGAAGCGACGGATGCCATCGCGATCACCGAGCGCATCGCTCACCGCGGCGCCGAGCACCAGCCCGACGTCCTCGACGAGGTGATGCGCATCGACGTCGATGTCCCCCGACCCGACCAGGGTCACGTCCATCCCGCTGTACTTCGTGAAGGCCTCGATCATGTGCCGGAAGAACGGCAGCGGCAGGTCGATCGTCGCCGTGCCCGCGCCGTCGATGATGACGTCGGCACTGATCCGCGTCTCGCGCGTGTCGCGCCGCTTCGTCGCCGAGCGGATGGTCGCGCTCATGCCTGCTCCCGCACGCGCATCCGCGCCTTGATCGCCGCGTCGTGCGCGTGCAGGCCCTCGGCCTCCGCAAGGGTGATCGCCACGGGCGCCAGCGCATCGAACTCAGCGGCGGACAGGTCGACCACGCTCGGCCAGCGCACGAAGTCCATCACCGACAGCGGCCCTCGGTAGCGGGCCGCACCCTGGGTGGGCAGCGTGTGATTGGGACCCGCAACGTAGTCGCCGATGCTCACCGGTGACATCGGGCCGACAAAGACCGCGCCGGCGTTCCACACCCGGTCGCGCAGCCGCTCGGCCGCACGCCCCTGCAGCGAGAGATGCTCGGGAGCGAAGCCCGCCGCCAGTGCCAGACCCTCGTCGAGCGAGGCGCACTGCACCATCGCCGCGTGCCGGCCCGCGGCCATGCCGATGATCTCGCTGCGGGCTGCCGCACCGGCTGCCTCGGTGAACTGCAACTCGATGGCGCGTGCGAGCCCGGCATCGTCGGTCAGGCACACCGCCCATGCCAGCGGGTCATGCTCGAGCTGCGAGATGAGGTCGGCAACCACGAGCTCGGGGTCCGCATCCGCGGACGCGATGACGAGGATCTCGCTCGGTCCCGCCAGCTGGTCGATGCCGACGTCGCCGAACACCTCGTGCTTGGCCAGCGTGACAAAGGCGTTGCCCGGCCCGACCACCTTGTCGACGCGATCGATCGTCTCGGTGCCATACGCGAGCGCGGCGATCGCCTGGGCGCCACCGGCGGCGATCACCTCGGTCACACCGAGCAGATGGGCAGCCGCCGCCACCAGTGGATGCACGCCGCCAGACGGCGCCGGCGGGCTCGTGATGGCAATACGCTCGACACCGGCGACCTGTGCCGGGATCACCGACATGAGCACCGTGCTCGGATAGGCGGCACGGCCACCCGGCACGTAGCACCCGGCCCGGCTCAGCGGGACGGGATGCAGCCACGCACCTCCCGCACCGCGATCCACCGTATCCACCTGCAACGCGTGGAACTCGCGCAACCGCTGCGCCGCCGCCGTCAGCGCATTGCGCACCGCATGGTCGAGATCGTCCCACGCGCGGGTCAGCGTGCCCGGGTCCACGTGCGGGGATTCGATGTCGACGCCGTCGATGCGGCGGGTCCAGTCGCGGAGCGCGGCATCGCCGCGGGAGCGCACGTCCGCGATGATCTCGCGCACACCCTCGCGCGGGGTGAGGGTGCGGCCGAAGACGTCGCCGAGGCGTGCCGCCGTCGCCGCGTCGAGCACGGGATCGCCGAAGCCCTCGCGCTCGCGTGTGACGGCGCGGAAGCCCGCCGCATCCATGCGCGTGAGCCGGATGGTCATGCGGCACCCTGACTGCGCCGTGCTGCCGCCGCTCGCCGCAGCGACGCGGCGAGCGCTCCGAGGAGCTCGTTGCGAGTCTTGAGGGCAGCGTGGTTGGCGATCAGCCGTGCGGTCGACGTCCCCGCCTCGGCGACCTCGACGAGGTCGTTCGCCGCCATCGTCCTGCCGGTCGCGGTGATGTCGAGCACGCAGTCCGCGAGCCCGGTCGCAGGCGCAAGCTCCACCGAGCCGTGCAGCCTGATGATCGACACGTTGAGGGATCGCGCGGCGAAGAAGCGCCGAGCCGATACGGGGTACTTGGTCGCGACGCGCAGCGACGCGGGCCAGTATCCGCGAGCGATTGCTGAGTCACGAGGCGCGGCAAGCACCAGGCGGCACATGCCGAAGCGAAGATCCGCAAGCTCGTAGCACTCTCGCGCGCTCTCCCAGAGCACGTCCTTGCCGACGATCCCGCAGTCGCAGGCGCCCATCTCGACGTACACGGGAACATCGGTCGGGCGCACCTTCACGTAGACGGCGTCGCCGTCCTGAACGCTGAGGTCGCCGTCGAAGCGCGCGGCGTCCAGCCGCGCAACGCCCGCCGCATTGAGGAGGTCGCACGCACCCTCGAGCAGCGTGCCGCCCGGCAGCGCGACCCGAAGTCCGGTCATGCGCTGCGTTCCGTGAGCGCATCCACCGCGGCGTCGACCGATCCGTGCATCTCGCGTCCCGAAGACGACCACCGCACGGCGCCCGCGCTCACGCGCACGGGACCATCGCCGCCATCAGCGAGGTCGCATGCGCACGTGACACCGCGCTCGCGCAGCCGCCGCGCCATGTCGAGCGCGACGACCTCAGCGCCCGTCTCCCAACTGACCCTCAGCACCTCGGGCGCCGCGGCGTGCCCGTTCCTGCGGCCGATGCTGTCGTGACAGCGGTCGATGTGGAGGACGAAGCCCGTCGCGGCGATGTCGGTCCCGAAACGCGCAAGCAGCGAGTCGTACCGGCCGCCGGCGCCGAGCGCGAACCCCGAGTCGACGCTGAACACCTCGAAGGTCGGCCCGGTGTAGTAGTCCCAGTCGCGAACCGCGCCGAGATCGAGGTGCACGCGATCGGTGATCGCATGTGCATCGAGCAGGTCCCACAGCTGCGCGAGCTCCTGCAAGGCACGGCGCGGAGCCTCGCCGCGCAGGCCGCTCCCGGCGGTGTCGAGGATGTCCCGGCCGCCGCGCAGCGTGGGAAACGCCAGGAGCAGGCGCCGCTCGGCGTCGGCCGCGTCGGTACCCTCGAGCGCGGACTCGACCGCGACCAGGTCACGCCGCGCGAGCGCCGCGAGCACCTCGGCACGCGCCGGGGCATCGAGCCCCGCCGACTCGAGCAACGCCGGTATGAACGCCGCGTGGCCGACATCGACCTGCACGTGCTGCACGCCCCCGCGTTCGAGCGCCGCAGCCGCAAGCGCGATGCACTCAGCGTCCGCAGCGAGCCCACCGGCACCGATCAGCTCGCATCCCGCCTGCAGGGTCTCGCGCCGGCGTCCGGTGTTGAGCGCCTGGTTGCGCAGCACCGGCCCCGCGTAGCAGAGGCGCAGCGGGAACGGGCCGTCGTGCAGCTGGGTGGCAACCACACGGGCAACGCTCACGGTGCGCTCGCCGACCAGCGCGAGCATCGCGCCATCCGCATCCATGAAGCGGAAGAGCCGCGACTGCTGCGCCTCACCGACCCCGGCCGCGATGGTGTCGAGCGGCTCGATGAGCGGGGTCACGATGAAGCCGTATCCCCACGACTCGAAGGTCTGGATGATCCGGTCGGTGAGCAGGCGGCGGCTCGCGGCGGGGCCCACCAGGCTGTCCGCGAATCCGTCTGCTCGGCCGCGTGCCCCCGCCCCCGGCGGCAGCACGTCGAGGGCTGTCATGGGCGGATTCTACGTGCCGGTCAGGTTTCCCCGATCTCGCGCATCAACGCGACCATCTCCTCGTGGAGCAGCCCATTGGTCGTGATCACGTTCCCGGAGTCGATGCGCATCGCGCCGTCGAAGTCGCTGAACCGCCCCCCCGCCTCGGTGACGATGACCTGGGTTGCCGCGACATCCCATGGGTTCACCCACGCCTCGACGGCGACGTCGATCACCCCTTCCGCCACCATCATGTGCGACCAGAAATCGCCGAACGCCCGTATGACGCGCGCGCGTTCGAGCAGCCTGCGGAATCCCGGCTCGCCGCGCCGTGTCCCGAAATCGCGGACGTCGGTGCAGGAGACGTACGCCTCCTCGAGCGTCGCGGTCCGCGAGACGTGCAGACGGTGCCCGGCGTCGGAGAACGCACCCTGGCCGGTCGCCGCCCACCAGCGCCGGTGCAATGCCGCCGCGGACACGACGCCGCACACGGCACGATCGCCCCGCATCAGCGCGATCAACGTCGCCCACACCGGCACGCCGTTCGCGTAGTTGATGGTGCCGTCGATCGGATCGAGCATCCAGCGCCACTCGGCGTCGGCATTGCCGCCGAACTCCTCGCCGACGATCGCCTGCTCAGGACGCAGCCGGTGCAGGGCCTCACGCAACGCCTCCTCGGTGGAGCGATCCGCATCCGTCACCGGGGTGCTGTCCGATTTCGTGTCGACGCGAAGATCGCTGGCACGAAAGCGTTCAAGGGTGATCCGATCGGCGATGTCCGCAAGCTCGATGGCGACCTCGAGGTGCGATGTCATGGTGCGACACCGAGCTTCGCGATCGCGGCGAGCAGCCGATCGGTTGCCGCGCGGTCGCCGACCGAGATGCGAAGGTGATCGTCGAGCCCCGGGACCGTGAAATGCCGCACCAGGATCCGATCCCCGCGGAGATGCTCCGCCACGTCGGATGCGGCCATTCCCTGCGGCGGTCGGGCGAACACGAAGTTCGCCTCCGACGGTTCGACGAGCCAGTCGAGGTCCGAGAGGACGTCGGTGATGCGCGTTCGCTCCTGACGCACGGTGTCGACGATGAGCCGGTGGTGATCGCCGTCGCCGAGCGCGGCCACGGCACCCGCGATGGCACATCGATCGACGGGATACGAGTCCTTCACGCTGTTGAGGTCCGCGATCACATCGCGATCCCCGACCGCGTACCCGACGCGAAGACCGGCAAGCGCGTGCGATTTCGACAGGGTGCGGATCACGAGCCAGGTTGGATGTGCGGCGAGCAACGGGATGCACGACGCGGGCGCGAAGTCGCAGTACGCCTCGTCGATCGCGACGATGCCGGACGCGGGTGCCAGGCGAGCCTCGAGGACCCCCGGTTCGATCCAGTGCCCGGTCGGCGAGTTCGGGTTCACCACGATGCGGAGCACCGCCGATCGGGTGGCGAAGTCCGCAGGCAGCGCCCCACCCACGTCGACAGGAACCGCGATGTCCTTCGCCGAGAACAGCGTGGCAAGGACCGGGAGGAGCGAATAGCTCGGCTCGGTCCGGACCACTGGGTCACCCGGTGAGGCGAACGCGCGATAGCAGCAGTCGAGCACCTGGTCGGCGCCGTTTGCGACGAAGACCTGATCCGGGGCCACGCCGTGATGCCGGGCCAGCGCCGAACGCAGCGGCTCGGCGTTGGGATCGGGATAGCGGGTGAGGTCCGCGGCTGCCTCGGCAACCGCCGCTGCCACGCGGGACGAAGGGGGCAGCGGCGATTCGTTGCTGTTGAGCTTCAGCCATCCCCCGGAATCCTCGGGCTGCTCCCCCGGCGTGTATCCGAACGCCGCGCCGAGCTCAGCGCGGCGATACCTCGACACCGGCGAGCTCAGCCCCGCGCCGCTTGATCGGCGCGCGCAACCTCGGCGGGCGCGGGCGGTGGCTGGCGAGGCGTGGTCGGCACCACGTTGTTCATACCATGCGAAGGATGAGTGACCCCGCCGTCGCGGCGCCGATCCCTGCCAGCACCGTCGCGCTGCTCCGCGATGCGGCCCCGGGCGTGGAGGTCTGCATGCTCCGCCGTCCGGGCCGGAGCAGCTTCGCGGCCGGCGCCTTCGTCTTCCCCGGCGGGGCGCTCGATCCCGCCGACGGCTCCGGCGACGCCGCGTACACCGTCGCGGGTGTCCGTGAGGTGCTCGAGGAGGTGGGCATCCTCGTCGGGGACGGCGTGCCCGGTAGCGAGGGCGACGACCTCGCCCAGCGGATCGCGGCCGCCCGGGCGTCTATGCTGGCAGGCGCCGACTTCGGCGCAACCCTTGCGGATCACGGGCTCGTGGCGGCGCCGGAGCGCCTCGTGTACATCGGGCGTTTCATCACTCCGTCGAGCGAGCCGCGACGCTTCGACGCCCGCTTCTTCGCCATTCGTGTGGCCTCCGGCGAGGATGTGCAGGTGCACGCGGCCGAGGCGGTCGAGGGCGGCTGGCACCGGCCGGAGGAGATGCTCGAACTCGAGTTCCCGGCCATCATGCCGCCCACCCGGGTGATGTGCCACCAGTTCGCTCGTCTCGGATCCGTGGAGGCGATCCTGTCGACGCTCGGCGCTCATCCGATCGAGGTGACGACGATCACCCCGGAGATCATCGCCGGGTGGATGGCCCTCGAGCACGAGCCGTGACCGAAAGGACCACGCGCGTGCTCGCGCCGAACCCGTCGCCGCTCACCGGACGGGGCACCAACACCTACCTCGTCGGCGGTGCGGCGACGCTCGTCTGCATCGACCCCGGCCCGGATGATGAGGCGCACCTCGAGGCGATCGTCGACGCCGCGAATGCGCGGGGCGCGCGCATCCGCGATATCGTGCTCACCCACTCGCACCCCGACCACCGCCCCCTCGCGGCGCGCCTCGCAGCGCGCACCGGCGCCACGGTGCACTGCTTCGATGTCTTGGCGGGTGACGAGCGCGCACGTCCGATGGTCGACGGCGACGTGGTGCACGCGGATGACGTGACGCTGGTCGCGGTGCACACGCCCGGGCACACGGGCGACCACCTCTGTTTCTTTGACGCAGCGGCGGGCGCGCTCTACACCGGCGATCACATCCTCCAGGGGACGACCACCGTCATCCATCCCGGTGAGGGCGACATGTCCGACTACATGGCCTCGTTGCAACGCGTGCGCGACCTGCACCCGTCGACGATCTTTCCCGGACACGGGGAGCGGGTCGATGATGCGATGGCGCTCATCGACGAGTACATCGCGCACCGGCTCGAGCGGGAGGCCCAGGTACTTGATGCTGCACGCTCACACGCGTCCTTCACGCCGATGGATCTCGTGCCGGCGCTCTATGTGGGGTATCCGGTGGAGGTCCACAAGCTCGCGGCGTGGACGGTGCAGGCCCATCTCGACAAGCTCGTGCACGACGGTCTCGTCGAGCGCGCCGAAGACGCCGTCGGGCCGCGTTACGCGGTCCGATCCTTTTGAGGAACCTCGGTCTTACGACCGATCGGCATCTGGTGAGAGGATGCTCGCCTGGGTCAGGATACGCTAATGTACCCTGATGGCCCTACGCGCCCAGCTGGGAGCCGCCGCCGCGGCCATCTACGCCCGCATCTCGTCCGACCACGACGGCACCTCCGCAGCGGTCGGCCGCCAGCTCGAGGATTGCCGCGCCTGGGCGCAACGCCACGGCTGGACGGTGGCCGAGGAGTACGTCGACAACGACATCAGCGCGTATTCCGGTAAACGCCGACCCGAATACACGCGCATGCTCGACGACCTGGTGAGCGGTCGCCGCGACGCTGTCCTCGTGTACCACCTCGACCGCCTCCACCGGCAGCCGCGCGAGCTCGAAGAGTTCCTCGACCTCTGCGTCCGTGCGCGTGTCCAGCACCTTGCCTGCGTCACCGGCGAAGTCGACCTGGCGACCCACGATGGGCAGTTCCACGCCCGTATCCTCGGCGCCGTGGCGCGCAAGGAGAGCGACGACAAGAGCCGGAGGCTGCGGCGGAAGCACTTGGAGATAGCTCGCGCCGGACGGACCAGCGGTGGTGGGACCCGCCCATACGGCTACGCCGCCGACCGTATCACCGTCATCCCCGAGGAGGCGGAACGTGTCAAGGAGCTCGCCGAGCGCATCCTCGCGGGAGAGAGTCTCCGTTCGGCGGCCACCGACCTCAACGAGCGCCGCATCCGCACCGTCACCGGCCGCGCGTGGACGCCGCACACCGTCCGTCAGATGCTCCTCGGCGCTCGCCTCAGCGGACAGCGAGAGCACCTCGGCGAGATCGTCGGCAAGGCCGCGTGGCCGGCAATCATCACCAAGGCGCAGACCGCCCGCCTCCGTGCGCTGCTCAATGACCCGCAACGCCGCACCAATCGGGTGGCCCGCAAGTACCTGCTCGCTGGTCTGCTTCGCTGCGGTGCATGCGGCACCACCATGGTTGCCCGGCCGCGTGAGGATCACCGACGTCGCTATGTCTGTCCGCGGGATCCTGGACGCAGTGGGTGCGGCGGAACCTTCATCCTCGCCGACGACGCTGAGGCGTTCATCGTCGAGGCGGTGCTCAACCAACTCAGCGGCCCCCGTCTCGCCGCCTCCATTCGCCGACGCAGCGCCACCGACGCCGCCGCGGAGAAGACGATCCGAGACCTGGACCGCGACCAGGCGCAGCTGGACGAGCTCGCAGCAGCGTACGGAAGCAAATCCATCACCTTCCGCGAGTGGCAGGCCGCGCGGACCCCGATCGCGCTGCGCATCACGTCGGCAAACACGACGCTCAATCAGCTGCACGGAACCGCCGCGCTCGAGGGCGTGCTCAACCAACCCGGCGGGATTCACGCGGCGTACGCAGACCTGCCACTGGCACGCCAGCAGGCCATCCTCAAAGCGACGCTCGATTACGTCGACGTCGGTGCGGCGGTGCGTGGGCGGAACCGTTTCGACCCGGCACGCCTGAGCCCGGCATGGCGCGTCTGATCCGCCCCGGCTCGTAGCGTCCCGCGCAGAGCAACGTCGCCACCACCCGCAATGTCGCCTCATCCTCGATCTTGGCCGGGAGCCCCTGCTCCCTCGCCGTCCGCTCCGCCCACTCGACTGCCATCGTGCGCATGTCGGCGCGACGCCCCGAGTCCTCGCCACGAACGTCACCGGCGGACCCTGATCGTCGCGCCGGTGATGCCAGCCCCTGACGCGACGGCACGCCCGCTGCGTCGCTCGTGCGTGCGGCACCGAAGGACAGGAGCAGTTGCTCGTTGCAACTCCCGGCGCTCGTACTGCGCTTGGTTCCGTGCCGGGTAGGTGGGTCGTCAGCGGACGTCGCCGACTGCGAGCGGTCGTATCCGGACGGCCTCGATGCGAGGCGCGCCACAGCGCGGGTGCCCACGCACCCGACGGTACTGCGCACGCGCTTTCAACGGGTTCGCACTTTTCGCCGCGGATGCCGCGCGTTGACGCGCGCGGCGTCGCACCAGCGCCGCAAGGCGCGCTCGCCAGGTGCGCGCATTGCCGAGCGTGAGCCGCCCACGTGGGCCACGCCAGCGTGGCGCGTCTTCGGCGAGACGTTGACGACGACGGCGATACGCGGCGCTGCGACACGCGGTTCCGCAGAACCGTGGTGGCCGTCCGCGGGCACGCAGCGCCAGGCGACCACGGCAGGCTGCACATCGCGGTCGGTCAGCGCGCTTTTCGTGACGAACTGCATCGACCATCGGCGGCACAAGTGGACCATGTGAGCGATATCACGGGGTTATCAGAATCGGGCGAAAACCAGCCCGTGACCGGTAGGTGCAACTGTGTGTGAGATATAGGACGATGCGACGGAGCGGCGACGATGCGTGCGGGAGATTGCGACGGCGCGATGGTGACTGTGGGTGCGGTCTGTCTGTCGAGCGGCGTTGATGGCGAGGCGGTGAGGATGAGTGACCGCGGGCACGGAGAGCGAGGACCTGGAGGGCGATGGATCCCCGCGGCGCGCGCACAGCACGGAGTCGGCGTCGCGGCGTCAGCTCGCCCCGCGTTCGCCTGCCCACTGGACCCGCCGCGGCGCCTGCAGCCGCGGCGGCACTGGCCCGGATCGTCCGAGGTGTTCAGGGTCGGGTCCCCAGCTTTCCGGCGGTCCTGGGGGCTCCTG
Organism: Candidatus Dormiibacterota bacterium; assembly: GCA_963848445.1. Lineage (GTDB taxonomy): Bacteria > Chloroflexota > Dormibacteria > Aeolococcales > Aeolococcaceae > Palsa-851. The sequence goes on from CAWKDT010000001.1 coordinate 945,909, forward strand.
TTGGCACGCGCCTGGCGCGTCCGCCGCGGCTGGGGCGGTTCCGCCCTTCGCTAGCCGCCGGAAGCCGCCGACGCTGGGAGCCGGCCCGCCGAGGGTCATTCGTG
>CAWKDT010000002.1:0-91364 GCA_963848445.1 Candidatus Dormiibacterota bacterium
ATACGTCAGTGAACCTTCGCTGCGCAAACCTGCCTGCGATGGGCACTGCCCGAATGCCGCCAGCTCAGACGCTGTGGTCGGTCTCATTCGTTAGACACGGTGGCACGGTGCGCCCACAACCCTGAGATGCGATCGCGGATGCAAGACGCTGCCCCTCTACACGATGACGCAGAATCAGCAGAATCAGTCGCAACGCCACTGACCCACGATATGAAGCGACACCGCCGCCGGAGTCGGTTCCGCCGCCAGCGAACCACTAAATCGGCACTCACCGAACCCAACCTTCCGCTTGCGCCGGCTGAGGGGTAAGCGTGCCATCGGTTGATTGCCACAATGCGCCGGATACCTCTTCGCGGACCGCCACCTTGGTGGCCTTGTCGTTTGCCTCAAAGTACGGGTCGGGCCATGGCTTCAGTGCATACGTGTGCCGGCCGACGTAGCTACCGTCCACATTCAGGTAAGAAGAAATCCCTTTTTCGAGTAGCCCCTTGGAGAGGGATGGTGTTCATAAGGTTCGCGCCCGACACCACACATGGCGGCGGTTTTAACGCCAAGGGCACTGCACCGCAGTCATCATACGCCCCGGTTAGTTTGATCTCGGTTGCCCCGCAAGCCGGAAACCGCGGCAGCGGCGACGGCGAGGAGTGCTCCGTCGGGGAAGACGGGAACAGCCGGCCGAGAGCCCCGTTACCAACCAGGAGCTGAGGCCGACCACGACGACAACCGCCGTCAACATAAGCAATGGTTTGGGCTGGCGCATCGGCTTTTAGATGTTGTGTTTCGGACGCTCAGCGAGTGTCATCTTGAATTCGTCAGCAAGCCGACGATCCCGGCTCGGAAGCCACACTGCCGGTGCCTTCATGCCGATGAGAGGTTTTGCTGGAAAAGTCATCAATCCGAAGATGAGGGCTAGTCCCCGCAGGATTGAGCCACATGGATGGCCCTGGAAATCCCTGCACTGAGATCAACTTGTGCGTCCGTCGGGATGACACTGAGTAGTGTGGTGCAAATCCGGGGTGACCCCAGCGCTGCCGACGAGGTAGACAGGAAAGGCCACCGCGGAGTTCTCTTGGAAGCTCTTACCCAAACCAGGAGACCCACGATGGCCCAGAACAGGATGATGCCCCCGGCACTGCTCGCGCAACTCCAGGGCGCGGACGCGGACGTGTTGCGCCGCGTCCTGGAACACGCCGATGCAGCGGTTGATCGAAGCTGAGGCAGCCACGCAGATCGGTGCCGGCCCGCACGAGCGATCGGCGACGCGGACCACGTACCGCAACGGCTTCTCGCGGCGCAACTTGCGCAGCTCCTCGCGCTCCTCGCTGGTCAATCCGTCCTGGCGGCGCCCGCTGTCCAGGTCGGTCTGCTTCACCCAGTGGCGCAGCAACTCGGAGGAGACGTCGAGATCGCGAGCGACGCGGCTGAGCGGGGTGCCGGCGCGGACCAGGCGGACCGCATCAGCCCGAAACTCGGCGGGATACGGCTTGTGGGTTTTCGGCATGTGGACCTCCGTGCGGGACCTTGTGGTCCCAAGTGTTCACGTGTCCACGAAACCGTCCATGCCGTGGCCGGGCCGGATCAGACGCTCGCCGAGCTCGAACGGCGTGACGTCGCCGGTCGACGTGACAACGAATAACTCGATGCCCGACAAGAGCCGCGCCAGCGTCCAATGCTTGTCCTCGCCATCACACATGGCAGTTAGCCATACACAGCTCCGTGTAGGTCACCGCGCGCCACAACCTCCAGACAACACGCGCGAACATCCCAGATCCCCAACTTGCCCCAGAACTTCCGCTCGCGCCAAACCATCGACACACGTTGACTTGGGAGAGGTGCGCCACTGCGACGAGTGGTCGCCATATGTGCACCGGACGACGCAAACTCAGATTCGCGGGTAAGGCTACGATCGACCTGCGATCGGGCGCGAGTGTACTGCTCCTCGATGGGCTCGCCGAGCCCCACGGAGGCCGTCTCATGAGCACTCGCATCCCGATCCGTCTCGTTGCTCTCGTGCCAGTCGCATGCGCCGCAGCTCTGCTCGCGGGCTGTGGGTCGACGGGAGGCGGCACCCCAACGACCGGAGGCGGCACCCCAGCGGCCGGAGGCGGCACCCCAGCGGCCAGCAGCCCGGCGCCCACGACCAGCAGCCCGGCGCCTGTTGCCAACTCTGGCGGCAGCGGCGCGAAGTGCACCGATCTCACGGCAGCGGCGGCGAGCGCGGCCTGTGGGGAAACCGACCACCGTGACCGTGGACACGTCGGACACCCCGCTGCCCGGCCTGACCATCTGCAATCTGACCGTTGCAAACGAGGTCTATCCAATCCAGCTCGCCGTCAGCAACAACGCCAACGACGCGGAATACAGCAAGGACGAGCAGGCATACTCAGGGGTCGATGTGAGTGGGATTGGAGATAAAGCGTTCACGAGCACTGTCGGTATTGAGGTCCTCAGTGGCAGCGTTGACATCCAGGTGATGGGACCAGCCGGACCGGTACTCAGCGGAAACTACACCGTCCCGACTGCGATCGCAAAGGCGATGGTCAGCGCCCTGCAGTAGCCGCCCATAACAGCGACGCAGCCCTAAGCGCGCCCCGCCTCGGGAGGCCGCTCCTCGCGCCCGATGATCAGGTCCGTGCACCTCGTCCGGCCCGTCCATAAAACGGGCCGAACTTGCATATGCGAACATCTGCGTCAGTGGCAGGTCCTGCGACACGCCGGTCCCGCCATGCACCTGGATGGCACGATCGCGGACCACGGCCTGCGCGATGTTCGGCGCCACCACCTTGATCGCCGAGATCTCAAAGCGCGCGCCCAGGCTACCCTGCGTGTCGAGCAGCCACGCCGCCTTCTGGCACAACAACCTCGCCTGCTCGATCTCGATGCGCGACCTGGCAATCTGCTCGCGCACCACACCCTTCTCCGCGAGGCGTTTGCCGCAAGCAGTGCGCGACTTCGCACGCTCACACATCAACGACAGCGCACGCTCAGCAGCACCTATCAACCGCATGCAGTGATGCAACCGCCGGACCCAGCCGGGCCTGCGCGATCATGAATGCGGTCCCCTCGTCGCCGATGCGATTGGACTGCGGCACGCGCACGTTTCTCGAGCAGCACCTCGCAATGGCCTGCAAAGTGACTGATCCCCGAAAGTTGTAATGAGCTGCAATTGCGTGAAAATGGCTTCACCGGAATGCTATGGGCTGCGAATCGGGGAGACAGGACTCGAACCTGCGACCCTGGTCCCCAGACCAACACTCATTTCCCGCCGCGCGCTGAGTTCGATTTAGAGTGCTTTCGCCGGGAAATGGTTGGAATGACGACTAGAGCGCGCGTATTGGATTTCGTTGGACTCGCGTGGACATGATGCGGATACTAGGCACGCAGCGGACCACCTTTCTCACGATGACGAGGTGGCGGCCTAACGGCCGCTCCCCTCGTCACGCGCGGACTTCCGTAGACAGTTCGCCAACGCGTCAGTGATTGAGCAGCCCCTTGGCGCGGTCTCCCACGGTTTCGAGCGTTTCAATAGCGGTTTGGAGGGCCGCGGGGTCAATACCAGCGGTTAGCACGTCTCTGGCTTGCGTGAGTAGCTGCCGGCAGTGGACCAGCTGCTCACGTCCAGACCCGGTCAGCGCACCAGCGCTGTCGAGCACGCCAGCTTCGATCAGCCGTGCTCGCGCTGCCGTGGCGGCGGCGCGAGGCTGCTGGAGCGTGTCTGCGACCAGCTCCTCAACTCGGGACGCGTCGGTGGCTGCGTCCTGGATGTTGAGATACACCCACTCGTCGTAGCCCTCGATCGCGCTGTGCGAAAGGATTTCTTCTCTCAACAAGCGTCGTAGAACGTTCTCTACCGAGCCGATGACGTTAGTAAGAGGACGGGTGGGCATGGCGATCTCCTATAGTCGTTGGGCATGCCAACGGTACCACAACGTTGGTCCAACCAACGACCGTCAGGTGCCATGGCCCACCCTGTCTCACCCCCAACTCGAGAGGTTCCCAACCTGGTGCCTGTCCCAGGCGTCCGCGCGCTCGCACCGGGTCCTGCACGAGCACCTGGCCCAGGCAGGGGCAAGCGCGTACGACTTCCGCGTCCTTGCGGCGCTCGGCGATCTCGGGCAGACCAGTCAGGCCGAGCTCGGTCGAGCGGCCGCACTGGACCGCCGCGACGTGACCCACACCGCACGTGGGCTCGAAGCTCGACATCTGGTGCGCCGCCGAGCCGACCCGAGCGACGCCCGACAGAAGCTGATCGAGCTGACCGGCGCGGGCAGGTCGATGCTCGAGCGCCTCGAATCGATCGTCGAGGACGTGCAGAGCGAGGTGTTCTCCCCCTTGACGGCGACCCAGCGCCAGACATTCCTTGACCTCCTGCAACGGCTGTCGTAGCCGGGCACCCGCCACGGCGGGCGTGTCACAACCAACAGCTCCGCAAGACGCGACATACCACGTCGCCCGCAGGTTCGACGTTCTGGTGGAGGCTCTACTTTGCGATGCTAACCCGCATGGTGGAGAATTCACTCACTCACGTTCGGCGAGTTCGTGTTCAGGCGCGAGGTGTGAAGTTCGTGGCGATGGACCGCCCATACGAAAGCTTCGGTGACATCGATGGCTGGTCCGGCCCGACGAAGGCCGATGTTCGTCGCCAGAAACAGCACGACCAACTAGCTCAAGCGGCTCAGGCAACGGCTGACCGACTGCTGGCATCTGGCTACCGTCCCTCTTATGCGCTCGATCGCTCGGCTCCTGCACGTCTACAGTCCGCCGTGCGTGCCCACCCACTCACAGAGCGCCGGGTCAAGTAGCTCACCGACGTTGTGAGCGCTCCATCGTTCGTGTCCGCCAAACCGGGTCAAGTCCTGGTCGACACCGCAGCTACTACCTCCAGACGCTGCGTGTGCCCATGTTTGGAAAGGCGCCGGGCTGATTGCACCTCTTGCCTTAAGGTAGAGCTACCCTAAAGGCGAGTCCTCCATCGTGGTCCAATGTAACCTGCCAGGTGTCGTGCCGCCGTGACGTTCGCAGCTTCGCTCAGCCGGCCTCAGCTCGAACTCTTGGAACGGCGACGCAATGTCAGGCACGGATGCAGCGCCCAAATGACGAGAGAGATGCCGCCCGCGTTATCGGGGGTCAACTCCGACCGGCGATGGGGCGCCTTGATTAGGCCGACTTCAATGAGCCTTAGTCGGCTTCACTGCCTGCACATAACGAGTCCATGGGGCGAGGTTGCCACCGCGTATCTGCTCGAATCCTGCCTCTTGAACCATCGGCTCGAGAAGATGAACGGGGTTATGCCGCATGACCGGGCTGATCATCGGGCCCATGAGGCGTCTGCGGATTCCCTTTGCCGGTAGCTGGAATTCGGCAATAAGCAGTCGCCCCCCAGGTCGAAGGACGCGAAACATCTCGCGGATCGCCTGAGAGCGCAGCGGCTCCGACAGGTGATGAATCATGAGGTTGTTGACCACCACGTCATACGACGCGTCTGGCAGATGGAGGGATTCGGCGAGTCCCTCTGAGAACGTGCAGTTGCCGAGCCGGTTGACCCGCAGCGCGTGAGCGATGCCATCCTTTGAGGGATCGAACTCCCAGCGCACTGCCCGTTGGGGTCGTGGCCTCAGCCATCACCCGTGTGAGATACCCAGTGCCACAGCCAACGTCCAGGACTTGATCGCCCGGACGGACGCCGCTGAGGCTGGCAAGCTGTGCAACGACACGGCGGCGTCGGCCACCATAGAAGATGGCGGAGTGCAGGTCATACCGGCCCACGTGACCCATGACCATGCCTGGTGTGCCCGAATCGGCTGCCCCGTGGTGGAAGTGTGACGTTTCATCTCTTGGTTCCTTGCTTGACAGACCTGTCACCCTCACTATAATGAACGGATGTTCATGAATGCAAGTTCATATCGTTTACGATGACGGCGATCGAGACCCGGGTCCTCAGCAAGTCGTTCGGCGACGTCCGTGCGGTCGACGAACTCTCGTTCTCGGCGTCCGGAGGAATCACCGGCTTCCTCGGTCCCAACGGATCGGGGAAGACCACCACGCTTCGAATGATGTTGGGGCTGGTTCAGCCCACATCAGGGGTCGCCCTGTTCGGCGGCAAGCGCTACGAACAGCTCGACACTCCGCGGCGAACGGTGGGGGCGATGCTCGACGCGAGCGGATTCCATCCGGGCCGTCGTGCACGCGACCATCTACGAATCGTTGCCCGAGGGGCGGGCATGGATGAATCCCGGGTCGATGTGGTTCTCGACGAGGTCGGACTCGCCGAGGCCGGCCGGCGGAGGGTGGGCGAGTACTCACTGGGAATGCGACAACGTCTCGGCCTCGCGTCCGCGATCATCGGTGATCCCGAAATACTGCTCCTGGACGAGCCGGCAAACGGGTTGGATCCTGCAGGCATCGCCTGGCTCCGCGATCTCCTCCGTCAGCTCGCCGCGGAAGGCAGGACTGTTGTCATCTCGAGCCATGTGCTGAGCGAGCTCGCGCAAATCGTGACCGACGTTGTCATCATCAGCGGCGGAAAGCTGGCGTTTGCTGGATCGATTGGGGACCTGGGTCCCGATACCACGTTAGAACAGGCGTTTCTTCGCCTGACGACCAACACTATCCAAACATCCGCCGGCAGTGCGACCACGGCGGTGACGCAGACAATATGAGCACCCTCATTCGAATCGAGTGGTGGAAGGTGCGAACGACACGTGCACCATGGTTCCTGCTTCTCGCGGCGATCGCTCTCGTGATTGCGGGCGTCAGCGGTATCAGCAACATGGGCGTCGATCTGGCGTCACCCGATACCGTGAGCAAAGCGGCCGCACACGTCGGCTTGGTATCCCTCCTTGCCCTGGTGCTCGGCATCCTGATCGTTGGAAGCGAATACCGGCACAAGACCATCAGTGATACCTACCTTTCGACGCCGCGTCGGACCCGCGTTGTCGCAGCCAAGGTGGTCGTTGCCACTGCGATGGGCTTCGCATACGGCATCGTCAGTGCCCTGACCGCGGTTGTGATGATCGTCTTCTGGTGGAGGGTGAAGGCTGTTCCCCTCGATCTGACGAGCGGCGCTCTGTGGGACACATTGCTCGGCGGCGTGGTGTGGAACGCCGCATTTGCTGCACTCGGCGTGGCCCTCGGTGCCCTGCTGCGTAATGTGACTGCGGCCATTGCTGCTGCGCTCGCCTGGATAGCCGTCGTAGAGGGAGTGGTTGGGCAGCTTATGGGCGACCTCGCAAAGTGGCTCCCATTTGCGAGTGGCAGCGCGCTTGGAAAGGGTCCAACCTTGGGTTCGTACGCTCCAATCCTGCAGTGGCAAGGCGCGGTCGCTCTGGTAGCGTACGCCGCCGTGTTCTTTGCCGTGGCCGTGTCGACAACGGTGCGCGGCGATGTCACCTAGGCGTCCAGCGGTTCTGCGACACACCAATGACGACACAAGCTTGCGCGACCATCTCGTTGCCACCGCAGCGCGGCTGATTGATCAGCGGGGCACCGCAAACCTCACCGTGCGGGACATCGCGCACGAGGCCAAGGTCGCAGACGGCGTCCTGTACAACCATTTCGCAGACAAGGAAGAACTCCTTGCCGATGCGCTGCTGTTCCATGTGGCCACCGTGACCAAGTCGATTGGGCCGGTCCCCGAGGCTGGATCGGGCACTGTTTCGCAAAATCTCTCGACACTGATCACACAGGCGTTGCATGCACTCGCCCGCATCGTCCCGGTCTTCGCGAGTCTGATGTCGGAGCCAGGAGTTATCGCGAGATTTCACCACCTGCCGGGCGCCGCGTCTCATCAGCGCGAGATTCCCGCAGTGCTGGCGGCGTATCTCCGAGCCGAGCAAGGTCTCGGACGCATTGGGCCAAACGCTGATACGAACGCCGCGGCGGCCATGCTCATTGGCGCGTGCCACGAGCTGGTGCTGCCACGATTATTGCTCGGATCTACCGGCGTCAAACTTGAGGTCCCGCCCGGTTTTGTGTCCGGAATCGTCTTGACAACGATGCAAGGGATCGGTCCTCACGCTGCGTGAGCATTGACCGGTTCGCGGTCGGATTGGAAGATATGGAGAGCGCGAGACGGGGCTCGAACCGGCGACATCGACCTTTGCGCCGGATGCTCCCGCATTCGGTCGACATCACCGTGATCGACGGCAACGACGAACATGTCTATCAGAGCGGCCCCGTCTTCGAGGCGCATGCGTGTCTTGTCGCTGGTCTCGCCGAACAGGCCTCACCCTCCTCACCTACGAGGTAGTCCGGGACGCCGTTTCGCACCCCTACCGGGGACTTGACCCGTCTCCCGCTGCCAGAGCTCGACGCCGAGGAGGTTCTCCGAGGTGGGGCTTGAACCTGGCCTCGTGCGACCACGGGGTCGCCAGTTGCACGACGGGATCGTCTAGACGCAAGCCGCCGTCGAGACTGTCGACACGGCACGCAACCAGGTGTCTCTGGTCGACGGCCGCCCCATCGTCTACGAGGTACTCGTGGTCGCGACGACCGCGCGCTCGCGACGCCGGCGCTCAGTCCTTGTGGACAAGCGGACTGGAGGGAGGCCGGCTGTGTCAAGCATCAGGCGGACGCGCCGCACAGCGTCAAGCATCTCTTGGACCCGCGGCGTCAAGTATCTGCCGGACTTCTACACACGGACGAGCGCGGTAAAACTGTAAGCGTTATGTAGGCGTTTGACTGCCACAATCTCTTGCTATGAGCAGCGGCATCCGGCCTCAACCGTGGGAATTGATGCCTTTTGCAGGAAAAGCCACTATTCCTGGTTAGAGCACTACGTCACGTGGGCGCGCAAGGCGCCCAAACGCACCGCGCAACCTCTCGTTGCGAACTCAAGTCGGGCGTCCGTCGGGGAGACAGGACTCGAACCTGCGACCCCTGGTCCCCCAGACCAGTCCTCACTTCCCGATGCGGGCTGAGTTCGACTTAGAGTGGTTTCGTCGGGAAATGGTTGGAATGATGACTAGAGCGCGCGTCATGGATTCCGTTGGAATCGGGTCGACGATGGTTCATTGGCCGGATCGGTCGCGCCCTCTCGCTCCAACGCTCGCACCTCCACGCACCCCGAAGTCAGGACACCCCACAGTCGCCATCAAACCCAGGGCAACTCAGTCGCGTCACTGAGCCCAAGGGGGTGTGATCCGGGTTCCATCGCTGGTGACCGCTTCAAGGCCGGAGGTGGTCGTCACCCACACGCTCGAGCCTCTGGCTCCAGCGTCGACTTGCAACTCGCTGTTTGCCGGGACGAGGGCCACGTCGCCTTTATGCAGTGTGGATCGCACACCGTCGAGAGTTCAGGCACACATCGCCGTCGAGAACGAGCAGGACCTCTTCGCGATTTGGTCGGTGCGCAACTCCTTCGAGCCCGGGCGGCACCTCGAGACGCCAGGCACAAAGCTGATCACTGCCGCGGGAGGGAGCAACATACGAGTGGAAGCGAGAACCGTGGGTCTCGTACGTGGTGATGTCAGTCGAGCTGATGATGGGCACGTCAGCCTCCAGATAGACAGGTAACTTGTCCTTATAGACAAGCAGATTGTCCAAGGGATGTCAAGATGATGGCTGTGCCAGAAGAGAGTTGGGAGACCGCCGGGGCTGTCCTGAGATTGGCCCGCCAGCTCATCGACGGCATTCAGGAGGGTCTCGCTCGTCGGGGGTTCACTGACGTTCGCCCCGCTCATGGCTTCGCGTTTGTGCGGATCAGCGCCGGTGATGCGCGGACGGCCGACGTGGCTGAGCACCTCGGAGTCACGAAACAGGCCGCCGCTCAACTCATCGCACAGCTCATCACGCTCGGCTACGTCACTCGGCAACCGGATGCGTCCGACGCCCGCGCCCAGTTGCTGATGCTCACTGAGCGTGGATGGGCTTGCACCGACGCAGCAGAAGCCGCCGCCGGCGAGACTGTCGATCAATGGAGGTCTGAGCTGGATGCACCAAGCTTCGACCGATTCGAAGACGTTCTGAGACGCGTCACCCGACCAGGAAGGCTGCGACCATCGTGGTGATGTACGACGAGGTGTGGCGACAGATGAGCTCCTTCTTGAAGGTCGCGAAGTAGCTTTCGGCAACGATGTTGTCCCAGCACGACGCCGGACGGCCGACGCTCTGCAAAAGCCCCGACTTCCGCAAGGCCGTCCCGAACGCCATCGACGTGTACTGACAGTCGCGGGCGCTATGAAAGATCACGCCGGGTGTCGGCTGGCGATGCTCCTTCGACGGCCCCCTACCCGCCAGTTCACGGTCGTGACGTATTCAGGCGCGCCCGATAACCGACGCGTTTGCACAGCTCGAGCTGTTCACGGTTCCGGCCACAGTGGTTATCGTCCGCCGAGAGTCGCGCGACTTAGAGTCGTATTGCAGGAAAGAACATCAATCAGGGTGAACCGCCCCGGTTCCACAGAGACTCGGGTTACTGAGTTTCAGCCGCCCACACCAGAGCGTCGAGGCGGCGGAACGCCGCCAGGATGTCCGCCCGTATGGCCCGCCTCGCAGTCCGAGCCGTAGAGCTCTCCCGGTCGATCGTGCTGAAACAGGTCTCCATCTTCGAGAGGTGCTCGAGCATCCCGCGGAAGCCGCGGATCTCGTGGTAACACGTACCAAGTCGCTCTCCTCGCCGGCAGCATCGGCGATTGCTTCCGCCGTCACGCTGGCCACGTGGAGCGCACAGACGAGTGCGCTCAAAACTGTAAGCGCTATGTATGCGCTTGACTGCCACAATCTCTAGCTATGAGCAGCGGCATCCGGCCTCAACCGTGGGAATTGATGCCTTTTGCAGGAAAAGCCACTATTCCTGGTTAGAGCACTACACCACGTTGGCGCGCAGGCCCCCAACGCACCGCACAACCTCTCGCTGCGAACTCAAGTCGCGCGTCCGTCGGGGAGACAGGACTCGAACCTGCGACCCCTGGTCCCCCAGACCAGTACTCTAACCATCTGAGCTACTCCCCGAGGCGCACCGGCCAGTCTAGCGCGGCGGATCCAGGGGGCCGTTCAACGATCTGCGCCCGCCTCGCCGGGCGTCGGGTCCCGAGGCACCAGTCCCCGCACCTCGGCCGCCGGATCGCGGCTCATCAGATCGGTGATCGCGGCGCCGATCGGCTTGCCCTCGAAGAGCACGGCGTGGACCTCGCGCGTGATCGGCATGTCGACGCCGAACTGGACCGCAAGACGCGCCGCAACCCGTGTCGCATTGATCCCCTCGACGGTCATCGCGATGCGCGCAACGGCGTCCTCGAGCGACACGCCACGCGCGATCGCCTCACCGAAGCGCCGGTTCCGGGAGTGCGGGCTCATGCAGGTGACCACGCAATCCCCGAGCCCGGCGAGGCCGGCAAACGTGATCACGTGCGCGCCCGCGGCGACCCCGAGCCGGGCCATCTCCGCAAGTCCGCGGGTGATGATCGCGGCCTTTCCGTTGTCGCCGGCGCCCATCCCGTCGCAGGCGCCGGCGGCGATGCCCACGATGTTCTTCAGCGCCCCCGCGTATTCCACGCCGATGCAGTCGGTGGTGCTGTACACGCGCAGCGACGGCCCGGTGCAGGCGTCGCGCACTGCGTTCGCGGAAGCCTCATCGCCCGCGACGACAGTCGCCGCGGGCAGCCCCCGCGCGACCTCGATCGCGATGTTGGGACCGCTCAGCGCCACGATGCGTGGCGTCGCGTCCACCCCGAGCACCTCGCCGAGGACGGCCGTCATGGTGAGATCGCGTTCCGCGTCGAATCCCTTGGCCGCGCTCACGAGCACCGCATCACGTGGAAGCACCGATCGCAGCTTGGCAACCACCTGGCGCATCGCGTCGGTCGGGACGGCCAGGACGACGATCCGCGATCCTTCGAGCGTGGCGCTGAGATCCGCGCTGACCGCGACGCGGTCGTCGAGCGCGATATCGGTGAGATAGCTGGGGTTGTACCGCGTTCTCGCGATCACGTCGGCGACCGACGCGTCGCGAGCCCACAACCCCACATCCCTGCCGCCGTCCCGTGCGAGCGCGTGCGCCAGCGCCGTGCCCCATGAGCCGGCGCCGACGATCGCGACCTTCACGTGTCAGCCGTCACCGTCGTCGCGCCGGCGGGTCACGATGCGCAGGCGTACGCCGGCGAACCCGAACACGTCTCGGATGCGGTTCTCGAGGTATCGCTGGTACGAGAAGTGCATCAAGTCGGGGTCGTTGACGAAGAGCACGATCGTCGGTACGGGCGTGCGCGCCTGGGTCGCGTACAGCACCTTGAGCCGGCGTCCCTTGTGCGTCCGCGGGGGATGCTCGTCGAGCGCGGCGCGAATCAGGTTGTTGAGCGCCGGTGTCGGGACGTGGACCGAGCGTGCGTCCGCGACCGCGAGGACCGTCGGAATCACGCGGTGGAGATTGCGATGCTCGGTCGCCGAGAGGGTGAGCACGGGTACGCCTGGGACGAAGGAGAACAACTCCCGCAGCTTCTGCAGGAAGGCCGGATCCACTCGATCCTCATGTTTGACGAGGTCCCACTTGTTGGCGACGACCACCAGCCCGGCGCCGGCCTCCACCGCGTACCCCGCGATGTGGCGATCCTGCGCCGAGGCGCCCTCCGACGCATCGATGACGAGGACTCCGACATCGCTGCGCTGCAGCGCGCGGAGTGATCGAAGCAGGCTGTAGCGTTCGACGTTCTCGGTGACGATCCCGCGCCTGCGGATGCCCGCGGTGTCGACAAGGCGGATCACGCGTCCATCGAGCGACACCATGGTGTCCACGACGTCACGTGTCGTCCCCGCAACCGGCGAGACCAGCGCGCGCTCCTCGCCCACCAGCCCGTTGAGCAGCGACGACTTCCCGGTGTTCGGCCGGCCGATGATCGCGACGCTCACCTCACCCGACGCCGGTTCGGTGCCCGGCGCGCCGTGCTCAGGCAGCGTGGCCACCACCGCGTCGAGGAGATCGCCGGTGTCGGTTCCCTGCAGCGCGGAGATGAGCATCGGATCGCCGAGACCGAGGCGGTGCAGCTCATCGGCGTGGTACGGGTCGACGTGACTGTCCGCCTTGTTTCCGACGAGGATGACCGGCCGTCCACCGCGGCGCAGCATCTGGGCGATGTCCTCGTCGAGCGCGGTGACACCGTCGCGCACGTCGACCATGAAGCAGCAGACGTCCGCTTCCGCGATCGCCATGCGTGCCTGCTCCCGCTGTCGCGCGCGTCAGCGCGGCGATGTCCGGCGCCGCGTCGCGCGGCAGCGGCACATCGAGCCCCGCGGTATCCACCAATGTGAAGCGGCGGCCGCCCCACTCCACCACGCCGTAGAGCCGGTCGCGCGTCAACCCGGCCATCTCGTCGACGATGGCACGCCGTGTCCCGGTGAGGCGGTTGAAGAGCGTCGACTTCCCCACGTTCGGGCGGCCGACGATCGCGACCACTCCCTCCGGCGGCGCGACCGCCTCGGTCTCCTCGCGCCTGCGCCGGTGCGCGGCACGAGCCGGGCTCATTTCCCTCCGCCGGGCACCGGCGTGATGTCGAGACCGACCTGCGAGAACGGACCGCCCTCCGCATCGAGCGAGAACGCGTTGAGGTCCTCGGCGCCGGTCGCGGTCGTCCGGCAGATCAGGTACACGTAGTCCAGCCACGCGCGATCGGTGTCGAACTGCGACGGCCGCGCGGGATGATCCGGATGGCTGTGCCAGATCCCGCAGACATCGAGGCCCCGCGATCGGCCGTCGCGGTCGGCGCGCAGAAAGTCGACGGGATCGAGGTCGTAGCGATCCGCGCTGCGCTCAGTCCACATGTTGCGAGCGGACGTCACGTCGACGATGATCATGCGGGTGCCGTCGCGGCGGCCGAGGAGCACGCCGCAACCCTCGTTGGGATAGGCGGCGACGGCGAGGTCGCGGACGCGCCGCTCCGCCGCCGGCGCGATCGTTGCGAAGCGCAGGTTCACCGTGTGTCCCAGCGGTACAGGCCGTTGGTCAGGTACCGATCGCCGCCGTCCGGCAGCACCGTGACGATGACTCCGCGGCCGATCCGGCGAGCGATCTCTCCCGCCGCGAAGAGTGCGGCGCCGCTGGAATGCCCGGTGAGGATGCCCTCGTTCCTGGCGAGGGTTCGCGCCAGCTCGTATGCGGGCTCGGTCTCGACGCCGATGTCCTCGTCGGCGAGCGACGCGTCATAGATCCCCGGGACGATCGACGTGGCCATGTGCTTGAGCCCCTCGAGGCCGTGCCACGGCTCGGCCGGCTGCACGCTGATGCATTGAACGTCCGGGTTCATCTCCTTGAGACGGCGGGTGACCCCCATGAAGGTGCCGCTCGTCCCGAGCGCGGCGACGAAATGCGTCACCGTTCCCCGCGTCTGCTTCCAGATCTCCGCACCGGTGCCGTCGTAGTGCGCCCGCCAGTTGGCCTCGTTGTTGTACTGATCCGGCATGAAGTAGGCATCGGGGTTGTCCGCGTAGATGGCACGCACCAGGCGGATCGCCCCATCGCTGCCCTCCAGCGGATCGCTGTACTCGATGTCCGCCCCGAACGCGGTGATCATCTGGCGGCGTTCCTCACTGACATTGCTCGGCATGACCAGGCGCACCCGGTAGCCCTTCGCTGCGCCGATCATCGCGTACGCGATGCCCGTGTTGCCGCTGGTGCTGTCGAGGATCACCCGATCGCTCGTCAGCCTGCCCGAGCGCTCGCCGTCCTCGATCATGCGCAGCGCCGGCCGGTCCTTGACCGACCCGCCGGGGTTCATGAACTCCGCCTTCGCGTATACGGAAACGTCCGGGCACTCGAGCTCGAAGAGGCGAATGCGAAGGAGCGGGGTGTTGCCGATGCGATCGGTGATGGCCTCCCCGAGTGCTCCGGGGACGAGCATGAACGCCGGCCGCGCCGGATGTTGCGGCGTGGTCACGCCGCTCAGCTCGCCTCGGCTCCCTGTGCGACCCGGAATCCGGCAGCGCCTCGCCGCTGATCGGCGATGACCGCGAGAACGGCATCCGGACGAACCAGGAACGCGCCGTCCTCGCCCGGCAGCTCGACGAAGGTCGGGCCGCCCTCAGGGACGTTGAGCTTGGCGATGATCTCTCCGACGGTGAGCTTCACGGAAAGGTCGCCGCCGTTGGCGAGACGAACGATTGCCATGTCCACCTTAGAGTACCGGGTCGGGGCACACCCGGTCCCTCCGGGGCTTCATCGCGCCGTCGCGGCGCTGAGTGCCGCATCGAATTCGGCCGTCAGGTCGTCGATGTGCTCGATCCCGGTGCTGATGCGCATCAGACCGTCACCGATCCCGAGGGCCGCGCGCTGCTGGGGACTGAGCGCGCGGTGCGACGTGCTCGCGGGATGGCTGACCGTGGTCGCGACGTCGCCCAGGCTCGGGGCCAGACGCACACCGCCGAGGCCCCTGATGAACGCATCGGCGGCGTCCCGGCCACCGTGCAGATCGATGCTGAGCATCGCACCGCACCCGCGCGGCAAGAGCCGTGCGACGAGCGCCGCCTCCTCCGGGCCGTGCAGGCCCGGGTAATGGACCGCCGCGAGCTCGCCCCGGCTCGAGAAGAACCCCGCGAGTGCCAGGGCGTTCTGCGTGGACCGCTCCATACGCAGGCCCGCGGTGCGCACCCCGCGCAGCGCGAGCCAGGCGTCGAACGGCGAAAGGTTGATCCCGAGCAGGCGCGCGTGCACGTCCAGCCAGTCCGAGGAGGCACTCGCGGTGTCGACGAGGAGGACCCCGCCGAGGACGTCACTGTGGCCGGACAGATGCTTGGTGAGGCTGTGAATCACCAGGTCGGCTCCATGAGCGAACGGTTGAAACAGCACCGGTGTGGTGAACGTCGCATCGACGATGCACGCCGCGCCGGCTCGATGTGCCGCTGCCGCCACGGCCGGGACGTCCACGAGCCCGATCAACGGGTTCGTGATCACCTCGGTCACGACCGCGGCGACGTCGTCTCCCAGCGCCGCGGCGACCAGGGCACCGTGGTCACCGCCCTTGACGGGGAGATCGACCGTCGAGACTCGAACGCCGAGGTTGCCGAGCGGGCCGGCGAGCAGCGCCTCCGTCCCACCGTAGCAAGGTCGGATGACGACGATCCGGCGCCGGGCCGGCGTGACCACGAGGGTCGCGGCAAGGAGCAGCGCCGCCTGGCCGCTCGCGGTGACACGTGCCGCCGGGGCGGCCCTGCCCGGCACGGTCTCGAGGTCGGCGAGCACCGCCTCGAGCTGCGCGGGATTGCCACCACCGTAGCGGCGGTAGGAGCTCCGCCCTGCGCCCGCCTCGTCGACGGACGGGATGTCCGGGTACGCCCGGACCGATGCGAGGCTGATCGGAGCCACCAGGTCGGTCCCGTCGGCGTCGTTCCCGCGGCCGAGCCCCGCCCGAGCGGTGGACGTCGAGGGATCCACCACCCGCTTCACGGCCGGCTGGTGGCGGCCCGATACGCCGCGATGCCCGGGAACCGTGCCGCCGCGCCCAGCTCGTGCTCGATCCGCAGCAGGCGGTTGTACTTGGCGACCCGCTCGGATCGCGACGGCGCGCCCGACTTCATCTGGCCGGCGTTCACGGCAACGGCGAGGTCCGCGATGCTCGTGTCCTCAGTCTCGCCGCTTCGGTGGCTGATCACCGTGGTGTAGCCGTGAGCGGCGGCGAGCGCCACCGTCCCGAGCGTCTCGGTCACCGTCCCGATCTGGTTCAGCTTGATGAGCACCGAGTTGGCGACGCCTCGGTCGAAGCCGAGCTGCAGCCGCTCCGGGTTGGTGACGAAGATGTCGTCGCCCACGAGCTGCACGCGCCCGCCGAGGCGTTCGGTCAGCAGCTTCCAGCCGTCCCAGTCGTCCTCGGCCATCCCGTCCTCGAGTGACACGATCGGATACCGCTCGCACCAGCCCTCCCAGAGATCGACGAGCTCTGCGGGGCTGAGTGAACGCCCCTCGCCGCGCAGCTCGTAGCGTCCGTTCTCGAACAGACCGGACGGGGCCGGATCCAGCGCGATCGCCACGTCCTCGCCCGGACGGTAGCCGGCGGCGCCGATCGCCTCGACGAGCAGCTCCATCGCGGCTTCGTTGCTGGGGAGATCGGGGGCGTAGCCGCCTTCATCGCCCTGACCGGTCGCCAGGCCCCGGGCGTGCAGGATCGCTCGGAGGGCATGGAAGCACTCCGAGCCGGCGCGGAGCGCCTCGGCGAAGGTCGGCGACCCGACCGGCGTCACCATGAACTCCTGGAAGTCGACGTCGTTCTGCGCGTGCGCGCCGCCGTTGAGGACGTTGAACTGCGGAACGGGGAGGACATGGGCGTCGTCGCCGCCGAGGTGGCGGTAGAGCGGAACACCGGTCGCCAGAGCGGCCGCCTTGCTGGACGCGAGGCTCACCGCGAGGATCGCGTTGGCGCCGAGCCTGCTCTTGTTCGGGGTGCCGTCGAGCGCGCACAACCGCGCATCGAGCGCAGCCTGATCCATCGCGTCGAGCCCGTGCACGTCCGGACCGATCACGTCGTTGACGTTGGCCACGGCGCGCAGCACGCCCTTGCCCCCGAACCGTGCCTTGTCACCGTCGCGCAGCTCGACGGCCTCGTGCACGCCGGTGCTCGCGCCGCTCGGTACGCGCGCGGTGCCCGCGATGCCGCCGTCGAGGGTCACCACCGCTTCGATCGTCGGGTTGCCCCGCGAGTCGAGGATCTCGATCGCGGCGACGGAATCGATCCTGGTCATGGCGTCTTCAGCTCCAGTGCAAGCTCCGACCAGAGACGGCCGAGCACGCGAATCCCTTTGAAGTACATGTCGAGCGTGAACTTCTCGTTGGGCGCGTGGATCTGGTCATCCGGCAGACCCAGGCCGACGAGCACCGCCGGAAGTCCCATGATGCGGGCGAACAACTCCACCGGGGGGATCGACCCGCCCTCCCGGGTGAGGCCCGGCGTCACCCCGAAGACATCGGCCATCGCCCGCGACGCGGCACGCACCGCGGGGTGATCGATCGAGGTCACGACGGGCCGCCCGCCCCCCTTCGCCTCAGCCGTGACGGTGACCCCGGCCGGCGCCGCAGCGAGCACCGCGTCTCGCACGAGCTCGGCGATGCGAAGCGGGTCCTGATCCGGCACCAGCCGGCAGGTGATCTTGGCGCCGGCGGTCGCCGGGATGATCGTCTTCTGGCCCGGCCCCGAATACCCGCCCCAGATTCCGTTGCACTCGAGGGTGGGTCGAGCCCACAGGCGCTCGCGAGTGGTCCACCCGGCCTCGCCGGTGAGGCCGGGCACGCCACCCGCCTCGGCAAGGAACGCGGGCTCGTCGAAGGGCACGCTCGAGAAGAGCTCGCGCTCGGATGCGCTCGGCTCACGTACGGCGTCGTAGAACCCGGGGACGGTCACCCGCCGGGTGACGGGGTCGTGCAGCGACGCGAGGATCTCGGCGAGCGCGACGGCGGGATTCGCCACCGCCCCGCCGAACCTCCCGGAGTGGAGGTCGAGCGAGGCGCCCTGGACGCGCACCTCGACGCCGGCAAGGCCGCGCAGCCCGGTGCAAAGCGAGGGAACTCCGGCCGCGACCATCGCGGTGTCGGACACGACGAGCACCTCCGCTCCAAGGCGGCGCTGCTCGCGCTCGAGGATCTCCTCGAAGTGCTCCGACCCGGACTCCTCCTCGCCCTCGACGATCAGCTTGAGGTTCAGCGGCAGCTCGCCGTGCGCCTGCAGGACGGCCTCGACCGCCTTGAGGTGCATCCACACCTGGCCCTTGTCGTCCACGGCGCCGCGTGCGTACAAGTTGCCGTCACGGACCTCCGGCTCGAATGGCGCCGAGTGCCACTCGTCGAGGGGGTCGACGGGCTGGACGTCGTGATGTCCGTAGATGAGCGCCGTCGGCAGCGACGGATCGACGATGCGCTCGGCGAAGACCGCCGGATGCCCCGACGTCTCCCAGACCTCGGCGCGATCGAATCCCGCCGACCGTGCCGCGGCCGCGAAGTGCTCGGCGTTGCGCCGGACATCCGCCGCATACGCGGGGTCGGTGGAGATGCTCGGGATCCGGAGCGCCTCGATCAGCTCGTCGACGTGGCGCTGCCGGCCGGCCAGACAATAGGCATCCAGGTCGTCATCAGGCATGCCGACAGCCTAGTCCGGCGGCCACTCGGACCGCTTCCGTTGTAGCCTTCCTCAAGCGAACTCACGTCATTCCACCCCACGTCTTCGCAGGAGGTCGCCGTCATGGCCGTTCGAGTCCTGCCCAACGGGCCCATCGGGATCCCGCTGGGCGCACCGCCCGCCCCCGCTCCTCCGCCGCTGGAGCTCGACGAGGAGGAGCCCACCCTCCACCTCGTGGGGCGCAGCGAGCAGCGGCTCGCCGAGGCACTCTTCGAGACCGAGTCCGTCGACGCCCCCTACAGCGCCGACACCGTGCGGGCGTTGCGTCTGCTCGCGATGGACAACCTCGTCGACATCATCCAGTTACGCGAGCTCGTCCAGGAGCGCGACGCACAGCTCGCCGCGCTGACCGGTGAGGTCGACATGTGGCGGGCTCGCGCGCTCGAGGAGCACGCGCACCGTGGCGTCGAGCAGGGCGAGTACCACCGTCGCGAGCGTGACCTCGTCACGGTCATCCACAGCGAGTTGATCCGGAACGAGACGCTCACCAACGAGCTCACGTGGCGGCGCAAGCCCTGGTTCAAGCGCATCGGGCACAGCTGACCGCGGGCTCAGCCTCCGGCCGGCGCCGACTGGCGCACCTGCTCTTCGCTGACATCCCAGAGGCGGCGGGCGATCGCCGCATCCTGTGCGGGCCGGCTCGGGACGCCGCGCGCTCCGTTGAGGTAGTAGCCACCGCTCTGCGCTGACACATCCGGGGAATCGGCGAGCCACACCATGGTCTGCGCACCCTTCCTGGGGCTGCGTGAGAAGGGCGCGATGATGGTCATTGAGGCGCGCATGAGCGCGCCGTTGTTGCGGTTGAAGCCCGTCGCCACCACGCCGGGATGGAAGCAGTACGCGGTCACACCAGTTCCCTCGAGGCGGCGGGCCAGCTCGAGCGTGAACAGGATGTTGGCGAGCTTGGTCTCACCGTATCGAGTGAACCCGCGGCCTCGGTAGGAGCGTTCGGCGTTGAGGTCATCGAACGGGATGAGCTTTCCCTTGTGCGCGTCGGAGGTCGTGGTGATGACGCGCGCCGGCGCAGATGCCTTCAGCCGGTCGATGAGCAGCGTCGTGAGCAGGAACGGCGCGAGGTGGTTGAGCGCCCAGGTCCGCTCGATGCCGTCGGCGGTCAGCGTGCGCGTCTCGAAGATCGCCCCCGCGTTGTTGACCAGCACGTCGATCCGCGGGTATCGCTCGAGCGCGTCAGCGGCAAGGGCGCGCACCGATTCCTGCGAGCTGAGATCGGCGTGCAGGACGTCGACATCCGCGCCGCCTGCCGCCTCGATGCGTCGGACGGCCTCCGCGGCGCGCGCGTCGTCACGCGCGACGATCGCGAGGTGCGCGCCCCTGCGGGCCATCGCCACCGCTCCGGCGAGGCCGATCCCGCGGGTCGCGCCGGTGATGAGGACGCGCTTGCCACGCACCCCCGTCCAGTCAGTCAACGGGCGGCTCGCCGCGCGGGGACCCGGTTCACACCGCCGTGCTTGCCTTCTCGATCGTGCGCGCGGTGAGCACCTGCGCGAGGTGACGCTTGTACTCGGCGGTCGCACGGACGTCGCCGGTCGGATCGATGTCCGTGTCGCAGCGCGCCGCCGCATCCGCGGGGGTCGCCCCGCCGGCGATCGCCTGCTCCACCGCGGCGCCACGGCGCGGCGTGGGTGCGAGGTTCACGTAGCCGACGCGCCACCCCGTGCCCGTCTCTTGGACGGCCACGCCGGCAATAGCCCAGTCGTACAGGCGGCGGCGGAACTTCGTGTACGCAAACCGGCCCGTCGTGACCGGGAAGCGGATCGCGGTGACCACCTCGTCGTGCTCGAGCGCGGTCGTGAAGATGTTGCGGAAGAAATCGCGAGCCTGATGGCTGCGCTTGTTGGTGACGATCTCCGCGTCGAGCATGAGCGCGAGCGCGTTGTAGTCGCCTGCGCTGTCGCCGTGTGCGATCACACCGCCGATGGTGCCGAGGTTGCGCACCTGGTTGTCACCGATGTCGTTGGCCATCTCCACCAGCAGCGGCAGCGTCGCTTTCAGCGTCTCGTTGCGCTGGATGTCGACGTGGCGCATAAGGGCACCGATCTCCACGCTGCCGTTGTCGCGGCGAACCTCGTTCAGGCCGGGGATCCGCCCGATGTCGACGAGCGCGGTCGGATGGCTGAGCCGGAGCCGCATCAGGGGGATGAGGCTCTGGCCACCGGCGATGACCTTCGCGTCGTCGCCGTAGCGGTTCAGCTGCGCCTGTGCCTCGTCGACGGAGCCGGGTCGCGAGTACTCGAAGGCGCCGGGGATCATGCGCGTGCCTCCTTGATCATCGACCACAGGCGATCGGGACGGGCCGGCATCTCCACGTGACGGATGCCGAAGGGCGCCAGGGCGTCCGCTATCGCGTTGATCACAGCGGCGCTCGACGCGATCGTCCCCGCCTCGCCGATTCCCTTGACACCCAGCTCATTGGTCGGGCTGGGGGTCACCGTGCGGTCAAGCTCGAAATTCGGCATCTCCGCCATGGTGGGAACGACGTAGTCGAGCAGCGTGCCGTTGAGCATCTGCCCGGTCTCGTCGTCGTAGCGCACCTCCTCGAACAGTGCCTGCGAGATGCCCTGCGCGATACCCCCGTGGAGCTGGCCGTCCACCACCATCGGATTGATGACGTTGCCGCAGTCGTCGACCGAGACATACCGGTCGATGGTCACCGCGCCCGTCTCAGGATCGACCTCCACGGCGCAGATGTGGCAGCCGAACGGCCACACGAAGTTCGGCGGGTCGAAGTACGACACCGCCTCGAGGCCCTGCTCCATCCCCTGGGGCAACCCGGCGCCGTACGACGCGAACGCCAGCTCTGCCAGCGCCTTGGTCTCGCCCGGATTGCCGCGCACGAAGTACTTGCCGTCCTCGACGACGATGTCCTCCTCCGACGCCTCGAAGGCGTGAGCCGCGAGCTTGCGCGCCTTCTCGACGACCTTGTGGCACGACTGCACGATCGCCATGCCCCCGACCGCCAGGCTGCGCGAGCCGTAGGTGCCGTATCCGAACGGCGTGTCGCCGGTGTCGCCATGACGGATCTCGACCGAGTCATACGGAACGCCCAGGGCGTCCGCGACGATCTGCGCGAATGTGGTCTCGTGACTCTGCCCGTGGGCGTGCGTTCCGACGGACACCGTCACCGACCCGGTCGGATGGACACGCACCATCGACGATTCGACAAGCGCGATCCCCGCCGCGGGGGCGGTCGCCGAGCTGGGTCCCAGACCGCAGATCTCCACGTACGTGCTCAGCCCGATGCCCGTGTAGCGCCCCTGCGCTCGCAGCTCCTCCTGACGCTTGCGCAGCGCGGCATACCCGACGTTCGCCATCGCTTTGTCGAGCGTCTTCTCATAGTCGCCGGAGTCGTAGACGAGCCCGAAGTTGTTGGTGAACGGAAAGCTCTTGACGAAGTTCTTGCGCCGGACCTCGGCCGGGTCCATGCCGATCTCACGAGCGACGAGGTCGACCGCGCGCTCGACGAGATGCGTCGCCTCCGGGCGTCCCGCACCACGGTACGGATCCGTTGACATGCGATTGGTGAAGATCCCGATGCTGCGCGCACTGATCGCCTTCCATTCGTACGAGCCACCGCCGAGGAGGCACGCGACCACCTGGAAGGCGCTGAAGACGCCGTGGTACGCGCCGATGTCGAGCAGCTGGGTGAAGCGCAACCCGAGCAGCGTGCCGTCGCGCTTGGCCGCAACCTCCACGTCGAAGATCTGGCCGCGGCCGTGCGTCGTCGCCATCATGCTCTCGGTGCGGTCCTCGATCCATTTCACCGGACGGCCGCACAGCTTCGAAGCCGCCGTGGCCAGGTACTCCTCCGGATATGGGCGGAGCTTCGCCCCGAAACCGCCACCGACGTCATGGCTCACGACGCGGAACTGGGACTCGGGCACACCGAGCGCCCCGCCGACGAAGAGCCGGATGAAATGGGGCACCTGCGTCGACGTCCACAGAGTGACCCGGTTGTCGAAGGGGACGTAGTCGGCCACGCAGCCTCGCGTCTCCATAGGGGTGGGCAGCACTCGCTGCTGGCCGATCCGCTCCTTGACCACGACGTCGGCCTCGGCGAAGGCGGCGTCGATGTCGCCGGCGGGGAACGCGGCGTCCCAGCCGATGTTGTCGGGGCGGTCGCTCTTGACGAGGGGGCTGCCGGGCTCCATCGCCTTCTCGAGGTCCATCACCGCCGGCAGCGGCTCGTAGTGGATCGTCACGAGATGCGCGGCGTCGTCGGCCAGGTACCGATCCTCGGCGATCACGACGGCCACGGGCTCGCCGGCGTAGACGACCTCCTCGGTCGCGATCGGGAACTGCTCGGGCACCTGCTTCTTGTCGGCGACAAACGAGTTGGTGACCGGAAGCGGGCCGAGGATCACCGGCTTGAAGTCGGCCGCTGTGAGCACGGCGACGACCCCTTTCGCCGCCTTGGCGCCCGAGGTGTCGATCGAGGTGATCCGTGCGTGTGCGTACGGGCTGCGCACCACCGACATGTGCGCCATGTTCACCAGGCTCACGTCGTCGATGAAATGGCCGTGCCCTGTGATGAGCTTGGGGTCCTCGCGCCGCTGGATGCGCGCCCCGATCATGGTCGTGACTGCCATCGCCCTAGCCCTCCACGGTGGCCGCGACGGGCGAAGCCGGGTGTCCGGTGACGGCGAGCGACCCGTTCATCGTCGCAGCCGCCGTGCGCACGGCGCGCTTGATATTCGTGTAGCCCGTGCAGCGGCACAGGTTGCCCTCGAGGCCCTTCTCGATCTCCGCGTCGGTCGGGGACGGGTTCTGCTCGAGGAGATAGGCCGTGGCCATGATGAAGCCGGGCGTGCAGAACCCGCACTGAAGCCCGTGCTCGCTCCAGAAGGCCTGCTGTACGGGATGCAACGTGCCGTTCGCTGCGAGGCCCTCGATCGTGGTCACCTGACGGCCGTCGACCTGGACCGCGAAGAGGCTGCACGACTTCACCGCCTCTCCGTCGAGCAGCACGGTGCAGGATCCGCACTGGCTGGTGTCGCAGGCGATGTGCGTGCCGGTGAGCCCGGCCACCTCGCGCAGGTAGTGAACGAGCAGCAGGCGCGGCTCGACCTGGTCCTCTCTGCGCCTCCCGTTGACGGTGACAGCGACGGATTGGGTCATCCGGACAACCTCCTCCACGGAATGGCAAATGAGGGCGGTCCATGCTTGCATTCGCTGATAGCGAGGGTCAAGCCCATCCTCCAGGGCTTCCCGGGTGGACACGGCCGCGGAACGCGGTCCACAATGACGCACCTAATTAGCCAGCGGTTATCTGGGGGTTCCTCATGGGTCACAGGGTCAAAGGCTCGCGTCGCGCCGGAATCGCACTTCTGTTCCCCGCCGCGCTCCTGGCCGCCTGTGGCAGCTCGAGTTCCCCGTCCTCCTCGGGGTCGACGCCGACGCCGTCCGCCGCGGGCCCCGCCGCTCAGCCGAACATCGCCGCCGAGGTGCCCGCGGCGGTGAAGGCCGCCGCACCGCTGCAGATCGCCACCGATGCCTCGTACGCTCCGAACGAGTACGTCGACCCCGACACCGGCAACCTGATCGGGTGGGACGTCGAGCTGGCGAAGGAGGTCTGCAAGGTTCTCGGGGTCGCATGCACGATCAACAACATCACCTTCTCGGACATCATCCCGGCACTGCTCGAGAACCCGCCCAAGTATCAGATGAGCTTTTCGAGCTTCACACCGACCGCAACCCGTGAGGCGAAGGGCATCGACTTCATCACCTATTACCAGGCCGGCGAGGCGTGGCTGGTCAAGCCCGGTGGCGCGACGATCTCGCAGGCTTCGGACATGTGCGGTCACAAGGTGGCCGTCGAGTCCGGCACCGTCGAGGAATCGGATGCCTGGGGCTACATGGGGATGCAGCCGGGCGGCACCAAGAAACCCGGGGATACCGACCACTGCACCGCCGCCGGGAAGCAGGACATCACCGTGCAGAGCTATTCGCTGCAGACGCAGGCCAACACGGCGCTGCTGTCGGGGCGCGCCGACTTCGGGTGGGCGGACCAGCCCGTCGCCGACTATCAGGTGAAGATCGAGAGCGGAAAGCTGAAGATCGGCGGCAGCGCGTGCAGCGTCTCCCCCTACGGGGTCGCCCTCGTCAAGTCAGGTGGCCTTGAGCAGGCGGTGGAAGATGCGATCAAGTACCTGATCGACAATGGCTATTACAAGACCCTGCTGACCAGCTTCGGTGTCCAGGATGGCGCCGTCACCAGCTCGTCGGTCGGTATCAACGACAACAACTCGGTGGGCGCGACCTGTGTGCCGTCGTACTGAGGGCACTCGAGCCACGGCGCTCGGCTGACGGCGCCGGCTGACGATCGTGGGTACAGGGACCGAGGTCCTGAGCGATCAGCCGTCCCCGCGTCCCGGTGCGCAGGGGCGCGCTGAGGCGATCAAGGCCATTCCCGTACGCCATCCGTGGCGGTGGGTGGCGGCACTGCTGGTATTGGCCTTCGCCGCCGGCGCGATCGACATCTTCGCCACCGCGCCCGCCCTGTCGTGGAAGGCGGTCGGCACGTATCTGTTCCATCCGCAGATCATGCGGGGAGTACTCCTCACCCTCGAACTGACGGTGATCGCGATGGTGATCGGCGTTTCCCTGGGGGTCCTCCTCGCGGTGATGCGTCTCTCAGTGAACCCCGTGGTATCCACGCTGAGCTGGTTCTACATCTGGTTCTTCCGGGGCACCCCGGTCCTGGTGCAGATCTTCTTCTGGTACAACCTCGCCATCGTTCTCCCGCTCATCACGATCGGGATTCCGTTCACCCACATCCAGTGGGTCGGCGTGACCAATCAGATCGACACGCCGTTTCTCGCGGCGATCCTCGGGCTGGGCTTGAACGAGGCCGCGTACATGTCGGAGATCGTGCGTGCCGGGATCATCTCGGTCGATCAGGGGCAGACCGAGGCGGCTCAAGCACTCGGGATGACCCGCACCCGCGTCATGAGGAGGATCGTCCTTCCGCAGGCGATGCGCGTCATCCTGCCACCCACGGGGAACGAGACGATCTCGATGCTCAAGACGTCGTCGCTCGCCTATATCGCGGCCGTCGGTGAGCTGTTCTACGTGCAGACACAGATATCGAACGCCAACTTCGACGTGGTCGAGCTCCTGATCGACGCCAGCATCTGGTACCTGTTCATGACCTCGATCCTGACCTTCGGCCAGTACTACCTAGAGCGATACTTCGCTCGTGGATCGGCGCGTGAGCTGCCGGCGACCCCCCTGCAGCGCTTCCGCCGCATGATCCTTCCCACGGCCAGCCGCTCCGCGGTCGCGAAAGAGGAGCTGGAAGCGCTCAAGCTTCGGCGGCACCGGTGAATCTCTGATGGCGACACCGATGGTCCTCGCGGAAGCCGTCCACAAGAGCTTCGGCCGCCTCGAGGTGCTGCGAGGCATCGACCTGGAGGTCGCGCCGAGGGAGGTGATGTGCATCGTCGGACCGTCCGGCTCGGGCAAGAGCACCTTCCTGCGCTGCATCAACCACCTCGAGCAGATCGATGCGGGCAGGCTCTCGGTCGACGGCGAGCTGGTCGGCTACCGCGAGCGCGGCGGCAAGATCTACGAGCTCCCTGACCGTGAGGTCTGCCGGAAGCGCGCCGAGATCGGGATGGTCTTTCAGCGGTTCAACCTGTTCCCCCACATGACCGCGATTCAGAACGTCGTAGAAGCCCCGGTACGCGTGAAGGGTGAGCAGCCGAAGGTCGCCGACGAGCGCGCGCACACACTGCTCAATCGTGTCGGGCTCGGAGACAAGATCACCGCGTACCCGAACCAGCTCTCGGGGGGACAGCAGCAGCGTGTCGCGATCGCACGAGCACTCGCGATGCAACCGAAGCTGATGCTCTTCGATGAGCCGACGTCGGCGCTGGACCCTGAGCTCGTCGGCGAGGTCCTCGACGTGATGCGCGGGCTCGCCCAGGACGGCATGACGATGATCGTGGTCACGCACGAGATGGGGTTCGCGCGCGAGGTCGGCGATGAGCTCGTGTTCATGGACAGCGGTGTCATCGTCGAGTCGGGGAAGCCGCGAGAGGTCCTCTCAAACCCCCAGCATGAGCGCACGAGGTCGTTCCTCTCGAAGGTGCTGTAACCCGTTCACCAGATCCGTCGGAGCACTCCTCACGCCTCGCGTCCGGCCGTTGATCACCGCTCGCGGCCCGATTCGACCCTCTGGGATAGAATTTATCGTTACTATCGAAAAGCTAGCCTTAGGTGGGCGCTCACGAGGTCGATGAAGATGGCGGCAACGGCGGACACGATGCGCGCGGTGCGATTTCACGAGTACGGGCCGAGCTCGACGCTCGTCCTGGACGAGGTGCCGCGCCCTGAGCCGGCGGAGGGAGAGGTGCTCGTGCGGGTGCGGGTGGCGGGGGTGAACGCCATCGATTGGAAGTTTCGAGCGGGATACCTGCAGGCCTTCATGCCGCTCGAGTTGCCGCACACGCCCGGGTTCGATGTCGCGGGCGTCGTCGAGCAGGTCGGTCCCGGGGTCGCCGGGTTCTCGGTCGGCGATGAGGTCTTCGGCCGCGGCTCCGGGACATATGCCGAATACGCGGTCGCTCCGATCGTCACGCTGGCTCACAAACCGGCCGGGATCACGTTCGAGCAGGCCGCAACGCTGCCGGTCGGCGGCGTGACCGCGTGGGTGGGCCTGTTCGACGCCGCCCATCTTGAAGCCGGTCAGCGAGTGCTCGTGCACGGCGCCGCGGGAGGCGTGGGCTCCCTCGCCGTCCAGCTCGCGCACTGGAAGGGCGCGTACGTGACCGCGACCACCTCGGCCGCAAACGTTGCGTTCGTCACATCGCTCGGAGCTGACGAGGTCATCGACTACACCGCGGTGCAGTTCGAGGACGCGGTCAGCGAGATGGACGTGGTGTACGACGCGGTTGGAGGTGATGTCACGGGTCGCTCCTGGAGCGTGCTGAAGAAGGGTGGAATCCTGGTCGTCGTCGCTGGAGGCCTCGATCCCGAGGCCGCCGAACAGCACGGCGTGCGCACATCGAATGTGCAGCCGCCCGCGGTGACGACGCCGATCCTCGAGGAGCTCGCACAACTCGTCGAGTCGGGACCACTGGTCGCGCCCGTCGGCAGATCCTTCCCACTCGCAAGGGCCGCTGAGGCGCACGCGGCATCCGAGACCGGGCACGGCCGCGGGCGGATCGTGCTGCGGGTCTCGGATTGACACCGCCGGCCTGCTCGACCGGCACGGTGCCCGGCGTGACCGCGTGAGCACGCTTGGCGGGGTGGTGCTCCTCGCCGGCAGGGTGCTCTTTCCAGCGCTGTTCGCCTTCGCGGCGCGCGGCCACATCCAGAATCACGCACGGTATGTCGAGGGCTCAGGACGCAAGCTCCCGCTTCCGATCCTGGCCGGCTGGCCGACCGGTGTGTGGCTCGTCGTGGCGGACGTGTCAATCCTCTTCGGCATCTGGCCGGACATCGGGGCCCTGATGCTCGCGCTGTTCCTGGTGCCGGCCGCCGTCGTCTTCCATCCGTTCTGGACGTTCACCGATCCTGCCGCGCGACGCACCCACGAATCGAGCTTCTACCGTGATGTCTCGTTGCTCGGCGCAGCGCTCGCGTTGTTCGCGCTTCTCGCCACAGCGGGGCACATCCCGTTTGCGCTGACAGGTCCCGCGATCAGCCTGCGGTAGCCGCAGGCTCCTCGACACTCACGCGTTTTCCCCTCGACCAGGAGGCGACCGCGGCAACGAGACACACCAGCAGCGCGAAGGTGAACGCCTGGTGCAGCCCGTCGGCGAACGGACCCGAGATCAGCTGCGGGAAGAACTCGCGACCGGTGAGCGCGGCGGCGTTTGCCGCGCTCAGGTGACCGAGCACATGGGCGCCGACGAGTTGCTGGATCGGGTTGTATCCGAGGAACGCCGCGAAGAGGATCGAGACGGGGGGCAGGTGCCCGACCTGCGTCGCCACCGCTGCTGGCACACCATGGACCTCGAGCCCACCGGTCAAGGTCGTGGAGAGCGTCGCGGCGAGCCCGGTGATCATCAGCGTGAAGAAGATGCCGATCGAGAGCACCTGCGCGGAGCTCTGGAACGTCGCGTTCATGCCGCCGCCGGCGCCGCGATCCCCGGCGGGCAGGCTGTTCATCACGGCCGCTCGATTCGGTGATGCGAAGGCGCCCATCGCAAGGCCGTTGAGCAGCAGGATGAGGGCGAACAGCGGGTACGGGAAGTCGATCGGCAGCAGCTGGAGGAAGGCGAAGCTCGCGGCTGCCGCGACCATCCCTCCGGTGGCGAACGGCCGCGATCCGAAACGATCCGAGAGAAAGCCGGACATCGGACCGGCGAGCAGGAAGCCGCCCGTCAGCGGCAGCATGTAGATGCCCGCCCACAGCGGCGTTGAGCTGAAGCTGTACCCGTGCTCGGGGAGCCAGATCCCCTGCAGCCAGATGATCAGCATGAACATCAGCCCACCGCGGCCGACCGCGGCAAGGAAGCTCGACAGGGTGCCGAACGTGAAGGCGCGGATGCGGAACAGCGGCAGCCGGAACATGGGATTGGGCACCCTGCTCTCGACGACGACGAACCAGCAGAGAAACGCCGCGCCGAGGATGAGCTCGGAGAGCACCCACGGACTCGTCCAGCCCATCGGATCGTTCCCGTAGGGCTCGATGCCGTAGGTGATCCCGATCATCACGAGTATCAGACCGATCGCGAAGGTCGAGTTGCCCAGCCAGTCGATGGGCACCCGGCGGCGCACTCCGCGCTCCTCCAGCTTGAGGTATGCCCAGACGGTCCCGAACAACCCGAAGGGCACCGACACCAGGAACACCAACCGCCAGTTGATCGGTGCGAGCAGTCCACCGAGCACGAGACCGATGAACACCCCGCTGATGCCGGCGACGTTGTTGATGCCGAGCGCAAGGCCGCGCTGATTGCTCGGAAAGGCATCGGTGAGGATCGCGGCGGAGTTGCCGATGAGGCACGCCGCACCGATCCCCTGCAGCACGCGCATCACCATCAGCCATATGGCGCCTGACCGTCCCGTCATCCAGTCGATCGTGAGCAGCAGCGACGCTCCGGTATAGATGACGAATCCGAGGTTGTAGATGCGAACGCGGCCGAGGATGTCGCCGAGGCGTCCGAGGCCGACCACCAGCACGCTGCTCACGATGAGGAAGCCCAGGATCATCCACAGCAGATAGAAGCTGTTCGCGGGGTTGAGGGGATCGAGGTCGATGCCGCGAAAGATGTCGGGCATCGCGATCAGCATGATCGATGCGTCGATCGTCGCCAGCAGCACGCCGACCGTTGTGTTCGACAGTGCCACCCACTTGTAGTTGTCCGGGTGCTGAGCGGACGGCGCCCGTGCGACCCCTACCTGCACCCGCCCGGCCGTCCTTGGATGTCGAGAGCGGTGCGCACTCGTGGGGTATACCGCATTTCAGTGTTATGGCAGCCTGACGTGGTTGCGTGGACGTCCACTGGCGCGAATGTTGATACCGGAGGCCACCGCCGTACGCACGGGCAGTGTCGCGACCGTCCTCGCCAACTCGGTGCGTGGAGCAAGAGGTCTGACGGCAATGCCGTGAGCGGATGCACCTAGAGCGCGATGCGGCGCAGGCGAGGCAGCACGTCGCGGGAATACAGCTCGAGGAAGCGGCGCTGGTTGGTTCCCGGCGCATGGAAGATGAGCTGCGTGAACCCGAGATCGAGGTAGGGACGGATCCTCTCAACATGTTCGTCCGGGTCGTTGGACACGATCCATCGGCCGGCGGCCCGATCGCTGCTGAGCGCGTCGGCGAGCCGCTCCATCTCCACCGGATCCTCGATGCCGGTCTTCTCCTCGGGCGACAGCGCGAGCGCCGCCCAGTGTTTCGTGTCATCGCGCGCCCGATCGAGGTCGGTGTCATACGAGACCTTCATCTCGATCGTCAGATCGAGGGCGGAGAGATCCCGCCCCGAGGCGCGCGCGCCGTCCGCCGCGGCGGGCAGCAGCGTTTCCGAATAGAGCTCCATCCCCTTGCCGCTGGTGCAGATGAGCCCATCGGCGACGCGCCCCGCGAGCCGCGCGGCGGAGGGGCCGGCGGCCGCGATGTAGATCGGCACCGGCTCCGCCGGGCGGTCGTAGATCGTGGCGTTGACGGTGCGATAGAACGCGCCCTCGTACGTGACCCGCTCGCCGGTCCACAGGATCCGGATGACGTCCACCGCCTCCTTGAGCCGCGCGAAGCGCTCCTTGCTGTCCGGCCACTCGGTGCCGAGCGGCGCCTCGTTCATCAACTCTCCGGTGCCGACACCGAGCCAGATGCGCCCGGGAAAGAGAACGCCGAGCGTGGCGAACGCCTGCGCGACCACGGCGGGGTGATAGCGGAAGGTCGGCGTGAGCACGCTGGTACCGAGCTGCATGCGCGTCGTCGCCTGGCCGGCGGCGCCGAGCCATGCGAGCGAGAATGGCGCGTGGCCGCCCGTGTGCCGCCACGGTTGCAGGTGATCGCTGATCGCCGTCGTTTCGAAGCCGCATTCCTCCGCCATGACGGTGAGCGCCACCAGCTCCGATGGCCCGAATTGCTCGGCGGACGCCTTGTAGCCGAATCGGACGGGACGAGCAGTGGCCATCAGCAACCGTATGGTGACTCAGCCGCGCTCATCGGAACTGTCATCCTGAGCCGAGCGCAGAAAGCCGAGGTCTGGCCGCAGCCCGCCGGCTCCCTTCTGGATGCCTAGGAGCCCCACGTTGTATCATACGTTGCTAGTAACAGATATACCAAGACCTCAACGCTGGATTCATCGAAGTTGATGCGACATGAACGGAGTTGATGCGACATGAACGTTTTGGTCGTCCTCGCCACCTTCCTTGCCGCGGGCGTCGAGTGGGTCGAGGCGCTCACAATCGTACTGGCCGTGGGTTTGGTCAAGGGGTGGCGCAGCGCATTCCTCGGGATGGCCATCGCCCTCATCGCCCTGGTCGCATTGATCGTCGGATTCGGCCTCGCGATCACGTCGCATGTCTCGATCGCGGCCGCGAGAACCGTGGTCGGAATCTTCCTACTGCTATTCGGGCTCAAGTGGCTCTACAAGGCGATCCTGCGCTCGAGCGGTTTGCGATCCCTCCACGACGAGGCCAAGACGTTCAAGGAAACCATGGCGATGCTCGAACACACCGGCAGCCACCCCAAGTCACTGGACCGCGCCGGAGTCACGACGTCGCTCGGTGGCGTTTTTCTCGAGGGACTCGAGGTTGTCTTCATCGTCGTCGCATTGGGCGGACTGCAGAACATCGCTGCCTCCGAGGTCGGTGCGATCGCCGCGCTCGTCGTCGTCGCCGGCGTCGGGATCGCGCTGCGCCATCCGCTGACTCAGGTTCCCGAGAACACGATGAAATACGTTGTCGGCATCATGCTGACGTCGTTCGGAACGTTCTTCGCCGGCGAGGGCATCGGCGTGCAGTGGTGGCGCGACGACCTGAGCCTGCTCCCGCTCATTGCCGCGTACGGGCTTGCCTCCATTCTCTTCGTGCTGGTGCTGCGCCGTCCCGCGCCAACGTCGCGCAGGTTCGACAACGCCGCTGTTCGCGGTCTCGAGACGGCGGTCAAAGAGGTATGGGGGCTGTTCGTCGATGATGGCGCCGTCGCAGTCCTCGCCGTCGTCGTCCTCTTCGCAATCACCTGGTATGTCGAGCACTTCACGAACCAGCGCGCCAGTGCGGCCGTGCTCCTGGTCGC
This sequence comes from Candidatus Dormiibacterota bacterium, assembly GCA_963848445.1. Taxonomy (GTDB): domain Bacteria; phylum Chloroflexota; class Dormibacteria; order Aeolococcales; family Aeolococcaceae; genus Palsa-851. The sequence continues at coordinate 32,797 of CAWKDT010000002.1, forward strand.
GGGCGTGCTTGCGACGGTGGGGACCGGCCTCTCCGGTGCCCTCAGACAAAGCCGAAAGCAGGCGAAGGCCAAGGTTGTCTCAGGCGTCACGCCAGGGGAAGGCCTGATAGCGACGACTCCTCGGGCTTTGGTTCCCGAGGAGACCGTCACTCACTAGCTCGAGGGATCGCGATCCGCAACCGCGACGAGGTCGCGGGGTGATGTCCGCCCCGAGGCACAGTCGTTCGACGCCATGCGGCTGTCTACAGCTTGTGCTCGTTGACACTGCGCGCTCCCAACCGCTACCTTGGCGCTCGGTGTGGTAATCACGCGCTTCGTGCTGATCGTCTACCGCATGCCGACGAAGCCAACGTCAGCGCGTGTGGCGGTCTGGCGGCAGTTCAAGAAGGCGGGTGCGGTATATCTGCAGCAATCGGTGTGCGTCTTTCCAGACACCGCGAGCACCCGTCGCGACTTGCAGCCGATTCTGAGCAAGATCGACTCCTCAAAGGGGAGCTATCACCTGCTTCCCCTCCGCAGCCTTCCGGCGTTGGAACAGGACAAGCTCGTGAAGGAGTTTCAGCACCAGAGCGCACGGCACTATCACGAGATCATCGAGAATTGCGAGGTCAACTTCCAGAAGGAAATAGAGTTCGAGAGCTTCCGCGGCAACTACACGTACGAAGAGGCCGAGGAGATCCGCATTGAATTCGACAAGATCGTCCGCTGGTACGATACCGTCGCTGAGCGCGATTGGTTCGGCGCCTCCAACGGTCAGGAGGCCCGTCAGTGGATCGATCGCTGCGAGAAACTGCTGGAGGGATTCGAGGAGAAGGTCTTTCAGGTACAGTCCAGCCTCGATTCGACCCAGGCCGCCGGGTATTCGGGTCAGCACACTCGGATGGGCCGCGTGACGACGTCGAGCGGAGGGTCAGCGGGCAGCAAGCCGCGCTGAGCGCTGGCTCACGGTTGGAACCACCGGAGTCGCGGTGCGCTCCTCATCGACGACAACCTTACTTCCCGGCGTCTGACCGGAGGGTGCGCGCCGCGTCCCAGCGTCGTGCGGGCCGGCGCGGTGCCGTCGACGTTCAGCCCGCGCCGGCCGGCTGATCCCGCATCCATCGAAGACTCGAGGCCGTGTCGACCAGCGGTCGATACTCGAGCCCGACGAAGCCCTCGTATCCCACGCGATCGAGATCCTCGAGGAACTCGGCGATGGGTTGGGTACCGGTGCCCGGCTCGTGACGGCCCGGCACATCGGCGATCTGCACATGCGCGACGAGCGGCAGATGCGCGTGGAGGCACGCGATCGGATCGTCGCCCGCCATCGCCGCGTGGTACTGATCGAGCTGCAGCCGGACATTCGGGTGGTCGACCTGCTCGACGACGTGGACGGCTTTCGCGACATTGCGAGCCCAGTACCCGGGCATGTCGACGTTGTTGATGGCCTCGACGAGCAGCGTGATCCCCGCCTCCTCCGCGAGTGGCGCCACGCGGCGCAGGTTCGCGACGATCGTGGACTCAGCGTCGGAGTCCGTGACCCCGGCCGGGGGGATCCCGACGAGCGTGTTCAACCTCGTGGTGCCGATGCGCCGCGCGAGCCTGATCGCCTCGCGCACGGTGTGCAGCAGCTCCACCTCCCGCCCCGGCAGCGACAGCAGACCGCGTTCACCCGCGGCCCAGTCGCCCGCCGCCGGGTCGAACACCACCATGTGAAGCCCCAGTCGCTCCAGGATCAACTCGAGGCGATCCTGCTCGAGCTCATGAGGGAAGAGCATCTCGACGTTCGTGAAGCCCGCGTCGGCGGCCGCGTGGAAGCGGGCGTACGGGTCCAGGTCCTGCCACAGCATCGACAGGTTGGCCGCGAACTTCGGCACGTCAGCCCTCCGGCCGATCCCAGAGCTTGATCAGCGCCGACATGTCGTCACCCGTCCAACCACGGGCCTTCGCCTCGAGAAAGCATTGCTGCACCAGCCCGCCGAGGAAGAGCGGCACGCCGGCATCCATCGCCTCGGTGTGGATGATCGACAGGTCCTTGGCGATCAACCCGACCGGCGTCGCCGGCGTGAAGTCCCGTCCGATGAACCGGGGAAGATTGCGCAGCAGCATCGCGGAGCTGCCGAACGACGTCCCGATGACGTCCTGCACGGTGGCGAGGTCGGCGCCCAGCTGCACGGCCATCGCCGCTGCCTCTGCGGACGCCATCGTGTGCACCGCGACCAGGAGCTGGTTCACGAGCTTGATCGCCTGGCCGCTGCCGACCGGGCCGCAGCGGCGAATCTTGGCACCGAAGGCTTCGAAGACGGGAACCGCGCGCTCGAATGTCTGCTCGTCGCCGCCGACCATCACGGTCAGGGTTCCGGCGTCGGCGCCGGCCGGGCCTCCCGACACGGGTGCGTCGAGAAAGGATGCGCCCTTGGCTGCGACCTGTTCGGCGCACCATTGATTCAGCTTGATGCTGACGGTCGAATGGTCGGCGTACAGCTGATCGCGGTCCGCGACCTCCGACATCGCGGCGTACACGTCACGAACGCTGGCCTCCGTCGGCAGCGCCGTGAGCACGATCTCAGCACCGGCCGCAAGCGCCGCGGGTGACTCGCGAACCGTCGCCCCATTTGCCGCGAGCAACTCGACACCGGCATTTCTCGTGCGGCTGCAGATCGAGACGTCATGGCCCGCATCGAGCAGGCGCCGTGCCATCGGCAGCCCCATCGTGCCGATCCCGACAAATCCGATCTTCACGGGGTCGCAATATACAGATCGCCGCCGTTCACGCCGACTGCCCGCTACGGGATGCGAGCACATCGTGCGTCAAGCGGCGCGCGGCAGCGCGAAGGAGCGCACGCGCGTGCAGCCGTGGATCCACGTCCGGATCGATCGCGCCGAGGGACAGCGTCCGTGTGAACAGCGCGGGAAGTGTTTCGAGCACGGTCCCACCGATCGCGACGCACGGGATCCTCGCGTTCTTCGCGCGCGTGGCAACCTCGGCGGGTGCCTTGCCGGTTGCGGTTTGCGCATCGAGCCGTCCCTCACCGGTGATCACGAGCGCGGCACCGGAAAGCGCCGCATCGAGTCCCACCGCATCGCAGATGAGCGCAGCGCCGCCGAGGAGCCGCGCGCCGGCCAGCGCGAGTCCGAATCCGGATCCGCCCGCCGCTCCCGCCCCGGGCATCGTCGCAAGATCCGGTGCCCCGGCCGCGGCGGTGATGACCGCAAGGTGCGAGAGCGCCGCCTCGAGGCGGCGGACTTCGCGCGGGCTCGCGCCCTTCTGCGCCGCGAACATCATGGCGGCGCCGTCGGGACCGAGCAGCGGGCCGCGAATGTCGCACGCAACGTCCAGCCGGCAGCGTGCCAGCGCCGGATGCAGGCGGTCAAGCTGGATGCGCGCGAGCTTCTCGAGCCCGGCGCCGCCGGGGCCGATGTCGGCACCGTCGGAGTCCGTGAGCCGTGCGCCGAGCGCCTGGAGCATCCCGGCACCACCGTCGGTGCAGGCGCTGCCGCCGACTCCGATGAGGATGCGATCGGCGCCGGTGTCGAGCGCGATCCGGATGAGCTCACCGGTACCCCGCGATGTCGCGTGGAGCGGGTCGAGCGCGCTCGCGTGAACCCGCCGTAGTCCGGACGCTTCGGCGAGCTCGACCACCGCCTCGCCACGCCCGAGCCACCCGAGCCGGGCGATCACCGGGTGCCCGAGCGGTCCGGTGACCCGGTGCCTGGTGACCCTCGACGCGTCGCCCCGCGCGGCGATGAGGACGTCGAGCGTGCCGTCCCCGCCGTCGGCGACCGCCACCTCGACGGGGTGCGCGCCCGAGTCACGAACACCGCGAGCGATGGCGGTCGCCGCGGAGCGCGCGCTCAGGGTGCCCTTGAACGCGTTTGGCGCGCACACGACACGTGGTGCCGGGTTCAGCGGTGCTGTCCCACCATCTCGAATGCCTCCCACATCTCCGCGTAGCGTCCTCGGCGCAGGAGCAGCTCCTCGTGTGACCCGACCTCGGCGACGCGCCCCTGATGCAGCACGATGATGCGGTCGGCGGCTCGCGCGGTCTGCAGACGATGCGCGATCACGACCGCCGTCCGTCCGTGCGACACCTGCCGCATCGCCGACGCGACGTGCGCCTCGGTCGCGAGATCGAGGTTCGATGTCGCCTCGTCGAGCAGGAGCAGCGCGGGATCGACCAGCTCGGCGCGTGCCAGCGCGACGAGCTGCCGCTGGCCGGACGACAGCGACCGCCCTCGCTCGGACAGCTCGTGGTGATAGCCCCCGGCGAGTCGGGCGATGAAGTCGTGCGCACCGACCGCTCGTGCGGCGGCTTCGACGCGGGCATCCGGTGCGTCGGGGCGCCCATACGCGATGTTGTCGCGGATGGTGCCGGAGAAGAGGAACGCCTCCTGCGGTACGTAGCCGAGCTGCCGGCGGAACGAGCGGAGGTCGACCGACCTCAGGTCGTAGCGGTCGGCTCGCACCGACCCCTCGTCGGGGTCATAGAAGCGAGCGATCAACTTCATCACCGTCGACTTGCCGGCGCCGGTCTCGCCGACGAGCGCGACGGTCTCCCCCACCCCGACCTGCAGGTTGACCTCGCGAAGTGCCTCGGGCGGCTGTCTCCACGTCGCGTCGCGCGACTCCAGCGGACGGGAATCGGCAGGCCCGCGACGGTCCGCCCTCCGTGCCCCGTCGAGGCTCGCCCGGTCGCGCACCGAGGGATACGAGAACCGGACGCCCGTGAAGGTCAGCTCGCCCTGGAGACGTCCCGGCGCGATGGGGTCCACCGCCTCCGGCGTGATGGTGTCGAGCTGCATCAGCTCCGCGATACGGCCCACCGACACCCGCGTCTGCTGCCATGCGTCGAAGACCTGTGACAGCTGCTGGATCGGCGAGAAGAACAGGTCGATGTAGAGGAGGAACGCGATCAGCGCGCCCGACGTGAGGTCTCCCGATGCGATGAGCCGCGCCCCGACGCCGAGCACGATGGCATCCGCGACGGCGGACACGAACTGCACGAATGGGAAGTACGTTGCCACGAGCCGTTGCGCCGCGACGCGCGTGTCGAGATACGCGCGGCCGAGACGGTGGAACTGGGCCATCGTCGCGCCCTCGTGGACGAAGGCCTGTGACTCGCGCACGCCCGACAGGCTCTCCTGGAAGTCGGCGTTGACGATCGCGATGCGCTCACGCGAAAGGCTGTAGAGCCGCGCGGCCTTCGTTCGAAAGATCGCGGTGGCGACCGCGAGCGGGACAGCAACGGAGAGCGTGCACAGCCCCAGATCGGTGTTGATCAGCACGAGGGCCACGCCCACCCCGACGAACGTGACGATCGAGACCAGCGCCGACAGCAGTCCGTTCTCGATGAGCAACTCGAACTGATCGACGTCGGTCGTCATCCGGGTCATGATCCGGCCGGTCATCTCGCGCTCGTAGTAGTCGAGCGAGAGGCGCTGCAGCTGGGCCCAGATGCGGATGCGCAGCGAGAGCATGATCCGCTGGGCCGCACGCCCCGTCACGAACGTCTCACCGATCTCGTCGACGAGGTCGACGAGCGTCACCACGAGGAACACGCCCGCGGCGATGAAGAGCACATCGGTGGATCCCGCGGACACGCCGCTGTCGATGCCGGTCTTGACGAGCACCGGTCCCGCGAGGTTCATCACGCCGTCGATGACGACCAGCAGGAGCCCGAAGAGCAGCGGACGGCGGAACTCGCGCAGCAACCGGAGCAGGCTGAACCGCCGATCGCGGCGCGATTCCCGCTCGAGGTCGACCTCCGGAACATCGCGCACGGGGCGCAGCCGGGCCACGCGTGCGAGGAGGTCCGGGGTTGGGGCGAGGCTGCGGCGCCAGCCACCGCCACCGCCACCCAGGCCGGGTCCGATGCTCGGCGCGCCCACGCTGCGCGCACCACCCCGGGCGCCGGGCGCGCCTGACACAACCACGTTCCATGCCGAGGCGGTCGTCCCGTTCGATCGAGCCGTCGCCAGCGTTGCGAGCTGCTCGATCGAGTCACCGATCCGCTCCGCCTCCTGCTCCTCGAATCCCGATACGAGGTTCCGGTACAGGGCGCTCCGGGCCATGAGCAACTCGTGCGTCCCCTCGTCGACGATCCGCCCGCCGTCGAGGACGATGACCCGCTCGGCAAGGTGCAGGGTCGACTTGCGATGCGCGATGAGCAACGTCGTGCGATCCGCCATCACGCCGCGCAGCGCGTCGTGAATCGCGGCCTCGACCCGCGCGTCGATGGAGCTCGTCGCATCGTCGAGGATGAGGATTCGCGGGTCGTACAGGATCGCGCGCGCGAGCGCGATCCGCTGACGCTGCCCGCCCGAGAGCGTGAGCCCGCGCTCGCCGATCGCGGTGTCGTAGCCACGGGGAAGCTCCTCGATGAACTCGTGTGCCTGTGCGGCCCGGGCTGCGGCGATGATCTGCTCGTCGGTGGCGTCAGGACGTCCGTAGGCGATGTTGGCTCGCACCGAATCCGAGAACAGGAAGCTCTCCTCGAACACGACCCCGACCTGGCGGCGCAGCGAGCGGAGACGAACGCGGCGCAGGTCGTGGCCGTCGACGAGCACGGTTCCCTCCGTAGGGTCGTGGAAGCGGGAGACGAGCAGCGCCAGGGTCGACTTGCCGCTGCCGCTCGGGCCCACGATCGCGACCCGCTCACCCGGAGCGACGTGCAGGTCGACGCCCTCGAGCACCGGGCTGCTGTCGCCGTAGCGAAAGTGGACGTTCGAGAACGCGATGTCCCCGCGCAGCACGGGCAGATCCACGGCGTCGGGGGTATCGGCGATGCTCGGCTGCAGGTCGAGCAGCTGGAAGATGCGCTCCAGGCCCGCCCGGGCCTGCTGGCCGATCGTCAGGACTCCGGCAAGCTGCCGCGCCGGCGCGAGCAGCTGGGTGACGTAGGTCGAGAACGCCAGGAAGGTCCCAAGGGTGATGTGGTGCCGCAGCGCGAGCCACCCTCCCAGGGCGAGGATCGCCACCTGAGCGAACATCGGGATCGCCTCGAGGAACGGCTGATAGCGGGACTGCAGCCGGACGGCCCGCATCTGCGAGCCGTAGAGGACCTTGGCGGCACCGGCCACGCGTTCGAGCTCGCGGTCCTCCTGGGCGAATGCCTTCACCACGCGAACGCCGTTCAGATCCTCGTCGACGATCTGCACCACGTCGCCCTCCCGCTGCTGGGCGTCCCAGGTTGCCGGAAAGATCCGCCAGCGCATCCGGTACGAGACGAAGAGCAGGCTCGGCGCCACCACGATGCTCACCACGGCGAGCAGCGGCGAGAGATAGATCATGACCGCGAGCGACAGCACCAGCAGGATGACGTTGCTGCTCATGATCGGGAAGAAGTTGAGCAACCCCTGGATGAGCGTCGAGTCGGAGTTGGCGCGGGCGACCAGCTGACCCGTCGGCATGCGGCTGAGGTTCTCGAAGTCCATGGTCTGCAGGTGGTCGTGCATGTCGTTGCGGAGGTCGTACTGGACCTGGAGCGCGACCCGGCCACCGCGATACCGCCTGATGTACGCGAACCCGAAGCTCGCTGCCGCGAGGCCGAGCAGCAGCAGCAGCCACGGCCAGAGCGCGGACGTCCGCGTGAGGATGACGCCGTCGACGATCTGCCGCGCCACCAGCGGAACCGCCGTCTGCGCAACGCTGCCGAGCACCGCGGCGCCGACCGAGAGGGCCACGTCCCGCCGGTGGCGGAGCATGTAGCCCCAGAGTCGCCGGATCCAACCCGGCTGTCGAGCCTTGCGCACGTCCCTAGGTTGACACGATGCGCGGATGGCGGTTACGCTTCGCGGGTCGTGCAGACATCCGTGCGCATCGCCAAAAAAGCCACCTCGCTCCCGAGGAGTGGGTTCCTTCGCGCACGGATGAGGTGACGGCGTACACGTAGACCCGGATCAGATTCCGTGAAAGAGCCCCTTCCTCGAAGGGGCTCTTTTCTTTTGTCCAACCACTCACATACGGACATTCATGAGCATCACCTCCTTTCGCATCATCGACAGCACGCTTCGCGAGGGCGAGCAGTTCGCGCTCGCCCATTTCACGATCGATCAGAAGCTCGCGATCGCCGCGGCGCTGGACAGATTCGGCGTGGAGTACATGGAGCTCACGTCGCCTGTGGCCTCGCCGCGCTCCGAGGCCGACCTCCGCCGGCTGGCCGCAGTCGAGCGAGACTTCAAGCTGCTGACCCACGTCCGGTGCAATCTCGACGACGCGACGCTCGCGATCGACACGGGCGTGGACGGGGTCGATGTGCTCATCGCCACGTCATCGCGACTGCGGCCGGTCTCGCACGGCATGAGCATCGACGAGATCATCGAGGTCGGCAGCGCGGTGATCACCAGGATCCGGCACGCGGGCCTCGAGGCACGCTTCAGCACCGAGGACTCGTTCCGCTCCGATCCGGACGACCTGGTGCGCATCTATCGGGCGATCGATCGCACCGGCACCGACCGAGTGGGGCTCGCCGACACCGTCGGCGTGGCCACACCGTCGCAGGTGTACGACCTCGTGTCGTTGGTGCGCCGCAACGTCGGCTGTGACATCGAGTTCCACGCGCACGACGACACCGGCTGCGCCGTTGCGAACGCGCTCGCAGCGCTCGAGGCAGGCGCGACCCATATCGACACCACGATCCTCGGGATCGGCGAGCGCAACGGCATCGTCCCACTCTCGGCGATGATGGCCCGCCTTCACACGCTGCAGCCCGAGCTGGTCGACCACTACCGGCTCGAGATGCTGCCCGAGCTCGACGCCATGCTCGCGGACATCCTCGGCGTGGCGATCCCCTTCAACGCTGCGGTCACCGCGCCAACCGCCTTCCACCACAAGGCGGGCATGCACACCAAGGCGGTGCTCGCCGATCCGGGCGCGTACGAGATCCTCGACCCCGCACGATTCGGCCGGCAGCGGAGCATCCTCGCCGGCCACCGTCTGGCGGGGCACCACGCCGTCGGCGATCGCGCCACCGCCCTCGGCGTCGATCTCGACGACGAGCGCCTCCGCAGCCTCACCGCCGAGGTGAAGCGGCGGGGCGACGACGGCCCCCTGGAGAGCGACGACCTCGATGCATTGATCGTCAACTGGGCACGCACCTAATTAAGAAGGAATCAAACATGGGAACCCTGACCGAGGAACTGTTCAGCAGGCGTCTCGGCCGCGCCGTGCACGCCGGTGACACCGTCATCGCCGACGTGGACGTCGCGATGGCCCACGACGTCACCGGACCGCTCGCGATCGACGCCTTTCAACTCCTGGAGCTGCCGCTCTGGGACCCCAGCAGGATCGTGTTCAACTTCGACCACGTGATGCCCGCGAACACCGTCGCGGCCGCGGAGCTGCATCGCGTCATCCGCGAGTTCTGCGTCGAGCACACGATCACCAACCTCTTCGCGGAGGGCATCTGCCATCAGGTGATGATCGATCGCGGACTGGCCCGCCCCGGCGGCATCGTCGTCGGCGCGGACTCGCACACGACCACGTACGGTGGCCTCGGGTGTTTCGCGACCGGCCTCGGCTCGACGGATATCGGCGTCGTGTTCGCGACCGGCAGAACATGGTTCCGCATCCCCGAGACGGTTCGCATCGACGTCCGCGGGGCGTTGCCGCCGGGGGTCTATGCCAAGGATCTGGCCCTCCACGTGATCCGCAATCTCGGCGCGGATGGCGCCGACTACTGCGCGGTGGAATGGACCGGGGAGGCGGTGACGGCGATGAGTGTCGCGGACCGGCTGACCCTCTGCAACCTCAGCACCGACTTCGGCGCGAAGACGGGGCTCGTCGAGCCGGACGAGACGACCATGCGCCACGCGGGCGGCGACGCGATCGACCTGCATCCGGTTCGCCCGGAGTACGCGCGGAGCCTCGTGGTGGATGCGAGCGTGCTGCGGCCGCAGGTCGCGGTGCACCCGAGCATCGACAACGTCCATGACATCGATGAGGTGGTGGGGACCCCGCTCGACGAGGTGTTCATCGGGAGCTGCACCAACGGGCGGCTGAGCGATCTCGCGCTGGCGGCCGCGATCTTCTCGGGACGTACCGTGCACCCGCGGACGCGCACGGTCGTGGTTCCCGCGTCGCGCGGCGTGTATCTCGATGCGCTCGCTGCGGGATACATCGAGACGTTCGCCCGCGCCGGAGCGCTCGTGCTGAATCCCGGATGCGGGCCCTGCCTCGGCAGGCAGCACGGCGTCGTCGGCCCGGGAGAGCGGGTGCTCTCCACCAGCAATCGCAACTACCCGGGTCGCATGGGCAGCCCCGAGGCACAGATCTTCCTGGCGTCGCCGGCGGTCGCAGCCGCCTCCGCAGTGAGCGGATCGATCACCGATCCCGCGACGCTCGGGGCGCTGGGATGAGCGGCCGCGTGTTCCTGCTCGGCGACGGCATCAGCACCGACGCGATCATGCCGGGTCGGTACAACGTCACCACCGATCCGGATGGGCTCCGACGCGCCTGCCTCATCGAGGCGCGCCCCGAGTTCGTCGAGACTGTGCGGCCCGGCGACGTCATCGTCGCGGGGCGCAATTTCGGGTGCGGCAGCTCGCGTGAGCACGCCCCGCTGGCCATCAAGCAGAACGGGGTCGCCGCGGTGATCGCCGCGGGCTTCGCGCGCATCTTCTACCGGAATGCGGTGAACATCGGGCTGCCCGTGATCCGGTGCGCGGAGGCACATCGAGCGCTCCATGACGGCGACCGCGTATCGGTCGACACCCTGAGCGGCGAGATCACCGGCCCGATGGGGACGCTCCACGGCGAGCCGCCGTCCGGCGTCGCGCTCCGCATCATCGAGGCGGGATCGCTGGTGGCATTGATCAGGCAGGGCGGCTGGGCCGCGGTCGAGGAGGTACAGCGTGTGTCCTGAATGCGATGCGAAGGTGAGCCTCGGTGGCGGCGTCGAGCGCGGTGAGGTCGTCACGTGCCCGGACTGCAACGCCGAGCTCGAGGTGATCAGGATCGATCCGCCATACCTGGTGCTCGCACCTCCTGAGGAAGTGGACTGGGGTGAGTAGCCGGGTACGCGTCGGGATGCTCTGCTCGCGCATGCGCGTCGAGGAAAAGCTGCTGCGGGACGCCCTCGCGCAGCGCGACATCGACGTCGACATCGTCGACGACCGCGAGCTGACGTTCGCGCTCGCGCGGCCGGTGCGCGCGTGGGATGTGGTCCTCGAGCGAAGCCTGTCGCAGACGCGCGCGCTCGCCGCGCTGCGCATTCTGGAATCGTGGGGAGTCGCAACGGTGAACCGGCATGCCGTCGTGGCGGCATGCGCGAGCAAGCTCGACACGTCGGCGCTCCTCGAAGCGGCCGGTGTCCCAACCCCGGCGACGGCCGTGGCCTTCAGCCCCGAGGCAGCGCTCCGTGCCACCGAGGAGCTCGGGTATCCGGTCGTGCTGAAGCCGGTCACCGGTTCCTGGGGCCGGCTGCTCGCCCGGATCACGGGGAGGGATGCCGCTGAAGCGCTGTTCGAGCACAAGGCGCTGCTCGGCGGCCCGGAGCACTCCATCTTCTATCTGCAGCGCCACGTCGACAAGCCGGGGCGGGACATCCGCGCCTTCGTCGTGGGTGATGAGGTGATCTGCGCCATCTATCGCGAGTCCGAGCACTGGGTGACCAACACGGCGCGGGGCGCGACCACGCGCAACTGTCCGGTCGGCTCCGATCTCCGGGCGATCACGCTCCGCGCCGCGGCAGCGGTCGGGGGCGGGGTCCTCGCGGTCGATCTGCTCGAGGACGGGGACCGGCTCGTCGTCAGCGAGGTGAACGCGACGATGGAGTTCCGTAACTCCATCGATGTGACCGGCGTGGACATTCCCGGGCACGTGGCCGATCACGTCCGCGCGGCCGCGCGCGGCGCGCCCGTTGCGGTTGGAGTTTGATGTGACGTCGTCCAGCATCGCGGTCCCATCGCATACCGCCGTCGATGCCGCCGAACTGCTGATGGCGATGCTGCGCGTGCCGAGCCCGAGCGGCGGCGAGGACGCGCTCGCCGCGCTGCTCGTGTCGCGTCTGCTCGCTGCGGGCTTCGATGTTGATGTCGATACTGTCGGTAACATTGTGGCAGCCTGGGGTGACGGACCGCGGACCATCGCGCTGGTGGGGCATCTCGACACCGTCGCCGGGCACATCGACGTGCGCCGTGACGGCGACGTGCTCCATGGACGCGGCGCGGTGGATGCGAAGGGCCCGCTCGCGGCGGCGATCGCCGCCGTGAGCCGTCAGCGACGCGACGTGGGTGTGCGCTATATCGTGGTCGGCGCCGTCGAGGAGGAATCGACGTCGCGAGGCGCGCGTCACCTCGGAGTGACGATGGACGCTCCGGACGGTCTCGTCATCCTCGAGCCGAGCGGATGGGACGCGGTGACGATCGGATACAAGGGCAGCCTCCGGATGCGCTGGCGCATCGAGCAGGCGCATGCGCACGGAGCAGGCCGCGAGCCGAGCGCTGCCGACCGTGGTATCGCGCTGGTGCGGGCCCTCCAGGACTACGCCCTCGCATCGACCGGGTCCGCCGGCCCGTTCGATCGCGTCGATGTTCGCGTGCTCGGGTTCAGCTCAGACAGTGACGGGCTCACCGACCACGCGACGGCCGAAATCGGCGTCCGCACGCCGCCCGGATGCGACGTCGACGCGCTGATCGACGCCGCGCACGCCGCTTCAAGCGGGGGCGAGCTGGCCATCGTCGGGCGAGAACCGGCGATCCGCACGGATCGAGGCAGCGCGCTTGCGCGAGCATTCACCGGCGCGATCCGTGCGGGCGGTGGATCACCGCGGTGCAAGCTCAAGACCGGGACGTCGGATCTCAACATCCTGGCACCCGCCTGGGGCTGCGAAGCCGTGGCGTACGGGCCCGGGAACTCGAGCCTCGATCACACCCCGCACGAGCGCATCTCGGTCACCGAGCTCGAGCGCGCGGTGGATGTGCTCGATCGCGTGCTGGGCGAGCGGTGATCCGCGCGGCGGTCGTCGGCGGCGCGGGCTACGCGGGTGGCGAGCTGCTGCGCCTGCTCATCGGCCATCCCGAGGTCGAGGTGACGCAGGTCACATCCGAGCGCCTCACCGGCAAGCCGGTCGCTGCGGTGCATCCACCGTTGCGCAACCGGACCGAGCTGCGCTTCTCGTCACGCGAATCGCTCGAGGCCGCAGACGTCCTCTTCGCTGCGATGAACCATGGCGAGTCGAGCGGTACGATCGAGCAGCTGCGAGACGCAGCACAGGTGGTGATCGATCTCGGCGCCGACTTCCGGCTGCGCGACGCCGCGGACTACCCGCGCTGGTACGGATGGGCACACCCGTCGCCTGCGCTGCTCGGCACCGCCGTCTACGGGCTCGCCGAGCTGCACCGCGCCGAGATCGCCGCGGGGGGACTTGTGGCCACGGGTGGGTGCCTCGCGACCGGGTCGATCCTCGGGCTCCTCCCGCTCGCGTGCGCCGGCGTCCTCGATCCTGCGATCCCGATCGTCATCGAGGCGAAGGTCGGTTCATCGGCCGCGGGCGCACAGCCGGGAGAGGCCACTCACCACGCGCACCGCAGCGGCGAGATCCGGTCCTATGCGCCGACCGGACACCGGCACACCGCAGAGATCACGCAGGAGCTCCGCGTTGGATCCGCGGCTCCGGCGGTGTCGTTCTCGGCCACCGCCGTCGAGGCGGTGCGCGGCGTCCTCGTCACCGCACACGCATTTCTCAACGCCGACCTCGACGATCGCGCGCTCTGGCAGCTGTACCGCTCGCGGTACGCGTCCGAGCCGTTCGTGCGCATCGTGAAGGCACGCACCGGCCTGCATCGGTCACCGAATCCGAAGCTGCTCACCGGCACCAACTACTGCGATGTGGGTTTCGAGCGCGACCCGCACTCACGCCGCGTGGTGGTGACAGCCGCGCTGGACAATCTCGTCAAGGGCTCCGCGGGGCAGGCGGTGCAGGCGTTCAACGTGCGGCACGGGTTTCCGGAAACGCTCGGCCTCGAATTCGGCGGCCTGTACCCAATCTGATGATCGTCGTCAAGATCGGTGGCAGCGTGCGGCGGATCGATCCGCTCCTGCAGGACGTGGCCGCGACCACTGAGCAGGTCGTCGTCGTGCACGGCGCGAGCCGTGACCTCGACGAGCTCTCGACACGCCTCGGCAGCCCGCCGCGCATGGTGCAATCAGCGCGCGGCGATGTCAGCAGATTCACCGACGCGACGACCATGGACCACTTCCTCATGGCGTATGCGGGGAAGGCCAACAAGAGGATCGTCGAGCGGCTGCGACAGTTCGGTGTCAACGCCTTCGGGTTGTGTGGGCTCGATGGCGGGCTGGTGCGCGGGACGCGGCGCCCGGATCTCCGCATCAGCGTTGACGGCCGCGCCAGGGTGCTCCACGACAACCATGTGGGGCGCATCGACTCGGTCGATGCCGGCCTGCTCCGCGCTTTCCTCGCGCGCGGGCTGACCCCGGTGATCTGTCCGCCGATCGCTGCCGAGGACGGGACCGCAATCAACGTGGACGGGGACCGGCTCGCCGCGGAGATCGCGGTCGCGCTCGGGGCCACGCGATTGATGGTGTTCGCGGACACCCCCGGCCTCCTGCGCGATCCCGGCGACGAGACGACCCTGATCGGCCGCCTCTCCGCACCCGAGGCGGAGTGCCTGATTCCCGCGATCGGCGGCCGGGCGCGCGTGAAGTTGCGCGCCGTTGCTGAGGCGCGCCTGCGCGGAGTCGGGGCGGCCTGCATCGCCGACGGTCGTGGCGCACGCCCGCTGTTCAACGCCATCGCCGGCGCCGGCACGTGGGTGCGGTAGCGGAGAGCACCTCATACTGGCCCGATGCTGCCGGCCACGCGGGTTCGCAAGGCGTCCACCCTCGGGATCCTCCTGACAGCACTGATCGTGGTGGGCGCAGGTCACGCCCTCGCCGCCGAGAGCGTGACGGTCACACCGTCAACCGGCCTCCACGATGGCCAGACGGTGCATGTTCAGGCTGCGGGCTACACGCCGGGAAAGCAGCTGGTGGTGACCGAGTGCTCGGCGGTCGCGAATGCGTCAGCCTCGGATTGCGCCGTCGACAACGCACGCTTCGCGACCGCCGATTCCGAAGGAGCGATCGACGTGGCCATCGCGGTCCATGCCGGACCCTTCGGGCTGAATCACGTTCGGTGCAGCGTCACTCCCGGGTGCATCATCTCCGTCACGGATGTCGCGTTCACGCCGACGGAACTGGCGACCGCGCCCATCCAGTTCGTCGCCGGAGCGCACTCGAGCCCGAGCGAGCCCGCCGCGGCCTCATCGAACGGATTCGACGCGTCGGCGCTGCTCCTCCTCATCCCACTCGTCATCAGCGGCGTGTGGACCTTGGCGATGTTCCGCTGGGTCCGGCGCTCCGCGACCCTGCCGCTGGTGGCGGGTGGCGTGCTGCTGATCGGCACGGCAACTGCGCAGGTGTACGTGCTCGTGACCGCGGCAGGAGCCGCCTCCGGCGTCAACGCAGCATCGCAATACGCCGCCTTCGACCTTTCGATGGACGCGGTCGGGATCGCGCTCGTGGTGGCAGGGGCCGCGTTACTCTTCCAGCCGGCCTCGCGCCGGCGCCGGCTCGCCGCCGGCTGGCTCGCGGTGCTGGTTGTGCCAGCCGGTCTGCTGCTGATCATCCCGGCGGTATCCACGCTGGGGGGCGGACCTGAGAGCGAGGGTGGCGGCGCGATCTGGTACGGCGCGGCCGTCTGCGTCGCGGGCGCCATGGTGGCAGCCCTGGCGCATCTCGGGTCGCTCCGAACGCATTGAACCGACCGCGCGCCAACCACACGCCTCCCTCGGGCGCGAGGCCTATCGACTCACGCGATCAGGGTGCGGCGGCGAGGAACTCCTGCTGAGCGGCCGAGCTGCAGACGAGGGCGGAGCTGCCGCTTGGGAGGTTGCCGTAGAAGTCCACCTGGTAGCTGTGACCGTTCTTGCTCTGGCTGAAGCCGCACACATGCGGAGCCGTGTGCGTATCCCCATTCGCGAAGGTCACACCCGGTGCGCTCGACGGGAGCTTCGACTCGAGATCACCGATCGCCGTGCTGTCACTCGTGACCACGACCTGGACGGTGATGCCTTGCTGAGTCTCCGAGGCGGTGACGGTCTCGTTGCCGCACGCCGCGAGCAGCAGCGTGGCGCTGACTCCAATGACGACGAAGGCCGCGCGGTGCATTGGTCTCCCTCCAATGTGGTTGGTGCTGGGCCGACGCTGAAGCATACCCGTTCCCAGGCCGGGCTTCAGCGGTGGCTGAAGGCGTCATCCCCCGGTTAGGCTGGGGACCCGATGCCAGGCACCGAGATGTTCCGCGCATCCGCCGAAACCTACGACCGCCACGTTGGCCGGTACAGCAGGCAGCTCGCATCGGCATTGATCGATTTCGCGGGCATCGTGCCCGGGATGAACGCGGTGGACATCGGATGCGGCCCCGGCGCGTTGACGGCGGTGCTTGCGGAACGGCTTGGCGCCACAAGGGTTCGCGCCGCGGACCCGTCGGAGCCATTTGTGGAAGCGTGCCGGGCACGGCTCACGGGAGTCGAGGTGGTCGTAGCGGACGCCGAGGCGCTGCCGTTTGCCGGCGCGAGCGCGGACGCTGCGCTCGCGCAGCTCGTCGTGAACTTCCTGCGCGACGCCGAGGCGGGCGTCCGAGAGATGGCGCGCGTGACCCGCCCCGGCGGAGTCGTCGCATCGTGCGTGTGGGACTACGCGGGCGAGATGACCCTTCTGCGCGCTTTCTGGGACGCGGCGCTGGAAGTCGATCCTGATCGGGCCGCGCTCGCCGATGAGGGGCTGATGATGCGCTGGTGCGCCGATGGCGATCTGCCCCGTTTGTGGAGCGCCGCGGGGCTCCTCGACGTGCGCTCGAGCCCGCTGGTCGTACATGCGAGCTACGTCGACTTCGAGGATCTCTGGTCCCCGTTCCCCACCGGCATCGCCCCGTCGGGTGCATTCTGCAAATCGCTCGATGAGGAGCGGCGCACCGCTCTCCGTGACGCGTACCGCCGCCACCTCGGAGTCGGTGACGGGCCGTTCGAGTTGAGCGCGCGCGCCTGGGCCGTCGCGGGCATCGTCGGGGAGCCCGCCGCCGCTCGTGGTGCCGAGCAGTCGTGACAAACGCGTCATTTCGTCCTGGTCTCGTCATGTAATCGTGGTGACCGTGACCCCGCCGGAGCCCAGCTGCCCGTGAAGGCCGGCAAGCTTCTCGTCGCGGCAAGCTGCAGCCTCGTTGCGGCTGGAACACTCGGGTTGTCGTCCGTGGCAGCGGCGCCGGGCGTCCGACTCGGGCCCGCCGTCATGACTCCTCGGGCGGCCGGCACCAGCGCGTCCCTGTCCACCGAGTATTCGCGCAACTGGTCCGGCTACGTGTCGACCGAGGCCTCACTCACGACTCCGCGTCCATTCACCTCCGTGCAGGCCGCCTGGACCGAGCCGGCATACCGCTGCAACGGCGCGTCTCCCGAGGCCGCGGTCGTGTGGGTTGGGCTGGATGGCTGGGGCGGGAACACAGTCGAGCAGGGCGGTACGTACCAGGAGTGCGATGGCACCGCGCAGGGCAGGCACTACGCGTGGTGGGAGATGTATCCCACGAACACGATCACCACAGTCTTCGCGGTGCACGTCGGTGACAGGATGCTCGCGTCGGTGACCTACGGCGCTCCCGGCCACGCGGGCGCGTTCAAGATCGTCGTGACCGACAAGACGGCTCACCGGGGGTTCACCGTCTTCGAGAAGTGCCGGTACGCCGGTGGCTGCCCGCGCAACTCCGCGGAATGGATCGTGGAGCGGCCGAGCTACGGCGACGCCTACTCTGCGCTGCCCCAGTGGAACCCGCCGGTCGCGTTCACCGGCGGCGCGGCCCGTGTGCAGGCGAGGCGTGCGAAGCAGTCAGTGGTCGCGCGGTTCCCGAGCTTCGCCGTGGATATGGTGAACAACGCCGGCACGGCTGACATGGCAACCCCCTCAGCGCTGGCGGCGAGGCGACCCGGGTTCACGGAGGTGTGGAGGAGCTACGGACCGTAGCCATCCTATAATCGCCGCCCGGAGGTTGTATCGACGATGCGTGTGCTGCTGGTGGGAGCGGGCGGAGTCGGAAGCGCGATCGCCCGAACAGCGGCGCGCTGGAAGCTGTTCGAGGCGATGGTGGTCGCGGACCACGACGCCGGGCGAGCGGAGCGGGCGATCGCCGGCGCGGGATCTCGGTTCAGCGCTGTCCGGCTGGACGCCGGCGACGAGACCGCGATTTCGCAGCTCCTGGAGGCCGAGCGCTGCGACGTGCTGCTGAACGCTGTGGACCCAAGGTTCGTCATGCCGCTCTTCCGGGCGGCGCTGGCTTCACAGGTCACGTATCTCGACATGGCCATGTCGCTGTCCCATCCGCATCCGGACGCTCCGTACTCGACGCCTGGCGTCAAGCTCGGCGACGAGCAGTTCGCATTGGCCGGCGAATGGGAGAACAAGGGCGTCCTCGCACTCGTCGGAATGGGCGTCGAGCCGGGGCTCGCCGACGTCTTCGCCCGGTACGCATCCGATCACCTCTTCTCCTCCATCGACGAGATGGGCGTCCGCGACGGCGCCAACCTCGCGGTCGCGGGATACGAGTTCGCGCCGACGTTCTCGATATGGACGACGATCGAGGAGTGCCTGAACCCGCCGGTCGTGTTCGAGCGAGGCAGGGGTTGGTACACGACCCCTCCGTTCAGCGAGCCCGAGGTGTTCAACTTCCCCGCGGGGATCGGACCCGTGGAGTGCGTGAACGTCGAGCATGAGGAGGTCCTGCTCATGCCGCGGTGGATCGACTGCGGCCGGGTCACCTTCAAGTACGGGCTGGGCGACGAGTTCATCGGCGTGCTGCGCACGCTGCACAAGCTGGGCCTGGATTCGACCGAGCCGGTCAGAGTCGGTGAATCCTTCGTGTCGCCGCGCGATGTCGTTGCGGCCTGCCTGCCCGACCCGGCCGGCCTCGGCGACCGGATGTCCGGCCTGACGTGTGCGGGGACCTGGGTGCGCGGCACCGGCAAGGACGGCAATCCCAGGGAGGTGTACCTCCACCACGTCGTGGACAACGAATGGTCGATGGCGGAATACGGATCGCAGGCGGTGGTGTGGCAGACGGCGGTGAATCCGCTGGTTGCGCTCGAGCTGCTCGAGTCCAAGGCATGGGCGGGCGTCGGTGTCCTCGGCCCCGAGGCATTTCCGGCCGATCCCTTCCTCAACTCGCTGACCGCGCATGGCAGTCCCTGGGGCTGCGAGGAACTGGCTCCGGCGGGTCATTGACACCGCGCTCGCTCCGTCGTCAGCCTTCGAGTGTGTGCCTGAACGATGTGCGCTGAGCCGCGTTCAGTGGCAGCATGTGTGGACTACCTCTCCACGCGGCTACACGGAGGATCACGTCATGGCGTCGGAGTCGGATGTCAATCTCGTCGGCAGCCGCATCCCCATGATGCATGTCGGCTACGACTGTCCCGCATGCGCGAAAAGCGTGACGGTCACGATGATCGACGGCGGCAGGGACTCGGCCGGGCATCGGCGCGTCGTCCAGCAGCCACGCGATTGTCCCAATTGCGGCGAGCGGATCACGATCTCCCTGGTCGCTGAACCTTCACCGGCCGGACCCGCGGCGCACTAGAACCAACCAACTACGTCGTCCGAGCCACGGCGCAACGGCGTTCGATTGGTTCTCCGGTGAATGTCGCCGTGCACTCACTGGACGCCGCTGTGCAGTCCCAGTCTCCCGACACCGTGGGAGTGCTCCCAGGGTCGAGCTGGCCGGACCAGGTGACGTGGTAGAGGTTACCGATGCGCCCTTGTGGTTCGACGACGCACGTCAACTCTTCGCTTTGCACGATGCCCTGGACGTCGTCGGCGCCGACGGTGCCGTCGATCTGCAGGGAGATTGCAACGGCGCCCCCCACGACCGTGTTGCAAACGGTCCGTCAAATCTCTATAGTCACCGACTGCGGGTCCACCGTCAGCAATGGCGAGTGGACGGCCCGGAGTGATGGTGGCCCATTAGTCCGGACGAGGGTCGAGCCTGAGGGCCACCGAAAGGCACCGCCTCCCGTACTGAAGGCTCCGCATCGCCAGATGTGGGGCTTTTCTCTTTTCTGCTCGAGGCACCCGGCGACTTCATCCGTGCGTTCGCAACTCAACCGGTTGCAGCACGGGACGCGGTCGCCGGGCAGGCCGACTGTGACTGCGGCCGAGGCGACCACACCACCCCGCACTCTTTAGTAGATCACTAGAGACCGGAGGGAGGCCGCATACGCACTGCCGCCCTGATCAACTCCACAGGGTGCCGCGCCTGGCGTCCCGTGCCATGGGCGATTTGCTGGCGGCACGACACCCCGGTGGCGGCGATCACGGTATCGCCGCCCTCCGAAATGACGGCAGGAAACAGGCGCATCCCTCCGATCTGCATCGACAGATCGTAATGCTCGGCCTCAAACCCGAACGACCCGGCCATGCCACAGCAACCCGCGTCGACCTCGACCACCGTCGAGCCGGGGATCCGGGAGAGTAAATCCACCGTCGACGCGGTGCCGGCAAGTGCCTTCTGGTGGCAATGACCGTGAAACAGGATGCGCCGGCCCGCGAGCGGCGAGGCCGGATCCATTTGCAGGTGTCCGGCGTCGATGGCCTCGACGATCAGTGCGTCGACAAGCCTCGCTTGCCCTGCAACGACCTTCGCGTCTGCGCTGTCGGGCTGGAGCGCGAGGTGCTCCTCAGTCAGGGTGAGGATGCACGACGGTTCCACCCCGACGATGGCGGCTCCTTCACGAGCCATGGCAGCCAACCGGACGGTCATCGCCCGCGCGTGCGAGGCCGCCTCGTCGAGCAGTCCCTTGGAGATGGCGGCGCGCCCGCAGCAGAGATCGCCGATCAGGTCCACCCGCCATCCGGCCATCTCCAACAGCTCCACGGCCGCGATGCCGACGCCTGGCTCGGTGAAGGTCGTGAACGAGTCGGCGAGCATCACGACGCGCCCGAGCGATGGCGAGGGTTGACGCCGCCGGCCTGCATGCCACCGCAGCAGCGTTCGCCGCCGGAATCGAGGCAACGGCCGCCGGCGGGTGATCCCCAGCGTCCGCTCCATCAGTGCGCGCGATCCCGGCAGTGAGAGTGCCAGGTTCGAGAACGGCGCGAACGCCGACCCGAGCCGGTTGAGCCGCCGCGATGCGGCGAAGAAGCGCGCGCGTGCCGGGACTCCATGCAGTGCCTGGTACTGAAAGAGAAACTCGCTCTTCATCGAGGCGATGTCGACGCCGAGCGGGCACTCGCTCTTGCACGCCTTGCACTCCAGGCACAGGTCGAGGATGTCGTGCAGCCGATCGTCGCCGAGCGCCGCTCGCGGATCCGGTTGGGAGAGCGCAAGCACAAGTGCATTGGCGCGACCGCGGGTGCTGTGCTCCTCCTCTCGCGTGGCCATGTATGACGGGCACATCACCCCGGTCGACCCCTTGCGGCAGACCGCGATGTTCATGCACCGGTCGGCCGCGCCTCGCATGCCACCCGTAGCAGCGAATGAAAGCCGGGTAGGCAGCAGGCGTGCCGGTGGCAGGGCGACGTCGCGGAGGTTCTCGGTCATCGGCGGCGCCTCGACGATCTTGCCTGGGTTCATCAGCAAGTCAGGATCGAAGAGCCGCTTGACCTCACACATGGCGTCATACAGCGCGTCACCGAAGATCCGACGGTTGAACTCGCTTCGTGCGAGCCCGTCGCCGTGCTCGCTGGAGTTGACCCCGCCGAATTCGTTCACCAGGTCGCGGATTTCGGATGCCACCGCCCGCATGGTGGAGACCTCCGTCGGATTGGTGAGATCCATGAAGGGGCGGATGTGCAGGCATCCGACTGAGCTATGACCGTAGAATCCTGCCGTCAGGCCGTGTCGCTCAAGGATCGCAGCGAAGCGCTTGACGTAGGCCGGCAGATGAGCCGGGTCAACGGCTGTGTCCTCGATGAAGGCAACCGGTCGGCGCGTCCCCGCGCTGGCAGCCATGAGCAGCCCGAGTCCGGCCGCGCGGACCTTGAGCAAGGCTGCCTGATGTGCCGGATCGGTTGCGCGCAGCGTGTGATACCCGTGCCCGTGTCGCTGCCAGCGTTGCGCGAGTCGCTCCACATGCCCGGCAGCCTCGCCCGCAAACTCGCCGTCAAACGTAACGAAGAGAAGCGCGCCAGGGTCGCCCTCGAGCAGGGATCCGAGTTTGGCGTACTCGATCTTCTGCCGGGAGAGGTCGAGGATGGTACGGTCGATGAGCTCGACCGCGCTTGGCTGCAAGGCCAGCGCGTCGCCCGTGGCCGCGATTGCCGCCGCTACCGAATCGAAGTGTCCGACGCCGATCGCCTTCGCCCGTGGCATCGACACGAGGCGCACGGTCGCCTCGGTGACGATCACCAGCGTACCCTCCGACCCGACGACGAAGCGGGCGAGATCGAAGGAGGAACCGGCGAGCCGGTCGAGGCGATAGCCGCCGGCGCGTCGCCAGTACCGCGGAAACCCCTCCGCAATCGCCTCGTGTTGTTCCTCGACGATCGCCGGAAGGCGCGAGTAGATCCGTGCTTCCAGCGTGTCCGGTGCGGCGCGGCGGGTCACCGCAGCCTCATCGCGAGGGGCGAAGCTGGCGGTGCTGGCGTCGCTCAGCACCACCTCGAGGGCGTCAACATGATCGATGGTCATGCCGTAGACGATCGACCCGCTTCCCCCGGAGTTGTTGCCGATCATGCCACCAACTGTCGCCCGATTGCTGGTCGAGGTGTCGGGACCGAAGAGGAGGCCATGCTTCGCGGCGGCGCGGTTGAGATCGTCCTGCACCACGCCGGGCTGGACTCGGGCGGTACGCGCTTCGGGATCGAGCTCGACGATGGCGTCCATGTGACGCGACGTGTCGATGATCACCGCCCGACCGACTGTCTGGCCGGCCAGGCTCGTGCCCGCGCCTCGCGGCAGCATCGGCACCCGACGTTGGGCGCACACAGCCACAGCCGCGGCAACGTCGCCCGCGTCACGCGGAAACACCACCGCGAGCGGCTCAATGGCGTACATGCTCGCGTCGCGCGAATAGAGATGCCGGGTGTAGCGATCTGAACGCACCTCCCCGGCCATCGCCGCGCCCAGCGCCGCCGTGAGGCCGTTCATCTTCGCGTCATCAGCGGAAATCGACACCGCGGTGCTCAGCGCTGCTCGACGGTCTCGCCGGCGCCGCTCACCCGATGGCGCCGGCGTCGCGCATGACGGCAATGTCCGCGGGTGAATAACCGAGCTCGCCGAGGACTTCGTCGGTATGCTCACCGAGCATCGGCGGCGCACGCCGCGCCTTTGCGGTGTACCCGGACAGCTTGATCGGCGAACCGGTCATCCGCAGGGTTCCAGCCGACGGATGCTCGGCGGTCAGGACCATGCCGCGCGCCTGTACCTGAGGATGTGCGAGCGCCGCGTCAATCCCGTTGATGGCACCTGCGGGTATGCCGACACGGGAGAGGTCGTCGGCCCACGCAGCCGACCCCTTGGACGCCAGCGCTGTCTCGATGAGCCGGATCAACTCGCTTCGGTGCGCGACGCGCTGCGGATTGGTGGCGAATCTGGGATCGTCGGCAAGCTCGCCCAGGCCGATCAGTGGGGCAAAGCGCTGCCAGAGCGCGTCATTGCCCACCGCGACCATCAGATACCCGTCCTGGGTGCGAAGCGCCTGGTAGGGAACGATGCTCGGATGCGCCGATCCGTAGCGCCGGGGGACCTCCCCCGACGCGAAGTACCCGCCGGCGAGGTACGTGAGCGAGGCGATCTGGCCGTCCAGGAGTGAGATGTCGATCCACTCGCCGCGTCCGGTGGTATGGCGAGCGTGGAGCGCGGCGAGGATACCGACCGAGGCCCACATCGCGGCGAAGATGTCGGCTGCGGAGTTGCCGACGCGCACCGGTTCGCCGTCGGCCTCGCCAGTGACGCTCATCACACCACCGAGTGCCTGTGCGATGGCGTCGTAGCCCGCCTCGGACGCATACGGGCCGGTCTGGCCGAATCCTGAGATTGACGCGTAGATGAGGCGCGGATTGAGTGCGCTCAGGGCGTCATAGCCGAGCCCCAGCCGGCCGGCGGTTCCCGGCCGGAAGTTCTCCACGACGACGTCGGCGCGTTCCGCGAGACGTAACGCGATCTCGCGTCCCTGCTCCGCCTTGAGGTCGACAGCGATCCCACGCTTGTTGCGATTGACCGACAGGAAATATGCCGACTGGTCTCCCTGGTAGGGGGGCGCCCACTCCCTGGTGTCGTCGCCGGTGATGGGGTTCTCAAGTTTGATGACATCGGCGCCGAGGTCGGCGAAGATCATCGTGGCGAATGGGCCGGAGAGGATGCGCGAGAGGTCGAGGATGCGCACGCCCGCAAGAGGACCTGAGGAGCGCGGCGGTTGTGGTTGCACGTCCATCGATTGGCGCTCCTTACGTCAGCACACCGACGTAGAGATTGACCACCTCGTCGTTGTGGAGCAAGTCCCGCCCCCTGCCTTCGAGGCGGTTCCGACCGAGGGTGAGCACATACGCCCACTGCGCATGCCGCAGGGTCTCTCGGGTGTTCTGCTCGACAATCACGACCGCCACATTGGTTGC
The DNA here is from genome assembly GCA_963848445.1 of Candidatus Dormiibacterota bacterium. Taxonomy (GTDB): domain Bacteria; phylum Chloroflexota; class Dormibacteria; order Aeolococcales; family Aeolococcaceae; genus Palsa-851. The sequence goes on from CAWKDT010000002.1 coordinate 57,368, forward strand.
CCGAACCTGCTCGATCCGCTCCCAGACGGCCGCCTGGAACTTCGGTGAGAGGCCGGCGGAGGGCTCATCAAGCAACAGCACCGCAGGGTCCACCATGAGCCCGCGCGCCATCGCGAGCATCGTCCGCTGGCCGCCGCTCAGCGTCTCGGCATGCCGGCGGTGGGCCAGCTTGAGATCCGGGAACAGCCTGTACAGCTCCTCGGCGCGCTCATGCATGCCGTGCCTGCGGCTGTAACCGCCCATCTCCAGGTTCTCGTGGACAGTGAGCTGCGGGAAGACATTGGCCACCTGAGGAACGTAGGCGATGCCGCGGCGTACGAGCTGCTCAGAAGGCAGGCCGGTGGCATCCCTGCCCTCGACGGTGACCGTGCCTGCCTTCGACCTGATCACTCCCGCAATAGCCTTGAGCAACGTGGACTTGCCGGCCCCGTTGGGTCCGACGATCGCGGTGATGGACCCGCGGTGGGCGCGGATGCTGACGTTCTCGATGATCGGCGCCCCGCCGTACCCGGCCGTGAGGCCGGTCACGTCGAGGGCGGCCACAACATTGGCGCCGGGCGGCCCCGGATCAGGCGTCAGCGCCGTCATATGTGGGCATCTCTCCGAGATAGGCGTCGACCACTGCTTCATTGCCGCGCAGCTGCTCGAACGGCGCTTCGGCGATCACTCTTCCCTCGGCCATCACGACGACCACATCGGTGACGCGTTCGATGAACGGGAGATTGTGCTCGACGATGATCACGGAGGTGCCCGCGCCGACGAAACCGAGCACCGCCGCCGCCATGCGCTCCCCGAGCACGGGGTTCACGCCGCCCATGGGCTCGTCGAGGATGACCAGACGCGGCTCGGCCATACGGATGCGGGCGAACTCCAGGAGACGCTTCTGGCCGCCGCTGAGGTTGCCGGCGCGCTCGTTGCGAAGGTGGAGCAGTCCGAACTCGTCGAGGATTGCGCGGGCTTGGATCAGCTGCTCGCCGGCGCGTTGCCGCTCGCCGCGATCGGCTCCGCGGAGCGAGCGCCAGAAGCGCTCACGACGTGGCTCGTAACAGGCGAGGACGAGGTTCTCGAGCACGCTGAGCGCCGGCCATTCGCGCGGGCTCTGAAATGTGCGGATCAGACCCATCCGTGAAATCTGGTGGGGGGCCTTCCCGTGCACCGGCTTGCCGTCAAACGCAACTGTGCCGCTGTCCGGGATCTTGAAGCCGGAGATGAGGTCGATCGCGGTGCTCTTACCGGCCCCGTTCGGGCCGATCAGTCCCGTGATCTGGCCCGCAGCCGCGGTGAAGCTGCACGCGCTGACCGCCTGAACGCCGCCGAAATCCTTGTGCAGGTCCTGCACCTCAAGGAGTGCCGTCACGCCGCGCCCGTGTCGAGAGCGGGGCCGGCGACCGGGCTTTCGCCGGCAACGGCCGCCGTGCCGCCCGTACCGGCCGGATCCTCATCGCGAAAGCGCCTCTCAGGAAGGATGCCCTGGGGGCGGAAGCGGATGAAGAGCACCAGGACGATGCCGGTGAGGATGAGCCGGAATGCCGGCGCGAAGCTGGGCTGGTTGGCAATCTCGGGGAGGTATCGGGTCGCCTCCTGCAGTCCCATGACCATCACCGCGACCCCGAGCACAACGCCGCGTGTGCTGCCCCGGCCGCCCACCAGGATTGCGGCGTAGAGGACGATCGTCTCAACCGGCGACCATGCCGACGGGTTGAAGGCACTCAGATAGCCTGCGAACAGCGCACCGCCCAGGCCGCCGATACCGGCGCCGAGCACGTAGGCCTTCAGCTTCGTGACATAGATATCGCGCCCGAATGCCGCGGCGGCACGCTCATCCTCGCGCAGGCTGCGCAGCGCGAGGCCAAAGCGGCTTCCGTTCAATCGTGCGACCAGGACCAGAACGGCAACGAGCACGGCGATGCAGAGACCGAGGTAGAAGAACGGATAACTCGTGAAGTCGAGCCCGAAGAAATCGCCCATCGGATCGAACAGTCCGGACAGGCCGTTGTAGCCGTTGAACAGCGGCACGAACTGTCCGGCGAAGATGTAGAGGACATACACGGCGCCGAGGGTGACGATCGAGAAGTAGATGCCGCGCAGGTGACGGAGCGCGATCGCGCCGACGACGAGCGCGAGAAGCATCGAACTGATCACCGCCAGGATCACCGCGACCGGAAAGGGAAGTGCGAGGCCCAGGATGTACGTGGTGGGATCCATCGCGGGCCCGATGGTGAGGACCAGTGTCATGTATGCGCCGAGCGCGACATAGCCGTAGAACGCTAGGTCGAAATCGCCCGACCAGCCCCACACGATGTTGAGCCCGAGCGCCATGATCGCGAAGATCGATCCCTCGGTGAGAACGGTCACCAGGTAATTGATCATTCGAAGATGCTCCGCCGTCCGCCGACGAAAAGGCCCCGCGGACGCACCAGGATCACCAGCGAAAGGATCGCGAACGCGAACGCCAGGTTGTAGCTGGCGCTGAGGTAGCCACCGAAGAACTCGAGCGCGATGCCGACGATGATCCCGCCGACGAGGGTGCCCAGCGCCTTACCGAGACCACCGGCAACCGCGGCGGTGAGGGTGATCAAGAAGAAGCTGAATCCCGAGTAGGGGCTGAAGGTACCGACGCTTTCCGCGAGGATGAAGCCCGCGTATCCGCCGATGAGCCCGGCCAGCACCCACGTGAGGGCCGCGACGCGGTTGGCGTTGATGCCCGACACCCGAGCCAGCGAACGGTTCTGCGATACCGCGCGGAGTGACTTGCCGAAGCGCGTGTGCTGGATGATCACATAGAGGAGGGCGGTGATCACGGCCGCTGAGACCATGATCTGGATCTCGGTATCCGTCCAGAGAAACGGACCGATCGTCCGCGGCGCGTTCTGCGGCACGGCGTAGCCGAGATTGGATGCCCCGAAGATGATCACCAGGACGTTCTGGATCACGAGCGAGACACCGAGGGTTGCGATGAACGTTGGCAAACCGCCGATCCCTTTGCGCACGAATCGGTCGACCACGCCGTTGTGCACCGCAAGCGCGAGCGCACCCCCACCCGCGGCCGCCGCGAGCCCCGAGAGAATCACGCCTCCGCCATGTTGCTGCACCAGATATGCGCAGTACGCGCCCACCGTCAGAATCTCGCCGTGGGAGAGGTTCGCAACGTTCGTGACTGCGTACTCGAGGGTGAAGGCCAGCGCCGAGAGCGAGAGGATCGCGGCCGCGACCAGGCCGAACCCCAGGGTGAGCAACGCCTCGTGCACCTAGATCGAATCTCCGATGTGACTGGCCGGCGCGGGGTCGCGGATGGCGGTGGGGCGGAGCGTCATGTGCGGACGCGCCGCCCCCGCTGCGTCAGGGAGTCGCCGCTGCAAGGTCGCTGGCGGAGAGGAGTGCCACCTGCGTCTCGGCCCCGGTCGTCGCATCGGCCTGAAATGCTCCATATGGGCCAAAGACGTTGTTGTAGCTGTTGAAGATGAGATCACCGCTCGCGCCGTCCATCTTGATCTTGGTGCCTGCCTTGATTCCCTGGAGGCACGCCTTGTAAGCATCACAGGGCGTGCCCGGAGGATTGGTCACCTGCTTCATCGCCGCGATCACGGCCGGACCGTCAGTGGTACCCGCCTTGTCCATGGCCAGCGCGAGGCTGATCACGGCGTCGTACGCATAGTTGGCTCCCGCAATCGGCTGCGCGTTCGCGCCGTTCTGGGCTGCGAATGCGGCCGCGAAGTTGTCGGCCGCCGCACCGGTTGCGTTGGTCCCATAGACGGAAACCAGGTGGTCATGTGCGATCGGATAGGTGATCGCCTTCAGGTAATCATCACCGCTGGTGACGTCGGTACCGACGATCGGGATGGCGAGATTGTCCAGCTCCTTGAAATTCTGAAACATGACCGCCGCGGTCTGCGGATCGAGCTGCGTGAAGATGACATCCGGATGGGCGGCGATGATCTGCTGCGCCTCAGTCAGATACGACGTCTGACCCGGCGCAACAGTGATGTTCGAAACGATGCTGTAGCCGAACTTCGTCCACGTGGCTTTGATGGGCTTGGGAATGGTCTGCTGGGCGATGTCCGATGAGAAGAGCAGCGCAGCCGTCTTGTATCCCTTCTGCTTGGCATAGAGCGCCATGGCGACGCCGAGCTGCGAATCCGAGGGGCTGTCGCGCCAGAGATACTGGTTGCTGTTCTTGTCGAATGCGGTGCTGCCGCCCTGGAATTCGGTGGGAATCCTGGCGGCGCTGACGATCGGTGACACCGCCGCAATTTCCTGCGTTTCCGGACCGATGATGCCGCTGACACTGTCAGCTGAGAGCAGCTGCCGTACGGCCGGGACCGCGTCGGCTTCGTCGCATTGGGTGTCGGCGTGGCTGAGGTCGAGCTGTTTGCCGAGCACGCCGCCCGATTCGTTGATGACCTTCTGAGCGACCTGCGAGCCCTGCAGCATCGCCTGGCCGAGAACGGCAAGCGGACCCGTGAAGCATGAGAGCACGCCGTATGAGACATGGCCGGCACTATCAGTCTTGATATTGCCACCACCCCCTGAGCTGCCCGGAGTCGAACTGCCACATGCCGCGACCACGAGCACGACCGCGACGCCCGTGCCGATTCGTCTGAGGACGCCTGCTCTCGGGATCCGGGCCATGACTGTCGGCAACACTGTCCAACCTCCGTGGGCGGTCCGTTAAGGGGTGGTCCCCCATGTGTGGCGGGAAGTCTGCTCCCGGGTGGCTCAGTATGTCAATGGGTCGGTGGGTAGGCCAATTCTGGATGCCATAATCTCCTTCCGTGGCCGCCGACACATCGCCGCTTCGCCCCCTCGGGCGCACCCGCCTCTACGAGGACCTCGTCGAGCGCCTCGCTGAATTCGTGATCCGCACCAATCTGGAGGTGGGGGGTCGCTTCCCCCCAGAGCGCGAGCTGGCCTCGCGGCTGGAGGTGAGCCGGGCATCGTTGCGCCAGGCGCTGGCAGTGCTCGAGGCGCAGGGATTCATCGAGGTGCGTCACGGCGGCGGCGTCTTCCTGCGCCGCAGCCGGGGCTTCGGCGGCATGCTGCACAAGCTCGTGGAGCGCCGAGCGCGCCTGCCCGAGGTGCTGGAGGCACGCGAACTCCTCGAGGTGCGCCTTGCGGAATTGGCAGCCATCCGGCGCACTGACGACGACATCGTGGCGATGCGCGCGGCGCTCGCCGCCATGGAGACTGAGATAGCGTCTGCCGGGCTCGGCCTCGACGGCGACGCGGCATTCCATCACGCGGTGCACCGGGCGGGTTACAACAAGGTGCTCGAGCACGTCATTGACGGGCTCGCTGAGGCGATTCACGAAACCCGCGTGGAGTCGCTCACCGAGCCCAACCGGCCGCGGCGCTCGCTGCAGGCTCACCGTCGCATCCTCGATGCGATCGAGGCCCGGCAGGCGGCACGAGCGGCGGACGCGATGCGCGCGCACCTGCGCCAGGTGGCGGACGTTGCCCTGCTCCGATGGGAGCCGCCGGTCGAAGAACCGTTCCAACCATGACCCCTCCGGCGTGGATGGAGCATGTGTCGGCGGTCGCCGAACGGGGTCGTGCCCTGCTCGGACGGGGCGCGGGGGGGACGAACAGCACGTCGAACCTCGCTGCAACGTGCAGCCGCCTGATCGCCGGGCGCGGTGAGGCGTCCGGCTTGGCCCTTGCCACCGAAGTGGTGCGCGCTCTCGAGCGCATGACCGCCTCCGACACTGCCGAATTCCTCGAGGTGCTCGCCGGCTCGTTCTCTGCGCCGCCCGACGCGGTCGCGGCCGCCGTGACTCAGTGGCGAATCGAGCCCAGCGATGACGCATTGATGGCGCTAGCGCAAGCCACCGAGGCACCGCGACAGGAATTGTTTCGCCGGCTCAACATGGTGGCGGGCGGGGCGGCGGCGCTCGTAAGTCTGCGGGCCCGGCTGCTCACCCTGCTCCCGCTCCGTCCGCATCTCCGCGGTGTCGACGCGGACCTGCGTCATCTGCTCTCGTCGTGGTTCAACGGAGCCTTCCTGCGTCTCGAGCAGATCAACTGGGATACGCCTGCCGCCATATTGGAGCGGCTGATCGCCTACGAGGCGGTGCACGAGATTGACGGGTGGAGCGATCTGCGCCTGCGCCTGGCGGCGGACCGCCGCTGTTTCGCATTCTTTCACCCGTTGCTCCCTGGTGAGCCACTGATCTTCGTGGAGATCGCCCTCACCCGAGAACTCCCGACCGCGATTGCCCCGCTTCTCGAGGCTCAGCGCCCCATCGCCGACGCTCGTCAGGCCCATACCGCCGTTTTCTATTCGATCAGTGACTGCCAGCCGGGACTCCGTGGCATCTCATTTGGACACTTCCTGATCAAGCAGGTGGTCCGCGAGCTTTCCGCGGAGTTCCCGCGGCTGCGGACGTTCGCGACCTTGTCGCCAGTGCCCAGCCTGGCAAGGGCGGTGGCGGATCGGAGCAACGCTGACGCATTCACCGACGGGCGGCTGCGGGCGTTGACCGCCGGTCACCACGAAGAGCTGCGTCGCCTTGCTTCGACTGACGACGAGCTGGAGGCAATGGCGCGACTCCTGCACGCTCACGGTCCCTATGATCCGATTGTTGCGCGGATCGCGGGGCGCCTGGCGCTCGCCCACCTGACCCATGTCAAGGCGCGTGGTCACATCGCAGACCGCGTGGGTCACTTCCATCTTTCCAACGGCGCCCGGCTCGAGCGCGTCAACCCCAACGGTGACCTTTCCTTGACCGGTCGGCAATCGCACGGAGTGATGGTCAACTACGTGTACGAGCCGCAGCGGCTGGAGGTCAATCATGAGCGGTACTTCCGCTCCAATCACGTGGCCACCGCAGCGTCGCTGGGCGGAGAGATCAAGGCCATCGACGCGGCGTGGTCGAATGCTCGACGGCGCGACGGGAGGTCGCCCCGCGCCACGCGCTGATATCCGTAGACCCCAGCGACTCGTTGTGGGAAGTTGGCGAGCTACCGGTGTCGCGCCAGACCCAACGTACGAGTGGGCGGGCGGAACTGAGATGAGTGCCGCCTTCATCGTTCTGTAAGGGGAGACCGAGTACAAGTTGGATGCGCCATGCCGGAGCGAGCTCTTGACACCGATCCCCGCGACGTGTTGCAGATGTGGTGGGAGACGGGTCGGCGCGACGGCGCAGCCGCAGATCAAGTCTTTGGAAACCGTGCCCTGACGTCGTGGACCGGGTTGGCCCTCCTCCCCGGGCTGGGAGTGGTTGCACTGAGCGGGCTCGTCTTCGGTCGTTTCTGGCAGTTGCATTACATCGTGGGCCTTGCGCTCATCCCCCTGCTGCTCCTCAAGCTCGGCTCCACCGGTTACCGCGCTCTTTCGTATTACGTGCGGCGGGCGGCGTATCGCGCCGCAGGAGCGCCGGAGTGGATTGGACGCCTGCTCGCGCCGGCCTTGGTGCTCAGCACGTTGGTCGCGATGGCCACCGGCATCTGGATGTGGTCGCAGCACAGCGAAGCGCAGCCGTGGGCCAAGCTCCATGTGCTCTCCGTTGCTGCCATGGGTGGCTGTGTCGCGCTCCATCTGCTCTTGCGGACACCCACATCGATCCACGCGGTCGGACGAGATGCGGTTGCCGCGCTGCGCCGCATGTGGCCTCGAGTGCGGGTCATCCTTGTCGGTGGTGCGGTCGCGGGAGGGGTCATCCTCGGCATTGGCGGCGGCGCCCAGTCCCCGTTCCCCACTCGCGCTGTCGCAACACAGCACGCGCAATCGGCATCCTACGGTGCGATCCGCTCACGGCCGCGGCGAGGCAACGGATCGACCCGGTCGCACCTCACGATTGGACCCAGACGTCAGGCGAGCAACCTCGGCGATTGGCTCGGTTATCGAGGCCCGGCATGCGATCTCGATGCTTCGTTACGCCGCCGGCTCGCGAGCAGCCGCGCTCACAGACCACGTGGTGCAACACATAGAGACGCTCAGCCCTCGCCATCATGGCCACGTCTATGGGGGTAGGGAACCGACGTGGTGCGAACCGGCGTGGGCGGCATCGAGGTCGCGGCCCCGACCGGCCCGGGTCGCGTCATGGGATCGGCACGTCCCAATTGGATGTCTCGCGGAGTGAGCCACTCGAAGAGCCACTGGCGCCGCAACACTTCGGAGCCATTGAGTCTGCCGGCGTAGCCGTTGCGGCCTCACCGCCGCTCCTCACCGGCCAAGACAGCGCGGCGGTTCGACGTTCGCTTCGCGTCCCTCGCGTCTGGGGTCTCCGGCCAATGGACGTCGTGCTGGTCGTGTTCGCCAACGCAGGACTGATCGTGGGTATGTGGGTGCGCCACGGCCAGTTGCCGAACCTGGGTAACCCCGGCGCCGTGCTCTCTGCGGCCGGTCAGTTGACCGCGTTGCTCGGCACCTACTCGGCGCTTGTCCAGGTGGTGCTGATGTCGCGCAGCCCGTGGCTGGACCAGCTCTTCGGTATTGACCGCATTGCCGGCTGGCATCGCTGGCTCGGCTTCGCGACGGTCATCCTCATCTGCGCTCACGTCCTCTTCACCACCGCCGGCTACGCGGTCAGCGACGGACGCTCTTTCGTCTCCCAGACGTCGACATTCTTGACCACGTACCCCTACATGCTGATGGCCTACGCCGCCACCGCCTTGTTCGTGCTTGTCGCAGTCGTATCGGTTCGAGCCGCTCGGCGTCGCCTCTCGCATGAGACCTGGCACTTCATCCACTTCTACATCTACCTCGCGATTGCGCTCAGCTTCGGCCACCAGCTCGCCGCCGGTACCGACTTTGAACGCGACCCCGCCGCGACCGCGTACTGGGTCGCTCTGTACGTCGTCGCGGCGCTGCTCGTGTTCACGTTTCGGGTGCTCATACCCATTCGAATGGACCTGCGTCACCGCCTCCGCGTGCACTCCGTCGTCGAGGAGGCAGCCGGCGTCCTCTCGATCTACATCACCGGCCGCGACCTCCCCGGGTTGCCCATGCGCGCCGGGCAGTTCTTCAAGTTCCGATTTCTTGCTCGCGGCCTGTGGTGGCAAGTCCACCCCTTCTCGCTGTCGGCCGCCCCCAACGGTGAGTATCTGCGCATCACCGTGAAGCAGCTGGGCGGCTTCACTCGTGCGCTCCGCGGCCTGCAGCCCGGCACGCGCGTCATCCTCGAGGGTCCATATGGCATCTTCACGAGCCTGCGCCGGCGCCGTCAACGAGCGCTGCTCATCGCCGGAGGCATCGGCATCACGCCGCTGCGCGCCCTGCTCGAAGAGATGCCGCAGCGCAGGAACGGGGTCGTCGTCCTCTATCGCGCTCGGTCGTGGCAGGACGTTGTCTTCAAGGACGAGCTCGATCAACTCGTCCACTCGCGGGGTGGCGAGATTCACTACATCGTCGGCCGGCGTGGCACCGAGATACACCCCCACCCACTCGGCCCCAAGTTCCTGCGCACCGCGGTGCCCGATCTCCGCGAACGCGATGCCTTCATCTGCGGTCCGCAGGAGATGCTCCGCGACGTCACCGAAAGCCTGTCCGTACTCGGCATCCCCGCCGACCAGATCCACCGCGAGCGCTTCGCTTTTCTCTGAGCCGAGGTTCGACTATGCCCATCCGCGCCGTCGTCACGCTGGCCGCCACCGTCATGGGGCTGATCCTCCTGTTCAGCTTCCGCACTCCGCCCTCGAATAGCCTCAGCTCGGGCTTGGCCCTGCTTCCATCCCGCTCGTCGTCCCCTTCACCGACGAGCCCGCCGACCGCGACCCCTTCGGGAGCGCCCCCGTCGGGCGGCAATACCCCGAGTGCCAGCCCGAGCACCACTGGCCTGAAGAACGGGTCGTTCACTGGCCAGGACTTCCCTAACTTCTTCGGCGACGTCCAAGTCCAGCTCATTGTGTCGGGGGGCAGGGTCACTGACGTCAAGGCACTTGTCTATCCCACGGATCGACCTCAATCGGCGTACATCAGCTCGGTGGCGATCCCGCTCCTTCACGACGAGGTCCTCAAGGCTCAGAGTGCGCAGATCGACATCATCGGCGGAGCTACGTTCACAAGCCAGAGTTACGCCCAGTCCGTCCAGTCCGCCCTGGACAAGGCGCACGCGTGACGGCCGTGGTCCCCGGGGTCGCGCCGCCTCCGAGAATCATTCGCGCGGAGCCGTTGATGGGGACCGTGATCACCATCGACGTACGTGACCTCGACCTTCCGCTTGATGTGCTCGACAGCGCTTTCGGGTGGTTCCACAAGGTGGACGCCACCTTCAGCACCTTCCTCCCGGACAGTGAGATCAGCAGGCTCTCGCGGGGTGAGCTGCGGCTGGAGGACTGCAGCGCGGACGTTCGCGAGGTCCTCGACTGCTGCGCGGAGGTCTTCCAGCAAACCAACGGCTGCTTCGACATCAACCGCGACGGCCGGATTGACCCGCTCGGGTTGGTCAAGGGATGGTCGGTGGAGCGGGCGGCGACCATCCTGGGGAACGCCGGCGCGCGCAACTTCTTCATCAGCGCAGGCGGTGATGTTGTCGTCCGAGGCCGTCCGGCGCCCGGCGCTGCCTGGCGCCTGGGGATCCGGCACCCTGAGGAGGCCGAGCGCGTCGCCGCGGTGCTGTCGATCTCCGACGTGGCCGTCGCCACCAGCGGAACCTACGAGCGTGGCGAGCACATCGTCGACCCACGCACCGGACGGCCGCCGGCGGGGCTCATGAGCATGACGGTTGTCGGTCCGAGCCTCACATACGCTGACGCCTACGCCACCGCCGCCTTCGTCATGGGCGAAGGCGGCGCTGCGTGGGTCGCCGGCATCGCCGGCTACGAAGCGTTGGCGATCACCCAGAGCCGGCGGACCGTATGGACATCGGGACTCGAGGCGATGCTGGTCCGCGACGATTGGCGCCACGAGATGAACGCGCCAATCGATGAGCGCGGCCGCTAGTGGCGTGGTCCCCTCGAGCGTCCCCTGCCGCCTACGGCCGGTCCATCATCGCGCTCCTGGTGGCGGCGATCACACTCGCTGGATGCGCGGGCCAAGCTGCGACGCGTCCGACGGATGCGACATCTGTCGCACCATTAGCGCCGGCCGGTGAGTCGACACCGGCGGTGCCGACGCTCGCCGCGACGCTTGCCAGTTGCCACGCCCCAGTCGACGCCAGGGCACTGCGCGTTGTGCACCGTTTCACCGTGTCGCCCGATGACATCGCCGTAGGCGCGTCCGGCACCATCTGGATCACCGCGCGCGAGGCAAACCTGCTGATCGGCCTCAGTCCCGGCGGGAGCGAAGTCGCAACGCAAACGGTAACCGGGGGACCCGAAGGCATCGCTGCCGTAGCTTCTGACGTGTATGTCGCGCAACAGAACCGCAACGCGATCGCCAGGATCGTGCCGACTCTGCGCACGCTCATCGCCTTGCCCAACCGCACCAACAACGCCGGCATCGACGGGATTTCCTATGACGCCACGATCCGACAGTTGCTCGTGCCCGATAGCCCGACCGGGCAGCTCTTCGCCGTGCCGCTGACAGGAGCGACGACTCCCCATCTGCTCGCCAGGAATCTGGGGCGTCCCGTCGCGGCCACCGGCGACTCTGCTGGCAACATCTTCGTCGCGAGTGAGTCATCCCCGGCGCTCGTTGAGCTGACCCCAACAGGCGCGCGCCGTACCCTCGGCCGTTTCTCGGACCTCGACGAGGTGGTTGAATACGCCGGACTCCTCTACGTCGCCGAACTGGACCGTCGCGATGTTGTTGCCGTCGATCCGACGACAGGTGCTTCCCATCCCATCGCGGTGAATCTCCCTAGTCCGCAGGGGCTCGCGGTGACTGCCGGCGGGATGCTGGAGATCGTGGACGCGAGTAACGACGTGCTGTATTCGTTGCCGGCATGCGGCGCTCGATGAGCGGCCACAGCAGTCGCCGACGCTGCTATCCCGCGGTGATCTCAGCATTGCTGCTCACCGGATGCTCCTCGATGCCGCTTGCGACTGCCTCGGATCCGCCCGCCACACCGACCGTGGCCCCGTCGTCCGCGACGCCGGCGACCGCCACGCCGGCTCCACCCGTGTGCTTGCTCCCAGGGGAGGCAAGCGCACTGCCGGCGCTGCCGCCGGGCGTTCCGTTCACCGGTCATCTCCTCATCGCGGAAAGCAGCGGGCGGAGCCGGATCCTTGAAATCAATCCCAGCGGTGTCGTCACGTGGACGGTGCGGACAACCTCGCCGCCGCTCGCACGTCCACTCGGGCCGCCCGACGATGCCTTCTACACCGTGAACTGCACGGATATCGTTGCGAACTCGGAGTATGGCCAGGGCGCACTGGCAGTGAACCATCTCACCGGAGCGACGCTGTGGCAGATCGGGACGTATCGGCGTCGTGGCGACAGCATGACGCACTTCAACAACCCCGACGACGCTGTCCCCGGGGTCGATGGCACCATCTGGATGGCCGACATCAACAACTGCCGGCTCCTCCACCTCGATGGGACCAGCGGCCGCGTGATTGGCGTGCTCGGGGGACACGGATGCGGCCACGATCCGCCCAGGCACTTCTCAGAGCCAAATGGGGCATTCCCGACCCGTGATGGATCGTTGGTCGTCACCGAGATCAGTGGCAGCTGGGTCACCTGGATCAACTCAAACGGCAGCGTCCGATGGAGTCATCGCGCGCCGGCCAGGTACCCGTCGGATGCGATGGCATTGGCGGACGGGTCGGTATTGCTGACGGATTACTCGTCAGCGGGCGCGGTCCTCCGTCTCGCCCCCAATGGTTCGATCCTCTGGCGTTACGCGCCGCGCGGGTCGGCGCACCTCAACCATCCGTCGATCGCGATACCACTCGCGAGTAATCGAATCGCCATCTGCGACGACTTCGGTAACCGCATCATCATTGTCGACCCAACCACATCACGCGTCGTCTGGCAATGGACCGGCAACGCGTCTTACCAACTGCTCCGTCCGGATGGTCTCGACTACCGGCCATCGTGACGGCGCCCACGCGCCCGCGCACAGTGGTACACGAGGAACGGAGCGAGGATGACAGACAGGTATGTGGCACAACTGGACGCCGGTGCAATCGTCGTCACCCTATCGAAGCAACACACCGCTGCGATGCGGGAGTCACTCGACCGATACACCGCGTAGGAGGTACGCGATGACGTTAGCGGCTGAAAAGCCGCGGTCGTCGCTCAGCAGCGTCCGGATGGCGGCCAGACCGTCACCGCTGGTGATCACCCCAGGTTCGACACCGCTCCCGCGGACCTGACCGAGACCCACAGTGGCCGTGAGTCCGTTGCAAAGACACATGCGCTCGACGGTCGCCGCGGCGTCGCCACCCTTGGCGACGTAATCCGCAATCGGCTCCGCGGCGCACCGGTAGCCGAATCCACCTCGAGGCTTGACATAGGCCTCGCGCAGGTAGCCCAGGTCACAGGTGCGCTGCCGAGCGCGGTAGACGTCCGCCTCGGAAAGGGTCCCCGGTATCGAGGCCACCTTGAACGGATACCCCGTCGACGACGCGCGCGACGACGTGAGCACGAATTCACGGCCGCCGTCCACGGTATCGAGTACGGCATGACGCAGCGCCGGTGCAACCCCGGATTCACGACAGAAGGCGAACAGCGTCCCTACCTGCACACCAGCGGCACCGGCCGCGAGCGCCTCGGTGACGCGCTCTGGCGAATCCATGCCGCCGGCCAGCCAGAAAGGCAGACCGAGCGCACGCAGGGCTCCGAGATCCACGCTGTCGCGTTCACCGTAGAGTGGCTGCCCGAGCTCATCATAGGTCGGGATGCCGCGCGGCGGTGCGTTGTGACCACCGGCGGACGCTGCCTCGACGATGAAGCCTTGCACGGAGCCACTGGCCTTGCGAACCAGCACCGTCGCCAGCGCGACCGACGACACAACGGGCAGGAACGCAGGCCGCGTGAGTGCGCTGGTGACTCCGAAGCGGCTGGGGTCGAAGCGGAGGTGGGGCACCGCGTCGACGGCCGAAGCGCCAACCACATCGAGTTGCGTATCGACCGGCTCCATTGCCGCGAGACGATCAAGAATGCCCGGAACCTCGCGCGGAATTCCCGCCCCCATGAGCACGTAGTCCACACCCGCGAGCATGGCGCCGAACAGCGTGGGCACCGTGGGAATCTGCACCTTGGTGAGCAGATTGATGCCGATGCGCCCATGATGATCGCGCTTGGCAAGCATGACCTCGCAGAAGGCCGCAAGCGCGAGAAGGTCTTGGGATTCGTGCTTGTCACGGTGTGAATGCATTGGCACACCGCGGTAAGGGCGCCCACGGCGGCCTTCGGAAAGAAAGTAACGTTGCAGCACGTGCTCGGCGATCGCGGGTGCCGGGAAACATGCTGCGGCTTCACGGAGTTCCCCATTGGTGTCGCCATCCTGCAGCCGTCGCGCAAACACTACGTCGATGGCGGTCCCTGAGACGACGCCTAGATGTCCGGTCATTGCCACTGCGCGGGCGAGGCGGTGGTTGGAGACCGCCACACCCATGCCGCCCTGGATCAACAGCGGATGCCTATCGGTTCTCGACACGTGCGCCATTGCCCGGATGGACTCCTTGTGGTACGGCGGAAAGTGCCACTGTAAACGCAGGTTTGGCCGCGCGGGAGAGCCGAAAGCCCTTGCTGGAGAGAGGCTAATGTCACACACGAACTCCGCAACGGGAAGGCTCTGGCCGCTCGTGCCCGAGTGTGATTGTCCAACTTGGCCACAAGGGCCAAGTTGTCGGCGTAGCCTTGACTAGGTCTGGCCACGTCGTGGACGGAAGCCGACGTCCACAGCCCGCAGCAAGCCGCGCATCGAGGCGCTCCGTGACCCAGCGAGTCACGGAGGGGATGCGACTGACGCCTTCAGAGTCGTGCTGTCCTAGCTGCCGGGCTTTGGGGTTCTCCGGGTAAAGGAACAGCTGACGAAGGCGGCGGTGAGACCGGTGAGCATGTTGATGGCCTTGTATCGATGCGTCGCATCTCTAGTCACACCGTTCAGATAGCTCGGAGAAGTGATCAGAGCGACCTTACCCGTGCCTCATTTACGCGACCGCGTGGCAGAAGAGATACGTCAAGGGGCTCTCCACGGTGCTCGGCCTGCTGTGGGTTGCGGCCTGTACGCCAAGGCGATGGAGCTGCCGGTGGGCATCGGCCCGCAACGTCCTCCCGTTTCGTAGCTCGTCTCCAGCAGGAATCTCAACCCACTACCGATTCACGTCGTCGACGTCTTCGTACCACTTGCTCCGCGTTCCGACCCGAGCCCTGAGCTTCCATCGGGTGCTTTTCGGTGCCGATACGATCTGGCCGGCCATGGCGCTGATCCTTGTGCGAACGCGCTCGGCCACGTCAGGGGGGACTTCGAAGCGCGCTAACACGTCCTCGCACTTCTTGAGGTTATCGAGCACCGTATAGGTGAAACCCCAGTCGTTCCGCAGGACGGCGAGAAGGTACGTCATGTCGATCAGCTCGAGGTCGCCGGAACCCAGCTCATGCTCGGCAAGCAGCACGATGGTGTCGATGAAGTCGTTGTCGGTGATCTGGTGGATCTGCAATTTCGACAACAGGAGGTCCGCGAGCCCAATCGTTGGGAAGTCAAGCTCAAGCCGGCCTTTGAAATGGATCGTATGCGCCATGACGAGCTCATCCATGAAGACGTCGATCTTGACGTGCGTCTGTGGATGCTGATAGATGAGGCGCTTGACGCCCCACTCGTGCATCTGCTTGATCGTGGGGTCCGCCACGTATCCGTCCTGCTCCAGCAGTTGTTCGATCTGCTTCTGTTCCTTCGCGTATCCCCAGAAGTCGATGTCTCGGAATTGGCGGCGACCCATCGCGTCCAACAATGGCGCGTGAGTTTGGGAGTGCATCCGGACCGCGATCGACCCGGTCGTCCGCAGATGAATCGAGCGGCTCGAGGCAGCATCGATGAGACGTGTTGCCTCGGCCGGAATGCGACGGTGCAGCATATCCTCCGCGGCGGAATCGACGCTCACGGCAGGATCTTAACCGAACCACGGTGCTGCGCCGGGCGGCCGATCGGACAGAGCCTCGAACCGGCGCGCGAAGATCGAGCCTTGCGGTCGATCGGCATGGAAGAACGCCAGCGAATGCTGCTGGTAGAATGGTGAGACATCTTCCCGCCGAGGAATCGAGAAGCGCAATGAGAATTTACTTCTGCTCGGACATCCACGCGTCGCGCAAGTGCTGGAAGAAGTTCCTCAACTCCTGGAAGTTCTACGAAGCCGACCACATCATGGTGGGCGGCGACATCACGGGGAAGTTCGTGGTACCCATCATCGAGGTCCGCCCGAACACCTACACGGCAACGTTTCTTGGGATCCAGCGGAAGATCGATTCGGCAGAAGCGCTCGAATCGCTGAAGACTCGGATTGCCGACGCAGGGCAGTACTGGTTCATGACCGATCCCGACGAATACGCCACATACCAGGGGAATCAGACGAAGGTGGATGCGCTCTTTCACCGTCTTGTTGCGGAGCGCGCCGAGGAGTGGATGGCCGAGGCTGATCACAAGCTCAAGGGGACGGGCGTCCGCTGTTTTGTGTCGGGCGCCAATGACGACTTCTTCGAGATCGACGACGTCATCGCGAAATCCGAGGTGATCGAGGATCCCAATGGCAAGGTGATCGAACTGTCGGGCGGCTTCGAACTGCTCGGGATGGGGTGGGGAAACCCGACGCCATGGGCCTGTCCCCGGGACATCCCCGAGGCTGAACTCGCCGAGCGCATCGACACGGTCGCGTCTCAGGTCCATGACATGGACCGCGCGATCTTCAACCTTCATGTTCCCCCGTTGGGAAGCCTTTTGGACGTCGCACCCAAGTTGGACGACTACCTTCGCCCCCGAGTTGGTGGCGGCGGACTGGAGATGATCGCCGTTGGGAGCACGGCAACCCGCGACGCGATTCAAAAGTACCGTCCTGTCATTGGGCTGCACGGCCACATCCATGAGTCGAAGGGCATCAAGAAGCTGGACGGGGTGACGATCGCCAACCCCGGCAGTGAGTACGGCGAGGGAATCCTCGACGGGCTGCTGATCGACATCGATCCAGATAAGGGACTCCAACGCGTCGAGTTGGTGACGGGTTAGCGTTCAGCCGAACCCGGAGGGCGCGCCGAGCGGCGCGAACCAATCGGATATCGTCGCGGCGATCCTCAGCAGTCGCACATCGCTCCAACGCGCGCCGACCATCTGCACGCCGATCGGCAACCCGCCCGGCGAAAGCGCGAGTGGACAGACCAGCGCAGGGTTGCCACTGAGGTTGAACTCATAGCAATGCCGGCACTCCTCGTCATAACCAGCAGGTGTTCCATCAACGAGGATGGGGCTGCCTGGCTCGCAGTGCGGATACGCCGTCGTCATGCAGGGCGGGCAGAGCAACGCGTCCCATTCGGTAAAGAAGCCCTCCCAGTGCATGATCGCGCTCTCGCGGCCGCCCATTGCATCGGAGAGCTGTGCCTGGCTTGGTAGCTCTTCCCCATCGTCGATGTCCGTGATCCCGTGCAGCCGTGCGCGAAGACGCCGACTGGTATCCGAGATCGTCTGGTACGTATGCCATTGCTCCTCGAAACTCACGTCCGGGATGACCTCCTCGATGTGCGCGCCGCTTCGCTCGAGATCGGTGGCGAGATGTTCAAGGGCCGAAACAATCTCCCGCGAGACCGGCGTACCGGGAAACGTCGGCGTCCAGGCGATCCGAAGCCGGCCGCGCTCAACGGGTGGAGCCTGGTCCATGCTCCGCGGCGCAACGACATGGTCCTTGCCGTCGGGCCCGGCGATCAGTCGCAGTGCCAGGTCGATGTCGTCGAGCGACCGGGCAAGAGGTCCGGCGGTCGACAGCACCCAATCGAGGCGCGACCGTCCCGGAAGATCCGGGATGTGACCATATTGCGACACCAGTCCCATCGTGGGTTTGAGTCCATAGACGCCACAGAAGTGCGCCGGCACCCGGATTGAGCCACCCATGTCGCTCCCGACATCAAGCGGGGTGAGCCCGGCGGCGAGCGCCGCACCGGCCCCGCCGCTCGAGCCGCTCGGTGTCCTCGTTTGGTCCCACGGGTTGTTTGTCCGGCCGAAGATCGGGTTCGTGGTCTGTTGCTCGTATGCGAGCAACGAGGTGTTGGTCTTGCCCAGCAGGACTCCGCCCGCCGCCTTCAGTCGGGCCGCGATCGTCGCGTCGACCTCAGGAACGTAGTCGCTGAGCGGCGGGTATCCCGCCGTGGTTCGGACTCCCTGTGTCGACTGGGTGTCCTTCAGCGTGTAGGGAACGCCGTGGAGAGGACCCCACGACTCCCCTCGCGCGGTCGCCTCATCCGCGGCTCGCGCTCGCTCGGTCGCGCGCTCGCCATCGAGCGTCACGACCGCATTGATCGGCGCATTCAGCCGCTCAATCCGGTCGAGATAGAACTCGACCAGCTCCGTCGCTGAGAGCTTGCGTGAATCAATCAGCCGCGCGAGCGACTTCGCGCTCGCGAAGGCCAGGTCGACGTCGCTCTCGACGGTCATCTCACTCGACGGGAATCTCCTTGTAGCGTGCTGCGACGTCCACACCTTGACTCTGCCGGTAGGCGCGCGCCACGACATACCAGACGACGGCGGCTACGATGACTCCCAGATTCAGCCAGATCGAGAACGCCGTGTTCGCCCCGAAGGCCGAGTCCACAAACGCCCGGTAGATGACCCAGATCAGGGTCACTGACGCCACCACCGCTGCTACGGTGATCAACGGCACGCCCAGAACCTTCATCGCCGCCGGAGAGCCCTCGTACGCGTCCCGCTTCAGCATGGGGAACACGATCGCAGCCAGCGAGGTGAGACAAAACGCCACAGCAAACCCGATCAACCCCGAGAGTGTCACGAGCAGTGTCGTGAAGGCGTAGATCGTCAACGCGATCAGCGCGATCACGACGGCGACGATGATCGCCACGCTCGGCGAGTGGAATCGGTCCGAGACGCGGGAGACGCGCTGGGGGGCTACGCCGTCGAGCCCCCAGGCCATCAGCGCACGCGATGAGTACAGCGCGCCGGCGCCACCTGCGTAGGGGATCAAGAGCAGGACGTACAGGTTCATCAAGATCGCCAGCACCGGGTTGTTGGTGGCGATCGATGCAAGCAGGTTGATCCACGGGGCGATCGGCAGGGGGAACTGCGAGCCGACCGACGATGACGCGAGCAGGAACTGGTCACTGACCGCTATCCGGACGAAGAACATCATCGCGATCAGGATCACTCCGGCCCAGACCATGGCGGCCGTGATGCCGATGAGCTGCCCTCGCCGGACATTCTTGATCTCGCCGCTGAAGGAGACGGAGTTGATCGCGAAGAGGATGGAGAAAGCCGGCCAGATCAGGAAGTTCATCGTCGACCCGAAGCTGAAGCCGGGACTCAGATTGGTGCCGGCGCTTTGAGCGGTGGAGATCACCTTCTGGTACGCCCCGGCGCCGGCCAGCCCATCAAAATTGGCCTTGAAATTGAAGACGCCGGCAGCGGTCATCGCCAGAACGATGATGAGCAGCGCGATGCTGCCGAGCGCGATCCAAACGCACCACCGTTGAAAGGTGAAATATATCTTCGCCCCGCGGAACAACAACGTGCCAATCACCAACACCATCACCAGTCCGGAGAGGAAGATGCCCCAGTTGCTGCCGAAGAACGTTCCAACGTTGGTGAGCGCCTGGCTCTTCGTCAGCAACCCGAGGGTCGTGAACAACGGCGCCCAACCGTAGATCGCCCAGAACGCCCCGGTGACACCGAAGTAGAACGCCTGCCAGAAGACCTGCATGAAGCTGACCACGAACCCATACGCCGGATGGATCGTGCGCGAGAGGAAGACGTACTCACCGCCGGACCGCGGATACACAGCGGAGTACAGCGCGTAGGTGATGCCCAGGCAAACCGAACCGCCGATGGTGATCAGGGTGGCGAGCTCCATCGACGATCCTGGATAGGCACCCCAAGCCGCAATGATGAAGATCACATACGGGATGCCGATCTGCATCATCCCGTAGAAGGCGGTGTCCAGTGTCCCGACCGAACGGACCAGCCCGGAGCTCGCTCGGGTGAAAACCCCGGCGTTTCCCAATCCACGGTCTGTCGTCGCCATGGTTCCTCCTCTTATCCGGCTAGCCGCGTCCCACGAACGGCATCTTGGTGGCCATCAACGTCATGAAGAGAACATTCGCATCAAGCGGAAGCGACGCCATGTACAGGACGGCGTCGACGACGAGGTTCGTATCCATCGTCGGTTCGACGGCGGTCTCACCCGAGGCCTGGATGGTGCCCGCCGAGAATTCCGCGTTCAGTTCGGTTTCTGCGTTGCCGATGTCGATCTGCCCGCATGCAATGTCCCACCCACGGCAGTCGAGCGCCGTCGACTTGGTGAGACCGGTGACGGCATGCTTGGTAGCCGTATACGGAGCCGAATACGGCCGGGGAGAGTGTGCGGAGATCGAGCCGTTGTTGATGATGCGGCCGCCCCGGGGCCGCTGCGACTTCATCAGCTTGATCGCCTCCTGGGTGCAGAGAAAGGTGCCCGTGAGGTTGGTGTCGACGACCACCTTCCATTGCTCGTAGGCCAGGTCCTCCAGCGGCACCGAAGGCGCCGCCAGCCCAGCGTTGTTGAAGAGCAGGTCGAGCCGGCCAAACCTCGCACGGACCTCGCCGAAGAGGCTGAAGACCGAGGCCGGATCGCGAACATCGGTGACCACCGCAACAGCCTGAGCGCCGGATTTTGAGGCTTCACGTGCCGTTTGCTCGAGGGGCTTTGCGCGCCTGCCTGCGACGACAACCGCGTAGCCCGCGCGTGCCAAGCCGAGCGCGACGGCTTTACCGATGCCTGAACCGCCGCCCGTAATGGCAGCCACCTTCTCATTCATGCCGCTTGTCAACACCCGCTCCGGCTTCGCCGTCCGGCCGTTTGAGGGAGTAGCGTGCGCGACCGCCAGCCTCGACAGGCTCGCGTCTAGACATTGATGGCATCGCCGGCAAGACCCAGGGGCTCGCTGACAGCCACTTCGTCCGGAAGCTTGCGGAGAAAGTCGAAGTCGCACCCCTCATCTGCCTGGAGAACGTGCTCCAGGAAGAGCGCGCCGTAGCCGCGGCGATATTTTGGCGCCGGCGTCCGGAACGCCGCCTCGCGCGCCAGGAGCTGGCGCTCATCGACCCTGAGCTCGAGCTTTCCGGCGTCGACATCGAGCTCGATGAGGTCACCGGTTCGGACCAACCCAAGCGGACCGCCAACCGCTGACTCAGGTGAGACGTGCAAGACGACCGTGCCGTACGCCGTCCCACTCATCCGGGCGTCAGATATCCGAACCATGTCGGAGACGCCGGCTCGCAGCAGTTTCGCGGGAATCGGCAGGTGGCCCCACTCCGGCATGCCTGGTGCACCCTTCGGGCCACCGTTCTTCAAGACCATGACGGACTCGGGCTGGATATCGAAGGCCGGATCATCGATGCGCCGACCAAGGTCCTCGATGTCGTCGAACACGACAGCGGGCCCCACGTGCTTGTCCAGGGCGCCGGTCGCGGCACCTGGTTTGATCACGGCTCCGTCCGGTGCAAGGCTTCCTCGCAACACCGCGATGGCGCCACGGGTGCGAAAGGGATGATCGAGGCTCGCGATCACGTCGTGATCGTGAATCTCCGCCCCGGCGACATTCTCTCCCAGAGAGCGGCCGGTGATCGTCGGTGCATTCGCATGCAGCAACGGGAGCAGTTCCTTAACGACCGCGGGTACTCCTCCGGCACGCTGGACGTCCTCGAAAAGGTGCTCACCCGTGGGCCGGACATTCGTGATCATCGGGGTCCGTCGGAAGATCGAGTCGAAATCAGAAAGGGTCAGGGAGACCCCGACCCGCCCGGCGAGAGCGAGCAGATGAACGATGGCATTGGTCGACCCGCCCATAGCCGCCAGGACCACGATGGCGTTTTCGAATGCCTCCTCCGACAGCAACTCCGACGGGCGGATCGGCTCCTGCGCTATTTCGACGGCTCGCCGGCCGGCGGCTTCAGCTCCGGCGGACCGTCGCGCATCGACGGCGAGCACGGCGGCCGAGCCTGGCAACGCCAGGCCCAGCACTTCGACCAGCGTGCTCATCGTTGACGCTGTTCCCATCTCGGAGCAGTGCCCGGCCGAAGGGACCAAGGATGCCTCCAACTCCTCCCATTCCGCCTGGCTCATTCGACCCGCCCGGTACTCGTCGGTGTAACGCCAGACGTCGGTCCCGGCGCTGACCTCGCGTCCACAGAAGAACCCGGCCAGAGCCGGACCCGCCGTCACGACGATCGTCGGCAGGTCGACGCTGGCGGCGCCCATCAGCGCCGCGGGAATCGTCTTGTCGCATCCGACCAGCAGCACCACGGCGTCCATCGGATAGGCGCGGATGCTCTCCTCGATATCCATCGACATCAGGTTTCGGTAGAGCATCGTCGTGGGCTTCATCAGGATCTCCCCGAGCGAAATCGTCGGGAACTCCAGCGGCAGGCCGCCCGCCTGCAAGACGCCGCGCTTGACGGCCTCGGCCAATGCGCGGAAATGAAGGTTGCAGGGGACGAACTCTGACCACGAGTTGGCAATGCCGATGATGGGGCGGTTACTCAGCGCCCGCTGGCTGATGCCCTCCGACTTGAGGTACGCCCGGTGCGCCACACCAGGCTCGCCCGGGGCGTCAAACCAAGCCGCGCTGCGCAGGCGACGCCCACTTCCACTCCCCAGCGACGCATCCGCTCCCTTTGGGGCCTCACTGCGATTCACACGCTGGACCCCGCGGGAACCCGCTTCTCCTTCGCTGCTGATCGAGGACGGCGATGCCGAATCTTTCGCACGCCTGATTCGTTCCCGGTCCCCTCAGTGCGAGCATCACGCAGATAGCCATAGATACTCGCTCTCGACAGACCGAGCTCTTGAGCCACCGTCTGCGCCGCCCCCCTCAACGAGAAGACACCGGCGTGGTCGAGATGGCGGACGATTGCAACGAGCTCTGGACGCGTCAGTCGGCGTTGCGAGCTGGCCGCGCCGATCGCCTCTCGGGTCGCCTGAGACGCGAAGTGTGAGATGTCCGTTGCGAAGGTGGTCAGAGGAATCTCCTCCGGCACATCCGCTGCGATCAGACGCCGATCAATGGTGTCTCGAGCTCGCCTGAGATCCGCCTGATCGATGTTGATGCAAATCGCGCCGACGATATGGCCATCAGTATCTCGGATCCATGAGGTCGACGAGAGAAGTTCGCGGCCGGATGGCGTGCGTGCCTGGCGGCGGAGGTCGTCGCGTGTGAATGCATCGACCACACCCGGCATCAATGCAGGGTCGGGCACAGGCGCACCGACTTGACGGCCTGTCAGGGATCCGCTGATCGCGACGACGGAGTGCTCCGGCTCGCGGAGATCGTGGACGACCACCTCGCAGTCCGGGCCGAGGGTGGTGACAGCGGCCTCGGCAACACGGCCCAGCAACTCGAAGACGGCGGGAAGCTGCGCCGGTGTGAACCCGAGCCGACGGGGGGCTCCATCCGAGCCTGAGACGACCTGCGCCTTCACCGCCACGGCGGATATTATGTCCAGATATGGACAGATTGTCCAGCAGTGGCCGGCCGCCCGCCGGCAGATGGGAAACCGCAGCTCCCGATCGGGCAGTTTGTATCTCGGCCCGGCATCATCGACCTGGGCTGGGGTCATCCCGGGCCCGAGGTATTGCCAACGGCTGGTCTTGGCCGCGCGGCGATCCGAGTCCTTGATCGATATGGACCGGACGCCTTGAACTATGGGTACTCGAGTGGTCCCGGGCCTCTGATCGCCTGGGTATGCGAGCGCCTTGGCGAGGTCGATGCGGTGGCGCCCACGCCGGAGTGCGTCGTGGCGTCCGCCGGGAACTCACAAGCCCTCGACCACCTCGCGACCTTGTTGACCGCGCCAGGCGATGTCGTACTGGTTGAGGCCCCCACCTATCATCTGGCCGCCCGCATTCTCCGCGACCATGCTGTGCACCTCGTCCCGATTAGGGCTGACCATCTCGGTTTGCGTGTGGATGTGCTTGCACAAACTGTGAGAAGGCTCCGCAAGCAGCATCGCCACGTCCGACTCGTGTACACGATTCCGACGTTCCACAATCCCACGGGCGTTTCGCTCGCGACGGAGCGTCGGCGCGAACTGGTCGAGCTGGCCGAGACCGAGGGAATGCTGATCATCGAGGACGACGCGTACCGCGAACTCAGCTACGACGGCGCCGCGCCACCATCCCTCTGGAGCCTCGCGCGCCCCGGCGCCGTGGTGCGCCTGGGCTCATTCGCCAAGTCCCTCGCCCCAGGGCTTCGAGCCGGCTTCATCACCTCAGATGCCGCGCTCGCGAGCCGCATCAGGGACTCGGGGCTGCTTGACTCGGGTGGTGGGATCAGCCACTTCAGCTCCCTGTTGGTTGCCGAATTCGCTGCAACCGGCGACTACGCTCGCAACGTTGAGCAGTTGCGGATGGCGTACAGGGAACGACGGGATGCGTTGCTCTCCTCTCTGTCGCAACACCTGGGCGGGCGGGCGACATGGTTGCACCCTTCTGGCGGGTACTTCGTCTGGGTAACCCTTCCGTCTGGTCACGACGCATCAGCGCTCTTACCGCAGGCTGAAGCAAACGGCACCAGCTACTTACCCGGCAGCACCTTCTATCTCGGGGCACGAGAGGGGGTCCGATCGCTCCGACTGGCCTTTAGCCGCTATCGTCCTGAAGACCTTGTTGAAGCGGGGAAGCGGCTCGGTCGAACTCTCAGCAGCGCAGGAGCTCCCCGCAAGAGTGCAATCGGCCTGCCGGATGCGGAGGGCTGACCAGGTGGGCATCCTCATGTGTCGGCCAGACCACTTCGGCATCGAGTACGAGATCAATCCGTGGATGCGTGTCGAGGTGGGTGTCAGTCAAGCACTGGCGACCGAGCAGTGGTTGACGCTCGAACACACCTATCGAGAACTTGGAGTGGAGACCGAGTACGTCGAGCCGCAAGGTGGCCTTCCCGACATGGTCTTCACAGCAAATGCAGCGGTCCTCTGGGACGGCAAAGCGGTACTGAGCAACTTCCATCATCCGGAGCGGCAAGGTGAAGAACGGCATTGGCGCGGGTGTCTACAGGACCGCGGGTTCGAGTTGTACAAGCTACCGCCTTCGCTGAGCTTCGAGGGCG
Source organism: Candidatus Dormiibacterota bacterium (assembly GCA_963848445.1). GTDB lineage: Bacteria > Chloroflexota > Dormibacteria > Aeolococcales > Aeolococcaceae > Palsa-851. The sequence goes on from CAWKDT010000002.1 coordinate 82,485, forward strand.
CGGGCGACGCACTCTTTCTCGGGTCGAGACTTTTCTGTGGCGCCGGCTTTCGCACTGATCGCGAGGCTCACGCGCACGTGGCGGGGATTCTCGGCGTCGAACATGTGTCGCTTGAGCTGGTCGACCCGCGCTTCTACCACCTGGACACATGCTTCTGCCCCCTCGATCCCAACACGGCGCTCTGCGCCCTTGACGCCTTCTCCGATGCCTCGAAGCGCCTCATCCAAAAGCAGGTGCCCAATCTCATCCGGGTTCCGTCAGGTGTCGCCGCCGGCTTTGCCTGTAACGCGATGCCCGTCGGTCAAACAGTTGTCTCCGCCACAAGCATCCTCTCACTCGAGCGGCAGCTTGCTGACGCAGGGTTTCGCACACTGGGGCTACCAATGAGCGAGTTCATGAAGTCGGGAGGAGGGGTGCGCTGCCTCACGCTCCCACTCGATATCGGAACACCCTGAATCGGCGGCAGTGCGCAGACGATCGCGGCGCTGCCCCCATTTGAAAACGTCTTCGGGATGAATATCCCCTGTGCACCAGTATCTGTAGGGAACAGTCAGATGTTCATTTATGCACCACGTAGCGCACTGAGCCACTCTGTTGAGGATAGAACATCGGCGTGCCTTGGAAACACTTTCTCAGTTAGGACGCGGTGCACTTCTTCATCGGCATCTGCGCACAGGTCGGATAGGACTGTCAGTATGTAGTCCTTGTCGACCGCTTCACGGAGTGTTGAAAGCACGACACCGCTCGTCGATATGCCGGTGAGAACAAGGCGGTCCACATTCATTGCCCGGAGCAGTATTTCAAGATCGCTTCCAGTAAACGCGCTAACTCGACGCCTCGCGACGACCACATCCGTTTCTGTGAGCGTCAAAACGGGCATTGGGTTGACCAATGCGTCGGCCACCCCGGTGTTGCGCATCCCTTGGAGCCCTTTGCTGCGAGGATTGAATTCCGGCATGTTTGGTCTAAAGCCTACGACGGCGTAGATAACTGGGATATTGTTTGCGCGTGCAGCATCAATTGTTAGTTGAACTTTTCGTAAATACTCCTCCTTATTGGCTAGTCCGTCCACCATGGGGCCTTGAATGTCCATGACAAGCAATGCGCTATTGCTTTCCATCGTATCCTCCTTCTTGCTTAGGCACCAATAGGCGGGTGAAGCCACCCGCGTTGGGTCTGCGCCGGCTCTGGTCCGAAGGGCTTCAGCAACCGCTGTCGAGCCGCAAAAGCCGCGTCGGGTGACATGACGCTCACCGCTATCTCAACGGCACATTGAGCAGACTCTCGGCGCCTTCGGCGAGGGAGCGCACGAGGGGTGAAGCTGGCAGAACAGTGTTGACGAGGGCGACGGATTCGCCTGCATACATGCACATCGCCTCGACGTGCCCGCTCATCCCTTGGGTCGGCGGTATCCACGATCGGCGCGGCACGGGCATCCCCCCGTCGGAGGTCGGCATCGTGCCGACGACTTCGCCGTCGATGGCCTCGACAGCGTCGATTGCGAGATGAGCACGCGGGCGCGGGGCGACGACGTGCACAGCGGGCAGTTGTTGAACGAGTCGGTGATGCGTGTGCTGTTGGCACCTGCCGCGAGGATCGCAGCGACGTAGTCGGGATGCGCTCCCGATTCCTCCGTGGCGATGAACCGCGTCCCCATCCGCACGCCCGAGGCTCCCGCAGCGAGAGCGGCGGCGACGCCACGGGCGTCGGCGATGCCTCCAGCGGCGAGAACGGGCACGTCGATCGCGTCGAGCACCTCGCAGAGCAGCGGCAACAGGGCGGTGTCGCCGCGGCAGTGATCGCCGGCCTCGACTCCCTGGGCGCTGACGATGTCGGCGCCAGCCCGGACGGCTGCTCGTGCCTCCTCCGCCGACCCGACCTGCCAGTTGACCAGCGCTCCACGCTTGTGGGCCAGGTCGACGAGGTCCGGCCGGGGATCGCACCAGAAGAAGTCAACGATGGGTACACGGGATGCAGCATGCACGACGGCGGTGGCGTCGATGTCGCTGGTCAGGAAGCTCACCGTGAGCACGCCGTCGGTCTGCTCACGCATCTCGTCGAGGCGCTGCGTGAGGGTTTCCGGCGAAACGCCGAGGGTATTGATCGCTGGGTCCCAGCGTATCGCGAGACCAACCGACGCGTACCCGCGAGTGGTGGCTGTCGGGCTTGAGCTTACGGCGAACGACCTGACCTCAACGGCCCGAGGCGGCCTCAGCTCGCATCCTCGGTCCGCGGTTACGGCCCATTCGCATGGGCACAATGGCCTTCTTTTCAGTGCCGTTTGTCACATCTGTGCGGCGTGCAGGATGTCACTCGTCGATGGCCGTGTTTCGATCGGATGCGACTGCTCCGCCGCCGCTGACCTGTGGCGATTTCGGTGGAACGCGACCGTTTCGTTGCCCCCACACCATGTCCGTGAACGGACACTGAATCCGTGCACGTACCGTCAAGCGATTTGCGCCTCGAAGTTGTCACGCGCATTGGACATCGGCTCACGCGCACACGGTCGGCTCTGGAGGCCGCGACCGAGGTCACATTGGGGCTCGCATCGCTGAACGTCGCTGCGACCGTCAACGCGGTGGAGTCGGACGTCGCCGTCGTGGTGGCCGTGAATGTTCCGCCGGCTATCGGCAGCGCACTGTCCCCATCACTCGCCTCCAACCTGGTCGGAATGCGCATTCCCCTTGACGGCGTCGAATCACTCCGCCAGCCGGTCCGGCTTCGGCGTGCATACTTCGGTCCTGCAGACGCAGCCGCGACGCTGCGCCGGCTGACGACCAACTCGGCGCTCGCCAACGTGCTTCCGAAGGCATCCGACGAGCGCCTGGCGCTCGCGGTACCGGTCACCGCCGGCGATCGTGTCGTGGGAGTTCTGAGCGTGTGGGGCCCCGGATGTGTTCCCGCGCTGGAGCCGATCCTCGAGGTCGTGGCGGCCACCCTCGCGGCAGCGTGGTCCGGAGATAGGACGCCGGCGATCGGACGCTTCGACGCCGTGGTGCCTGCCCCACCCGACCGGCGGTTGAGCGCCAGCATCGAGAAGCTGGTGACGAGCGGTGGGATCGTCTCCGCGGTGCAGCCGATAGTGCAACTCGTGAATGACACGGTCATCGGGTATGAGGCATTGGCACGGTACACGCCACAGCCGCACCTCACCACCCCGGACGAGCTGTTCGCAGCAGCTGCGTCGCAGCACATGCAGGCGCCGTTGGACCTGGCCTGTGTGACTGCCGCTCTGAGGGCTGCCGCGAACATCGGTGAGGCCGACCTCTTTCTGAACGTATTGATTGGCACGCTGATCAATGAGGGCGGCGTCGCCGCCCTCGACAAAGCCGTCCACGACTCAAAGGTCGATCCCGCATCGATCGTGCTCGAATTCAGCGAGCGGGAACCCGTTCCGGACTTGGCGCGGTTGCAGCGGATCGCGGCGGAGCTTCGTGCCCGCGGCTTCCGCATCGCCGTCGATGATGCCGGCGCCGGCCACGCGAGCATGCGCGTGATCGCCGAGCTGCGTCCCGAGTTCATCAAGGTCGATCGGTCGCTGATCCAGGCAGTCGATGCAGACCGCGCCCGCCGTGCGCTCGTGGTGGCGTTGCTCTCGTTCAGCGGGCACATCGGCGCGCGGGTGATCGCTGAAGGGATCGAGACGCAGCGCGAACGCGAGACCTTAGTCTCGTTGGGGGTTCAGTTCGGCCAGGGGTGGCTGCTCGGCCGCCCGGTCTTGATGCACCCTCTTCAGGGGTGCGGTGACGAGGTCGTGGATCCAGCCTGGTTCACGCATCGCCAGGTGTCCCCCACGCACATCAGTCCCTGGGGAACCGAGTTGGGTCCTGCAGACATCGTCCGGCCTGGAGCGCACCCGACCAAGCCTGCACGGCGCGGACTCGCCCGCGCCCTGAGCGACGCGGCACTCGCCCTCCAGAGCGAGCACGACCCGCTGCGCATCCTCGGGGTGATGGCGGATCAATTGGGTCGGGTGGTGCCGACTTCGGAGATGGCCATCTTCGTCGCCGACTACGAGACCTTCCGGCTCGTCCCGGTGCTGGCCACCGGTCCTGACCGCGATCAGATCCTCGCGGACAGCATGTCGCTCGACGCCGGGATCACAGGATGGGCGTTCGCCAAAGGCACGCCGCAGAACATTCCCGACACATCGAAGCATCCCCTTGCACGGCAGATACCGGAAACGTCATACGTTCAGGAGTCGCTGCTGCTCGTACCACTGGTCGCCACTGAGCACAAGCTGGGGATCATCAACTGCTGGCGCCGGGGCACCGGCCGGTTCAGCGATCGCGAACTCGAGGCGGCCTCGCTCTTTGCGCACGTCGCCGCGTCGGCATGGAGAAACGCGCAGCTCTACGTCGAGCTGGTCAATGCGGCGATGACCGATCCGCTCACTCGCCTGTACAACAGCAGGTGGATGCGGGATGCCGGGGAGCGAGATCTTGCTCGCGGCGCGCGCGACGGCAAGCCGTTCTCGATCCTCCTCGTCGACCTGGACCACTTCAAGGCGGTGAATGACAGCGGCGGACATGCCGCGGGCGACCTCGTGCTTCAGCGCGTCGCAGCCCAGCTTCGCACCACGGTGCGTGGTGCCGATGCCGTGGTCCGGATCGGTGGTGAGGAGTTCGTACTCCTCCTCCACGACTGTGGACGGGAAGGCGCCGCCAGCGTTGCGGAGGCCGTGCGCACCACCATGCACGAGATTGCCGTGCCCGATGGGTGCAGCATCGACCAACTCACCGCGTCGATCGGGATCTCCACCTACCCCTTCCACGGCCTCGACCTCGATCAACTGCTCGGCGCCGCCGACCGTGCGATGTACGCTGCGAAGCACGAAGGCCGGGATCGTTCGGTCGAGGCAATCAGCACGCCAGGCGCGAGCAAGATCGTCGCGCTGCCACGGCGGCGGCCGCCACGCGCAGACGCCAGGGTCGTGGCCGGCAAGTGAGCTGCACGTTCCAGTGTCAATCAGGGCGTCGTTGTGAAGTGTGTTTCGCGGTTCTCCCAGAACGCGTCGTGGTGGTCATGTCACTCCTTCAGCGCTCGTGCACCTGAGCCCCCGACACCTCCCCGAGGCTCGCGCTGCCCTCCTCCCCTGTCTCGGCGCCGGCCGCCTCCGTCCCGGCGCAGCCCGACAGCACCGCCTCGGCGATGTCGGCAAGGGCCGCAACCTGCTGCGGGCTCAGGGGCTGGAGCAGGTGTCGCCGGATGCTCTCCACATGCCCTGGGGCGGCGTTTTGAATCGCCTCCAGCCCCGTTGGGGTGAGCACCGCTAGCGCGCCCCGGGCGTCGGTCGGGCAGGTGCTCCGGCGGACGAGCCCCCGCGCCTGCATCCGCGATAGCTGATGGGAGAGCCGGCTCTTCGACCAGCTGATCCGGGCCGCCAGGTCGGTGATCCGCATCTGGTGGCCAGGGGTCTCCGAGAGGCTGGCCAGGACGTGGTAGTCGGCGAAGGACAGGCCGGCCTCGATGAGATCGCGGCCGATGCCGACCTCGATCAGCCAGCCCATCCGGAGCAGCCCGATCCAGGCGCGCATCTCCGTCTCGTCGAGCCAGCGGGGCTCGGCCTTTGCGTCGGTCATGGCACCAGTGTACCTCCACATGGTTGACACATCAACATCCTGGGTACTAAGCTGTTGACACGTCAACCACCCACCCAAAGGGACCCCGCCATGATCGCCGTCAGCACCCCCGCCACCGAGATCACCCCAGGCGTCTGGGAGATCGACCCAACCCACAGCGAGGTCGGTTTCACCGCCCGCCACATGATGGTCAGCAAAGTTCGCGGCCGCTTCGGCACCTTCAGCGGCACCATCACCGCCGCCGAGGATCCCGCCCGGTCCAGCGTCGAGGCCGTCATCGACGTCGCTTCTGTCGACACCGGCAACGAGCAGCGCGACAACCACCTTCGGTCGGCGGACTTCCTCGACGCCGCGACGTACCCGGAGATCGCTTTCAAGTCCAGCGGTGTGCGCCAGGACGGCAACTACTGGGTCGTCGATGGCCAGCTGACGCTCCACGGCGTGAGTCGCCCTGTGCCGCTCCTGCTCGAGGTGAACGGCGTCAGCCCCGACCCGTACGGCAACATCCGCGCCGGGTTCTCGGCCTCGACCGAGATCAATCGCCGCGACTTCGGTGTCACCATCAACATGCCGATGGACGGCGGTGGCGCAGTGGTGAGCGACCGCATCAACATCAGCCTCGAGGTCGAGGCCGTCCTCAAGGTCGAAGCCGCTCTCAAGACGGCGGCCTGAGCTGAATCCGCCCCCAGGCGCCTGCGCCCCGCGTGGCGGCGCCGGGGGCGGAGCGCGCCCGGACCGTGTGGCGATCAACGGCCTGGGCCACACTGCCTCGTTGTGCAAGCGTCACCAAAGAGCGCCGGTCGCCCTCACCTACGGTCCTATCGCGGCGACGCCCTGCGGCAGCACCAACTGACGCAATCAGCCTCTGCTCGCTCGTCGGGGCCGGGCGAGACGGCGTCGGGGCACCGCCTGGCACGCGACGCGGGTGGCGGCATCGCCGAGCGGGCACGGCGCGCTCGCCAGCAACCTTCACATGACCTATGGCTGATCCCACGTTTCGGCGCCGGCCGGAACGGAAACACCAACTGAATGGCCCCGGCAAAGACGGACCCGTCCGCGTTCCCTTTCCTCGACCCTTCCGAAGTCGCTATCTTCGAGGCGATCGGCACCCGTCGCCACGTCACCGCTGGCGAGTACCTCTATCGCGAGGGTGATCCCGCGTACGACTTCTGGATCGTCATCTCGGGCGCCGTCGACGTTGTCGTCGACGATGCGGACGACCGGGTGATCACCACCCACCGCGCGGGTCAGTTCCTGGGCGAGTTGAATCTGCTCACCGGGGTGCGGGCGTTCGTTTCGGCTCGAGTCGCCGAATCAGGTGACGTGCTCGCGGTTCCGGCGGATGTCCTGCGCAGGGTGGTCGCCACCGAGCCCGCGCTCAGCGACAAGATCCTGGCAGCGTTCATGGCGCGCCGCACGGCCCTCCTCGCAGGGGGTGCCGAGTTCATTCGTGTCGTGGGCTCTCGCTTCTCGCCCGAGACCATGCGCATCCGTGAGTTCCTTACTCGCACCCGCCTACCGCACGAGTGGCTGGACCCGGATGCTGATGTGCAGGTCGATGGCATCGTACGAGCCTTCTCGCTCGAGCCATCAGACCTCCCGGTGGTGATCGCCACCGGCGAGGTGCTGCGCAAGCCGACGCCCGGCCAGCTGGCGTCGTATCTCGGGCTGACCCTCGACAACCTGCCTGACCGCTCCTTCGATCTCGTCATCGTTGGCGGCGGGCCGGCTGGCCTCGCAGCCGCGGTGTACGGGGCATCAGAAGGGCTGCACACGCTCGGCTTGGACATGATCGCGCCGGGCGGTCAGGCGGGCACGAGCTCCAGGATCGAGAACTACTTCGGGTTCACGACTGGGATCCCCGGGGCGGAGCTCGCGCAGCGCGGGTTGGTACAGGCAGAGAAGTTCGGCGCGAGGCTCAGCGCGCCGTGCACAGCGATGGCTCTGCGTGAGGAGGCCGGACACTTTGGCCTGGAGTTGTCGGACGGAACTACCATCGCCGCGCGGGCAGTCATTGCAGCTACCGGAGCGCAGTACCGCAGGTTGCCCATCGAGCGGTTGGCGGAGTTTGAGATCAATGGTGGTGTCTACTATGCCGCCACCGAACTGGAGGCGCGACAGTGCGCCGGCAGCCCGGTTATGGTCGTCGGCGGCGGCAACTCGGCTGGTCAAGCAGCGGTCTTCCTCGCCGACAAAGGCAGCGCCGTAACGGTGGTCATCAGAGCATCTGACGTCAACGCTCACATGTCTCGGTACCTCGTCGATCAACTCGTGTGCCATCCGCGCATCGAGGTGATGACCGGCGCAAACGTCGTCGGCCTCGACGGTGATGACGCGCTGCAGGCGGTTCGCATCGACCGAGCGCATACACAAACTCGCGTCCCGGCGGCGGCGCTGTTCTCGTTCATCGGCGCCGATCCTCAGTCGTCCTGGCTGTGCGGATGTGCCGCGCTCGACGGCCGCGGGTTCGTCCTCACTGACCGCGCGCTCACCGATGAACAGCTGGGCCGGTACTGGAGCACGCTCGGCCGGCGACCGCTCCCATATGAGACCAGCCGCCCCGGGTTGTTCGCGGCAGGGGACGTTCGATCAGGTTCGACCAAGCGCGTCGCGGCCGCGGTCGGAGAGGGATCGGCCGCCGTCAGCGCAGTCCACGCGTTCCTCGCGTTCGACCACCATTAGTGTCCATCACGGCAGCCCGGCTTGGGTTTGATTTGGGGAGGTGCACCTGAGCATCGTGGCCCGTGATGAGCCTCACCATCGGATTGTGCGCAACTCGGCTCACGACCGCCTCGTTTGGACGCAGGACGGGAGAGAGGCTGAGCTGGTCTATCGACGCAGAGGCAACCGTCTGATCCTGGTTCATACCCGCGTCCCCGAAGCACTGAGTGGCCAAGGCATCGCCGGCGACCTCGTCCGCGCAGCAATCGAGTGGGCCGAGCTCGACCATCTGACGGTGGTGCCCATCTGCCCCTATGCGCGCAAGTGGCTTTCTGGACATCCGGAAGCGGCGACCAACATCAAGATTCACTGGAGCCCGTCGGCTTCGCATCGGGTCGAGGATTCAAAATAGAGCTGTCCGGGCGGCGCTAGTTTGTATATCCAGGCCTTGCTGTCGCGATACTGGAATCCGTCGCCTGACACCTGATCCTGAGCGCGCGGGCGACGAAACGAGGCAGGTACACCTGCACGTCACTCAGGCACTGCTCGATGACGTTGGGACTCTATTGGGCCCAGACAACGGTCCCGCACTGTTACCGGGGGTCGGGCGACAGCCCTTATCTGACAAAGGAAACGC